>CAYJAY010000005.1:0-103969 GCA_964368445.1 uncultured Oscillospiraceae bacterium
TAACGCTTCTTAAAATTGATGCACCGGAGTCGATGTAGTTTTTTTAATGCGTAATTCGTAATTCGTAATTTTGGCAGTTATAATTAATAGTTTATGGTTAATAGTTATTGAGCGCCTTACGGCGAAATTTAAATATATAGTTTTATAGAATTTCCGTTTGTTTGTGGCTTGGTAGTTCGACTATGCAACAAAAGGCAAACCGTAGGGGACGAGGCTCCAACAAAATTGGCATTGCCGGTTGTCCTCTCTCATTCGTTCGACCTCGCAACAAACGATCTGCATAGAGAACAGATTTTTCAAAAAAATAAATATACCATCATTGCGGACAGGGGCAAGCCCTGTCCCTACATTCTGTTTTTTTACACAACATTTTTATAACTTTAAACGGGAGGGCTTTCGCGCCTCCCGTTTTTCTATTCTACCCTAAATCGAACTCTTTATTGTCGATGTCGATAAATCCTTTTTGCGCCGACACCCCGAAATATTTTTGTATAAGTTCAAAAAGCTCGTCCCGCGCCGAAATGACATCTTGTTTTCTCGAACTAAAACCGTCTATCGGAAAAACAAGGTCGGTTGAGTTTTGGTCTATCCTCCCCGCCGCAAGTTGTCGCCAGATAAACCGACGCGTCCTCACTTCGGTTCCCGAGACATAGACAGGCTCGCCCGGTTTTATAACGTCGGAGCTCCCCTCCTCGACCGGCGTCGCGTCACAGTCGGCTTGTGTTGCAAGCCGAACCGCAAGCCCTGTGCCTTTGAAACTTTGGATATCGTGTATCCCAAGCGGAAGCGAATATCTAAGCGAAACCGCGTTTCCAAGGTCGACAAGCGGATTAATCGACGGAAGTTCCCCTTTTTTCGCAACACGCGTTAAAAGCGACTCTATCGACGACATATATTTATTCGGGTTAATCTCAAGTTTTAAAAAAGCCTCTCGAAACGACGCTAGCTCGGGAAGCTGTTTAACGTTTTGGCCTTCAAGTTTTTGCTTTTTTTCGTTCAACGTTTCAAACAAAAAATTTTTTATCTCGTCGCCGTATTCGCTGTTTTTAACCCCACAAGCGCGCACAACCCCAACACAATAGTCGGGGATCTTTTGGAAGATTTCCTGTTCAACATAAAATTTCATCTTTTTTTGCTTCCTTTTTTCTTTTTTCATGCGTAACATTATATCAAAACTATATTCGGTTATCAACATCAGCTTTTTCGAGTGTGTCCGTTTCGCTTGTTTTTTACAAAAAACGTTGGAAAATTTAAACAACAGTTGTAAAGCGAATATAATTATGCTATAGTTATATTACACGCATGTCACTCATAAAAAAACAGAGGTTTAGGATTCATATGAAAATAAAAAAAGCTAACAAAAACAACAAAGGTTTCACGTTGGTTGAACTTATAATCGTTGTTGCTATCATTGCGGTTCTTGCGGCGGTTCTTGCCCCACAATATTTGAGATATGTCGAAAGAGCCCGTCAATCAAACGACCTACAAAACGCAACCAACTTGATGAGAGCAGCCACAGTGGTTGCTTCCGACCCGATAAACAACATCTCCGCAGGTTCCTACTTCGTTGTTAGGTGGGACACCTCCACAAGCACTAGAGGCCCAGACCCAAGCAATGGAACCGGCGGCATAACTGCCGAAGTTCGTTCCGCCACAAGTTCTGCTCCCCCCCTCTCGCAAGCCGAGTTAGATGTTATTGAAGCTCAACTTTTGGCTATCATGGGCGCAGATTCAAACGGCTCTATCGGAGACGGCCAATCTGCTTTGTCTCAAACCGACGACTTGTTGTTTAGAATAAACACCTCTAACGGAAACATCGAGGTTCACACATATTATAGATATTGGGTAGACGAAATCGGAGTTTCTGCCGGAATTGCTAGTTATTAATTCATAAGAAGTTTAATTTGGTTAACTCTAAAGACCGCGACAAAATCTTGTCGCGGTCTTATTTTGCTGTTTTTTTATATATTTTTTTTATGTCGAAATAAAAAATATTTTGCAAACCCCCTTTATTTTTTTTGTATAGTGTGATAGAATTTATATATAATGTTTAAAGAAATTATGTATAATTTTATACGTTAAAGCTTTAAACAGTTAAAAAGAAAGGAAATAGCAAATATGTCGGGTAAATACAATCCATATGATAACATGCTTGCGGTTTTGGATTCAACCGCCGAAATGATGAAGCTTGAAAAGAACGATTATGAGATGTTGAAACATCCGGAGCGCGAACTTAAAGTTGCAATTCCTATCAAAATGGACAACGGCGAACTTCGAGTTTTCGAGGGTTATCGTGTTCAACACTCAAGCGCAAGAGGTCCTTTCAAGGGTGGAATTCGCTACCACGAAATGGTCGATATCGACGAAGTTAAGGCTCTGGCGGCTTGGATGAGCTTCAAATGTGCCGTTGTTAACATCCCATACGGCGGAGCAAAAGGCGCCGTCAAGGTCAACCCACAAGAGCTTTCAAGGGGCGAACTCGAAAGGTTGACAAGAAGATATACCGCTATGATACTTCCTTTAATAGGTCCACAAAAAGACATTCCCGCTCCCGATGTCAACACAAACGGAATGATAATGGGCTGGATAATGGACACCTATAGCATGTTCAAAGGCTATAACGTCCAAGGCGTTGTTACCGGTAAACCGTTTGAAATCGGCGGTTCGCTCGGTCGTCCCGAGGCTACTGGCCGCGGTGTCTCGATAGCAACAAAACGCGCATTGCTTGAATATTTCGGCGATCAACAATACTCAAACTACACCGTCGCGGTTCAAGGTATGGGTAACGTTGGCGGCGTTGCGGCAAAACTAATGTATGAAGATGGCTTTAAAGTCGTCGCCGTAAGCGACGTTTCGGGCGGATACTACAACGAAAAAGGTCTTAATATCCCCGAAATGCTTGAATACATAGCAAATAGTGAAAAAAGATCTCTCGAAGGCTATAAAGCCGACGGAGTCACAAACATAACAAACGAAGATATAATCACATGTAAATGTGACATTCTTCTCCCATGTGCGCTTGAAAACCAAATAACCGCAAGCAAGGCGGTCGAGGTTCAAGCAAAACTTGTCGTCGAGGGCGCAAACGGTCCTACGACTATTGCGGCGGACGACATAATGACGGAACGCGGCATCTTTGTCGTGCCCGACATTCTTGCAAACGCCGGCGGTGTTGTTGTTTCATACTTTGAATGGTGTCAAAACGAACAACACATGAACTGGGAACTCGACGAGATAAACGCTCAGCTCGAAAGAATTATGCAAAAAGCTTTCGACGAAGTTGCGGCTATGAAAGTTAAACAAAACTGCAACCTCAGAAAAGCCGCTTATGCTGTTGCTATCGGACGTCTTTCCGCGGCGAAACAGTTCAGAGAGATTTTCCCCTAATAGATAAAATAAAAACAAAAAGCACAAAAGAGCAACCGACAAAATCGGTTGCTCTTTTTAATGTGGTTTATGCTCTTAATGAACATTACTCTACAACTTTTTCGAGAAGTTTAGAAACAGCTCCCGTGCCGCTTACCATCTCGGCAAAATATTGTTCCACCAAATCGCCAAGCCCCACTTCGTAAAGGTTAACTCCGAAAATCTTGGGATTAGAAAGGATTGTTTCCAACTCATTATGGAAATCCCGCGCCTCTCCGAGTTTTATGTTAGACAACATCGGAACAAGTGTTTCGAGCATCGGGTCAAAGCTTAATTCAAATTTTTGACCATTGTCGTCAACACCTAAAAGATAGCGACACCAAGCAGCAAGAACCAACGGAATATATTTCAAATCTTTAACATTAAGATCTTGTCTTTCAACATACGTTTTAATAGTCTCACCAAAACGTATCGAAAGCTTTTGGCTGGTGTCCATTGCGATGCGTTGTGGCGAATCAGGATTATACGGATTGGTAAATCTAACGTTTAAAACGGTCTTTGCAAACTCTATAGGATCGATTATTCCGGGGTTTGAAACAACCGGCATCGACTCGTCAAAAGCTATTCTTTCAACAAGTGTTCGCAACTTTTCGTTTTTCATCTCTTCGCTGATTAATTTATAACCTAAAAGACAACCGAACATAGCAAGGCATGTGTGAAGCGGATTTAAACAGGTACAAACTTTCATTCGCTCGAACCTGTCGACCGTTTCTCTGTCTGTAAAATATACTCCCTCGCCATAAAATGTTGGACGACCGTTTGGAAAACTGTCTTCGACAACAAGATACTGTGTCTCTTCTGCGTTTACAAAAGGAGCAACATAGGTTTTTTTAGACGTTATGATAGGATCGATATCCTCTAGACCCTCTGCTATTAATTTGGCTTTAACTGTTTCGTCCGGCCTTGGGGTTATTTTGTCTATCGCCGACCACGGAAAACTCACACAACTTTTGTTACATAGATAATCATAAAATCCCGATTCGACATGACCGTTTTCAACCCAATGTTTAGCGTATTCATGAACGGCATTTAAAAGCAAATCTCCGTTGTGTGAACAGTTGTCCATGCTAACAAGCGCTATTGGAAACGCTCCGTTTTGATACCTATGGTAGCAAAGCGCCGCCACTTTTCCGATGTATGTAATCGGTTTGTTTGGCCCATTGAGAAAATCGCTTGCAACCGACGGTATAAACTCCATCTTATCATTTTTTATGCTGTAACCTTTTTCGGTTATAGTAAAGCTCACCATTTTCAAGCTTTTTGCCGAAAATATATCTTTCATGACATTCCAGTCGTCCGACTCGGTGTCCATCATGAGCGATTCGACAACGCTTCCAACCAAATGTTTTTCTATTTCTCCCGAAGACTTTAAAGACACCGTAACACTAAGGTTATCAAACCGCCTATATGCATATTCAATAATTTCATAATCAAATCCTTCGGCGACTATTATCCCACATTCGCTTTTATTGTCGTTAAGAACCTGCTGATAGTCCTTTGCTATGAATGCGCGAAAAATGTTTCCGGCCCCAAGATGTAGCCATTCGGGATTTGACATTGTTTTTTCATGTATGAGTTTACGGTCGTATTCGGGGGTTTTATACCCAAATTTTTTCCAATAATCACTGCTGATATTAACATCTTTTATCTTCATCGTTTTAACCTTTCGTAGTTATTCAACATTAACAAACTTAACTATTTTAAATAAACACCTCTCGGATTTATCTATAAATACGCAAGAGGTGTTTATTGTACGAATTTTGTTTAATTATCTTTGAACTCGGCCGCTTCCGTCTCCGCCCATAAGAGACTTAACTTCTGCAACGCTAACTCTGTTGAAGTCTCCATCAATGCTATGCTTTAAACAACTTGCCGCAACCGCAAATTCCAAAGCAGTTTGACAGTCTTTTTTATATTCGTTTAATCCATATATCAATCCGGAAGCAAAGCTGTCGCCGCCTCCAACACGGTCGACAATGTCGTTTATCATGTATTGTTTGCTCATATAAAAATTCTCTCTGTCGTTGAGGCAAGCCGACCAACCGTTGATATCCGCGCTTTTGCTTTCGCGCAAAGTAATCGCAATCAGTTTCATGTTTGGATACGCTTTTAAAACTTTATTGCTCAAGTCTTGATATTTCTGTTTATCAAGTTCGCCTTTTTCAACATCGACATCAAGCGTTATTTCTAAAGATTTCTGAACATCTTCTTCGTTAGCAATCGCAACATCAACATATTTAGCAAGCTCTCTCATAACTTCGGCGGCAGTTTTTCCGTATTTCCAAAGATTTTTTCTGAAGTTAAGATCACACGAAACTGTAATTCCGCGTTTTTTTGCTTGTTGGACACTTTCCAAAGAAACCTCCATTGCAGTTTGCGATATTGCCGGAGTTATCCCCGTTATGTGAAACCATTCAACGCCTTCAAACACCGTGTCCCAATTGAAATCTTGAACGCTTGCTAGCGCCATCGAACTGTACTCACGGTCATAGACAACTTTACTCGGGCGTTGGTTTGCTCCTGTCTCAAGGTAGTAAATCCCCATTCTTCCCTTGCCGCGTATGACTCGGCTTGTATCAACGCCGAAACGTCTCAGTTCGTTTATGCATTCATCCCCTATGACATTATTAGTTATTACGCTAACAAATCCCGAATCTAATCCAAAGTTTGAAAGCGAAACCGCGACGTTTGCCTCGCCTCCGCCATAAGTTGCCTCGAACATCGGACTTTGAAGAAATCTTTGATGTGCCGGGGATTTTAATCGTAACATTATCTCGCCAAGACTTATATATTTCATCTCTAATTCTCCTTATACTAACGTTTGACTATAAAAAGATACAAAAAACCGAGTTTTAAACTTTGATATATAGTTTTTAACAAGTTTTTTTAGATTTCTTTTAATATAGGATTACTGTTTTTAACTTACTATTTTTTTATTTTTGCAACAGGTGCATTGCAAAGCCACCCATCTCGCCCTTTAAATATACCGCAATCATCTTTCCGTCTTTGTGTTTGGCCGTTTCTTGATCGATAATAAACCCGTGTTTTTCAAGATAATAGATAGCTCTTTGTATGTTGTTGGTTCTAATCGCAATATGTCCGTTTTGGCCAAGATAGATAGATTTCATAACTTCTATGCCGCTACTTGCAAATATGCTGCTGCTACCATCTTTCGCTTGAAATCCAAACGCATTGCTTATTTTATTAGAAACAACTTTTGCGCTAGCTTCATCCTGTGTGTTTATTCCGATATGTGCAACCTCAAAACCAAGCGAAGCGTTAACCGCCTCGGCGCAAAGTTCGGTTATTTTGTCTGTGTTACGTTCTGAAATATCCTTTTTGGTGCAGATCCAACTTCCGCCAACAGTGTGGATTATAGGGGAAGCGGAAAACTCGCCGATGTTTTTTAAGCTTACGCCACCGGTCGGAATAAATTTAATTCCCCCAAAAGGCCCTGCCAACGCTTTCATAGCCTCCAGCCCACCATAGATGTTAGCCGGAAAAAATTTAATTACTTTCAAGTCAAATTTAAGCGCCGCCATGATTTCGGTTGGCGTTACACACCCCGGCGTTATTGAAACGTCGTTGTCGACACACCATTCAACAACCTGTTGGTCAAAGCCCGGGCTTACAATAAACTTTGAACCGGCTTCGCAAGCAGATTTGCACTGTTCCAACGTCACAACCGTTCCGGCACCAACTAACATTTCCGGCACATTTTCGCTTACAAGCTTTATCGCCTCAAGAGCCGCCGATGTTCTTAGAGTTATCTCCATGACATCTATGCCGCCAGCCAACAAGGCTTTTGCCGTTGGAACGGCATCCTGTGCGTTTTCAATTACTACAACGGGAACAACAGCGTTGTTTCCAAGTCTTTTTATACAATCCATGTCTTTTCCACCTACTCTTCACGTTTTAATTGAATTTCAAGCTCTTTGCTCATCTCAAGCAAAGAATCGGCAACAGCTTGCGGCAACTCGATTACATCTATCCATTTATCATGCTTATTCCATTCGATCTCTCCCGGAATAAATATATTTTCGCTACCCTTAGCTTTTGGTGTTGTGTGAATTGCGTCAACAAGTTCCATGCTACGTTCGACATAGTTTTGTTTACCACAAAATTTATCAACATCGATAGCTATAAAAGTGTGGCAAACATTGTTGCTTGTTTCGGGATCGAAACACCAACTTTTTATCTCGCCTAAACTACTGATTGAACCGCCCGAAAGAACTCCGGTCAAAAGCTCTACCATAAAAGCAATTCCATATCCTTTATGTGCGCCAAAAGGTTGCATAGCGCCTTGTTCGGGATAGTTGCTAGGATCTGTTGTCGGAAGCCCATCTTTATCGACTATCCATGTGTCGGGGATTTTAACGCCGTCTTTGCGCGCTTGAACCACCTTCAAAGACGCAACGTTACTCATAGCTATATCTAAAAACGCGCTTTTATCGTTTGAAATCGGGCTTGAATAAGCAAAAGGATTGTTGCCCAAAATCATCCCACGTGCTCCGGGAATCGTCATGTTAGGGTCAACATTTGACACAGCAATTCCAAGCATACCTGATTTTGAAGCCATGTTGGAATAAAATCCGGCCGCGCCAAAATGCGTGCTGTTTTTGACGGTTACAAGCGCTATCCCTGTTTCTTTTGCTTTGTTAATCGCCATCTCCATCGCTTTGTATCCCGCGACCATTCCCATTCCGGCGTTTGCATCAAGCAAAGCAAAAGAACTTCCTTGTTTTAAAACGGTGGGTTCAGCTTTAAAATCCATTCCACCCGCTCTTTGTTTTTTAACATATCCAAATAGATTTTTGGTTCCGTGGCTGTTTGTTCCAAAAGCATCGGTTTCACACAAAACCTCCGCTGTTATCTTTGCGTTTTCCTCGCTCATTCCTTCTTTGACACAACACGCCATGCAAAAATCTTTGAAATTCTGCATTTTAATCTTCATATTGTTCACCCTTTCTTGTCATAAAAATTAATTTTCATTAAACTTTTTGGTTGGTAGAAACCATCTCGATGTTGTTGTTTGGACAACGATTAAAGCACATTCCACACGCAACACATTGGTCTTTGTCTATACAAAGCTTATCCGTGTCCGCTATAAACGGCGCAAAATCTGTGCAGATTTTTTTGCAAAGTGCGCAACCTTCTCCACAACCGCAACCAAGGCATCTCGACGCCTCTTGGATAGCTTGTTGTACGCTAAAAGGCTGCGAAGATTTTGGCGGTTTTTTGGTTTTGTCGTTAATATACCCTACCCTTTGCAAAACATCTCCGGCTTTAACCGTCGCCGGCATCTCGTCATAATCCAAAGTCGAACTTTGTTTTCGTATAGCTTTGTCGGCAGACACAGCAGCATTTTTACCAATCGCCATAACTTGAGCTATGTTGCCTGTTTTTAATTGTTCAATCTCCGTAACAACAAACCCGTCCGACAGTTCCTGCGTTTTGATATTATCTTTTGATTTTAAACTTTCTTGTTGTTCGCAAACAAAATAATCACACTCGATTTCGAACGATATATCGGCTTTGTTGAAAAACGTCGGTTTTGTTTCAAAGTTTTCAAGACGAGTATCACTTAATATTTTCACTCCGCTAGCCGTAAGTTCCGCCAACTGTTGCGTTATATATTTTTTTCCGCCTTTCAGTTTATCATAAACTAAATATACCGTTTTACTTGGGTTTTGTTTTTTAGCCGCAAGCGCTACCTCGCTTGAAAGATAACTTTGTCCGTAGATAACAACAGAGCCGAACTCTTTTTTCTCGCGCAACATCTGTGTAAAGTCAAGCAAATCATAGCCGATACTTGGCGAAACATCTTGTTGTTGTGTTGTTATAACCACGCCGGAATATTGGTTTGATTTCAATGTTTTTATATCGATATCTTTTCCATATTCAACATTACCGACAAAGTTAATACCAACATCTTTAATTTCTGTCAACAGATATTCAAGGTCACTTTCATCTATCTTTGAAGACAAAATTTCGTTGCGCATGCTCGCCCCAAACAAACTGTCTTGTTCATAAATAGTAACATCGTAGCCTTCAATAGCAAGAGTTAAGGCACAAAATGCGCCACAACAGTCCGAGCCAACAACCGCTATTTTATGTCCGTTAGGTTGTTTTTTGTTGTGTAACGGTTTTAATCCATTTTGTTTTGCATAATTAAAAACGCTTCTTTTTATCTCTTTTATCTCAACAGATCTGTCAACTCTTTCTCGAACACAAGCATCTTCGCAAGGATGAGTACAGATTAAAGAACATATGCTTTGCATTGGTTTTCCGGTTGTAATAGTTTTGAACGCTCCTTCAAAATCGCCGTCAGCCACTTTTTTAACATATGCTTGAATCGGCACATGCTGTGGACACGCCGACTTACATGGTGCCGACAGGTTTTGGTTTTTTATCTTTGCGTACCCATCGTATAAAGTCACTTCGGTTGCGGTCTTAACCTTGTCTACGACTATTCCGCAAAACTCCGATGTGGTTTTATAACCGTTGTTGTCCATATATTGTTTTAAACCGCTTATCATTGGCTTAACAATGTCATACCCGTTGATGAGTGTCTCGGAGCAGATTCCAAGCAAGCTTCCTCCACAAAGCATCATTTCAACAGCATCCTGCCAATTTGTTATGCCACCCGTCGCAGTTATAAACGGCTCTAGCCCACAGGATTTTCGGATTTCATAGGTATCGCGTTGTGCAAGCGGTTTAAGCCACGTTCCACAATGGCAACTCATGCTTATCTCGTCTTGCAAATGATAGAACGCTTTTTCAGGATCTTTCAGGTTTATGGGAGGCATTCCCATTCTGTTTCCCGTTCCGCCAACCGCGTCGGCGCCGGCATCAAGCACAGCTTTCGCGACCTTTGCAATTCCTCCCCCTTCCGGAGTTAGTTTTACAAACAAAGGTATGTTTATATTTTTCTTAATCTCTCGTACAATTGACGACGCTATTTCCTCGTTTTGACCCATGCTTGCGCCGGTTTGTTGTTTTGCAATCTGTTGATCTCCGCTTGTCAGCTGAAGATTATACGACATGTTTGGACAACACATGTTAAGCTCGATTATGTCGGCGCCTGCTTGCTCAAATTTTCGCGCCATGTTAACCCAACCGTCAACGCCTTGGTCGCCCGCATAAGTTATGTTTGCCATCAATTTTAACTCGCGCAACACTTTTTTTGCGTCGCTCATAAGTGTCAAACCTTGATCCATCGTAAGGCGTTTTTCAGTAGTGAAAGCAAGCGCATTTCGGTCTTCGAACAACGCGTATCTCGGCTTTCTGTTTATATACGGCGCCGGGTCGATTGCAAGTTTTAAACTCGCCCCTGCCCAACCGGTTCTTTCAATCTCGATTAATTGTTTAAGGTTTTTGGTAGTAGGTCCCGACGCAACAAAAAAGGGGTTTTTAAACTTCACATTCCCAATTTCAACAGGAATATAAATTTCCTTATTCATATGTTTTAATCCTCCTTGTTTGGGTTTTCTACCTTTACGCCTTCTTTTGCAGATTTATAAATATAATTAATCACCTCAAGCGCCTTGAGTCCATCGATACCTCTAAGCCCAACCATCGCATCTTTGCCTTGTAACGCGCAATCGACAAAATGGTTAATCTCGCCGGTATATCCAAGGTTGTATTTTTCATCGACCGCCGGAGTTGACCAACCGCTCGTTACGTCAGCTTTTTCGACGGTATAGTCAAGACCATCGTTGCTAAAACAACGCACAGGGCCGGTGAACGACAAATCAACATGAATACATCCTTTTTCGCAATAGATGTCTATAATGTCTTCCATTCCGCCAACCGTCACATAGTTTGCCTCAAGCGTTGCAAACGTACCGTCGTCAAAGTTAATTATCGCGGTGGACCAATCTTCCCCCTCCATCTTGTCAAAAACAAGGTTGTTTTCAAGTCCTCCCGAAGTCATCGCAACGAGTGAATTCCATTTATTGTTTTTAATCGCCAACATAAACGAAACGGGATGAACCCCAAGGTGTACCATACACCCTCCGCCACAATATTTAATCGTTTGTGCAAACGGGCTGTGTGAACCGTTGTGTGCTTCTCTCGCTCTTATATATAACGGTTTTCCGATTTGGCCACTGTTCATTATCTCTAACGCTTTACGAAACGCAGGCGCAAAAAGCCAATCTTCGGCATAATAGATGTGTTTTCCAAGTTTTTTTGCCGTGTCCACCATATCTTTTGCGTCTTCAACCGTTGTCGCCAGCGGCTTCTCACATATTATGTCTCTGCCTTTGTTTAACGCTTTTATCGCAACATCGTGATGCAAGAAATTTGGCATACATATATCAACGATATCACATTCACATTCATTAATCGCCACTTGATAATCATCATATACAACATAATCTTTAAAGTTATATCTGTCTGCCAGTTGTTTAATTCTGTCGGGGGCTTTGTCGCAAATCCCCACTATTTCAACTTTATCCATAATTCTGCTATATCCATCCGAATGAAGATCGGCCGAAAAAGCAGCCCCAATTAACAACACCTTTATCTTTTTCATAATAATGCCCATTCCTTTCTTGATGTTTTGGGCGATTTTGCCACATCGGTTTTTTTAAGTGGCAAATTTTCGGTCGACATATTGACCGAAAAGCACAAAACTAAACTCTTGTTCAAATTTAAAAATCACATCCATTTAATGGCTGTTTGGTTTCCATGAATTCGAATATTCTTTCCATCTCTTCGACTGTTTGTTCAACAGAAAACAAAAACATCTTTTCGCCTTTTTCCCTTGTTGCTTTTGTCGGCTCGCCCCAGACGCCGGTTGGCGTATATCGGAACATAGATCCATAGTTAAGCTGTGACCTTTTCACGTCCGGAACAAAATCAACCGCCTTGGACATATCAACAAGTTCGGGGTGTAGGTATAACATTAACGAAGTCTCCCCCTCCCCCGCATGAAGTTCTGTGTCTGTTTCAAGAATTCCGCTCGACTTATATTTTGGCCAACAAACTTCAAGCATATCAAGCTTCGCGACATAGACCTCGGGGTTAAAGTCTGAGTTCAACTCTCTGACAACGGGGTTCATAGCAAATATCCCCCCGTGGGTTTGGATTATTGCGATCTTTTTAAAACCTTGTTCCTTTAGGTTTATACATATATCCCGCATCATCTTATAAAAAGTATCCGAATGAATCCCAACCGTTCCCCGTTTTCCTTTGTTCTCGGCATTGGTGCTTATAGGCAACGCAGGGATATAGCAACCTCCCGTTTTTTCTGCAACAGCTTTTCCCATAGCGTCTGCTATAGCCCAATCGGTTATAACCGAAAGGTGTGGTCCGTGTTGTTCGATAGAACCAACCGAAAGTATCGCAAGGTCTGTGTTTGCTATATCGTCTATGCTTCCATGATACCCTTTTATCATAAATTAAACCCTTTCTTTGTCATTAAAATAGCGGTTTTAAAAATTGTTTAACTTGTTAAGTAAAAATTAGTGTTAAATCTCTTTGAATAAAAATCTATATTATGTTTGCAAGCGAGGCGCTATCTTTATCCAAAAACATCTCTGCATTTTTACATTTTCTTAAAATGCTTGCCGGGCACTCGGTCGTTATCTCTTTATTTATTAAGTTGTTCACCGCATTGGCTTTTAAGACTCCCGGAACACATATAATCTTGTTCGGTATTTCGATTATTTTGCTCATCGTAATTGTATATGCTTGCTTTGGAACTTGATTGATGTTTTCAAAACAACCGTCGTTAACCTGTTGGGTTCTGCATATAAAATCAAGATCTACAACCTTAACTTTTTCAGGGTCGTTAAAATCTGCAACTGCCGGGTCGTTAAACGCAAGATGTCCGTTTTCTCCAACTCCAAGCAAAATCAAGTCGGGGGGGAACTTTTCAAGCAGTTCGGTATACACCTCTGTTGTAACCTTTGAATTATCGCTTATTCCCGATAGATAGTATATTTCTTTAAAGGGTTTTGCTTCAAAGATATGTCGTTTCATAAAATTTCCGAAACCGGCTGGGTGTTTCGGGTCAAGATTAAGATATTCATCTTGATGAAACGCTCTGACATTTGTCCAATCAACGGCTTCCAAGCAAAGCTGTTTTAACATCTCATTTTGCGACGGTGCCGCGGCAAAAACGACATTAGCCTCGCCTTTTTGTTCGATAGTTTCGTTGATGATCTCGGCAACACGCTTTCCGGCGTTTTCCCCAAGTTCGTCCCTGTTTTCGAATATATTTATAATTAATTCCTCTTTTTTAACACAACACTGAACCATTTTGATATTCTCCTTTTTAATAATTCCCAACCAACTTGTCTTTTGTCAACCTGTTGTCTTTGATGTTTGACAAGCATTTTACAGTTGGTTAATTTAATATAAATTCTATTTGCGATTTCCGCCCAAATAAGCCGCCGCAATTTCTTTGTTGTTTATCATTTCATCGCAACTGCCCTCATGCGTCAAAACTCCATTTTCGACAACATACGCATAGTCGGAAATTTTAAGAGATTTCATTGCATTTTGTTCGACCAAAATTATAGAAACGCCCTTGTTTTTGATCTCTTGAATAAGTTTAAAAACATCATTAACAACAACGGGAGCGAGTCCCAAAGAAGGTTCGTCGAGAAGCAAAAGTTTTGGGGTTGCCATAAGTCCTCTACATATAGCCAACATCTGTTGTTCGCCGCCCGAGAGAGTTCCGGCGTCTTGTTTTCTTCGTTCTTTAAGCCGCGGAAAAAGTTCATACTGTTCGTCAATTAAGCTGTTTACGGTTTTGGAAGATTTTTGTATATACGCGCCTATTTTAAGGTTTTCCTCAACCGTTAACCCTGCAAAAATTTTTCTTCCTTCGGGAACTTGAACTATCCCTTGTGAAACAATTTTGTTTGTGTTCAAAACTAACTCTTGCCCACAATATGTTATTCTGCCTTTATACGGAACAATTCCCGAAATCGCATTTAATATAGTTGTTTTACCCGCACCATTGGAACCTATTACAGCGGTTATCATACCCTGTTCAATTTTCATCGAAACTCCATGAATGGCTTCTGTTTGCCCATATGACACACGCAAATCTTCAATATTTAATATCGGTGTTGACACAGTTTTATTCCTCCTCTCCCAAATATGCTGCAAGAACTATTGGATTGTCTTGTATTTCTTTTGGGGTACCTTGTGCAATTGTGTTTCCAAAATCTTGAACATATATACGGTCACAAAGGTTCATGATTAAATCCATTCGATGTTCGATAATCAAGATAGATAGATCAAAATGTTGTTTTATCTCTCTTATGAAATCCACCAAAGCAAACACTTCTTCCGGATTTAAGCCTGCCGCCGGTTCGTCTAGAAGCAGCAAAGATGGCCCGCTGACCAACGCCCTTGCTATTTCAACACGCCTTTGAAGTCCATACGAAAGAGCAGACGGGCGAGACTTTGCATACTTATCAAGCTTTAATATCTCAAGACATTTCATAGCCCTTTCGGTCGTTTCTTTTTCTTGTTTACGTACCTTTGGGGTGTTAAAAAACGCTTGCAACATATTGTATTTTCCGTTGTAATCGATTCCCGCCTTTACGTTGTCAAGCACGTCCAATCCGCTGAAAAGTCTTGTGTTTTGAAACGTTCTCGCAAGACCCATTCTTGCTATTTCTACTTGGGTGTTGGAGGTTATGTCTTTTCCCAAAAACTCTATCTTTCCGTCGTTAATTTCGTAGATGTGCGAAATCAAATTAAATATAGTTGTTTTTCCCGCTCCGTTAGGACCGATTACACCGATAATTTCGCCTTTATTTATCGTCAAGGAAAAATCGTTAACAGCGTTTACGCCTCCGAAACTTTTAGATACGTTTTTAGTTTGGAGAATAATATTGTTCATAATCATTTACCCTTATTCTCTTTCTTTTTGCTAAATTTGTTTGCTATATGTTTTAACGATTTTGTGTTCAACTCATATTCACCAAACAAGCCGTTGGTTCTGAAGTTTAAAACCAAAATTATAAGCAAGCAATAGATAATCGTTCTATATTCTTGTAAACTTTGTCCGAATATTTCAAAGCTTCTGAAAAATTCCGGCAAAGACTTAAGCACCCCGGCCGAAACAATAGCGCCCGTAAGGCTGTTTGTTCCGCCAAAGAACAAGAATATTTCCATCTCGGAAGATGCTGTCCAACCAAAAGATTCCGGCAACAGAACTCTGCTTTGTAAACCGAAGAGTATCCCCGCAACGGCGGCTACCCCCGAAACAAACACATAGATGTTTGTTTTAAGTTTATATACATCGATACCAAAACTTTTTGCCGCAAGTTCGTCGTTTTTTAACGCTATCGCCATTCGACCAAAGCGAGAATATTTTAAGTTTCGAACCATAAATATGATAACTATAGTAACTGCAATAACTATAAACACAAGCCCTTCTACTTTTGGAACGCTTGTGTAGCCTTGCGAACCGTTAGTTATGTCGCTTAACGTAATAAGCAAAGCATTAATCGCCTGTCCAAGCCCAACAGATATCAACGCGAAATAGTCTTTTCGTAAACGAACGGTTGGAATCGCCGCAATATATGCAATCAACATTGAAACTCCAATTCCGATTACACATGTAAACCAAAAAGATGTATCAAGGGTTTTGGCGAGTATAAATGTTGTATATGCGCCGATAGCCATATATCCCGCTTGACCAAGACTGAACATTCCCGCAAGCCCTGTAAGCGCGAAAATTCCAACAACGTTAATTATAGCGATGCAAGCTTGAATCAAAATACTTATTTGATAAGAACTCATTTTTTAAACACCTCCTTATTAAACTTTGTCTTGGGCAAATTTGCCGGAAATTCCTTGTGGTCTGATAAACAAAAACAACAACATTATTCCGAACAAAATTGCCGGCGTTACGCTGGAACCAACAAAGTATACAAGTAGCATTTCAACAAGCCCAAGTATAATTGCAGCGAAAATCGCTCCTGATAAACTTCCAAGCCCACCGATTACCGAAGCTATGAAGCCTTTAACCATCATAGACGATCCAAGAGCAGGAAAAATCGAATATTTCATGCCAAGTAACGTTCCCGAAACTCCGGCAAGAAAACCGGCTAACACAAACACAATAATTATTATTATGTTTGAATTTATACCCATCAGTCTGCCTGTATGACTGTCGATAGCTACCGCTCTAATCGCTAATCCTATCTTTGATTTTTCTATTATAAATACTAAAAACACAAGTATCGTTATCGTGATTGCAAGTATTATTGTATCCATAGTAGAAAAAGTAATGCCAAATAATTCAAACGTTGTGGATTCAAACATCGGGGGAAAGCCGTATGTGTTTTTTCCATAAAAAACTGCCAAAATTTGTTCGATTAAAATAGCAAAAGTTATCGAAGCAACAAAGTAATATATACCCGGGCTGTTTTGTTTTCTTATTCGTCTATAGCAAATAGTATCTAAAATCAAAGCCATTGCAACACCACTTATACTTGTTACAATTAAAATCAACCACATTGGTTTATGTGTTCCTCCGGCAGTGTAAAAGAAATAGGCAACATAAGCACTTGCGCTGATCATGCCTCCATGTGCAAAGTTGCTGAATTTTAGAATACTGAACACAAGTGCAAACCCAACAGCTATAAGCGCATAGACCGCACCAAGTGATATTCCGTTTATTATGAGTTGTAAACTCATGTGATACCTCCATTATAAGTGATTAATACTGTTGCAATGTTTGACAATGGGTTGTGCAAATCCCTATTATCAAAACATGGTGTAAACTCTAGCTCGCAAAAAATTTGCATTTCCGCCAAAGCCCCACCATGTTTTGATATAGTAGCAAATGAAAATTCTTTTGTTAAACCAAAAAGTCAAAAAGATATTTAGGTTTAATTAAATTATTCGTATTCTTCTTCCAATGTATATTCATGAATGACTTGTGCAACAAAGTTTTCATCATATTGTGATATTAACATCGGCAAACCGATAGTTCTGTGTGTTTCCGGGTTAATTGTTATAAGACCCGAAGAAGACTCTACATCGGTTGTGCTGTTTTCTAATACGTCTGCAACCGCAACGCCGTCATATGGATCTTCAACTTGAGCAAGTGCATTTGCAAGAACCATAACTGCGTCATATCCAAAGTTTACGTTTATAATCGGATATTGTGATCCGGTTTCTTCTTTATACATGTCGTTTAGTTCTTTCGCTAGTGTGCCTTCTTCTTCCATGTCCGCATTTTGTAAGAAATATGTGTCATAAACTTCATTTTTTACAAGAGATGTAAACGGGGGGCTAAACGTATTGTTTCCAAGAATGATGCCTTCATAGCCGGCTTCGCGAAGTTGGTCATAGATAAGCGCGTTGTCTGCTGCATAGTTTGGAACAAAAACTGCTTCGGGGTTAGCTTGAGCAATTTTCAAAGCTTGCGCACGATAGTCGCCGCCGCCTTCAAAAGTTTGTTCTTCCAAAACTTCGCCGCCATGATCTACTACATATTCGGCAAACGGCAATGCGTGTTGAACTGCATACGAAAGCGCATTGTTATAGATAGTTGCATATGTTTTGATTCCTAGTTCTTCGATTGCATACGCTGCCATCGAATAGGCTTGTTGTGAACAACCGGGTTCCGCAAGGAACATGAACGGATGGGGTTCGCCTGTTTCTTCGTCTGTCGTGCAACGTTCGTCCATAAAATGTCCGACTATCGGCATTTGGTCTTCTTCAGACAAATCAACCCATGCAAGCGCGGGGTTTGAAAGAGGAGGTCCAATTATTGCGGCAACTTCGTGTTCGTCAACCAAAGAACGATATGCAAGTATGCCTTCTTGAACATCAGCTTTACAGTCAACCGTTATCAATTCGATCTGGCGTCCGTTAATTCCGCCTTGCTCGTTAATCATGTTAACTGCATACTCAACACCCCATGTGTTAGCATTTCCTGATTCCGATGCAAACGCTGTTAAGTCTTGAATGTTTCCGATTTTTATCGGTTCTGTGCTTTGAACATCTTGTTGTTCTGTAGACGGCTCATTTGTTTCGGGAGTTTCCGCAGGCGCAGAACAACCAATAAATAGCATAGTAGTTGTTAAGATAAGCGCCAAGATAACCATTAGTTGCTTTTTCATAATCTTTCTCCATTCTTTTTTTCAACCTATTCAGTTTTTAAAATAGGTTAATTTTTGTGTTTGTTGTTTGAACCGATGTATTATCGAGTTAAACTTTAAGAATCTCTCGTCATCAAAGTTGTGTGAAATTTCGGGCGATTTCAAGTTTGTTTTTCAAGAAAACGTTTTCTGAAACTGTCAATCAACTCAATTTCTGCATTTATCGCCTTAAAACGATATATATTGTCGTTTTATTGCGATATTCTTTGATTTTCACGTCAGTTTAACTAATAATGCAAAATGCCTCATGTGACAATACATACTAGTTCTTGCAATGAATATATCATAATATTATTAAAATTGCAACAATTTTTTTTATTTTTTTCAAGTAAACGTTTTCTTGAATTGACAATAAAAAAACGACTGTATATAATGCAAAGTAGATTACAGCCATTTTCAAATTTCTGATAAATTATATTTTTTTCACCGTCTCTCGCACAACCACTTTCGGAATTAGCTGCATGTTCAAACTTTCAAACGATTGGTTATGTTCTATATTGTTAAGCAACATCGTCATGGCGAGTCGTCCCGATTCATCCGAGGGATAGCTAACCGTTGTCAACTGTGGGTACACATATTCCGCGAGAGGAATGTTATCAAACCCAACGACAGAGATATCTTCCGGTATTTTAATTCCGGCTCTCATAAGTTCCTGCATAACCCCAACCGCCACCATGTCGTTGTTACAAAAAATCGCGGTATAATCTGAACAGTTTTTCAAAAAGTTTTGTGCAATACCTTTTGCAACACCCAGCTCAGCGCTTTCATTATCAATTAAATCTTGTTCATCCGGCACAAATACCTTTATATTTTGTCTGCATTTCGCCTCGGAATGCATCGCATCTTTGTAACCCCTATATATTTCCAAGCGAGACCATCTTGTCAACGGCATTGATGCCAAGGCTATCTTTTGATGTCCGTTAGCGATTAAATATTCGACGGCTATTCTAGCTCCCGCTCTACAATCGAACAATATACTTGGGCACACCAAATTTTCAAAATACTGATCGAGCAAAACAAAGTTCATTCCCAATTTAATCATATTTTCTATATAGGTATGATCTTGGCATATCGAAGACAGAATGACGCCTTTTACACGTTTTTTATTAAGTTCTTGCAAAAAACGCATCTCCTCTTTTTCTTCTCCGTTTGTAATGCAAAGAATTATATTATTATTTTCTTTTGTTGCTATTTTACATATACCAACTAGCGCTTGAAGATAGAATTGGTTTGTTATATTGGGCAACACAACCCCGATATCTTTGCCACTGTCGCCTTTCAAAGCACGCGCTATCTCGTTTGGGACATATGCCAATTCTTCCATAGCAGTTTGAACTTGTTGCCGAAGCACAGGGGAGATATTATAATCAACAGCGTTTATAACACGCGAAACGGTCGCTATCGACACACCAGCTTTTTTCGCAACATCTTTTATTGTCGCTTTTTTATTGTTACTCATTACAGCTCCTATTGAATTGTAGTTTCATTAGATATTGAAAATTTTTAATTGTTGGTTTTGGTGCGGCAAAGCCAATCTTTTAAGTATAATAACATAATATTAAAATAAAATATAGTAAATATAAAAAGGATGGACAAACAAATGAATTTAAACGAATTATTAGAACTTATGAACAAGCCGTCTGAAAGATTAATACAAAGTCTTAAAGGTTTTAATCAAGACATAATGGTAATCGGAGCCGGCGGAAAAATCGGGCCATCGTTATGTTTAAAGGCCGCAAACGCTTTTCACGCCGCCGGTGTTTCTGCCAAAATTTTCGCCGTTTCTCTTGTGTTTACCCCACAAGAACGCGAACTTTTAGAAAGTGTTGGCGTTATTATATACGAAGGGGATGTTTCAAGCGAGACTTTTTTATCAACGTTGCCAAACGTAAAAAACATCATCTATCTTGTGGGCAGAAAGTTTGGAACAATAGGCAACACCGGTTTAACATGGATGGTCAACAGCATAACTCCGGCGTTTGTTTGTAACCATTTTAAACAATCAAATTTTGTTGTTTTTTCAACAGGAAACGTATATGGTTTAGCCCCTGTTTTGTCCGGAGGTTTTTCAGAGATAGACCAGCTTAATCCTATCGGAGAATATGCCCAGTCGTGTCTCGCGAGAGAACGAGTATTTGAATATTATTCGACGCAAAACAAAAACAAAGTTTTGATGTTTAGATTAAACTACGCAATAGACATGCGGTATGGAGTTTTGCACGACATTGCAAAAGCAGTTTACACATCAAAGCCTGTCGACATATCACAAGGTGTGTTTAATTGTATTTGGCAAGGCGATGTCAATGAATATGCTTTAAGCTGTCTTTTACATGTCGACTCGCCCCCTTCAATTCTAAACGTCACCGGCCCCGAAACAATCTCGATAAAATGGGTCGCGGAAGAATTTGCGAAGATTTTTAACAAGCCGGCTTCTTTTGTCGGCGAAAACAACGGCACAGCTCTTTTTAGCAAAACCGCAAAACTAAACGGACTTTTAGGGTATCCTTTAACTTCACTCGAGCAAATGATTAAAATGACTGCAAATTGGATTTCTCAAGACGGAGAAACAATTGAAGCTCCGACACATTTCGAAACGGTAGACGGGAGGTATTGATTTGGGAACTTTATTCGCCTTATTCCTACTGCCGTTAATCGGATTTCTCACAGCAAAGTATAAGTTAATAAACGAAAATTCATTTTCTACTATACCGGACATTTTAACAAACATACTATACCCCGCAATGATTTTCATTTCTATAACCTCTATGAAAACCGAAAATCTATTAAATGACGGAGCTGTTTTTTTTATTTTAACCGCCGTTATAACTTTAACTTTGTTTGCCGTTACTTATTTTGTTTTTAAAAACAAACCACAAACACAAAAAAGTGTCATGCAGTTTCAAGTTTGTATAGGAAATGTTGTTTTTGTCACAATCCCTTTGTTTAGTATGTTTGGCCTAAACGATTTCGTAAACAAAGGAATCATATTTAGTTCTTGTCAAGACCTAATAATATGGAGTTTGTTTTACTATGTTTTCGCAAAAAACAGGGGAAGTTTTTTAAAATCTATTATAAGCCCTTGTATAATTTCGTTTGTTATAAGTCTTGTGTTAACTCTATTTAAAGTTCCCATACCCGACTTAATCAAGACGCCTTTATCGATGTTAAGCAGTATGACGGCTCCAATGGCGTTGCTTTTTTTGGGAATAGCTATCTACAAATACGGGCTTATTGATTCGTTTTGTTCCAAAACTGCGGTAACTTTTGCAATCGCAAAAACCTTTTTGCTTCCGTTGGTTATTTTTGTAGTTGTATTTAATTTTTTAACTATACAAAACGCAATTTTACTCGCTCTTTTGTTTAGCGCTCCAACCCCGCTCATGCTTATAGTTTGGTCTACAAAGTTTAAAAAAGACAGCAAACTAGCTTCAAACTGTTGTGTTTGTTCTACCATTGTTTATATTATAACGTGTAGTATTTTTCTTTATATTTATACATCGTTTAGTTAGTTCCAGAGTTTTATTTATACATCACAAAAGAGCAACCGATTTTGTCGGTTGCTCTTTTTAGTTAATAGCTAGCAACTTCGAAAGTTTCACAAACCCTTGTCATTCAAATCGCGGCGTAAACCGCTCCGACATTCCTCATTCCTCATTCCTCATTCCTCATTCCTCATTAAAAAAAAGAGTCCCGTTTAAACGGAAGCTCTTTTTTTTATTATCGATAACTTAAAGCTGTTAGGTTAAAAACTATATTAACCCTCTGCTCTTTTTTTGAGAAGTTCCCATTTTTCTTTTGCTGTTTCAACTGCGCTGTCGAACAATCTGTCTGCTCTGTCCGGGAAAGTTCTTGTAAGCGAAGTGTAACGAACTTCGTTTTTGATGAATTCCATGTAATCCGCCGACGGTTCTTTGCTGTCGAGGATAAACGGATTTTTGCCTTGTTCCGAAAGTCTTGGATCGAAACGGAAGAGGTGCCAATATCCCGCTGCAACTGCTCTTTTGATTTCGTCTTGAGCGTTTGCAAGGCCGCCTTTAATTCCGTGGTTGATACAAGGAGCGTATGCTATAACAATCGAAGGACCGTTGTAGCTTTCAGCTTCGTGGAACGCTTTGATGCATTGGTTATAATCTGCGCCCATTGCGACTTGTGCTGTGTAAACATAACCATAGCTCATTGCAATAGCTGCAAGGTCTTTTTTCTTGATATCTTTACCGGCAGCGGCAAACTGTGCAACCGCGCCTGTCGGTGTAGCTTTTGAAGATTGTCCGCCAGTGTTGGAATAAACTTCGGTATCGAATACAAGGATGTTAACATCTTGTCCCGATGCGATAACGTGGTCTAGGCCGCCGAAACCAATGTCGTATGCCCAACCGTCACCGCCGAAGCACCAAACCGATTTTTTCGAAAGATAGTCTTTTGCGCCGATAACGTTTTTCTCTGCGTCTGTTCCTGCGTTACCTATTGCCGCGATGAGTTTGTCTGTTGCAATTTTGTTTAGCGAACCATCGTTGTATGTTGCAAGATATTCGTCGGCAGCGGCTTTTTTGTCTCCGCTTGCGCTGTCTGCCATCTCTTTAACGCTGTTAAGTGCGCGTTCGCGAAGAGCGTTTTGTGCAAGGAACATTCCATAACCATACTCTGCGTTATCTTCAAACAACGAGTTTGCCCAAGCGGGGCCTTTGCCTTGTTTGTTAACGGTGTACGGAGTTGAAGGAGCAGAACCACCCCAGATTGAAGAACAACCTGTTGCGTTTGCTATATACATTCTGTCGCCGAAAAGTTGTGTAACAAGTTTTGCATACGGTGTTTCGCCACAACCTGCGCAAGCGCCCGAGAACTCGAGAAGCGGTTGTTTGAACTGGCTGCCTTTAACCGTTTTGTCGGTAAATTTAGCGGCAACTTCGGGTTTTTCGTCGATGCTTAAGCAGTATGCGAAAACGTCTTGTTGAACTTCTTGGCTTTCAAGAGGTTTCATTTCAAGAGCTTTGTTTCCTTTCATGCCCGGGCAAACGTTAGCACAGCTTCCGCAACCGGCACAATCGAGGGGAGAGATAGACATCGAGAATTTAAGTCCCGGAACTCCGGTCATGTCTTTTGTTATAAGTCCTTGTGGAGCTTTTGCAACTTCGTCGTCGTTAAGCGCTACAGGGCGGATAACTGCGTGGGGGCAAACATAAGCACAGAAGTTACATTGGATACAGTTTTCCGGTTTCCATTCGGGAACGTTAACTGCGATTCCGCGTTTTTCGTATGCCGCGCTTCCTTGTTGCATGTGGCCGTCTTCACGTCCTGCAAATGTAGAAACGGGGAGATGTGTTCCTTGAAGTCTTCCGATTGGTTCGTGGATATCTTGAACAAAGTCAACGAGAGCGGCGCGGTCGCCTTTGATCTCTGCTTTTGCTTTTTCGCCTGTAGCGTTTTTCCAAGTTTCCGGTACTTCGATTTTAACAAGAGCATCTGCGCCTTTGTCGATAGCGTCGAAGTTCATTTGAACGATAGCTTTACCTTTTGCGCCGTAGGTTTTTTCAGCCATCTCTTTCATGTATTTAACGGCATCTGCTTCGGGGATTATCTTTGCAAGTTGGAAGAATGCCGATTGAAGAACGAGGTTGTATTTTCCGCGAAGGCCAAGTTCTTTGTCGATAGCATATGCGTTAATTGTGTAAAGATTAATGTTGTTGTCTGCGATGTATTTTTTGTCTTTTGCGGGAAGTTCTTTTTCAAGTTCCGCCATGTCCCATTGACAGTTGATGAGATATGTTCCGCCCGGTTTGATATCTTCAACGATATCGTAACGTCCAACATACGAAGCGTTGTGGCAAGCAACAAAGTCGGCTTTGTTTACAAGGTATGTCGAATGGATTGTGCTGTTTCCGAAACGAAGATGCGAAATTGTTACGCCGCCCGATTTTTTCGAGTCATATTCAAAATAGGCTTGGGCTTTCATGTCGGTGTGGTCGCCGATGATTTTAATCGAGCTTTTGTTTGCTCCAACGGTACCGTCGGAACCTAGTCCCCAGAACTTACAGCTTGTCATTCCTGCCGGAGTTGTGTCGGGGTTTTCTGTTACGTCGATAGAAAGGAATGTCACGTCATCGGTTATGCCGACAGTGAACATTTTTTTGCCGTCTGCTTTTTCTGCGTTACGATATACTGCGATGATTTGAGCCGGTGTTGTGTCTTTTGAACCAAGACCATAACGTCCCGAAGAAAGGTTAACATCAGCGAATTTTGTTCCGCGGATAGCGGCAACAACGTCAAGCCAAAGCGGTTCGCCAAGAGCGCCGGGTTCTTTTGTTCTGTCGAGAACCGAGATGTTTTTAACAGAAGCCGGAATAGCTTCGATTAATTTTGAAGCAACGAACGGACGATATAGACGAACTTTGATAACGCCGTATTTTCCGCCTGCTGCGTTTAGATAGTCGATTGTTTCGCCGATTGTGTCACATACCGAGCCCATAGCGATTATAACTGTTTCAGCGTCGGCTGCTCCGTAGTAGTTGAACAAAGCATAATCTGTTCCGATGCGTTTGTTAACTTCGTTCATATAGCCTTCAACAACTGCGGGGATTTCGTTGTAGAATTTGTTGGAAGCTTCTCTTGCTTGGAAGAAGATGTCGGGGTTTTGTGCTGTTCCGCGAAGGATTGGGTGTTCCGGGTTAAGCGCTGCTTTGCGGAACGATTCGATAGCGTCCATGTCCACCATCTCTTTGAGTTCTTCGTAATCCCAAGTTTCGATTTTTTGAACTTCGTGTGAAGTTCTGAAACCATCGAAGAAGTTAAGGAAAGGAACTCTGCCTTTGATTGTGGCAAGGTGGGCAACCGGTGTTAAGTCCATGACTTCTTGAACGCTTGCAGAAGCTAGCATTGCAAAGCCGGTTTGACGACATGCCATTACGTCGGAATGGTCGCCGAAGATTGAAAGAGCGTGTGACGCAACGGCACGAGCCGAAACATCAATAACGCAAGGAAGAAGTTCACCCGCGATTTTGTACATGTTGGGGATCATTAGAAGAAGTCCTTGCGAAGCGGTGAACGTTGTTGTTAACGCTCCGGCAGCAAGCGATCCGTGAACCGCGCCGGCAGCACCGGCTTCCGATTGCATTTCGATAATTTTTGCGGTGTCTCCGAAGATGTTTTTCACGCCGTTTGCTGCGAACCCGTCACAGTAGTCGGCCATGTTTGACGACGGAGTTATGGGGTAGATTGCCGCAACTTCTGTAAAAGCATACGACACGTGGGCGGCGGCGTTGTTGCCGTCCATGGTTTTCATTTTTCTAGCCATTTAATTTTACACTCTCCAAAAAAAATAATTGAATGCAGCTTTTTTTATCGACCCAAAATCGATATAAAACTACATAATTTCCACGTTTAAGTTTAACACTATTTATATAATAAGTAAAGTTTTATTCTTTATTAAATTTTAAATATTTCGGTAAATAATTCTAATTGTCTAATTTTGGGGTTATTTGTATTGGTTTGGCAGAATATGTAGCGAGCGTCGCCGGCTATGCAGTAGGCGTTCTCGTCGCTCCTGCGACCGCAAATTTTGGCAACATCGGGGCGACAAGGGCGGAGCGACGAGGGCGTCGCTCCCTACGTTCCACCGTTTGTGGTGCTGTCCGTGGTATGTGGACGGCAAGAGCAGAGCTCTGAGCAGAGCTCTGAGCAGAGCTCTGAGCAGAGCCCTTGCCCTACGGTTTGGTTGTTGTGGTTTGGTTTGGATGATGTGGAGACCCTCTCAGTCACTTCGTGACAGGGGCTGTCGCATTAATAGTATTTTTCGTCAATTTGTCAATTTGAATAAATTTAACACAAACCCGACAGGGGGTAAATCCTGTCGGGTTATTAAAAAATCTTTTATTATTTTTGTGCTTTTCTTTGTTCCAAATATTCTTTTGTAAGTTTTACAACGGTACCCGAAAGAAGGATTAAAGCAACAAGGTTAGGGATAGCCATAAGTCCGTTTAACGTGTCCGCTATATCCCATGCCAACGAAAGGTTCATCGTTGCACCGACAAGAATCATTCCGATAAACACTACTTTATAAACCATCGTGAACTTGCCTTTTGTCAAAAATCCGAAACAACGTTCTCCGTAAAGTTGCCAAGAAAGCACGGTTGACGTTGCAAAACAGATTATAGCAAGCGCAACAAAGATGCTTGCGAACTGTGAACCGAACACCGAGGCAAAACCTAGCGTGGTTGTCGAAACTCCGGCAAGGTCACCGTTGCCCCAAGGAACAACGATTCCCGACATCAAAACGACAAGCGAGGTTAATGTACAAATAACAATTGTATCCATGAAAACTTCAAAAACTCCGAACAAACCTTGTTTGACGGGATTTTTTTCCGATGTCGAAGCGTGGGCTATCGGCGCAGAACCTAGACCCGCTTCGTTCGAGAAAACCCCTCTACCAACACCGCGACGAACAGCGTTCATAAACACAAATCCCGAAACACCGCCGACAACCGCTTGCGGAGCGAACGCCGCTTGGAAGATGCTTGCGAAAACCGAACCTATCGAACCGATGTTGACTATGACAACAACCAAAGCGCCAACAACGTATAAAAGCGCCATAAACGGAACAAGTTTTTCGGTAACTTTACCAATTCTTTTGACTCCGCCTATAACAACAAACCCAACGAAAACCGCGACTGCAATTCCTATCGCAAGCCTTAATGTGAATTCTGTCGAAGTTCCAACGATGTTAGAAGCGGTTACCGAATCGATAGCGGTTACAATTGAACTTGCAATTGTATTAACTTGGGTCATGTTTCCGATACCGAAAGCCGCAAGCGAACCTAGCACAGCAAAGATAACGCTTAACCAACTAAACCCTTTGCCAAGACCGTTTTTTATGTAATACATCGGTCCGCCGATCCATTCGCCTTTTTCGTTTTTCTCGCGGAAGTTAACCGCCAACACAACCTCGGCAAACTTTGTCATCATTCCAAAAAGCGCCGAAACCCACATCCAAAAGATAGCTCCGGGACCGCCCAAAACTATTGCGCCGGTAACGCCCGCTATGTTACCCGTTCCAACCGTCGCCGCCATTGCGGTGGTGAGAGCTTGGAACGGAGTTATAGCGCCCTCTTGATCTTGTTGTTCTTTTTTCTTTTTACTAAAAATTTGGCCAATCGTTTCGCGCATGACCATGCCGAAATTTTTAAACTGGAAACCTTTTGTCAAAATGGTGTAGCAGATACCTGTTCCGACAAGAAGCGCCAACATAATCGGCCCCCACGCAAAACTGTTGACAACGCCGTTAATCTCGGCTATGCTGTCTGCCAAAGTTTTTTCGGCCGACTCACCACCCGCCTCGGTTGCCGCGTCTGCCGCTTCGTTTGTATAAGCTTGATATCCGTCGATTACGACTTCGCTTGTCGGCTCAATTCCGTCCGCCAACATAAACGCAGAAACCAAGACGATCAACACGACCGCAAACAGCGCATAAAATTTAAAATATTTGTTTGACATACCTTTTCTCCCTTTAATAATTTATTCCTTTAATACTATACCATATTAAAGCGAGATTTTATAGTTATTTTTTTGTCAATTGTATTATTTTTGAATTTTGAACGATTAATTGTTTTATACAGCAACTTTTTTTGTTAAAGATTATTAACAAATCATTTAAATCGCGGCGTAAGCCGCTCCGACATTCCTAATTCCTAATTTCTCATTCCTAATTAATTATATCCCCTTATCATCTCAATTGAGATATCTTTAAGACTTATAGCCCCCGCCATCGCCATCGTTTCGACAAGTTCCGATTTTATCTTTTCGGTGTAAAACGTTACGCCTTCGGTTGCGCCCCCGGCATATGCCGTAACATACGGTCTGCCGATTAAAGCAGCATCTGCTCCAAGCGCCAACACTTTAAAAAGGTCAACCCCCGACCTTATCGCGCCGTCGACTATCACGAGGAAATCGTCGCCAACCGCTTTTCGTATCTCGGGCAAAAGCTTTGCCGGCGCTTCGGCACAGTCGAGCACTCGCCCGCCGTGGTTGGAAACAACAATTCCTTTTGCGCCTGCGTTTTTCGCTTTAACCGCGTTTTTTGCCGACATAATTCCTTTGACGATAAACGGAAGTTTTGTTTTTTCAAAAAGCTCTTTCAACTGTTGTTCGCTTCGCGCAAAGACGGGCGTTCCGCTTTTTGCAAGGTGGATAAGACCGCCCGCGTCGATATCTGTCGCAACCGCAAAAGCTCCCATTTGTTCGGTCTTTTTAAGCCTTTGTTCAAACATTTCGTCGCTCCAAGGCTTTATTGTAGGAATTCCCCTGCCGTTATTTTTCCTAATATATTGTAACGGCATTTCGTAAAACCAACTGTCGACCCCGTCCCCCGTAAACGCCATTGTGCCGGCGGCAGAGGTTCCCTCGACAATCGATTGTACATATTTCTCCTCGTCGAAATCTTTGTTGTAATGATTTTTAAGCGCCGCCATTGGCGCAACGAAAAATGGAGCGGAAAACTTTTCGCCAAACATCTCAAACGATGTATCATATGGTTTTTGTTCAAAGATGTTGTCCATTACTATCTTTATAGATTGTATATATTTATATGTATCGATAAACCCTTTGCCGGTACCTTTTGCGCCACACCCCGGGGTTTTTCCGACACATGCCACACCGTTACATTCCTTACATACAGAACATGTCCCGTCAAATTGTTTTTTTGCGTTTGATAAAATTTCGTTGTAGTTCATAGTTAACCTATTTTTTGCATCGTTTTTTTTAGTGTGTTTTTATAAAATTTTGATAGATACTCTGCTATATCATTTAAATCATCAATAGCAAGCGGAAGATATCTAATTTTATATTTCATATTTTTCTTTTAATTTCTCCCAAACAACATCGTGGTCGGTCCAAGAAACGTCTTTTTCTAACGATTGTTTCTTTGCTTCTGAAAGCTTTTCTTCTACATAACGGTGATGTAAAAACTCCTCATACTTTGCATAATCTTCTATTCCGATTAAAACAGACTCTCCCCTACCGTTATTTGTTATTATAACGTGGTCATGTTGTTTAACTATTTTTGCAAGTTCAGCGTAGTTGTTTCTTAAGTCTCGAGAGGGTCGTACAAAAGCGTTTAGCATAATATCCTCCTAAATTTGTTGCTCTTCAGCTATATTGTATCATAATATGCATACACTTATCAAGATATCTTTAAATTTTGTTTCTTTTATCTTCGCCAAACTTTTTAATTTTTATTGTTCCGATTGTTCCGCAGACGGTTCAGTATCTCTCTCTTCGACGTTTGCTTCACCCTCGGCAATTTCCTCTTGTTCACCCTGTTGAGCTTTTTCCACATCGGCGGTTTCTTCTTCGTCGTTTCGCTCGGTTCTTGCAAGCGTAACAACCTTGTCGTCTTCGCCCACACGCATGACGCGAACACCACTGCCATAACGGCTTTGTGTCGCGATGTCCTCGACATGAATTCTAATAATTATTCCGCTTTGGCTTATAATAATCGCGTCGTCGGTCTCGGCGTTAACTGTCTTGACCCCTGCGACAATTCTGCCGCCTTTGCAATCATAGTTTCGAACGCCTTTTCCGCCACGATGTTGGACATGGTAGTTTTCAAGACCGGTCATTCTGCCTTTGCCGTCTTCTGTCACGGTCAAAAGTTTTCCGCCCTCGCTTACAATCGACATTCCAACAACGTTGTCGCCGTCTTTAAGTTCGATAGCCTTGACGCCTCTTGCGGTTCGCCCAAGCGGACGCGCGTCGTTTTCGTTAAAGCGAATTGCCATTCCGTTTTCCGTCGCAACTATTAAATCGTTGTCGCCGTCGGTTAATCTAACCCACGCGAGAACGTCGCCCTCGTCTAGCGTTATGCCGAAAACTCCGGTTTTTCTTATGTTGCTGTAAAGCGAAAGTTCGCTTCGTTTGACAATTCCGTTTTTGGTTACCATGACGATGTATTTCGATTCGTCAAAGTTAGATACTTTGATAACAGAAGAAACCTTTTCTTCTCCTGAAATCGGAAGAAGGTTAACTATGTTTGTGCCCCTCGACGTTCTGCTTCCCTCGGGGATTTCGTACGCCTTTAATCTATATACCCTACCCATTGTCGTTATAAACAAAAGTGTGTCGTGGGTTTCGCAAAGAAAAAGTTCTTCGACAAAATCTTCGTCGCGCCTTGTAAGGCCGGTTATTCCCCGTCCGCCTCTTTTTTGGGATTTATAGACATCTTGAAGCTGACGTTTTACATATCCGTAATGTGTTAGAGTTATGACACATTCTTGATTGGGTATAAGGTCTTCGATGTCCATTTCGCCCGAAACGGAAAGTATCTCGGTTCTTCTTTCGTCTGCGAATTTATCGCGTATAGCCAAAAGTTCCGTTCGTATCGTCTCAAGCATTATTTCGTGGTTGTTCAAAATTTCGTTGTAATGTGCGATAGCTTTTTTAAGCTCGCTTAGTTCATTTTCAATCTTTAATATCTCAAGTCCCGCAAGTTGTCCAAGACGGAACGCAACGATAGCTGCCGCTTGCATCTCGTCAAAATCGAATTTCTCAATTATCGCGGCTTTCGCCTCGGAAGACCCACCCTTACATGCGCGGATAGTCGCGATTATATCGTCGATTATGTCGGTGGCTCTGCGAAGTCCCTCGAGAACGTGGGCGCGGTCGCTTGCTTTTCTCAAATCAAACTCGGTTCGTTTGCGTATGACTTCACATTGGAAATCGAGATACGCCACAAGCATCTCTTTAAGGTTCATAACCTTGGGTTCGCCGCCTTTAAGCGCCAGCATGATAACCCCAACGCTGTCTTGAAGTTGCGTCAATTTATACAGTTGGTTTAAAACAATCTGGGGATTACTGTCGCGTTTAAGTTCAACAACAATTCGCATACCCTCGCGGTCGCTCTCGTCACGAAGGTCGGAAATTCCCTCGACACGTTTATCTTTAACAAGGTCTGCAATGTTTTCGATAAGCCTTGCTTTGTTGACCATGTACGGCAGTTCGGTTACAACGATCCTAAAGCGACCGTTTGCGTCCTCTTCAATTTCGGCACGTCCGCGAAGCACAATCTTTCCGCGGCCGGTAGCGTATGCGGCGCGAATTCCGCTTCTGCCCATTATTATACCACCCGTTGGAAAATCGGGTCCTTCTACAAATTGTAATAAATCGAAAACTTCACATTCCGGGTTTTCCATTAAATATTCAATCGCGTCGACAACCTCGCCTAGGTTGTGTGGCGGGATGTTTGTCGCCATGCCGACCGCAATTCCGGTCGAGCCGTTTATCAAAAGGTTTGGAATACGTGACGGCAAAACTTCCGGTTCAACCTCGCGGTCGTCATAGTTTGGGACGAATTTAACCGTTTCTTTGTCGATGTCGCGAAGCATTTGGCCGGCAATCTTGCTCATTCTTGCTTCGGTATATCTATATGCCGCGGCGGGGTCGCCGTCGACCGAACCGAAGTTTCCTTGTCCGTCGACAAGAGGATAACGCATCGAAAAATCTTGAGCCAAACGAACCATAGCGTCATAAACCGAGCCGTCGCCGTGGGGGTGGTAGCTTCCGAGCACAGCTCCGACTGTGTCTGCAGATTTACGATATGCGTTTTCGTGGGTCAGATTTTTTTCGCCCATTGTATAGATAATTCTTCTATGGACAGGTTTTAGTCCGTCACGAACATCGGGAAGCGCGCGCGAAACGATAACCGACATCGAATAATCGAGAAAGCTTTTGCGCATCTCGCGGTCGATATCAATTGTTATTATGTTTCCCTCGCTCCAAACAGGTTGAATTTTCTTTTCTTTTTGTTTCATTTATTTAACTCCGGTTTCTTTTTCAGGAGGGGTAACCCCTCCCCTACGTTAGTCAATTATAATTTGTTCGCATCTTCAAATATAGAATAAAATCTATAAACCTGTGAAATATTATCTACACATCAAGGTTTTGGACATACTTCGCGTTTTTCTCGATAAACTCTTTTCTTGGTGGGACTTTGTCGCCCATTAAAATTGTGAACGTTTCGTCTGCCTTTGCGGCGTCCTCGACTTCTACTTTTATAAGCGTTCTGTTTTCGGGGTTCATCGTCGTTTCCCAAAGTTGTTCCGGATTCATCTCTCCAAGACCCTTATATCGGCTTATCTTTACGTTGCCGCCCATCTCGGAAACAATCTGGTCGCGTTGGCGGTCGGTATAGGCGTATTTAATATTTTGACCTTTTGCAATTCGGTATAGCGGAGGTTGCGCGAGGTATATATGCCCCTCGGTTAAAAGCGGACGCATGAAACGGAAAAAGAACGTTAAAAGCAGCGTTCTAATGTGTGAACCGTCGACGTCGGCATCCGCCATTATGACTATTTTGCCATATCGAAGTTTTTCAAGGTCGAGTTCTTCGCCAAGTCCTGTTCCAAGCGCCGTCACAACCGGCATCAACTTGTCGTTTCCGTAGACCCTGTCGAGACGTGCTTTTTCAACGTTTATCATCTTGCCCCAAAGAGACAAAATAGCTTGATATCTTCTGTCGCGTCCCGCTTTTGCGGAACCGCCGGCGCTGTCTCCCTCGACTATATAAATCTCGGTGTTTTCTCTGCCTCTTTCGGAACAATCGGCAAGTTTCCCCGGAAGCGACGCCGATTCAAGCGCCGATTTTCTTCGCGTTAGATCCCTTGCTTTTCGCGCGGCTTCTCTAGCCCTTGCCGCGCCGAGAGCTTTTTCAAAGATAGCTTTTGCAACAGAAGGGTTTTCCTCAAAGAAATCGGTTAGTTTTTGATATGTCATAGTTTCGACAATCGTTCTCATCTCGGTGTTTCCGAGTTTAGCTTTGGTTTGTCCTTCAAACTGAGCTTCAGAAAGCTTGACGCTAACAATTGCGGTTAGACCCTCGCGGACATCGTCGCCCGAAAGATTTTTGTCGCTTTCTTTTAATATATTCTTGCTTCGTCCGAAATCGTTAAACGCACGAGTCAACGCAGTTTTAAAACCTTGTTCATGTGTTCCGCCATCCGTCGTGTGAATGTTGTTTGCAAACGTAAGAAGAAGTTCGTTGTAGCTGTCATTATACTGCATAGCAACTTCCGCTTCGCGGTTTTCGAGAACGCTTTTAAAATATATAACATCGTTGTGAAGCGTTTCTTGACTTTTTCTTTTGTGTATATGTGAGACGAAAGATTTAATTCCGCCCTCATAGTGCATCTCTTCAAAAACTGCGCCGTCCGGATTTCTCTCATCCACCAAAACTATCTTTAATCCGGCGTTTAAAAAAGCCTGTTCGCGAAGTCTTGTGCAAAGAGTGTCATAATCGAAAATCGTTTCTTCAAAAACGTCTGCATCTGCTTTAAATTTGATAACCGTTCCGCGTCGGTCGGTATCCCCTTGTTCTTGGAGTGGAGCGTCTTCGACACCACGTTCAAAACGTTGGAAATATTTTTTGCCGTCTACGTGAACCGTTACGGTTAACCATTCGGAAAGCGCGTTAACAACCGACGCGCCAACGCCATGAAGACCGCCCGAAAAATGGTAACCCTCGCCGCCAAATTTTCCGCCGGCATGAAGCACGGTGAAAACAACGGTGACCGCCGGAAGCCCGACTTTTGATTGAACGCCAACCGGAATTCCCCTTCCGTTGTCCGAAACTTCTATGACATCGCCCGGAAGAATTTTAACTTTAATCTCGGAACAATGTCCTGCCAACGCTTCGTCTATCGAGTTATCAACAATTTCGTACACAAGATGATGAAGACCGCGAGGACCCGTCGAACCGATATACATACCGGGACGTTTTCTGACAGCCTCAAGACCTTCAAGAACCTGTATTTGTTCCGCGTCATAGTTGTTGGTTACAACGTTTTGTTCGTTTTGTTCGTTTATTTGCAAATCGTTTGTTTGTTCAGACATTTTTTTCTCCAATAAGTTTAATAATGCGTAATTTTTAATTCGTAATTCGTAATTAAGATTCGTCGGAACGGCGAATTGGCTCCCACTTCGTGGCGGAATTTAAATAGATAATATTTTGTTTTTTTCTTTAATTCTAAATTATTTATTTTTCATTATTTTGCGTTTTTGTTATTGCAATTAACAATTTTATAATTTCTTGACAATCATAGTAAATACTATCAAATTGAATTTTTGTAATAAAATCTGTTTCATATAATAATTCAAGCCAATATTCTGTTTCGCTTGCTTCTTTAAGTGAAATATTGAGTTTATAATAAAAATCTGATTTACTTTGCCCTCTAATTGCTTCTTTTATATTTGCACCTATGCTTGTCCCGCTTCTTAGAAGCTGTTTTGACAAAACATATTCTTTCTTTTGTTCACAGAGATATTTATATAAATTTACAATTCTTAAAGCGAAAATTTTGCTTTTATCCAAAATAATATTTTCTTTTTTCATAATACACCTTTTTAAAGGATAACCACAATTTTAAATTATAATTAATTACGAATTACGCATTAAGAATTACGAATTAATAAGAGGTTCTTTTTCTTATAGTTGAGCTATTTATACCCGAAACAAAAACTTTTTTCTCGCCCTTTTGTTCGCATACAACAAACGATTTTGGAAGTTCATACGAAACGTTTGTAACGATATTTTGTTCTTGTGCGGTTTTTAAAAAATTTCGAGTTTTTTTACTGATTGTTACAGCATCTATATCGAAAACTCCGACAATTTCTTTTGACATAACAACAGTTTCTGTTCCAAGATAGATGTACATTTTCAATGCGTAATTCGTAATGCGTAATTCGTAATTATTTTTGCATTAAGAATTTTTTTTCCTTTTCATTATTTTGCGTTTTTGTTATTGCAATTAATAATTTTATAATCTTCCAAATTTAAATAACAAATCTAAATGTAAACGTTTAATCTTTTAAAACATTTATTCAATTCGTCGCGTAGCGACACATTAATTACGCATTACGAATTACAAATTACGAATTAAACAAGTTTTCCTTTTTCTATATTAAAAAATTTTGCATCAATATTTTGCTCTATAAATCTGCTGTCGCAGGTGGTTATAAATGCTTGCATGTCAACTATGCTTTTTAAAAGATGTTGTTGGCGATTTTTATCAAGCTCGGACAAAACATCGTCCAAAAGAACAACAGGTTTTTCGTTCAACACCTGTTCCATAATAACCGCTTCGGAAAGTTTAAGGGAAAGCACGGCGGTTCTTTGTTGGCCTTGAGATGCAAAAAACCTAGCTTCGCTGTCGCCAATTAAAATTTCTATATCGTCGCGATGTGGACCTTTTGAACAAAACCCTAAACGAATGTCGTCTTTTCGTGTCTGTTCAAAAATCTTTAAAACGTTATTTATACCAAAGTTGTCCTGCTCAAAAACCGTTGAACTATATCTTAACGAAAGCGTTTCGGAATTATCTGAAATTTCAAAATATCTCTCAGACGCTTTTTGATTAAGGTTTTCGCAAAAATCTTTTCTAATCTCGGTTATAATCTCACAACTTTTTGCAAGTTGAAGATCAAAAACATCAAGCATATCATATGCCGCCGAGATGTTTCGACAATCTTTTAAAAGACTGTTTTTTTGTACTACCAAACGATTATAGTTTCTAATCTCATAAAGATATTTTTTTGAAATCTGCATTAAACAAGTGTCAAGAAATCTTCTTCGTTCTGCCGCCGTTCCTTTGACAAGGTTTAGATGTTCGGGGGAAAAAACAGAAACCGCAAAAACTCCGGCAACAGTCGAGGCTTTTTTTTGTTCACCTTTATTGTGTGAAACGTTTCTTCCTTTTTGTGATATAGAAAGTTTTAATGTTTGGTTTCTTTTTCCGCTTTCGATTTCACTATCAATTATAGAAACATCTTTTTGTTTTTTTATTAAATCAAGATCTTTTCCTGCTCTAAAACTTTTTGCGCCGGACAAAAGAAATATACTTTCGATTAAATTTGTTTTTCCTTGTCCGTTTTGTCCGCTTATGACGTTTACGCCGTTTATCGGTTTAAAATATATCTCGTCTATATTTCGGTAATCTTTTAAATTGTGTGAAATTAAAATCATTTTTTTAATCCGCTTTAATCCTAACCGGCAACACAAGATATAAAAAGTCGTTCCCGTCGACAGGGTAAACTTTCATTGGCGTTATAGAAGTTCCAATTTCAAAATACAGTTCCTCTTTTTTACTGTTTCTTAATGCATCAATTATATATCTGTTATTAAAACCAATCTCGACCGAATCCCCTATAATCTCGACATTAAGTTCGTCATATGCGTCGCCCAGCGAAGTTTTACAAGTTACAACAGCGATGTTATCTTCAAACTTAATTTTAATCGGGCTTTTTAATCGATCGGTTATTAAAAGTGAGGCTCTTTCAACCGCCGTTATTAAAGTTGAAACATTTATCTTAATCTTTGTTTTTCCAATTGCCGGAATTGTTTTTTTGTAGTCTATAAAATCCCCTTCAAGCAATCTTGTTAAAACTGTATATTCGCCAATCTTAAAAACGCCATATTTTTTTGCTGTTCCTATATAAACGGTTTCTTGTTTCTCCCCTATAATTCTTCCAACTTCAGAAAGTGTCTTTGCCGGAACAACAAAGTTTCGCTCGCTTTGGTTTTCAACTTCGCGTTCACAAACCGCAAGCCGATATCCATCAACCGAAACAATCGTTAGTTTTCCTTGTTCAAGACAAAACTTACTTCCCGTGTGAACCGGTTTTTGGTCGTTGGTTGCTATTGCGTAAAGTGTGTAGTCAATCATCTCTTTAAGCTTTGTCGATTCAATCTCAAGACTTTCGTCTGAATTAAGGTTAGGAAGCTCGGGAAAATCTTCCGGAGATATTCCCGAAAAATTAAACTTTGCAATATTTCCTTTTATTAAAACTTTAAAACTATCGTCTGTTTCGATAATAACGTTTTCGCTGTCTATCTTTCTAACCATATCAATAAAAAGTCTTGCGTTTATAACAACGCTGCCTTCTTCTTTTATATTAGCTTCGATAGTTGTTATTATTCCAATTTCAAGATCATAAGCTGTAAGAGTTAGTTTACCGTTTTTAGCGGTTACCATAATTCCTTCTATAGCAGGGATAGCAGATTTTCCCGCAACAGCTTTTGAAACATCCGAAAGAGCTTCATAAAGATTTTGTTGATTACATACTATCTTCATTTTAACTTTTTACCTTCTTTTTTATTTATGTATTTCAAATTACAAAGCCTTAATTTTAAGAACTGCGAATTTTTTTTAATTTTTCTCTTTTTTCAAAAAAACCTATATTATATAGAAAGAGATCAAGTAGTAGTAGTAGGGGCTGTTAATTTTGTTTAAAACTTAAATTTTATGCTTAAATAGTACGAAAAAGATAAATTTTAATTATTTATTAATTATTTATTAATTGTTGAAATGTTTAAAACTTAAAATTAGTTTTTAAACGTTGTTTAAAACTTTGGTTGAAAGTTAATAATTTGTTCAAAACTTTTATATCTTAGCGTTTTTAATTATATCGCCAACCATGTTTTTAAGATGGCTGTTTGTGTCGAGTAGTCTTTCAACTTTTTTTATAGAATGTGTAACGGTTGAATGGTTTCTGTTTGAAAACTCTGCGCCTATGTCCTCCATCGTCATACCCGTGACTTCACGTATAACATACATCGAGATCTGTCGAGCGTTTGCAATGTCGCTGTCGCGTTTGTTTGAACGAATGTCGATTGTTGAGACATTAAATGTTCTGGATATTTCTTCTAATATTTTTTCGATAGTAATTGGTATTGGTCGTTGTTCTTGCATAAGGTCTTTAATTGCGGCTTGTGCGTTTGTTAGATTTGGCTTTGATGTGTTCATCAGTTGATAGGCATAAAGTTTTTTAACAACGCCTTCAAGTTGACGGATATTTTCTTTTATATGAGAAGCTACATATTCTGCGACATCGTCGGTTAAGTCGAGGCCGATAAAACTTGCTTTTCTTCTTAAAATTGAAATTCTTGTTTCAAGGTCGGGGGCGCTTATGTCTGCGAGAAGTCCCGATTCAAAACGTGTGCGCAACCTGTCTGTTAAAGATTTAATCTCTTTTGGAGGACGGTCGGACGAAAGAACAATCTGTTTACCGTGTTTATAAAGAGAATTGAAAGTGTGGAAAAATTCTTCTTCTGTAGCAACTTTACCGCCAATAAATTGAATATCATCGACTAAAAGAACATCTGCCGAACGATATTTTTTATGGAACGGTTCTGTGTTGCCTTGAGTAATCGCTGCGATAAGTTCGTTTGTAAACCGTTCTCCTTCGACATATAAAATTTTATATTCAGGATGGGTTTTTAATAGATCGTTTTTTATAGCCATCAACAGATGGGTTTTTCCAAGACCGCTGTCACCGTATATGAAAAGAGGGTTGTAAGCTCCGGCAGGGTTTGCCGCAACGGCTTGTGCGGCGGCGTGTGCAAAGCGGTTGCTTCCGCCTACGATAAACGTATCAAACGTATAGGCATATTCTCCCGAGAGCACAGGAGGAAGAATTCCTTTTAACGGAGAATTTTTTCCCGCCGACATAGATTCACGACTTACAAGACTAACCGCAACAGGAAAACCTAAAATATCTTCAAAGCTTTCTTCGATAAATTTTTGATATCTTTCTTGTACAGTTTTCTTTAAAAAGTCCGAAGCTATCGAAAGAGTTGCAACTCCGTTTTCAAAAGATACAGGTTCAATTCCACTTATAAAAATATTATACGAAGTTTCGGTTATCTTTTCTCTTAGATTATCCGCTACTATTTCATAACATTGTCCGAACGATTCCATTTAGTTCCCTCTTTATATTAAAATAATACAATAATTAATATAAATAGCAGTATAACATAAATACTTAATTTTTTCAACAAAACAGCCGGAATTTAATTAGTGATTTGTAGCTTTATGAGAATTAATACAAAGCCAAAAAATTAAAGCGAATGATATAAGCTTTTCGATAGATTAAAGGATTAATAAAACGAGAGGGTATAAAACCCTCCCTTATGATATTTAGACAAGAGTGTGGCACGGGTAAATACCCTATCTGCTCGCCATTTTGTTTTAGATATATTTGTTACTCCCTTAGTCAAAACTAAAAATTTTGTCGCCTCCCTCAAAGAGGAAAATTCAGAACTGTAGAAAAAATTAAACTAATTTTATTTTTACAAAACATCAACTATCTTTTTAAAATATCTTTCTTGTAACTCTGTCAATGCTTTAAAATCCATCGATTTTGAATAAAACTTTTCTATCTCGTCATGGCTTGCTAGAGCTTTTGTCGAAAGAAGACTTGCTTGGTCGACTAGATCTAAAATTGCTTTTTTGCAAAATACAGACTGCTGCGACACAACCGAACCATCACAAAACTTCATAAATCTTTTTTCGTTTATAACTTTAGCGTCGGTGAAATCGTGTTTTGTAAAAAGATTGTTGACTACAAAACAGATGCCTGCCGACGGTATAAACAAAGCGGAAACTATATTTTCCGACATAACAGCCGAACGACAGGTAATTATGTCATAACCGTTTTGTAAGGCTTTTTTTCTAAGGCTTGCAAGTATGGCGGACGAGACACCGCCATATCGGTCTGAAAAAACATACCGCGTTTGATAGTACTCGCTGTTAACTTTAGAATAGTCGACAAGGCCGTTTGGGGTTACCGCCGATATGTAACGCATTTCTTCGCTAGGTTTTTTATCTTGTTGAAATGGTAGATGTTTAGAAACAATCTTTTCAACGAAGTCATAAAGCTTTTGATTGTCTATATATCGTATAGACGATTTAATCATATCGTCCGAAATAAGTCTTGTTGCGGAAACAAAGCGCGCGACACGTTCGTGATATTTCGCACATTCGTTGAAATATGAGATGATCTCTTGTTTGTTTTGTTTTAAATAATCATTGTCCATAAAATCATAAAATGTTACAATGTTTTCACGAGCACCCGGATAACTTGGTTTTTCATCATGTGGAGCGGTAGCATCTATTATCGCGAAGTTTTTTTCTCGACAGATAACCCCATCCAATGAGTTTGGGTCGGCGCTACAATGTATAAATTCTGTCGAAAGTCCTTTGTTCGCAATCTTTAACCCTACCTTTTTCATAAAGGTTGATTTTCCACAACCCGGCCCCGCTTTTATTAGCGAAGTGTTGTAATCGGTTTTTTCGTCACAAAGGTTTTTAAAAAGTGATATAAATCCATTAACGCTTTGTGTTCCCATAAAAAAATGATGTTTGTAACTCAAATCAACTACCTACCTTTTTTGTTTATGCTATAGAATATGATGATTTCAAAATAATGTTCCACGTGGAACAGTTTTTAATTCGTAATTCGTAATTCGTAATTCGTAATTCGTAATTCGTAATTTTGGTGTGGCTTACGCCACAATTTGAATGACAAGGGTTTGAAGATTTTTCGGTGGTTTGTGGTGGGGCGGGGCGATGTTGACGGAACGGTCAAGACCGTTTCCTACGGTTTGTATTTTGGGGGTTTGGTTTGAGACAACAACTGGCATGAATAACGGTGTAGGGAGCGACGCCGACTACGCAGTAGACGTTCTCGTCGCTCCACAAGGGTTACAGAATTGTTTCGGGAGGATGGTATTCTCCCCTACTATTTCGCAGTTGACGGCAAGAGCTATGCTCTGAGCAGAGCCCTTGCCTTACGGATTGGTTGTTGGGGTTTGGTTCGAGACGACCAAAGCGGACGACCACCGGTCGCCCCTACTGCAAGCAACTTAAGGAATTCTACAAGAACATACTTTGTTGAATTATCCTAAAATTACTCCTCCCGACGACCTTACGGTCGCCACCTCTCCTCATTGAGGAGGGCAAAGTTAGCCTCCCTCCGAGAGGGAGGTGGCAAAATCTTTGATTTTGCCGGAGGGAGCTCACGCAAGACAAGCTTTCCAATTCTAAAAATTCTCTTAAGTTGTTTGCAGTAAGGTCGCCACTACAAACTCTATTGCGATTTTGTTGAGCTTTTTTAGCATATCTTTTTTTAACACCCTGAAGTAAACTATGTTTTATTTACCTGTCATATTGTTTTGGTGTAAAGTAATTTAATTTATCTAGTATTTTCAAAAGCTTTTTCTAATATAAATAATCCTCACCTACGGTGATGATTTAGGAAATACTCCTTGCCTCGCTTCACTTGGAATTTTGCACCGATGGTGCAAAAGCGAAGTATTTCTTGTATTTGAAGCTACATCTTATATAAATAATCTCCACAGATTTATCTTTTTAGAGAAATGTTTTTGTCAGGGGACAAGGGGGAGTTTCGATTCTCCCCCTTTGCCCCCCGACACCCCCCGAACCCCCCTCAACGATTTAGGGCGACACACGCCCTAAAAACCCGTTCCGCTTTTTGCGCTTTATAAGCTGTATACTGCAAAAAGCTTGCAATGGCGATACTCGCCATTTTGTTGTTCTTGTTTGACGGGAGGTATTCAATGCTTTTTTATTAATATGAACTTCATCTAATATAAACAATCCGCAGGATTATTTATATTAAGCTCCACCGCAGGTGGAGCTAATGCATCTTGACCAGCTCCGCCTTATGGCGGAGGTTGTGGTCGGTCGGTTTAAAATACGTATTGAAGACGCCATGTCCATCGGGCGGAGAAATAAATCGTATTAAAAAATAAATCAATAATCGGAGGTAGTAAAATGAAGACGATAGTTATAACCGGAGGAAATAGTGGAATAGGGTATCAAAGTTGTTTGCAGCTTGCCAAATTAGGTCATAAAATAATTATGATTTGTAGAAATGAAAACAAAGCAAGTGTGGCCTGTGAAAAAATTAAAAAAGCTACAAACAACGATAATGTTAAATATTTAATTGCAGACTTGTCAAGCATCTCTGACGTTAAAAAAACGGCGGATGAATTGATTAATACAGTTGAAAAAATTGATGTGTTAATAAATAATGCCGCTGACTTTGATCTATCTAACAAGCAAGCAAGGTTTAATTCTGAACGACTTGAAAAACAGTTTGCCACAAATGTTTTAGCTCCTTTTATTTTGTGTAAAAAATTGATGCCAATAATTCAAAAATCAAAAGGGAAAATCATAAATATTGCAACAAAAGGACTTATGGCTTATCCAAATTTAAAATTAGATTTTGAAAATTTGAACTCAGAAAAGAGCTATAGAGCCGATAAAACATACTATCAAAACAAGTTAGCACTTTTAATGTTTTCTATGTTTATGAAACAAAAATATAGCGATGTTACTTTTCATGCCGTTAGAGTAACCAATGTAAAAATTGATATAACTAGATATTCCAACATTAGTAGTTTTCTAAAATTAATGTATAAAATTAAAGCACATTTTTCTATTTCGCCGGAAATCATGGCAAAAACTTATGTGTCTCTTTCGATTAATGCTTACGATGGATTTCTATATGATGAGAATTTAAAACAAGTTAAAGCTAATAGATCTGTTTATGATAAAGAAAATCAAAAAAAATTATACGAAATTTTAATGTCATATATTTAATTGAAGTTTGCTGGACAAGTTAAAGACGACTTTTCCTAATTTCCCATTATCCTACCACACCACAACATCTTGTATACCCTATTTTTAGAACCACAAATTTTAAAAAATAAATACAAAATCTTCTTAAAAGATGTGTTTTTTGCATTTACAACGACATGTTTTTTATGTATTATAATATTAAGCAAAAAATGCGTTAAAAATTATTGAAAAGCGGCGGCGAAAAGCTGCTGATTTTTTAAGCTGTTTTTAACGATACAAGCCACCAACGTTTGTTTTTTAATGGGTAGCAGCTTGTAGTGGCTTGAACTTAACAAGGTGTTTTGAATTGTTCCACGTGGAACATATTCAAAATAACTAGAGAACTTACTTTAAAATATAATTATGGAGGTTTATATCTTGGGAAAGATTATAACAATCGCTAATCAAAAAGGCGGTGTCGGCAAAACCACAACTTCGGTTAATCTTGCGGCGGCTTTGGGCGCGCTTGGAATGAAGGTTTTGCTTGTCGACATCGACCCACAAGGAAACGCCACGAGTGGTACCGGCATAAACAAAAGGGCGTTGCGCGCGTCGTCGTACGACATTATAATGAGCAACCGCCACATCGACGAAACGATTCAGCAGACCGCCTGTCCAAACCTTTGGATAATTCCGTCTCAGATAGACCTAGCCGGCGCAGAGCTTGAACTTGTTTCGCTTGAGAGAAGAGAATATAAATTGAGAGAAGCTCTCTTAACAAAAAAACGTGATTTTGATTATATAATAATCGATTGTCCCCCCTCGCTTGGTCTTTTGACGCTTAACGGATTAAACGCGTGTGATTCTATTTTAATTCCAATCCAAAGCGAATATTATGCGCTTGAAGGTTTGTCGCAACTTATGACGACTATTCGCCAGATAAAAAGGCTGTACAATCCCAACGTCGAGATCGAGGGAGTTTTGCTCACGATGCACGACGCGCGTCTTTCGCTTACTATCCAGGTTATGGAGGAGGTCAAACGCTTTTTCCCGCAAAAAGTTTTTGCAACAACGATACCGCGCAACGTTCGTCTTTCGGAAGCTCCAAGCTATGGCAAACCGATTAAATATTACGACAGTTCTTCAAAAGGCGCGGAGGCATACGACAATCTCGCGGCAGAGATAATCGAACTAAACAGTTTAAACAACTAGTAAACAACACATTATATATAAAGGTGAAGATAAAAATATATGTCAGTTAACAGATTAGGCAAAGGGCTTGATGCCTTATTTTTAGACAGCGCGACAGATGTCGGCAATTCAGACCAGATAGCGATTATGGACATATCGCCCGACCGCGATCAACCGAGAACGGTGTTCGAGACCGAAGCTTTACAGGAACTTTCCGATTCAATTCGTGACCATGGAGTGTTGCAACCGATTTTGGTAAGACCTATTGCGGACGGTGGATACAGAATAGTTGCAGGCGAACGCCGTTGGCGCGCCGCACAGCTCGCAGGGCTCACAACTATTCCGGCAATAGTCAAGACGTTGTCCGACACCGATGCAATGGTTATAGCTCTTATAGAAAATCTACAGCGCGAAGACCTCAACCCGGTTGAGGAGGCTTTGGGATATAAACGTCTCATGGAAACATGTAACCTAACACAAGAACAAGCGGCGGTTCATGTCGGGAAATCTCGCCCGACCGTTGCAAATGCGCTTCGGCTTCTCGCCCTTCCAAAAGAGGTTTTGGACATGGTAAGTAACGGAGCATTGACGACAGGACATGCAAAGGCGGTTCTTTCGGCGCCCGAACAAGAGATGATAACGCTTGCAAACGAAATTGTTTCGCGAAGCCTTTCGGTTCGCGAGGCGGAAAAACTTTGTTCCTCTGTTAAAAACGAGAAAAAAATCCCCCCCTCCCCACAAGAGTTTGTGCAAGACCCAACCGCAAAAGAGGTTGAACTTTCTTTGGGTCAAGAACTCGGCGTCGAAGTCAGGGTTAAATACAACGACGGAAGAGGAACTCTTTCGCTTGATTTCTATTCAAAAGAACAGCTTTTTGAATATGCAAACAAACTTGGAAAGACATTAGAAGGTTAAAAACAAGGAGATAAACATGCTTGATATAAAACGAATAAGGGAAAATCCCGATGAGATAAAAAACAGCCTTTCGTTTCGCGCGAAAGATTACGGAAAAGAAATCGACGCGTTAATAGAACTTGACGCAAAACGCCGCGAGCTTCTAGTTCAAGTCGACGAGATGAAAGCGAAACAAAACGCCGCAAGTAAAAAGATACCGATGTTAAAAAAAGAAGGCAAAAGCACCGACGACATAATGTCCGAGATGAAAGAGATATCGGAACAAATCAAAGTTAAATCGGAACAGTTAACCGAGGTTGAAAACCAATCGGAAGATATTATTCTATCGGTTCCAAACACCCCCCACCCTTCTGTTCCAAGCGGAGCGGACAGCGAACAAAACGTAGAGCAAAGAAAATGGGGCGAGCCAAAACAGTTTGAGTTTGAACCAAAAGCACATTGGGACATCGGCGCAAATCTCGATATTCTCGACCCGGAAAGAGCCGCCAAAGTTACAGGTGCACGTTTTCATTTTTACAAAGGTTTAGGCGCGCGTCTTGAAAGAGCGGTGTTTAATTTCTATCTCGATTTACACAGCACAAAACATGGCTACACCGAAATCTTTCCGCCGTTTATGGCAAACCGCGATTCGATGCGCGGCACGGGACAACTTCCGAAGTTTGAAGAAGACATGTTCAAGCTTGAGGGACACGAATATTTTCTAATCCCAACCGCAGAAGTTCCGGTTACAAACCTACATCGCGACGAGATTTTAGACGCAAAAGATCTGCCCAAAAAGTTTTGTGCATACAGCGCATGTTTCAGGGCGGAAGCCGGAAGCGCCGGACGCGACACGAGGGGTCTTATACGTCAACACCAGTTTAACAAGGTTGAGCTTGTAAAACTTTCGACAGCCGAAACGAGTTATGACGAACTCGAAAGCCTAACCAACGACGCGGAAAAGGCGTTGCAACTTCTCGGACTTCCACACAGAGTTGTGTTGCTTTGTGGCGGAGACATGGGATTTTCCGGAGCAAAGACGTATGACATCGAGGTGTGGTTGCCAAGCTATGGGCGTTATGCCGAGATCTCGAGTTGCACAAACTTCGAGGATTTCCAAGCAAGGCGCATGAACATTCGCTACCGCGAGGCACAAGGCGAGAAACCAAAATTTGTCCATACCCTGAACGGCTCGGGGCTTGCTGTTGGAAGAACGGTTGCGGCGATACTTGAAAACTATCAAAACAGCGATGGCTCGGTTACCGTTCCGGAAGTTCTTCGCCCATACATGTGTGGCGCCGAAGTCATTAAATAACCAAAGGTAACCAGATGTCAGATTTAAACAATCAACAGCAAAATAACAATTCTTTTAAAAAATCTATAGTACAGTTTGTTAAAAATACAGTTAAAGTTTTTATGTTAACCGTTCCGGTGCTTGTGTTAATTGTTTATATAAACTACACAGTAGACCCCTCGTCGCTTTACAAACTTTCACGCGAGGACAGCGACGAGATAACGGCGGTCGACATAATGATGACGGGGCAAAACGCAACCAATATCGGAAGTTGTAACGAACGTTTGGTTCGTCGCGAATATCTCAACCGCATGACACAACCGGCGCAGTCAATTGCGCTTGGCAGCAGTAGGGGCGCAATTGTGGACAGCGACATGCTTGGAGAACAATCGTTCTTCAACTTTTCGGTGGTTGGCGCGACTATAGAAGATTTCATAGGCTACTATGGTTTGCTTCACCAAAACGATCTTTTACCAAACAAAGTCTATTTTGTTGTAGACCCATGGATATTAAACGACAACTACAACGGAAACGGACAGGACAGGTATAAAGAAGCGGTGGGCGACGGGTATTACTATTACATGACCGAAGTTTTAAACAAAGAGGTAGATCCGAAAGTTGCCGAGATTGGCGCGCTTTACAAACCGTTTTCTGAACAAAAACAAAGCATATTGTCGCTTGGCAAAGATAAGCTTTTAAATCTGTTTTCGATAACATATTTTCAAGGATCGTTGTATTCCGTTTTAAACGACAAGGAAGCACAACTAAACGCAATTTACACTGTCGAGCCAACCGATAACAAGTTTGAGTACAGCGATATTATTCGTTTTGACGGAAGTTATTCATACCCCGAGGGTTACCGAGAGGTTACGACAAACGAGAAAACCGTTCGAGCAATGGCGTCGTTGCCTGAAAGCGTTTTGGGTCTTGAAGATTTTGACGAGATAAACGGCGAAAACAACAAGTTGCTCAGGGAGTTTGTCGGGTCGATTCGCGACAGCGGAGTAGAGGTGGAGTTTTTGTTATTACCGATTTCCACCGTTATTTATGAGCACATGGAACAAAATTATGACAGATATCACAATTTCTTTTTAAGCGAAGAAACTATTCGCGATATAGCAAACGAGTATGGCTGTTCCGTGGTTGGAAGCTATAACCCGTATGAATTCGGTTTTGACATGAGTTCTTTCTATGACGGATATCACCCAACAAGCGAATCTGTCGCGTATATTTTAAGGCAGTCTACTGTCTAACAAAAAACATCACATTTGAAAGGCTCTTTTATTTATGTTCACAGCTATTAAAACGCTATTTTGGTTTGCGTATTTTTGGATTTTCTTAATTTTAAGCATACCTTTTTTGTTTGTTGCGGATATTATAAAGGCTTTGGGTAAAGACGAAAGTTATAAAAAATTGGTTATTGCCGTGACACGTTTGTGGACAAACAGCCTGCTTTTGATTGCCGGAGTTAAGGTTAAGACAAAAAATATACACAACGTTCCGAAGGACAAGGCGGTTTTATACATACTTAACCATCAAGGAAACTTCGACATTCCAATCTCGATATCATATCTTCCGGGATACATCGCGCTTGTTTCAAAAAAAGAGATTGGCAAACTTCCTCTTGTTTCGTCGTGGATGAAACGTCTAAGATGTGTTTTAATCGACCGCGACGATCCACGTCAATCGCTCAAGATGCTTTACAAAGCGGGCGAAAGCATTGCCGAGGGTTATTCGGTCGTTGTTTTCCCCGAGGGAACGCGAAGCGACAGCACAGAAGTTGGCGAGTTCAAAGCCGGGGCGTTTCGCCTTGCGCAAAAGGCCAACTGTACTATTGTTCCGGTTGCTATCGAGGGGACGTATAACATCATGCAAAAACGTTCGGTTTTGATACATTGTGCCGACGTTACGCTTAATTTTTGTAAACCTATCGACGTTGCGACACTTACAAAAGAACAAAAATCTAACCTACATGAAACGGTGCGCGAAGTTATTATTAAAGCGAAACAAGAGTCTGTTTTATAGTTTGGCAAATTTACACAGAGGAGTAAAATGAAAAAGTATTTGGCAATATTTGTAGCGGGACTTATTACCTATTGGATTATTGGCGGATTATTCATATTTTTCACTGACTATTCTCCGGGAGAGCTTATAGCTTTATTCCTTGAAACAGTCTTTGGATAAATCGTATTACAAGCATAAATCTTATGATTACTTAAATTACTATATTGAAGGAAAACTGCTATGAGATACATTGATTTTAGAAGCGACACAGTAACAAAGCCAACCGAACAAATGCGTGCGGCGATGGCGGCGGCAGAGGTTGGCGACGATGTCTTTGGAGACGACCCAACGGTCAACCGTCTACAGCAAACCGCGGCAACAATTTTGGGGAAAGAAGCGGCGCTTTTTGTTCCGTCCGGAACACATGGCAACCAATGCGCCATAATGTCGCACACCCACAGAGGCGACGCGATTGTCGTTGGCGAAGGTTGCCACATCCAAGACCACGAAGCCGGAGCATACGCAGTTTTGTCGGGGGTTTCGCTTTCGGTTGCAAAAGCCGAGGGCGGAATAATAGATCCTTTATCGGTCGAGCGTCTCATAACGGACGACAGCGACGTCCATGTTGCAAAAACAGGACTTGTGTGTGTTGAAAACGCCTATTCAAACGGGGCGGTTTTGCCGGTGTCGGTCATGCGCGATATCTATGTTTGTGCAAAACAAAAAGGAATTCCTGTCCATCTCGACGGCGCGCGCCTTTTTAACGCGGCGGCGGCGCTTGACGTTGACGTTAAAGTTTTGACGGGATATTGTGACAGCGTTATGTGTTGTCTTTCGAAAGGCCTATGTTCCCCGATGGGTTCAATTCTTGCCGGAAGTGCCGAGTTTATCCACAAAGCAAAAAGAAATCGCAAAATTTTGGGCGGTGCTATGCGTCAAGTAGGCGTTGTTGCGGCGGCAGGTATTATTGCCCTTACCGAAATGACCGAAAGACTAAAAGTCGACCATCAAAACGCGAAGTTCCTAGCAAGGCAGCTTTCGACCATTGAAGGTTTTGAAATCGACCCGCAAACGGTCGACATCAACATGGTGTTCTATCGTTCTTTGCTTGGCGACGAATTTGACAAAAACATCGTTTCGTTCATGCTTCAAAACGGAATTAAGATAACAAGCGGACATTTTGGACAATATCGCATGGTGACAAACAACGACGTCACCACCGACGACTGTATATATGCGGCGGAAAAATTAAAACAAGCGGCACAACAGTTTAAAATCAACGGATAGTTGTAAAACCAGATAATATTTTTTTATTTTTATAGCAAGGAGTCTTGATTAAATGACAGGTAACAACATGCCCACCAAATCAAAAAAGCGCTTTACAGCCGGGTGTCTATTTTTTATAATAGTTTTTTCGGTGACGGTGCTTTCGCTTTACATACTCGACACAAGCTACATAACGAGTTCGGTGTTTTTATACTACTGTTTACCGATTTTTTTGATATCGGTTGTGCTTATCCTGTTTAAAGCAAGGATAGTTGCCTCGTTTCTTTTATTTTTTTCCTCGCTTGCGTTGGTGGCGTTGACGTTAATTGTTGCAAATAATATTAAGTCTGACCTCGCGTATTTTAGCGTTATCGTGGTGGCGGCGATAACCGCCATTGGTTTTTTGCTTGGGTTAACGTTTGAGACGATGAAAAAAGCAAAAAATAAATCGAAAGCCATAAAAATTGAACGAAAGAAAGCAAACCAAACAATATACAAAATTAAATCTGAACAGCAAAAAGCTATCGCTACGATGTCTAATCAGCTTGACAAATCCAAAAGCGAAATCGAAAACCTTAAGCAACAGCTCGAAGCGTCTCAGGTCAGTTCGGCGATGTCGACAAATAAGACGACGGACACCACCGCAACAGCAAACAGCAACTTGGCGAAACAAGACGACATAAAGCCAAAAAAATTAAACGACACAAATAAAAATAGCGTTAGCGACGAAACTAAACAGCAAGATAACGCCAAACAAACCGTAAATCAAGCCGACGCAAAACAACAAGACGGCAATAGCGATAGTGTTAATAAGACGACAAAACAACAAGATTTAACCACACAACAGAAAAACGAACCACAGCAAAACAAGTTCGGGTTTTTGGACAGGTTTTTGAAAAAATAACGATTTAAAATCATAGAGAAAAGGACAGGAAAAAATCCTGTCCTTTTCTGTGTCTTGTTATTGTATGGCGTTTTGCTTTTATCCTAAAGACAAAAGCCCGAGTTTTTGAAGCGTTAGCGCCGAACTGAAATCGGAATAGTACCGCGCGCCTATCTTTGTCCTAACTTCTACAAAACCTTTTGTTTCGTATTCGTTGCTTATTTTATCGAAATCGGTTATAAGTGAACTTATTGAAATCTCGAACGGTTCGTTCGTAAACGTTCTGCCCGGTTCGGATTTGTTGAAATGTTTAAATATATTGCTGTCAACTCCGCTTATGTCGGTTTGTATATACTTGTCAACGTCTTTTAATTCGTCTGTAATTGGTGACGGGAGCTCTTTCATCGTGTTTGTTGCCGTGTCGAAATACATGTTACCATTTTGGTTATCCAACATATAAAGATAAAATTTAATCTCTCGTTCGTCATATTTTTCGTTGGTTTCGTCAACCTTTATCCAAGCGTCGCCCAACGACGAGTTTATTATGAAACTTCCCGCCAACGTGTCCAACGCATTGAACACAAACGGCATGAGATAAAACTTCATCTCTGAGGTGTCGTCTTTCTCTTCGTAAAGCTGAATTTCGATAGGTTCGAGATCTTTTAACGCAAAGTCGACAATATGTCTAATGCATGTAGCGATTGTAACGTCGGTTGTGAGATTTAACCAAGAAGCAGAGTTTGTTATGTTGTCGTATTCCCTAGCCTTGTTTTCAATATCTATTTCATGATAAACAGGATAGAACGGCGAGTAATCCGGACTGGTTGTAACCCCTATTCCGACAAGCGGATTTTTATAAGGTAAGTTAAAATCAGAAGTTGCAAGAGCCGGTTTATCGGTTGCGCCGTCGGGGTATGCCGTGAACGCATAGATGTTTTTATAAACAAAACCTGTGTCTATTATCTTTTTAGTTATTGCTCCGTCTATAACTACGGTTGAATCTTTCTCTTTTCCGGCATAATCAAAAAGTTGTTCTGCAAGTTTTGCGATGTTTGTGTTTTCCGAAGGTGTCGCCGTCAGTTTTAAATCGACAAGCTTTGTGTCAAAAACCACCGCCAGCATGTCTTTGTTTTCGGGGTCGAAATATCCGTTATGTGTCGGTTTTGTCGCGCTTGGCGTGTCTTTGCCCAAAAGCAAATCTAGTTGGAAATCTTGAAGGTCGTTTGTTGAGTAACCGGTTTCAAGGCTGTTTTTTGTTGCAGTGTCAAACCCTGCCGACAAGACCACAAGGTCAACCTTTTGCAAAAGAGTTTCAAGTTCGTTTTCTGTGTCGATACTTTCGTCGCTCGGGGTTACGCTTATAACGTCGATGTCAATGTTTGATTGGTCGTTGCCAAAAACATATCTTTTAAACCAGTTGTTGTTCTCTATTCCGTCTGTTACAAAGAAACTATCATAATACACCGTGTGTGTCGCGCCTGTCTCGGTTGGGGTGAAATCATGTGTTCCGCCTGTTCCAACAAACCTATAACCATCTGCCGGAGTTCCGACGGTTTTTTCGACAAACTTTGTTCCCGAAGCGGTGAAGGTTCCGACAACTTCGGTGTCTTTTTCAGCGGCCAGTGCTATCTCTAAAGCTCCGGAAGCCGGCGCGTCCCACGGGAAAATCTCTTGAGGGGAAAGGGGCGCCGAATCATCGGTCACACCCATTAATCCGGCGTTTGTCAACTCTGTTACAAGATTGTCATACTGTGTTTTGGTCGATAACGTCGTCGCGCCCGGTTCGTGATCGGCTACATAATAACCAATGCTTCCGCTGTCCGCTTGTGGCACGATTTCGAGAATTATAAACGGTTCTGTTGCGCTGTCTTTCTCGAGCTGTTCAATCGATGCGAAAGACTGTGCCGCGAAAACGTTCGCGCCCATTGTCGTTCCGAGCAAAAACAACAACATAAACGATGTCGTAAGATATTTTAATTTTGTCCTGCTAAATTTAATCATGCTTTTAAATGTTCCTTAATTTGTTTTACGTTTTAACGGTTTATACTTTTTATATATCTAGTTGTTCATTTAAATTATCCAAAAGATCATCTAGATTATTGTAGAACAACGGTTTATTCCTAAGGGCAATAGCTTGGTATGCGTCGTATACCCTGTCTTCATAACTAAACGTTATGTCAACGGTAATTGAGGAGATGTTTCCGCTTACTGCTTCGTTTGAAAAGACATCAAACGTTTCAAGATATTGCGACATTGGGGAGTCTATATTGTTTTGGTCTTTCACAAAGTCGGTTATCTGCGTGTCGCTTGCCGTTCCATACAACATCTTGTTTTGTTCTAGCCTAAACGCGTGAAGAGTTTTTGTTTTGTCGCTGTTTATGTTTACAACATATAAAATATCTTGTGCGTCATCAAACGCAAGGCCGCCGTTACAGTCGACAATGCGTTCTTGTAACTGCGACATGACGATTTGAGATTCATACTGCATGTTTGTCGTTCTAAACATATTCGCATATGTTCTTGAACTTGTTGTCATTAAAACAGTCAAGCTTGTTATAACAAAGCTTAAAATTGCTATCGACACCAAAAGTTCAACCATTGTAAAACCTTTGTTGTTTTTCATATAAATCTCCTTTCAATCATAAACAGCTGTTTGCAGCTGGTTGCAATTTTTTTATTCAACTTCATGGTATCCCGTTTCGGGTGTAATCGTCAAATTATATACCTTTGAGCCGGAACTTACCGTTATACGATGTATGTTAAGCGGTTGTTTAATAGCGCCGCTGGTGTCATACGATATTTCTAATGTATCCGCGTTGTCGTCCAACGTTGTTGTCGTTTCTGTTTCGCCGACTTTCGTTGTATAACTAACCGTTACCGCCGCCGTTGCTATTTGTTCTTGTTCTTTTCTTCCGTTGGACAAAATTGTGCCGTATACGTTGCCGTCGACATAGCTAAGCTCAAAAACGGGGTTAACCGCTCCGCTAAGCGTCGAGACGCGACAGCTTGAAAGCATCGACGAAACTTCGTTTATCGATTGTTTCGCGTTTGTCGCAAACACTTGATATGTGGTTGTTGCAACCACCGAGGTGAGCACCGCGATAATCGCAACGACTATTATAAGCTCGACAAGGGTGAAACCACTATTCGATTTTTTAATAAAGCTTTTCATTATATAAAAGAAGTTTTGCCTTTCTGTTAGTTAGTTGATAGTTAATAATTCGTAATTCGTAATTCGTAATTCGTAATTGAGGTGCGCCACTTCGTGGCGGGATTTTAATAATGAATTAGGAATGAGGAATGAGGAATGTCGGTGCGCCACTTCGTGGCGGGATTTGAATATGGTTTTCGGCTTTTTGCATTTCTAAAAATAGCAGACGTAGGGCAAGGGCTCTGCTCTTGCCGCGCTCGTCGCCCGAACCACGCAACAAACGGCGGTCGGTGCGCCACTTCGTGGCGGGATTTTAATATGGTTTTCGGCCTTTTGCATTTCTAAAAAATAGCAGACGTAGGGCAAGGGCTCTGCTCAGAGCTCTGCTCTTGCCGCGCTCGTCGCCCGAACCATGCCACAAACGGCGGAACGTAGGGGCGACCTGTGGTCGTCCGCCCTCATCACCCCCTACGACCGCATATTTTGACTATGCGGTAAAATCTATAAATCTTTGTCATTCAAATAACGGCGTAATGCCGTCAATTCGTCGGAACGACGAACCAAAATTACGCATTACGCATTACGAATTACGAATTAACAAATCTAGTTTTTCGTCCAGTTCGCGTATGTGACCATGTCGGTTATGTCGCGAACCTCGGTTTGTTCCATAGTTCCGGTAATCGAAGCGGTGCCCGCTATTGTGAACAACTCGCTTATTGATATGCCGTTATATGTCGCGGAAAATGCGGAGGACACGCCGTCCGGGTCAGAGGATATTTGGTCGGCGCTCCCGCTTATCGTTATGTCTTTATCTGAAAGTATCAAACCGGAAAAGTCTTGATTTAATGTAACATCTCCTGTTGAAATAATAAGTTTAACATCCGGATATCTGTTTAAATCGTCAAACGCGAGAGATTTGTTTACAACAAGCGCGACAACGTCACCAGAGCTGTTTTTAAACTCGTAAATCCCTGAAACCTCTTGGTTTTTCGTTATAAACTTTTCAAGCTCGCCGGTGTCTACAAGATGTTCAAATGGGTTTGGTTTAGTTGTGGTGGCGGTTGAAAGGCTTTTAACTATGTTGTCGAACGAGTCTTTTACATATTCGGCGCTTTCGGTTGCAATGTTTCGTTGTGTTCCAAGCGAATATACGCCCGTATTGCTTTCTATGATATAGTTTCCGGCGACTTGGGGAATTCCCCCCACCGTTGAAAGTTCGGCATAGTCTTCGATGTATCCGGTTATTTCGGAGGTGTTGGTGTTAAAATAGTCTCGGAAATATCTGTTGGCATTTGCGGTGTCACTAAAAGTTATGAAATAGTATACTGCGCTTTTTCCTGTTCCGACAAGCGGATATGTTAACGTCATGATATCTGCGCTGTAGCTGTTGAGCGAATTTGCTCCGATAATAGCTGCGTTTTTGTCCACCCCGTTTATATCGGGAAAATCAGACGGGTCGGTTGGCGTTGTCATGACGAGCGGATTTGAAACAATCCCCGAAGAACTCGGGAATATAGAGATCGGCGCAAGGTATGCCAACTGGTTGGGGCGCGCCGAAATGCTCTCGCCCATAAGCGAATTACCTTCGGACGCTACTATAAAGCTGTGTCCGGCAAGCATGAGAAAATCCGTTCCCGAAAGGTCGAGTTGTGTGTCAAGCCCGTTCAAAAGAATCGAACTGCTTTCGTTGGGGTCGATAGTGCTGTTGCCAAAACCCAATAAACTTCCGTTTATCTCGGCGCTCGATTGGTTTCCATCAAGCGCTAGGTCGTTTTGTATATATATGCTACTGTCGCTTTCCGAGTTGATAGATGCGTCGTTTTTAAGCGAGATGTCACCCGCCCAAATCTCGGCGGTTGAACTTAAACTAAATATATTTGAAGTTAAAATGTCAAGAGATTCTTTTGCTATTAAAGTTTCGTTAACGTTAGTATTACCATTGGTTGACACAGTGTTTCCATAGATTCCGCCGTTAAACGTTGTCGATACCGTTGCGCTTAAATCTTCTGTCGCCACAAGGCAAAAATCCACCGCGTTTGAAAAATCAATCGCTTGTGCCGTGCTTGTTAAAAAGTTTTCGCCAAACGTTACGACTATGTCAGAGGTAATCTTTGTGCCTATGTTTGTATCGGGGTCGATATAAGTTACGCTTATTCCCTCGAAAGTTACCGAACTTTCGTCATATTTAATCGTGCCGACATTTCCAATCGGAGAACTACTTACGCCTTTATTTCCGCTAAGGTGGATTGGGCGATCACTCGTTCCGGTTGAGGGTACTCCTTCGACAAAGATACTTTGATCGTCAACCCCCGCTTCAGCGAGGTAGGTTATAAAGAAATCCGCATAGTAAAAATAAACGGGTTTTCCATTACTTTCTCCTTGTTGAATGATAAAATCGGGAGAGGCACTATACGTGTCCAAAAATTTTAACATCGTTTCGGCCATCGTTGCGCCTTCGTTTGGATCGGTCGTCGAAGTTTTGAAAACGCTTTCGTATGCAGTCGCTAAAGCTTCCGACATCGTGTGTTCCATGCCGACTTTAATCTCGTCCATAAGCGCTTCGCTGTCGTAAAATCCGCGTATGCCTGCCGCTTCGGTCTGTTCTATCCTAAGCGCAGTGTAACTCATAAAAACCATTATGCTAGTAAGGGTTAAAAGAAAAAACATCGACACCAATACGGTCACAATAGTAGCACCGTTGTTTTGTTTAAGCGCTAAAATCGCGCCGTTAAATCTTCGTTTCATATCTTTTTCCCCTTTCGTTAAATTTTGCTTTAATCTTTTCATCTGTTCTTTCTATACTTTTAAGTTCAAAAAATATTTATCTAAAATTTTTAAATCTATCTTAACTTAATTAAATCAACGTCGTACACAGCGCCCGAAATATACATGCTGTCGCCGTCGACGTTTCTTTCAAAAAGTTCTATATCTATTCTGAAAATTCTGTCGATTGCTTCAGACGCAAGCAAGTTTGTGGCTGAACCGGGCGGGTTAAATATGTTTGAGTTTATAAAGAACTCCGCTTTTGTGGGCACTCCTTGTCCCGTAAGGTTTTTTTCTAGGTTGTGCATTATTTCGAGGTCGACAGATGTGGAGTTGGTTTCTTCTACATAAACGTTAAATCCACCTTTATTTGTGTGAGCAATTTCGCTCGTTCCAAGCTCCGCTTCGTCAAGATTTGGGTCGGCTTGTTTTGAAAGCGCAACGGTAACGGGGAAATCATTACTGTTTTTAATCGTTATGTTGTCTTCGCCGTTTTGATACCACGGGAAAAACGATATAAACACGGTTGGGTAATCGGCGGAACTTGACGGTTTTGCTATCCCTTCGGGGCCTGTTAGGTTGACGGTTTTTTCCCATGAATACGGTGTTCCGGCAACAGCGGAAGACCCAGCCGGATAGGTATATTCATAACTATAGCTCAACGACATGTGGATAGTTTCAACCCCTCCGTCGTCTTTTTGCGTTATGTCAAGGACAATGTTTCGGTCTTGGGCTACGCTTGAACGTGCCGGGAAAACATCAGGATCTAGGTCATATCCTTTTGAAGCCGCTTCAAGTTTAAATTCGTTCCACGATATCTCGTCGAAGTCGTTTGTCGAGCCGTCAATCTTAGACGCGACAAAACCGACATCGAAGTTTTGGAAAACGTTTTTATCGTTTATTGCGTCAAAATGGTTCTCGTTGCTAGGGTCAATCTTAATTACCGCGTTGTATGTCGAATATCCGCTTACAAGATTTTTGTATTCTATATAATATGGTGGTGCAACAGGGTCTGTTGCAGGGGCGACATAAGCGTTGCCATCCGGTTCAACAAACCGCACCTCAATTTCGCCTGTTTCTGTGTGGACAGAGGGAATTGTCGAACTGTCGGGGTTGTCCAGAAGTTCTGAAATGTCCATGACCTCAAACTGTTCCGCAAGGCTTTCCGCCAACATTGTGGCGTCGCTTAGCTCGTAGCTGTCCGAAACAAAGTTTCCGGACGAGATGATAGCCGACGTTATCGGTATTAGAATAATCGCCAAAATCGCGACACCTATCATGAGCTCGACAAGGCTGAAACCACTATTCGATTTTTTAATAAAGCTTTTCATTATATAAAAGAAGTTTTGCCTTTCTGTTAGTTAGTTGATAGTTAATAATTCGTAATTCGTAATTCGTAATTCGTAATTGAGGTGCGCCACTTCGTGGCGGGATTTTAATAATGAATTAGGAATGAGGAATGAGGAATGAATGTGTCGCATCAAGGGCGACCGATTTAAATGGGGCTTTCGCCCCAAACCCCACTACAGAAAACGAAACTGCTATAGACTTTTGTCATTTAAATTGTGCTCGTAATCATTGGTGCAACTGAAAAGGCAAGAGCAAAGCTCTGAGCAGAGCCTTTGCCCTACGGTTTGTCTATTTTAGCAATGTTGAAACACCAAGCCATTAACAAACGAAAATTCTACAAAACGATATATTTAATTTTCGCCGTAAGGCGCACCAACATTCCTAATTCCTCATTTTAACCCCTACTCTTCTGCCGCGCCCGAAAGCAGGACCGCAAACGGGTTGGGGTTTCCTATCGGAACTTGCGGTATCGGCAACGGTTGGTATTCGGCTTCGTTATATTCGATGTAGTATTTCGAAACGCTAAGGTTAACAGCAAGCTGTGCCGTTGTTGCATCATACGTCATGCTGACCATGTCTATCGAGGTTCTGTCGTCATAGTTGTAGATATAATCAAATGCTTCTTTCATTCCGTCATACGCAAACACGCCGTCAAGGCTTGATTGTTTAACAAATGACGTCATCGAGGTCAACACCTCGTCGCTACCAACCGGCGCATAGCCGTTGAACGTTGAAATTGTTATAGGTTCGGTGAACGAAACGCTCGCTATTTCGCCTTGCGACATTTCCTCGAGGTCAAGAACCCATATTATCGTGTCTTCCTCGCTTACATAAGCGGGATAGTGGTTAAGCTGTTCGCGGGAATATTGTTTGTTTTGTTCCGTTAGTTGTTCGTATTCCGGGAGTTTTTCAAGATGCATTTCAAGAATGTCGATCTCGTCTTGAAGCGTTTGGGTTTCAAATCTTAAATTTTCCGCGGCTTGGGTTAAAGGCAAAAGTATAAACATAAACGTTGCCGCAAACACCACAGCACCGACCAAAGAAAGGATGAGACCTTTTTTGTCATTGTTCTTGTTGTTCATTAAAAATCCCTCCTTATATACCTTCTAAATCAAGTTCGGCTTGTTCTTCAAGTGAAAGCTCTTCGCCTTCTGTCGGGGCGTCTACCTGTTCGGTTTCGGGAAGTTCATATGCACACACGACCGAGAACGTAACAACCGGAATTCCGGCATCTCCAACGTCTTGCGCCACTCCACCGACCGAAAGATGTTGGATAGTTTCAAACGACCGAAGTTGTGAAAGCGTCATCGCCGCGTCTTCCATTGTCGACGTCGTTATGTTAAGCGTAACGCCAAATTCGTCGCAACTTGCGGATAAAAGCAAAAGTCTTGACGGCATTTTTTGTTCAAGTTCTTCCAAGAAAGCCCTTAAGCCGGCGTTGTAGTTGACAGATTGTTGTTCAAGCGCCTCAAAATTTTGTTTGATTATGTCATATTCAAGATAAAGGTCGTATGCTTCTTGGACATGCGCTAGTTCTTCGATTCTGTTTTGTGCGGCGGAGTTTTCCGCAACACTTATGAAATAGTATATGCCCCCGTATGCCGCAACACCTATCGATAACAATAAAAATCCTATGAAAAACGTCATTGTTGCCGCTTTAGAGGAAACTTTCGATTTTTTGGCGATACCGCCGGTTCTTGATTTTTTCGCGTTGGAGATGCTGACGTCCAACGGTTTAATCATGGCGCTTGCTATCGAAACATAGAACCCGACTTTTGACCCGGCGATAACCGCGCCATAGCCTGCGATGTCTTCAATTGTGTATACATCAACCTTTGTTTCGGTGGCGAGGGCTTTTTTAATTCCGGCAATCCCCGAACATGTGTCGACAAGTATAATGCGTTCGATGTCCATGTTTCGGTTGGACGATTTGAAAAAGTCTATCATACGCGTGACCGCGCCGGCAAACCTTGCCGAGACTTCTTCGAAACGTTGTCGCGGAATGTTGTCGCCCACCCACGTTGGGTTGTCGCTCATGTCGAGAATATAGGAATATTTATCTTGATCTCGGTCGACCGAGGGTAAGGCAAGGTTAAGATATTCATCGCCGCCAAACGGCATGGCGTGTTGCAAAAGTAAAGCGTTGTTTTGCATAAACGTTGCGATGCTTTGGCGCGAACCCAAACTTATAAACATCGTGACGCCGGCAACGTTAAGGTCGTGGAACAGTTGGTATTGACTGTTGGTGTAGACGTCGAACGAATGAAGTTCAAGCCCCGAAAGACTTGCGAGTTTTTCGTATGAGCTCATGAGTTGTTTTGGAATAGCCATGACCATTACGCGAAAACCGGGTTTATCGCCTTCGATATTTTCAAGCATGGTATACGAGATTTGATAGCTAGCAAGGTCGATTGGGAAATATGTCGAAGCGTTTGCCGAGATTATCGAATCTATCTGGCGTTCTTTGACGGGGGGTAAAGATATCTTACGACTCACTATCTTAGGCGACGTGAGCACAAATATAACATCTTTTGTTTCTGACATTCCGTGGCTTGCCAGTTTTTCTTTTAACGTATTTGCGAAAACTTCGGGCGCTGTTATCTGTCCATCCAAAACAGTTTGAGGCGGTGTTTCAAAATACATCGCTTTGTGCATACTTGAAACCGTTCCGCGTTTGGAAACGAGCGCCGCTTTTGTTATTTTGTCTGAAACTTCAATACATAGCGTGAGTCTGTCCATAGATTGTATACTCCGATTAAATTTGTTTGTGTAAAATTTATTTTAATTTATTTTGTTTAATTCGTAAATTCTAATGCGTAATTCGTAATGCGCAATTCGCAATTCGTAACTTCTAATGCGTAATTCGTAATTCGTAATTCGTAATTCGTAATTCGTAATTGTGGAGCGGCTTACGCCGCGATTTAAATGACAAGATTTTGTGGAATTTTCGTTTGTTAAAGAATTGGTGTTTCAACGTTGCCAAAATAGATAATCCGTAGGGCAAGGGCTTTGTTCAGAGCTTTGCTCTTGACTTTTCAGCTGCACCGATGATTACGAGCGAAATATTAAATGACAAATGTCTATAGCAGTTTTCGTTTTTTTGTAGTGGGAGCTCAGGGCGAAAGCCCCATTTAATTCATCGCCCTTGGGGGCGATACATTAATTACGCATTACGAATTACGAATTACGAATTAAATCAAACTCCAAGCAGCATCATATACCATTCGATTATAGTGTTTCCGAAAAGGAACGATATAAAAACCCCAACCGCAAGGTATGGGCCCATTGCGAGTACTCTCGACGCTCCAAAAAAGCGCATGCGAATAACGTGGACAACAGAACCAACCACACATGCCACGACAAAAGCGAAGATTGTTTCATAAAGTCCGAGAAACAAACCACACCCCGCCATGAGTTTGACGTCGCCGCCGCCGATAGCGTTTCCGCCCGAAACAAACAGGACGAGAAACAAAAACGCGGTTATAATTCCAAAACCGAAAAGGTGGCTTGTGATGTTGTCAAAGTTAAGGGCGGCGCGTATGACGCCGAGAATTCCTATAAAGATTGTTGTGCCAAGAGGGATTTCGGTCGTGCGCGCGTCGATAACCGACAACACCAAAAGGGTGCTTGCCAAAAGACAACCGAGAACGGTGTCGGGCGAAAGACCGAATATATACAAAACCAACATCCAAAGCGCGCCGTTTGTTGCCTCAACTATTGGGTATTGCACCGAAATTTTTGTTTTACATTTTGAACATCTTCCGCGAAGTGCAAGCCAACTGAAAAGCGGAATGAGTTCATACCACGCAAGACGTTTGTCACACGACATGCAGTGTGACGAGCCTTTCACAAAACCCTCGCCTTTTGGTATGCGGAAAATTAAAACATTTAGAAAGCTTCCGACAACTATGCCGAACATAAAAACTATTGGGTATAAAATTATTAATTCGTTTTGAATCATTAAATGTTTCCTGTTTATTTTTTGAATTTTTGTTAATTTACAATTTGCAACCCACAAGAGAGGTTTAAACAAAAAGCGGATTTTATGGATTATAAATTATCAATTAACATTATTTTGTCTAGTTTTTTTGGTTGTATGTGTTGGGGGGAAGATTTTTGGGGCGGAGGTTTGGGGTTGGCGTTTTTGTCACTTCGTGACAGTCTCTCCAATTTGAAAACCTTTGGTTTTCAATATAGGGAGAGTTTCAGCGTGTCAAAAAAGGTATACCCTAAAAAATGCCCAGCAAAAATTTAATTAAATGCACGGTTAACTGCTTGCTCTCCGTATACTCCCTCCGCCAAAATCAAAGATTTTGCCACCTCCCTCTCAGAGGGAGGCGATTTAGCCCTCCTCTTTGAGGAGGGTGGCGACCGTAAGGTCGTCGGGAGGAGCTAACCATCCATTTCCGCCCCTTTGCCCCAAACCATTTTTCAAGGGTTTGGGGTGTTGTCCATATCCCAAAAAGGGCTATGTTGTTTTGGGGGGAATCAATTGTTTGTGTTTTGATGTTAGGGAGTAGTAGCTACAGGTTGGCTAACACCGATTTCGGTTACCCAATCATCGCTTCCGCTAGCAATTTCAATTTGACCTGTTGCGGCATCAACTGTAAATGCAAAGTTTTGCAAATTTCCTGCTGACGATTGAGCATCGTCGACTAAAGCTGCAGAATATACCATCTGGTTTGACGCATTTTCTGCCGCCCAACCCATCGTTGCTGCTATTTCGTTTAGAAGATTAGTTGCAGAAGTACCACCATAGCTTGCAAAAGAAGCACTAAGAGCTTGTCCTGAAGAAGCAGTTGTTTGCCATCTGATATAGACTGTCGAACTCGAAGCCACGCCAACTTGTGGGTCAGAGATAGCCGCGGTTGTTGCTCTCATAATCGAGGTTGCAACTTGCAAGTCGTTCGATTGACGAGCTCTTTCTACGTAACGAAGGTATTGAGGGGCGAGAACCGCAGCGAGAACTGCGATGATTGCTACAACGATGATAAGTTCTACCAACGTGAAGCCTTTGTTGTTTGCTTTTTTCATTGTTTTAAAGGTCCTCCAAAAAAATTTTTTTATTATTTGTAAATTTTACTTTGAGATAAAATTTATACACGGTTTTTGGTTTTTGAAAGGGGATTGTCGCAAATTGTCGCTATTAAGAAGCAGATTTGCCGAGATATATAATATCATGATGTAGGGCAAGGGCTCTGCTCTTGCCAAACTTCTAAAGAAGTTAACTCCTATGGTGTCAAACTTCTTTAGAAGTTTTAACTCCTTACAAAGTCAAAACACCTTATGGTGTTACGCCGATTTCGGAAAGCCAGTCGTTGTCTGCGAGAGTTCCGACGTTTGCTCCGGTCATGATATCGATTTGGCCTGTCGCGGCGTTTATTCTAAAGACAAAGTTTTGTCCGTTTCCTGCCGCGGATTGTGCGTCGTCAACTAGAGTTTGATCATATTCCATCACGTTTGTTGTTGCATTTTGTGTTGCCCAACCCATCGTTGCGGAAATTTCGTTGAGGATATCGTCCGAAACTGCCGAGCCGCTAGCACTAAGGGCGTTGTCGGTTCCCGTGGTTGTCCACGTCACTGTCAACGTTTCGCTTGAAGCCACGCCGATTTGTGGGTCGGAAACTGCCGCGGTTGTCGCGCGCATAATCGAGGTTGCAACTTGCAAGTCGTTCGACTGGCGTGCTCGTTCTACATAGCGAAGATATTGTGGGGCGAGAACGGCTGCTAGTACCGCAATGATTGCGACTACTATAATAAGTTCAACCAAGGTAAAACCTTTGTTATTTTTTTTGTTGTTTTGAATGTTTTTGTTCAAGTTAATTTCTCCTTATGGGGTTTGATTAAAAGTTTATATTGCTTATTTTATTTAATTAAATAGTATATATTTATATACCATATTAAATATTATTTAATCCGTCGTATATCGACATCATCGGTAGCAAGCATGCAAAGATGATTGCGATGACGACTACCGCAAGAACCACAATCAACAGCGGTTCGATAGCGGACATGACGGTTGCGGTTGTGTTTTCGACCTCTTCGTCATAGTAGTCTGCGAGTTTTGTCAACATTCCTTCAAAGTCGCCCGATTCTTCGCCTATCTTTGTCATGTGACACACAAGGGGTGGAAACAGGTTGCTGGTTGTTAACGGTTCGGAAAGCGGAATACCCATCGTGACGTCGTCCGCCGCGTCGAGCAACGCATTTTTAAACTTAACGTTGGCCATTATATCAGAAACTATATGTATAGATTCAATCATCGGAATGCCGGCGGCGATGAGGGTTGCGAGGGTTCGGCAGGTTCTGGCAGAGGCGGTTTTAACCGCAAGCCCGCCAAAAAGCGGAGCTTTCAGTTGAATACGGCTATAGAGGTCTTTGCCGGTGGCGGTTGCGCCAAAACGTATTAGCCCAAACACGACCGCGCCTATTATGAGAACTATCCAAATCCATTGGGATTGGACAACCTTGCCTATGCCGATAACTGCCGCCGAAAACGGAGGCATCTCTGCGCCAAGGTCGCTTAATATCGTTTCGAACTGGGGAACGACATATCCAAGCAAAAGTAACACAACGATAACCGCAACGGCGAGAACCGCGGTAGGGTATGCCGACGAACGTTTAATCAATGCTTTGAGTTTTGCGTCTTTCTCGAATTGAAGCGCCATTCGGTCGAACGACGTTTCAAGGCTTCCCGAGCTTTCGCCCGCCGCCACCATCGTTATGAGAAGTTCGGGGAAAACTTTTGGAGTTTCCGACATTGCTTCCGAAAGGCTCATGCCTTGGCGGATTTTGCTTGCGGTGTTTGCGATTGCGTCTTTGAGAAGTTTGTTTTCGGTTTGCTCCGACAGCATGTCGAACGCCGCGATTATCGGAACGCCGGCGCTTGAGATACTGACGAACTGGCGACAGAAGATTGCAAGGTCGCGCGGTTTCGGTTTTTTCTCAAACAGCGTTACGTTTAATTTTTTGTCTAGCGCACCGAGTTGTTTAATGTCCACGATAACAAGTTCGTTTGCTGTTACCATAGATGTTGCTTGCGCAAGGTCGGAAGCTTCGACAGAGCCTTTGACGGTTTTCCCGAGTTGGTCCACCGCTGCGTATGAAAAGTTGGGCAAAGTATCACCTCTAAAATTAATGAGGAATTAGAAATTAGGAATGGGTTGTTAATTAGGAATTAGGAATTAGGAATGAGGAATGAATGTGTCGCACTTCGTGCGATTGTTTTTATATTTCTCTCAAGCCTGTTTTCCGCTGTTCCGATGCTTTCCGGTTCCTGTTTTCTGCAATTCCTTTGTTTTGTTGCTTTTTTCTTGCTGAGTTTTTGCTATGTTTTTGAGCTTTTTGTTATAGAGGAAAGAATTTTTCTTAACTCTTCACAGTCAGCCATGATTGAACTATATTCTTGTTTGGTAATATAATCACTGAAATATATTAACTCTATCCAATAAATCGTTTCGGCACATTCTTTCAAAGCTATATACATTTTTGATGTAAATTCCTTTTTGCTTATTCCATATTGTGCTTCAACGATGTTTGCGCCAATGCTTGTGCCGGAACGAAGAACTTGTTTTGATAAAATAAATTCTTTTTTATCGTTAGATAAATATTTATATAAATCAATTATTCTTTTTGCAAACTTAAAGCTTTTTTCTTTAACTGCATTTTCTTTCATAGAAAACCTCTTGTCGTAATAACAGCTTTATAGTTTAGTATATTTTCTCGATAATCGTTATCGCTTGCGATAACGACACCAACATTCCTCATTCCTCATTCCACATTCCACATTGATTAAAGAATTCTTTTTCCAAGCGCTACCACGTCTTGTGCATAGGCGAACGCGACTTCTTTTGTTATCTCGCCGGTTTGGTATAGGTTGAAGATTGCGTCGTCCATCGTTTTCATTCCTTGCGAAGCTCCGGTTAACATGAGCGACGGGATTTGATAGGTCTTTCCTTCGCGGATGTTGTTGCGAATAGCACTGTTTGAAATCATAACTTCAAACGCCGCAACACGTCCAAAGCCGGTAGATCTCGGCAAAAGTTGTTGGGATATAACCCCCTCGAGAACGTCCGCTAGCTGTATTCGAACCTGTTGTTGTTGATGTGGCGGGAAAACGTCGATAACACGGTCGATGGTGTTTGCCGCTCCCGTGGTGTGTAACGTCGAGAAAACAAGGTGTCCCGTTTCCGCCGCCGTTACCGCTATCGAGATAGTTTCCATGTCACGCATCTCTCCGACCAGTATAACGTCGGGGTCTTGACGAAGTGCCGCGCGCAAGGCATTCGGGAAACTCAAGGTATCTTGTGCGAGTTCGCGTTGGTTAACAATGCTTCGGCTGTGGCTGTGTACATATTCTATAGGATCTTCAAGCGTTATAATGTGCTTTGAAGTGTTTTGGTTAATTTCGTTTATAAGACTTGCAAGGGTGGTGGATTTACCGCTTCCGGTCGCGCCCGTTACAAGGACAAGGCCTCTTCTTTTTTCGATGAGGTTAACAACCGCCGCCGGCAGGTTAATCTCTCCGGGAGACGGAATATAGGTGTTGAGCAAACGCGCCGCCACCGCAAACGTTCCCTTTTGATTAAATGCGTTTATACGATATCTTCCAACGCCGTCGAGGGTGTACGCAAAGTCAACCTCGCCCATCTCTTTTAAGATTGCTTTTTGAGCAGGGCTTATAATGCTTTCGATTACGTGCCACGTCATCTCGGGGGTCATCGGCGTGTCGGTTATCGGGGTAAGCTTTCCGTCGATACGTCCGGTCGGGGGAACGCCGCAACTGATATGAAGGTCGGAAGCGCGTTTGTCCGCCGCTATTTTGATGAGTTCTTGAAAGGTTTGCATTTTATAGGTCATCTCCTTATAAATAGAAATGATTTGAACAACAGTTTAATGTGCAATTAGGAATGAGGAATGAATTGTTAATTAGGAATGAGGAATGAGGAATGAGGAATGAGGAATGAATGTGTCGCACTTCGTGCGATTATTTTAATAGTTCTCTCAAGCCTGTTTTCTGCTATTCCGATGCTTTCCCGGTTTCTGTTTCGTGCGATTATTTTAATAATCTCTTATTTCTCGTTCCTGTAGTTGTAATTCCGTTATTTCTCGTTCCTGTTTTCTGCTATTCCTTTGTTTTGTTGTTCCTGTTTTGTGTGATTTATTTGTTTTGTTGGCTGTGAAACTTTTGGTTAGTTAATGATTTTACGAAGTGTGAAATTAAAAATTATTGTCCCACATTTTATGCGGTTGTATGAATATTCTTTTCAATCAATCGTTATCGCTTGCGATAACGACACCTTCATTCCTAATTCCTCATTCCACATTCCTCATTTTATATGCTACATTCCTCATTAACAAAACTACTGATGTTTTTCCGCCGTGACTTTAATCATCTCGTTATACGTCGTGACGCCGGTCAACACAAGTTCGGTGACGTTTGTCCTGAGTGTTTTCATGCCGTTTTTCTCGGCGATGTTCATGATGTCTTCGGTCGACATGCGTGCCAAAATTGCTCGGCGAATTTCGGGGGTTATCTGCATTATCTCGTATACGCCTATTCGGTCGTAATATCCTGTGTCGTTGCAAAGCGAACAACCGACAGGGTCGTAAACCATGTATTCTTGATATGGGTCGAGGTTTAAGTTGTGTTTTTCTGCGTGTGTCGCGCTTCTCGGTTTTCGACAAGCTTTGCAAAGTCGACGGACAAGACGCTGGGCTACGATGCCGGAAAGCGAATCCGCAAGAAGATATGATTCGATTCCCATCTCGAGCAAACGCGTTATCGTCGCCGCGGAACTGTTGGTGTGGAGCGTTGAAACCACGATGTGTCCCGTTATCGAAGCACTAACCGCAATCGCCGCCGTTTCTTCGTCGCGGATCTCTCCGACCATTATGATGTCGGGGTCAAGACGAAGGATCGAACGCAACGAACTTGCAAACGTGAGGTTTGCTTTCGGGTTAACTTGAACTTGGTTAACTCCCGAAATCTGTGCCTCGACAGGATCTTCGATCGTTATGATGTTGATATCGTCGGTGTTAAGTTCGGTTATCGCCGCGTAAAGTGTGGTCGACTTACCGCTTCCGGTAGGGCCCGTTACAAGGATTATTCCGTTGGGAATAGACAATATATCGTCGAAAACTCGAAGTTCGTCTTTGGTCATTCCAAGTTCGTGCTTGTTTCGGATTAGCCCGGAAGAAGAGGAGATACGCATAACTATCTTTTCGCCGTACGACGTCGGGATAACCGCGACACGTGCGTCATATTCGGCGCGGTCGATGTTCATCGAGAAACGGCCGTCTTGCGGTTTTCTTCGTTCCGAAATGTCCATGCCACTCATTATCTTGATACGCGTCGTGAGCGCCGGCAAAAGGTTTATGTCATACAACATCTTTTCGTACAACACGCCGTCGACACGATAGCGGATTCGAACTTGCTTTTCAAGCGGGTCAAAGTGTATGTCACTCGCCCTTTGGCGAACCGCTTGTTCAATTATCGAACGAACAAGCTGAACTATCGGGGCGCTGTCCAGTTCTTCTTGAGACGCCGCTTGTTGTTCTTCAAGCTGTTGAATTTGTTCTTCGCGCTCTTTAACATATTGCTCGGCGGTCTGCATAGCCTCGCCCGTTCCAAAATGTTTGTCGAGAACGACGTTGATTTCGCCTATCGTCGCAATTCTAACCTCTATCATGCAATGGGTTATAATCGCTATGTCCTCTTGCGCCGTCATGTCAAGCGGGTTTGACATAGCAAGAATCAAGACGTTTGAGTTTTGACTGCTGTATTTAATCGGCAAAACGTTGTGTTTACGAAGTATCGAACCGCTTACAAGCCCGATAATCTCGGGGTCGATACGAATACCGTGGAGGTCTATCCTCGGGATATTAAGCTGTAGTTGTAAAGCGTCCGCTATGTCGCTGTCCGTTACAAACCCCAATTCGATCAAACAGTCGCCAAGCCAACGATGTAACTTTTTTTGAAGCTTCAACGCTTCGTTTAACTGTTCTTCTGTGATAACGTTCTTAATTACGAGCAGGTCGCCAAGACGCAGACGTTTTAGAGATTCATTGTTCATTATTTAAACAACTCCGAAATTTTTTTTATTTATTTTGAATTTTTCAAACAAAAAATATTTTTTTCATAACAAGGCTAAAAAATACATAGGTTTAAATTAAACAGGATTATCTGTTGTTGTTTATTTTTTGCAATGGTTTTCCTTTAATTACATGTATACCATATCTAGTAACGTAGATACGATTTTGTTTGTTTGCACACTATATCTTCGCATGAAAAATAAAGACATTTGTTCATTTTTGCATATTCAACAAATTATGTCCACAAAACTTGTGCTAGATGATGGAAGTATTATAACATATATTATTTTAAATTTCTACATTTTTGGTTAATTTTTATGTATAAAAAAATAACAATAAGTGAACATACTGATAAACCGTGTAATACATGACAAATTTTGTCGTATTTGAGTAATTTTATTAATTTTTACCGCAAAAAAGACGACGAGGAAATTTTTGGTAGTGTGTAATATTTTTTTTTATTTTTCGCATATGATTTCTGAAAATAGCGTTTTGACAATCAATTCTATTCGTGCTTGCGTATAGTTGAACAATAAGCGATATTGATATATTTAATACACCACAATAATAATTTTAGAGATGTTTGATAAAAAAGTGACAAGTGTTTTGTTGAATTAGTCAACCGTGAAAATCACAAAATCCAGCCGACCACAGGTGTGGACGCGGTGCGTCTTTGTTTTTAGACACACAAAAACGGACAGGTTTCCCTGTCCGTTTGGCTGTTATAAATTAAAACCACTGTTTTTTAACAAGATTAAACCTTATTTTCTGTGTTGGTTTCTTTAGCTTTTGCTTTGGTTGTTTTTGGGGCAGAAGCCGAAGATTTTGGGGCAGAAGCGGCTACGACTTCGGGTTGTTTTTCTTCCGCCTCGGGTTTCTTTTCCGCCTCGGGTTTCACATCAAATTTAAATCCGCAACCGCTACAAAACTTTGCGTCTACTGGAAGTCTTGTTCCACAGTCGGAACAGAATTTAAATCCGGGGGTTACGCCAACCGTTTTTGTGACGATGGGAGCAACATATTTCGGCATTAATTCGTAATACGACGCTTGAAGCAATCCGACAAAAACCGGGAAAAACGCAGTGACTGCTAAGGCCGCCACAAAGTATAAAATCATGAACAAAACGCCGATAAACGGAATAAACGAAAGCGCAAGAAGAAGGCCAAGCGACAAAGTTACAACAGCGTACACGATTAAATCGCAAGCGAACATCATGGCGCGTCTGCCTTTTGTTTGTTCTATTGAAAGCTTAAGCGCTTTTGTTGCGGAAACTTCGGGTTGTGTCATGAGAATGTACGGAACATAGCGATAGCTATATGTTTTGATTATCGCAAAGACAACCCCAACAATCGGGATAAGCGCCCAAAGTAGAACCCAAAGAAACGCCCAAGCCATTCCGCCGGCTATTCTTATAAAATCTTTGAACCCCAAGAAAAGCTGGTCGGCGCTCACCTGTTCGCCTTTAAGACCCGAAAGGTAAACCATTGACATTCCGGCGAACAACACCAAAACGATAGGTATCGTGATGAGCGGAATAACTCCGAAAACCATGATAAGGCTATAGAGCAACATTGAAAGAAGCGAAAGCCCCCAAAGGGTTAGAGGTTTTTTCTTCAAAACGTTGATGCAGTTTGTAAATAAGTATGTAATCATTTTTTTGCCTCCTCTTATATCTCTGTTTTAATACTATAAAATCATTTATAACACAAAAGCGGTTTAATGTCAATAAATCGACAGTTTTCGCGGATTGTGCGTGGTTTTGCGTCGTTTGTGCCGAGTGAAAATTTAAGATTAAGGTAAGATTAAAGAAAAAAAGGGGTGCAATTTTTTAAAATCTATTGTATAATTTTAATAATTATGAAATTATTCTAATATAAGGGAAACGCTTTGATGAAACAGATCTCAATTCCGGAATTTAAACAGGAAGTTTTCACGCCCAAAAAGAACAAATATTGTATGCTTATCCCACTTTTTAATGAGGGGGAACGCTTTAAGTCGCAAACGCAAAAGATGAAAGAGCAAGGTGTCTTTGAGATAGTGGACGTCGTTATATGCGACGCCGGAAGTAGCGACGGAGCGTGTGAGCCGGAATATCTTGAACAAAACGGATATCGCGCAAAGCTAACCCGCCTTGGCAACGGAAGATACAGCACCGACATAAAGATGGGATATTTCTGGGCTATCGAACAAGGGTATGACGGGTTTATAACGGTGGACGGAAACGACAAGGACGACACGACGGCGACAAAAGATTTTGTCAAAGCGTTGGACGACGGGTTTGACTATGTTCAAGGTTCGCGGTTTATCAAAGGCGGAAAAGGGATAAACACGCCGTTTGTTCGCCATGTTGCAATGCGTTTCATAAACGAACCGGTCATGTCTGTCTGTTCCAAAAGACATCTAACCGACACGACAAACGGTTTTAGAGCATATTCAAACAAATTTCTAACCGACGAGAGGGTCGAGCCGTTTCGAGAGGTTTTCTATGGCTATGAACTTATATACTATCTTCCGGTGACGGCGTGTCGCTTGGGGTTCAAGGTAACCGAAATTCCGGTTATAAGGGCGTATCCCGACAACGGCGAAGTTCCGTCCAAGATTGGCGGAATTAAAGGCAACATATATCAACTTTCAATTCTTTGGAAGATAATAACCAAACAGTATAACGTTAAAGGTTAAGGTAGTTTTCACATGTATTTAATAGTGGGAGCAAACGGTTTTTTGGGGTCGTATCTTTTAAAATCGGTGCTTGAAAAAACCAATCAAAAGATAATTGCTGTTTCAAGGGATATCAAAAAACCGTTTCTAACCGACAGCAGGGTTGAATGGATATCGGCTGATATAGAGGATTTGAACCAAGTTGAAAAACTTTGCAACAGGGTTAACACGGAACAACAGCCGTTAAAGGTTTTGTTTCTTGCGGCGTTCCACCACCCCGACAAGGTGGCGAAAGACCCGAAAAAAGCTTGGGGGATAAACATAACTTCGCTTGCGCTTTTTCTTGGGAAAGCAAATAATATTGAATGTCTTTTCTACCCCTCGACCGACAGCGTTTACGGCGACAGCATAGACGGATATGCGTTCAACGAGAACGACGATTTGAACCCTGTCAACGTATACGGCGGACAAAAGGTGTTGGCGGAACGTCTTGTGGTTGCGGCGGGACACAACGTTTTAAGATATCCGTTTTTGATAGGCGAAAGCTTGTTGCCACACAAAAAGCATTTTTATGATGTAATGTCGGAAGAGTTGCTTTCGGGCAATGAGTTTGAGCTTTTCTCGGACAGTTTTCGTTCGACATTGAGTTTTAAGCAGTGCGCAGACATGACAATCGAGATTGTCGAAAGGTTTGGAAACGAAGCTCCGAAAATCCTTAACGTTTGCGGCGACAACATGCTTTCAAAGTTTGATGTTGGGGTGGAAGTTGCGAAGAAACTCGGGGTGTCGGGGCAGCTTTTAAAACCGATATCGGTCAAACAAGGCGGCGAAATCTTTGAAACCAAACGCGCGGACAGCACCGTCATGGACAATTCTCTTTTGAAGAGGACGCTAGGTATAGAAGAGGTTAAACTTAAAATATAATTTTTGTCAGAGGGCATTGGTCGGAGGACATCATGGTGGTGGTTGTATCATAGAAAACTATTGTGATTTTGTTTAAATGATGCTTTATTAATTAAAAAAATCGGAGGTTTCACATGTTAATCGTTCAAACTCCGTTTCGGCTTACGTTTTTCGGCGGCGGAACCGACATGCCAAAATATTATGAACAACACGGCGGAAAAGTTTTAAACGCAACGTTTGATAAATATTGTTATCACACGATACGATATTTTCCGCAGTTTTTTGATTGGAAAAACCAATTCACATATTCAAAAATAGAACGTTTCGACAGCGCGGACGAGGTTGAACATCCCGCCGTTCGCGAGGCGCTTAAACATCTTGATATGAAAGAAATCCAAATAACGTACGACGCCGATCTTCCGGCGCGTTCGGGGCTTGGAAGCAGCAGTTCTAACATGGTTGGGCTTTTGAATGGGCTCCATTCTTTGAGGGGCGAGTTTGTGGACAAGATGACGCTTGCCAAAGAAGCGGTTTATGTTGAGCGTACGCTGTGCAACGAAGAAGGCGGAGTTCAAGACCAACTCGCGGCGGCGTTTGGCGGCCTTAACCACATGGAGTTCAATTCGGACGGCATAACCGTAACCCCGCTCATAGTAAAAAAACAACGTAAACAACAGCTTAACGACCATCTTTTGATGCTTTTCACGGGGTTTGTTAGATATTCGGGGGATACGTTGGCGGAGCAGATTCGCAACACCGAGATGAACATTTCCGAGCTTAAAGAGATAGCGTCTCTTGTTGACGAGGGGGAAAAAATCCTTTTGGGTGACCGAGATATCTGTGATTTTGGGCGACTTCTCGACCATTCGTGGAACATAAAAAAGACGCTGTCAAGCAAGATAAGCAACAGCGATATCGACGAGATATATGCCACCGCTATCAAAAACGGTGCGCTTGGCGGAAAACTCATGGGAGCGGGAGCGGGCGGTTTTATGCTTCTTTTCGCAAAACCCGAAAACCACGAGGCGATTAAATCTGCTTTAAACAAATTTAAAACAATTCCGTTTGAATTTGAAAACAGCGGAACAAAGGTTGTTTATTATAAACCTTAACTTTGGTCTTTCGCTTTAAACAAAAGCGCGACAATCACGCCAAAGATAAGCGCGCCGGTTATCCCTCCTGCGGAGGCGGTTAGACCTCCCGTTAAAACGCCGATTAATCCGTCGGCGTCGACCGCTTGTTTTACACCGTCAAACAAGATGTGTCCAAACCCGATAATCGGAACGGTGGCTCCGGCTCCGGCAAAGTCTATGAACGGTTGGTATAGCCCGAAAAAACTCAAGACAGTTCCCGCGACCACAAATCCGCTTAGTATAATTGCGGGGTGGAGTTTTTTAAAATCGAGCAACAGCTGGCCAACAACGCATATTCCGCCACCCACCAAAAAAGCAATCATTAATTTTGTTATCATAATATAAAATCATTCCACCATAAAAATAGTTGTTTTAAACCTATTTTGTGACGGAATGATTTTTTTATACAAAAACATGATGTTTAATAAAAATTAGGAATTCCTCATTCAACCAACCCAATTATTCGAGAGATTCGTTATTTTTAATTTTAGACGCCGTTATGATAAGCTCGCTGTAGATAGCCGCGACTATCTCGTAAAGTTCGGTTGGAATACTTGTGCCAACATCCAACATGCACAGCAAAGAGGACGCCGAATCGTCGCGGTATACCGGAATACCGGTCTTTTCCGCGATGTTGATTATCCGTTCCGCAACCTCGCCATATCCCGAAGCTATGACGACGGGGGCGAGGTCCTTGTCTTTATCATATTTTAAAGCAACCGCTTTTATATCTTTCTCAGACTTTAACATCGACACCTACCCTTTTATACGGCAATGATTTAAAAACGTCCATCAACGACCGTTCTTGATAGAGCGGTTCTATCTTTGTTATGCCGATTTTATAATCAAAACGTTCGGTGATTTTTTGCATTCTGCCTATGAAATATTCAAAACTATTCTCGTATCCCGGCGGACAGTATAGATAAAAATCTAAAATGTTTTGTTCTTTTCTGAAAAACAGTTCAACCTCGAAACGCCCCATGCTTTCGACCTCGATGACAAGCAAAAAGTGTTTGCCTTCGCCGGCGTCTTTCGGCATGTCCTTTTCGTCGGCGTTCGGGTTTATCCAAATCTCGGCAAACGCGCGAAGATCGGCAAGCTCAACCGGGATTATGTAATGTAAAAGCGGGGTAAAGTTACAAGGCGAAGACAAAAGACTATGTATAATCTTGTCGGTTTTCTCGCCGTTTTGCGAGTTTTTCTGGCTTTCGACAGCCTGTAATCCGATAAGGTTTATAAGCGAGTTCATGACGTTTGAATCCGACGTGTCCGCCGGAACCGGCCTGCCTAGGTTTGTTATGCTTTTTGTGAAATCCGCTACCAATCGATTGAGTGTCGATTGGTCTTGGGGCGCTAGCTTTTTGCGAAGCCTAAACATAGCTTGGTTGAAAAACGCCGGGTCGGAACTAAACCGCGAAAGGTTATATTTAATTATCGACAAAACTTTGCTGCTTTTGGGGGATATGAGAAGGCTTTGTTCAAACTCTTTTATAAATTCAAGCGTCTGTTCTTTAAGCGTTGCGAACTCGGGTTTTTCGCTTTGATACCCCGTTATAAGTGTCTGAAGCGTGTTGAACCCTTCGCCGCCTTCTTTGTGGAGAGTTTGTAGATATTTTAAACTGTTTGCTATTCCGTCGAGGATATCCCCTTTGTTTGCGACGTTGTTAAGCGCCTTAAGCGACATCGCAATTAGATACTGCATTCCGTTGTTGTCTTTGTTCTTGTTGCTTATCTCTCTTAGGAAATCAAAGATTTCCCCTTTAAACCCTGTCGAAAACGTTTCTTGTTTTACAAGCTCTTGTTTAATATCCTCTGATTTTAGGATAAGCGCGTTAAACATCTGTTGAATTTCGGGGGTGACGGTTTTGTTGTTGGCGGGTAGAAGCTTAAAAAGTTCTTCAAGCATAAAGATGTTTTTTATATACGACGCGGCAACCGCCGGATCTTTTAACAGGTTCATCAACAACACAGGCGCGTCGCTGTTGTCGTTTAACATCGTGTTGTTTTTAAGTATGTCTGATTGGTTGTGGGTTTGGACAACCTTTGAAAGCTCTGTTATCGAAAAAGCAGAACCGTCGATAGGTGGTTTGTTGTTCACTACCTGATTTTTGTTTACTACAGGAGTTGTTACCTTAAGGATATCAGCCAAAGTTCAAACCCTCCAAATTCTCATTTATAGATATCGAGCCAAAAAGCATTTCCAAAAGCCCCGCCGTAAGGCAGAGATTATATATTTAATTATACTTTAATATGTAAATACGTCAATAGCCGTGTGGGCCGATTTAAGCAAGCCTTTTATGTTAAAATAAAAATAATTAAAAATATTATGTTAATTTTTAATTTTAAATAGCAATAAAAATTTTTTTGTGGTAGAATGATAGGGATAATAGATTAAAGTATCTGTAATATAGCGCGGTTTTTTTAATAATAGATGCTTAAAAAGAAAAACTTACTAACTATTTACAAATTTTAATTAATACGGAATAAATCAGTTGTATAATTATTAAAATTTAGACGACTGTCAAGTTTTTTGAAAAATTAAGTTGAAAGGTTTTTTTGAAAAAATGGAACATGATAAGAACATGCTAGAACTGTTTGTGCACGAAGCGACCACAATGCTAACACAGTTCGATGAAATTTTGCTTGACTCGGAAAGAGAACATAGTTTCAGTTCGGAAAACATCGACAACATCTTCAGAATAACCCACACTATAAAGGGTTCGGCGGCTATGATGAATTTTGGAGAGGTTTCTCGCCTTTCTCATGCTGTTGAGGATGTGTTCTTTGTGTTACGTGAAAATCCGGCGAAACTCGAATTGGTTTTTGATTCGATCTTCGATTTAATTTTGGAGGCATCCGACGTCTTGAAAAACGAGTTGGACAAGATTCAAAGTGACGACGAATATGTTGCGGAAGAACAAAGCGTGCTAATCGAAAAACTTAAAGATCACGCAAAACTTTTAAAGGCCGAGGATATAAAAGCGGCGCTAGCCGCCAAAGAGACGGCGGTACAAGGCAACAAACCTGAACCGGATAAAGTTTCGACTGTTGACGAGGCCGACCCGACAAACGCCGTGTTCTTGGTGTATTTTGACGAAGGTTCACAGATGGAGAACCTGCGCGCGTATATGCTTATAACCCAGCTTCAAGATGTGTGCGAATCTATTGACTCGGTTCCAAGCAACCCCCAAAACGACAGCGCGTCTTCCGAAGTTATACAAGAAAAAGGTTTTAAAGTAATCTGTAAACCGTCGGGCGAACTTTCCGAAGTTACAGATATCTTGAGCAGCTTTTTAAGCATAAAAAATTATGAAATAATACAAAAACCCGGCGAAAAATCGGAAAACACTCAGACACAACCCAAGACAGATATCGCAACAGCCCCCGAAGTTGTGGCGGCTGTGCCGGCGCCGGCACCGGTTGCGAAACCCTCCGATTCTCCCGTGGCGAGCAAATCCCCCTCGACCAACGTAAAGCAAAGCTTTATAAGTGTAAGTCAAGGTAAACTCGACATGCTTATGGATCTTGTTGGCGAACTCGTGACGACCGAAAGCATGGTCGAGCGCAACCCCGATTTACAGGGAATGAAACTTGATAACTTTACAAAAGCTATTCGAGAACTTCGTAAACTAACCGACGAGCTTCAAGATGTTGTTATGTCTATACGAATGGTTCCGCTTTCGGGAACGTTTAAAAAGATGGAACGCATAGTTCGCGACATGTGTAAAAAACTAGACAAAAAAGCCGAGCTTGTGACCGAGGGCGGCGAAACCGAAGTTGACAAAACGATAATCGATGCGATTGTCGACCCGTTTATGCACATGATTAGAAACTCGGTCGACCACGGTATCGAATCAAAAGAAACAAGGCTTGCGGCAGGCAAAAGCGAGGTTGGAAGGATAACGATGTCGGCGAAAAACGTCGGCGGCGAGATACATATAATAATCGAGGACGACGGCGGCGGGCTTGACCCGAAAAAGCTAATCGAAAAAGCCAAACAAAAAGGGCTTATAACAAACCCGGACAGCGAAATTTCTGACAAAGAAGCGCTTGGCCTTATAATGCTTCCCGGTTTCTCTACCAACGCACAAGTAACGGAATTTTCCGGCAGAGGCGTCGGAATGGACGTTGTTCGCCAAAACCTTGAACAGGTAGGCGGAAGAATTTCAATCGACAGTACGCTTGGACAAGGAACAAAGTTTACGATTAAAATCCCGCTAACGCTTGCAATTGTGGACGGAATGATAATTTCGGTCGGCGGAACGACATATACAATTCCGATAACCGCGATAACCCAGTTTTTCAAGGTTCAAGACCTTAAACAGATAACCAAAAACAGCGACGGTTCCGAGATGATTATTATACGCGGAGAGTGTTATCCCGTCATTCGACTCCACGAACTGTTTGAAGTTGAAGCCGAAACGACAGATTTCCTTGAGGGAATCTTCATTCAAGTAAAAAGTTCTAACCTTAACGCTTGTATATTTGCGGATAAACTTTTGGGCGAATATCAAGTTGTTGTTAAACCGTTCCCGGTGTTCATGAACAAATATGACCTTAAAAACAAAGGAATATCGGGTTGTAGCATCCTAGGAGACGGCAGCATAAGTCTGATAATCGACGTAAATGCCCTTATAAATTAAACGAACGGAGCCTTTTGACATGCCAAATACAACACCCCCAATTTTAAAGATCACCGACAGTGAGTTTAACTATCTTGTTAACTATGTTAAAACTAATTATGGTATCGACCTTACAAAAAAGAGGGTTTTAATTGAGGGGAGACTTTCGTATACCGTCAAGTCAAAGGGTTATTCAAGCTATGACCAGTATATAAAATCGATGTTGTCCGATCCTTCAAAAAAGGAACTCGAGGTGTTTTTAAACAAAATCACCACAAACCATTCCTACTTTGCAAGGGAAACGGAACATTTCGAGTTTTTAACAAAGGTTGCGTTGCCCCAATTTGAGAAGACCAACCGAAATCAGATAAGAATTTGGAGCGCGGGTTGTTCCTCCGGCCAAGAAGCATATAACATTGCGATGATTATAGACCAGTATTTCGGAACAAAAAAAGGGCTTTGGAACACAAAGATAACCGCAACCGACATAAGCACCGATGTTCTTACAAAAGCGAAAGCCGGAATATATCAACAAGATAACCTTAAAGATATGCCTCCAAAACTTTTAAGCCAATATTTCAAAAAGATAGACAACGATAAATTCCAAGTTATAGACAAGATTAAAAACGAAGTTACGTTTAGCGAACTTAATTTAATGGGTAACTTTTCGTTTGCCCAACCGTTTGACATAATATTCTGTCGAAACGTAATGATATATTTTGATCGTGAAACGACAACCAATCTTGTTGAAAAGTTTTACAAATCGACCGCAAACGACGGATATCTGTTTATAGGCCATTCCGAACTAATCGACAAAACAAAAACAAAATATAAATACATCATGCCGGCAATATACAAAAAACAGATTTAACAAAAGAAGGTTGATGGTTTAACGATGGCGATTAAAACTTTAATCGTGGATGATTCTATCTTGTTTAGAACCAAGATAGCAAACTCTCTCGCGAGTGATCGAGATATCGAAATTGTCGGATTTGCGACAAACACGCTTGAAGCGGCAGAGTTTATCAAAAAATCAAATCCCGATGTTTTGGTTTTGGACGTCGAACTTCCGCGAGAAGACGGAATTACTTTTCTTAAAAATTTAATACAAAAAAGATATATTCCCGTGATTGTAGTAAGCTCAACACCGCTACACAAACTCACAGCACGCGAAGCGGGAGCGGTTGATTTTGTGCCAAAACCTTTTGCCGGAGATTCTCGAAACTATGAAGAATTTGCGGAACAGATTAAATACAAGATTAAACTTGCGGCAGCATATGGTTTAAAAAAACAAAACGAAAAACTAGGGCTTAGTGATAAGAAAAATTTTGCAAACCAAACGCTTGTTACGTTTGGAAACGAGATAGTCGCAATTGGTGCTTCGACGGGTGGAACCGAGGCTATATATAACATTGTTAAACATCTCCCGTCAAACTTCCCCGCGGTTATAATAGTTCAACATATGCCGGAACATTTCACAAAACTATACGCCGACCGTCTTAACAAAACCTGTAAAATGCGTGCTGTAGAAGCGACCGACGGCGACAGGGTTGAAACGGGAAAGATAATCGTTGCGGCGGGCAACTTCCACCTTTCGCTTAAACAGGACACGTTGGGGTATTACGTAAGCAGCAAGCAGGGGGAAAAAATAGGTGGGCATTGTCCTTCGGTTAATTTGATGTTCGAGTCTGTAGCAAAGGTCGCAGGCAAAAACGCGGTTGGCGTTATTTTAACCGGGATGGGCGCGGACGGCGCAAAAGGAATAACCGAGATGAAAAGATGTGGTGCGTACACGATTGGACAGGACAAAGAAAGCTGTGTAGTTTATGGTATGCCAATGGAGGCGTTTAAACTTGGCGGTGTGTGTGTCCAACTTCCACTTGACCGAATAGCCGGCGAACTTATCAACTATTTTTCAAAACCCAGATATTAAAAAGATAAGTCAAGCACAAATATGCGATAAAAGTGTTGTTAGTATATAAAAAGCATCAAAATTGTTTTATTAAGATAATAGGAGTACACAAAAAATGGATAATAACACAAATAACGAGCTTCTTTGGTTAGTGTTTAAAATTGGAGACCAGCTATATGCGATTAATAGCGGATATGTCACAAGCATCGTTACGATGCCGGAAAAGATAACCGCTGTTCCGTTTACGCCAAAACTTATACGAGGGATATTTAATCTAATGGGAAAGATAGTTCCCTCGATTGAGATGCGCCTTTTGTTAAACATGAAAACACAAAGAGAACAACAAACCGAGCTTGTTAACATGTTGGATCAAAGAAAAAAAGATCATATTTTATGGGTTAAAGAGCTGTTTAAATCTATCGACAACAACACGCCGTTCACGTTGCAAAACAACCCGGATCTTTGCAAATTCGGCATGTGGGTTAATTCGTTTAATGAAGAGGATCATTCCTTCACATACAGCCTTTCAAAGATAGTAGAACCCCACAGCGAACTTCACCATCTTGCGGACAATCTCGAAGAAATTAGGGAAAACCCCTACAAAGCCGAGAGGGTTAAGACAAAGGCCGAAAATTACATGAACACTATTCTTTCGCTTATCGATTCGGCAAAGGTAGAATATGCCGAGTCTCAAAAAGAGCTTTGTATCATAGTCAACTTTGAAGAAAAAACTTCCGGGTTAATCTGTGATGATGTTGTCATGGTCGGCAAAATCGAGATGATCGAGAAGACAAAACAAAACAAACTTAACGAAAATATTTCGTGGATAAAAGATCTTGCGGTTACAACCGAAAAACAACCTATCTTTGTTATCGACACCCAAGAATTTTTCCAATCGTATGATAATCCGATTAAAACTATCGGACAACTGTAAAACTTAGAAAAAAGTTATTAAAACGGCTTATAACTAACGCCGTGGGCTGACCCACAGTCCACGGCGCTTTCGATGTAAAAATTAAACAAAAATAACAAAAAAAATAATTTTCTTAGTCGTATCTTGTTAACAACCACAAATTATGATATAATATTAGCTTAAAAAATAAAGATGAATTATAGAAAAAGGGGTGTGAAAGAATGGGACAGAATATGGGATTTGACAATAACAAGTATGAGGAACTACAGTCGGAAAAGATACGAGATCGAATAGAGCAGTTTGGTGGAAAGCTCTATTTGGAGTTTGGTGGAAAGCTTTTTGACGATTTCCACGCCTCGAGGGTTCTTCCGGGTTTTCGTCCCGACGGAAAAGTTAACATGCTACTTAAACTTAAGGAGCAATCCGAAATAGTAATAGTAATAAGCGCTAATGACATAGAAAAAAATAAAGTGCGCGGCGACCTTGGGATAACATACGACCTTGATGTGTTGCGTTTGATAGATGCGTTTCGCGGAATTGGCCTTTTTGTCGGTTGCGTTGTGATAACACATTATTGTGGGCAACCTGCCGCCAAAGCTTTTAAAAAACATCTCGAGTCGTTAGGCGTTAAGGTTTATAAACATTACCCAATCGACAAATACCCTTCCGACATCGACCTTATTGTAAGCGAAAACGGATATGGTAAAAACGAATATATCGAGACAACACATCCCCTCGTTATCGTGACCGCTCCGGGGCCCGGAAGCGGAAAGATGGCGGTTTGTCTTTCCCAACTCTACCACGATAACAAACGCGGAATAAGTTCGGGATATGCAAAGTATGAAACTTTTCCCGTGTGGGATCTTCCGCTTAAACATCACGTCAACATTGCATATGAGGCGGCGACTGCCGACCTTAACGACGTTAACATGATAGACCCGTTCCACCTTGATGCATACGAAAAAACAGCGGTAAACTATAACCGCGATATCGAGATATTCCCTGTTTTAAGCGCTATGCTTGAAAAGATACTTGGCGAAAGCCCTTACAAATCCCCTACCGACATGGGGGTTAACACTATATCGTCGTGTATAAGCGACCCCGAAGTTGTTGAAAAAGCATCATGTCAAGAGATTATACGAAGATATTTTAACTATCGTGCAAGCCTTAGAAAAGGCATCGAACTCGAAGATGTTGTGTTAAAGGTAGAGTTTTTGATGAAACAAGCCGGAATCTCTGTTGAGGACAGGCCGGTTGTCGCAACTGCTCTTGCGAAAGAAAAAGAAACCGAGGTCCCCGCCGTTGCAATCGAACTGCCCGACGGAAGGATTATAACGGGAAAAACGTCAAAACTTCTTGGCGCTTCGTCCGCCGCGCTTCTTAACGCGCTTAAAGTGCTTGGAAACATAAATGACATGATTCCGCTTATTTCAAAGCTTATAATTGAACCAATTCAAGACCTTAAGGTTAACCACCTAGGGGGCAACAACCCGCGGCTTCACACCGACGAAATTTTAGTTGCGCTTTCAATCTGTGCCGCGACAAATCCAACCGCCGAGCTTGCGATGAAACAGCTTGAAAAGCTAAGCGGAAGCGAGGCGCATTCAACCGTTCTTCTCTCACAAGTAGACGAAAACGTTTTTAGAAAACTTGGGGTTAACCTAACGCAAGAAGCAAAATACCAAACAAAAAAACTATATCACGGAAAAAGGTAGATGTTTTATATAGGAAGTTTTGCGTTTTCGCGCGATGAAAATTTCGTTTGTTTTAATGCGAAATAACGGTTTACATTGAAGAAAGGACTTTCGCAAAAATGAATATTGCAATAGTTGTTGCGATGCAAAAAGAAGCAACCGAACTTGTTAATATTATCGAAGAACAAAAAATTCATCATGTGGGCGACCTTGAGGTTGTCGAGGGAACTATTGAACAACACACGGTGTTTGTCGCAGTTTGTGGAATAGGAAAGGCATATGCCGCCGCCGCTACCCAGCTTTTAATCGACAAGGTTAAACCGACCGTTGTTTTAAACGTTGGAATGGCAAGCAGTTGTGTGCAAGACGTCGACAAAGGCGACATTGTGGGTGGAGTGCAGTTTAAATACCACGATTTCGACTATCTTTCGGCAGGGCGTTTGGAGCAAGAGCCCCCAATTGTGATGGCGGATAAACGTGTTTTGAAACTTGTGAAAGAGGCTTGTAAACAACTTTCGTTGCGATATATCGAAGGAAACGTTGCGTCGGGCGACAACTTTGTCACGACTGATTTTAACAGAGAGCTTGTAAAAAATAAGACCGATTGTGTCTGCGTCGACACCTGTAGTGCGGCTATAGCACAGATCTGTTCGCGAAACAAAGTTCCGTTTGGAGCGATTAAGATAATCTCAGATTTTGCGGGCAACGACACTATAGAGGAAATATCCGTTTCGCTTAACAAATACAGATATTTTGCGGGACAGATTGTGACAGAGATGTTAAAATACATTAAATAGAAAACGTCTATGTTTCTAACGCTAATCATTCGTTAAAAGACCTCAAAAAATCTTTGTTAAAAATCATCTGTCAAATTTATTAACTCTATTTTTTGTTTTGTTTTATAGCCAAGATTAGTGTTGAGGGGAGTTTAAACGCATGATTTATAATTCAATAACCGAGATAATCGGAAAAACGCCGCTGTTAAGGTTGAACAATATCGAAAAAAAATTTAACACGAATAGCAGAATTTTTGCAAAACTTGAGTTTTTAAACCCCACCGGAAGCATAAAAGATAGAACGGCAAACTCTATGATTTCGTGGGCTCTAGAGCGGGGCGAAATTGACAAAAACACCGTTATAATCGAACCAACAAGCGGAAACACCGGCATAGGGCTTGCGGCTATATGCGCGAGTTTAGGCATGAGGATTATTTTAACGATGCCGGACAACATGAGCCAAGAGCGAATGAAGATACTTAAAGCCTTGGGCGGCGAGGTTGTGCTGACCGATGGACAAAAAGGCATGACGGGGGCTGTTGAAAAAGCGAAACAGCTTTCAAGCGAGATTCAAAACAGTTTCATTCCGTCACAGTTTAACAACTTTGACAATCCGTTTATACATTTTTCAACGACAGGTCCCGAAATCTATCGCGACATTGACGAGAATATTGATATTTTTGTTGCGGCGTTCGGCACGGGTGGAACGATTTCGGGAACGTCACAGTATTTAAAATCTCAAAAAAGCGACGTTGTGACTATCGGTATCGAGCCGGAAGGCTCTCCGTTTGTTACGACAGGAAAAAGCGGGCCGCATAAAATTCAAGGTATCGGAGCAGGGTTTATCCCCGATACGCTTAACGTAGATTTAATCGACGAGATAGTGACCGTTTCGGACGAACAGGCATATAGCTTTGCAAAAGATATGGCAAAATACGAGGGTTTGCTTGTCGGGCCGTCTTCGGGAGCGGCGCTTTGCGTCGCGGTTGCAAAGGGATGCGACCAACAAAACAAAGGGAAAAACATCGTGTTTATCGCCCCCGACAATGGGCTTAGATATCTTTCAACCGATATGTTTTAAAATAAAAAGGATTTTTTTAATATGACCGTAAAAGACTTTATACGAAACGATTCGATAACTATAGCGCGAAAACTTTCCGAGATAAACAAAACCGAGCTTTCAAGCGACATAAAAGGTTTTGGGTTAAAGCTTAAAGTTGAGCGGTTGATAGAGGATATCAAACCGGTTTTGTTTCCAAGCATCTACGAGACCAACCTTTCGGAAAACCATGTGTTGTCGGTAGCGATTTCGGAAAAATTAAACCACATAGCGATAACGCTTTTTTCGTTAACCAAAGAAATTTTAGAGGATGTTTGCGAAAAACAAAATGGCAAAGACGATTGCAAAGAGTGTGAACGCCGCGCGACAGAGATAACCGTCGAGTTTTTAAACGAATTGCCAAATGTCCGAAAGACGCTGTCGACAGATATAGTTTCGGCGTACAACGGCGACCCGGCGGCAAGGTTTATAGAGGAGATTATACTTTGTTATCCCTCTATCGAGGCGGTCATGATCTATCGACTCGCGCATATATTGTTTGAACTTTCGGTTCCGTTTATTCCGCGTATTATGACAGAGTATGGACACAAGGCGACCGGCATTGACATCCACCCCGGCGCAACGATCGGCGAAGGTTTTTTCATAGACCACGGAACCGGCGTCGTTATCGGCGAGACATGCACAATCGGGAAAAACGTTAAGCTATATCAAGGGGTTACGCTTGGCGCGAAAAGCTTCAAACTAGACGACACCGGAAATCCCGTCAAAGGAATTAAACGCCACCCCGACATCGAGGATGACGTTGTCATATATTCCGGCGCGACAATTTTGGGCGGAGACACCGTTATCGGCAAAGGTAGCGTAATCGGCGGAAACGTCTGGCTTGTGAGCTCGGTTCCCAAAAACAGTTTTATAACCAACAAAAAAGAAGGATGATTTAATTCGTAATGCGTAATTCGTAATGCGTAATTTAGGTTCGTCGGAACGAAGAATTGGCGTCACCTTCGGGCGGGGATTTAAATAATTTGGTTTCGGGGCGTTTGTGTCTTTGTCGACAGACTTAATTCATACTTCGTAAATTTAGTAATGTATCGACACGGCCTGCCGTGTCCTTTTCTATTTTAAAAAATACTGCCAAAAAAGGCGGACATGCAAGCATGTCCGCCTTAAAATTATGATTATTGTTTTATAACAAATAGGTTGCGTGAATGTTATCGCTATTCGTAATACTGTTCGGTGTTAGAATATTGTTCGTCCGAAATGTCTTGTTCGCCTTCCATGTTTTCGACTGGCTCGTCCACAAGTTCAAACAAAGCGACTTGATCTTTCAAGTTGACCGCTTGTTCAGACATCTCTTGGCTTGCGGCAGAGAATTGTTCCGCCGTTGAGGCGTTTATTTGGATAACAGAGGAGATTTGATCGATTCCGACGCTTATCTGTGTTGTTGCGTTGGCTTGTTGTGCGGAAGAGGAGGAAATCATCGAGATGATCTCTTCTATTTCTTGAGTTCCGTCCACAACCGATTGTAAAGATCTCGCTGTTTCACTTACAAGTTTTGAACCGTTGTCGATTGCTTTTAATGAATTTTGTATCAAAAGCGTTGTGTCTTTAGACGCGTTAGACGATTTAATCGCAAGGTTTCTAACTTCGTCCGCAACTACCGCAAAACCTTTGCCGGCAGCGCCTGCTCTTGCGGCTTCGATAGAAGCGTTTAACGCAAGAAGGTTTGTTTGGAACGCAATGTCTTCGATTGTTTTAATTATCTTCGCAATGTCAATAGAACTTGTGCTTATATCCGCCATCGCATCGATAGTCTTGTGCATGTTTTCGTTGCTTTCGATAACCTTTTGAGCTACCTCGTGAACCATGTTATCTGCGTTTGCCGAGTTTTCTGAATTCTTTTTGATCTCTTGTGAGATATCGTTTATCGTTGCGGCAAGTTCTTCAACCGCGCTTGCTTGCTCGCTTGCACCGTTGCTTAAAGCTTCAGAACCCGACGCCATCTGTGCAGCGCCGCTTGAAACGTAATCGGCAGATTTTGCTATCGTGGAAAGGGTTTCGCTTACTTTTCCAAGAGCCGAAACAAGGCTTTCTGCAAGGTCTTGGAAAGCGCCTTTATATTCAAAACTTGGTTGCAAACAAAGGTCACCCTCGGCGACTTCAAGCAATTCGCGTTTAAGATCTTCGATATATCCGTGAACCGAACTGCTCATGTTGCGCATAGCTTCGCAACTTTGGCCTATCTCGTCTTTGGAATAGTATGAAAGGTCGTTATCGTCAAGTTCGCCTTCGCTTATACGGGTTGCCACCCTGCTTAAATCTTTAAGAGGTTTTGAGATACTGTTGGCAAATTTAATCGCTCCGATTATAGAGAAAACCGCTGCAATTGCAAACGCTACCAACAAAGAGACTGAATATTCTTGAATGCTATTTGCTAAACCCAAAGATACCGACGATATGCTTTGTGCAATCGCTTGATTTAAAATCTCAAAGTTTTTCACTATGTCCGCTTCATAAGAACCGGCCTGTGCGACAAGTTCCATCGCCCCCTCTGTGTCCCCTTGAACCATAAGATCAATAGCGTTGTTTTGGGCATCCGACCAATTTTCAAGGTCTGACTTAAGTGCATCTATCGTTGCGCTGTCGAGAAGCTTTGAGCTTTCCAGTATCGCAACTTGTGCGTTTATGTTTTCGGTGTAACTTGCGACAAGAACTGTGAAACCTTCAAGGGTATCGTCCGACACGTTGGTAAGGAACTGGCCTGTTGCAATGTTTATAATTTCAAAACTGTTTTGAGCTTCGGTTATCGCGAGCGTTACAGGCAGGCCGTTTTCCGCCAACACCGCAAGGTTGTCTTCGCTCTCTAAAAGACTAAACATCGCAATTCGCGTTATACATGCCGGTATAATAATAATTAAAGTTACCAACAATAAAATTTTTGAACGTACCTTCATGTTCCTTAACATAGTTCCACCTTTTCTTTTTACCGTTATTATGAGAATATTTTTATTGCACAAAATTTGCACACAAATTTCTATGAACCACGGGAATCGTTGTCGTTCGGTTCATTTTGTTTTTTTGCTTTGTAAACTTTACAAACGTTTAGTTCATTTCAAGCGTTTTGTTTATCATCGCTTTTACAACAGAAAGTACAGTTAGGTTAGCTTCGTAAGCATTACTAGCCGCCATTAAATCGACCATCTCTTCCGACATGTCAACGTTAGGATATGAAACATATCCTTCTTCGTCGGCTTGGGGATGGGTTGGGTCGTACACCAAATTAAAGTCACGCTGGCTTTCGACTATTTCGGTTATTTGAACGCCGCCTTGAACTTGGGACAACGTTTCGTCAAAAGACAGATCTTTTTCGGTAAACACAACTTGTTTTCTTCTGTATGGTTCGCCGTCTACAAGTTCGGTTGAGTTTGCGTTTGCTATATTTTGAAGAATAACATCGCTGCGAAATCTCTCGGCTGTTAGAGAAGAACCAACGATGTCGAGCGAAGATAGAAATGACATATCATTACTCCTTTAAAGGTGTTACATTTCGGCGTTTAAAACGGTGTTGTAGTTGTCGAATTTACCTTGAATTTTGTCAAGCAACATAGAATATTGCACATAGCTTTTATAAAGTTCAATGTTTTCTTTTTCAAGGTCTACGTTGTTTCCGTCGGGACGAACTGAACTTTCGTCGGTTACGACACTGGCACTTAACGTTTCCGGTATCTCGCCGTCCCCCGCCAACGCGTTTTCCAGAAGCTCGTCAAAAACTACAAGGTTTTTTGTTTTGTAACCCGGCGTTTCGATGTTGCTCATGTTTTGGGAATGGAGTTGTTGCTTTGCCCAAGAATAGTCTGTCCCCGCTTCGAGAAGTTTAAATTCGGATGAGTTAAAAAACATTGTGTGTCCTCCAAAAAAAGTGTGAAAACTAATTTTCATTACTGCGATTACTGCGCTAGTCTTATTCTAGCAACAAATACACAAAAAATAGCCTAATTTCTATTAAAAAAAAATGAATTTTAATTTCTCGATAAAGCAGATAAACCAGATACTCACAAAAAGAGCATCTGTTTAATAGTTTATATGTTATCGGTATACCTGCCAACATTAAAAATGTCGATAAACATTGGCAGGTATACATATGTTTTTGTGGTTAAAAAACGACTATTACGTGGCTTCGCCGCTCTTGACCGCCTTATCCGCTTGGACAAAAGTGTTTCGCAAGTCGCCTATCATTTTAATTATGCCGTCTAACATTGCGCCGTCTTTCTTGACGTTTGCTTGTATAATTACATAATTGAAATAATCGTAAAGCGCGAGAAGGTTTCCCGATATTTCATAATCGAGGTTTAACGTCGCCTCAAGGTGTTTTATAATTCTTTGTGCTTTTTGAAGGCTTGCGTTAATCGTTACAAAATCGCCCGTTTGACACGCCGCTTTCGCTTTAAGCAGTTCTTTGATAAGCCCGTCATACACCGTTGTGAGCATATCGCCTTGCGACATCGTTAAAACTGCCTGTTGCTTGTATGTTTGATAAGATTTATTATACACTTATTTTCACCACATTTCAATAATAAATATTAATAGCCACTAAACTGTTGGGAAATCATGGTGCTTTGTGCGTTGTAGTTTGCAAGAATTTGTTCCATAGCATTAAAATCTGCCCAATATCTTTCTTTCTCCAACTCGTATCTTTCGGTTAGTGTTGTTATGCGGTCTTTGATATCTTCTAGTTCACGGGTCATGTCGCTTTCATATGAAGAACCACTGATGCCGGCAACTTGAACGAGCGAACCGGGGTCGCCCGTGCTTAGTTTTGCTGTGTCGTCCATTATGTCGACAAACATGTCTGAAAGGCTTTCGCCTGCGCCGGTGAACAAGTTCGCAACACCTTCGGGATCTTTTGAAAGGGCTTCTCTCAACATTGTTTCATCAAGTTGAATCTTTCCGCCGTCTGTGTAATCCGACGTTGTCTCGATTCCGATTTGATACAAAGCAAGCGACGAGGTTTCGGGCATGGTGTAGATAGCTGCTCTCATTTGTGAAAGGAAACTTTGGATGTTAGAGTCGTTTCTTAAAAGGCCTTCTTTTGCTTTTTCCTCCCAAAGCTCGATTTCATTTTCGCTCATCTCTTTCTTTTGATCGTCGGTCAACGGTGCGTAATCTCTGTATTCGGGTTCCTCGACGACATATCCATTAAGCAGTTCGATCATCTTGTTGTAATCTTCGACAAACGATTTAAAAGCATCAACTATTTGTTCGTCGTTTCGTTCGGTCGAGATAGTTGTTTTTTCGTATTCTGTACCGTTCATCTCGCTGACTTTGGTCAGTTGCATAGTCAATCCATCGATGGTGAAGACGTTTGAGCTTCTGCTTGTGTCGACACCGTTAATGTTGACTATAGCGTCTTCGCCGCTGTCCACAACCGAAGAGTTTATTAAACCGGTTCCAAACGTTAATTGTTCTCCGCCAAATATTTTTGCAAGATCGCTCGTTGCCAAAACAGAGTTTCCGGAAGTTCCCGAAAGGACTATTTTGCCGTTTTCAACCTTTGCTGCAATGTCGCCTGCTCCACTGTCTGCAAAAGCTATGTCTTGAAGTTTTACCGCCGCGCTTCCGCTCGCGTTTTTAAAGAGGCCTTCGATGCCTTGAAGTTGAACAACATCGCTTATGTTGGTGTCGGAAGTTGCTTTGTTTGAACGATCTGTCGAAACAACCGTTCCGGCGGGGTTTGTTTCTAGGTTAAACCCAAACGCCACCGCAAGGTCGGTTTTTGCGACTTGTTCTCTTGATGAAACATCCGAAACATTTTGAGAAGATTTTGCAAACTCGATAAGTTCGCCGTTGCTCGCCGTTAACGTTCCCGTTGCGGCGTTAAATGTTATCTTTGCCGAGCCGTCTTCGTTTTTAAAAGTTTCTTCGATCCAATCGTTGAACTCTTGTTCGACTTCGGCTTTTGTGTAGGCGCTTTCGTCGCTTTTTTCGTCTAATTTGAAGGTATAGCTTTGTCCGTCCACCTTCATGGTGAGCGAAGCTGCTGTTGTTTCATAGTTGTCCGCAAGCGCATTGCCGGCAAAATTATTAACCGTCAGGTTGTCCGACGCATATTCCGACGCCGAAGCGATTACGCCAGAACCAAAAAGCTTGGTAAGTACGTCGCCTTCGGTTTGGGCCATATCAATTCCATATCCTGCTCCCGAGTTGTCTGATTCGATAGACATCTTGTCCGAGATGCTTGAATATTTTATCGTGATTCCGGCAGAGCTGTTGTTGATAGTGTTTATCATCGACGCGATAGTTGTGTCTCCCGAAAATTCGAAGTCCTCGCCGTTGATAGTGAACGCGAAATTTCCGCCTGTTGCAACGTCGCTTAATGTTTGGTTAAGGTCGAACTTGGTTGAGCTTCCCGGTTGAACACCAATTGCAGAAGCTTCCGAACCGAAAATCGAAATGTCGTGGCCTTCTTCGCCGACGCTTGCTATCGAAAACGTTAGTTGATCGCCCTCTATTCCGACGTTTATATAATCGCCAAAAGCCGATTTAACTTCTTTTTCAAGTGCTGCGTGTACGTCGTTTATTGTGTAGTTTCCGTCGCCATCGCTATCTTTAACGCTGTCTAGTCTGATGGTTTGGGTTGTTCCGTTAAGCTCTAAGTCAAACGTAGGGCCTGCGCTTAGGTTGGAAGCTACGCCTCTAAGCGTGTCGCCCGAAGATGAGGTCGAGGTGAGCCCCGCCATTTCTAGACCGAGTTGGCCGGAATTTGCGCTGTCCACCGAAATCGACGGAGCGCCCGATGTTCCCTCGAATTTTAAAGTACCATATTCGTCTATCGAGGTCCAAACGTTTGTGACGCCGTTTGCCGAGAAAGCGTTGTTAAACGTATCAACCAAATCCTGTTCCGATTTCACATCGTCAAGGTTGACGGTGACCTCTGTTCCGCCTACCGTTAGTTTCACGTTTTTGTTATATGTTTCGTTTAAAAACTCTGTCGTAAGCGACGAAGAAGTTATCTTGTTGTCGCCCGAAAGTTTTGAAAACGCGCTGTCTTGAACCTTTGCTTTTTCCGCAAGTTGTTTTACAATAACGTCAAACTCACCCGTTGCGGCTTCAGAGGATGAACTTATTATTTTAAGAGCATCGCCATTAGTTACGTTTGATATCATCGTGTTGAAAAAATCGCTGTTTCCGAAGTTCATGTCGGACGACGCATCAAACGCGAGGTCGAAGTATTTTTCTCTGAAAGAGTTAATGCTTGCGATGACCTCGTAGTACATCTCTTGTTTCCATTCAGTTTGGGTCTGTTGACCTGTCGCTGCGTCGATTTTCGCCTGACTTCCGGCAAGTAAATCTTCGACCATCTGGTCGGTATCCATTCCGGACATCAAGCCCGAAATTCCGTTCGATGTCGAGCCGGAATTGCTTACGCTGTAGTATGCCGATGAACTTATGCTACTCATGATTATATATCCTCCAAAGGTTATTGTTTGTTATATGTATTTATCTTTTTTAATAAATATAGGTTTATATGACGTTGTGCTAACCCCTTTTTGGTATCGGTTGGTTGAAACGGGATAAGCTTGGTTTAACTGTTTTATCTTTTCAAGTGTTTCGGCTCGTTTGATCCCAAGGTTTGACGCAATTAAACCGTCGTACTTTAAAATTCTGTTTGATATAGCCTTGTGTGTCATTGAAATTTTATAATATTTTTGATATTTACCGGTGACGGCCGAACTTGGTATGCTGTTGTTTAATGCTTGTTTTAAGTCGTTGTCTTGTTCGCAAAACTTTTTTATTTGTATGTCAATCGAACTTAACCGATCCAAAAGCTGTTGTCGGGCGTCAAAACTTTTTTTAATGTCGTTTATGTCGTCGCTGTGCATGTCTTTTGTTGTGGTTTCTATCAACTCCAAAAGTTCTTTTTTGGAGTTTAGAAGAGTTTCAAGTTGTTTTAAATCAAACTCCATTTTATATTAACCTCAAAATTTTGTGTTGAATTTTTAAATTGAAATATGTTACACTTGTTAAAAATACAATCTTTATATAGATAATAATATTTTTACTATTTTTTACTGAGGTGAAGTTATGTACCCTTTAGAAAGCAAAGCCGAATTTGAAGCTTGTCTCAAACTTAAGGACGGCACAGTTTTGGAAAACGGAACGGCATACATAGAAGCCGAAGATAAATTCGTTGTGTTTAAAAGCAGTTTTGTTCCTCTTTACCCTGTCGGAACTCCGATGGAGATTGTCCGAATATATAACGGAAAAGAGATACATCGTTTTATAGGAAATGTCTATCTTTCGGGTAAAACAATTATGAAGTTAACCGATGCCGACGACATTCTTTTAAGAGGTTCAGAGTTTTGCTATGGCGCTAACGTTTCGTTTGAAGGAACTCTCGAAACGGGGATTAAAAGAATTTTTAGAACCAAAAGGTTTTTCAAAACTAAAGAAGAAGCAGTCAACGAAGATCTTTCGATCAAGATTAAGGTTTGCGAGATGTCCCTTGACAAGATTGTTTTCCAGATAACCAACCGAAAGGTCGCTCGTTTGATGGAGAACCCTTCCGCGAAGGTAGACGACAATCGTTTGGAGCCGGGCAACAAATGCACAATATACTCCGATATCTTTCAAGATTTTGAAAGCTTAAACGTCGTCGTGAGAAAATCTCTTGAATTTGGAGATAACGCGAAATATGTTTGCGATATCGTAACCTCGACAAAAGAAAGCAATAGCGTTATTGCGGATTTTTTGTGGGTCTATAACCTTAAGCATAATAAAATATTTTAAGATTTATCTAAAACATTTTACCTCAATTTGCCTCAATGGGTTCGCCTATTGAGGTTTTTTGTCGCCTAAAACATTAAGCCGAGTGTCGGATTAATGCTATTCAACCGGTTCAACGTAATCGGGGTCGGCGCTTCGCGGAACATAGGTGGGTCCTGCTATATATTCGATATCTACCGAAGCGTGCGAAAGAATGTTTATCTTTGCAGAGGGCGGGGAATATTCAAACTCAACGTCTTTCATGTTAAAGTTAAAGTTAACTTTGCCTTGTCTGTAGTTGGTTTCAACGTTACCCGGTTGCCACGTGGTTCTTACTCTTCCGCTTGGAATAAAAACGGTAGACATCATAGCCGGAGCTTGTGTCAGCTTTTGTTCCATAATGCTTCCGATTGTTACGTTATCTTCGATTTGAGCCATCTGTTGGCCCATTTGGTTTGTGTTTGATATGTAGTTCGAGATGTTGCGCTTGCCTGCGTTTGCCGTGTCTTGCACGAAATCGCTGTTGTTAGACAATCCAACCGAACGACGTTGCTCGTATGTGTCGAGATACATCTTTGTTGGGGTAGTTTGCATCTCAAAGTTTCCACGTTGAGAATCTATTTGAATTTCGGGTTGAAATTCCTGCTTATACTCCAACTTTGCCGATTCGAGTACCATCTCGTATTTCATTGGGGTTGTTGTAATTTGTATTAATTGTTCCATGTTGTCACCTCATGCTTAAAGTTTTTATTAGCTTAAAAAATCCATCAACGAGGCCGGCATAATGCGCGAGCTCATCTGTTGAACCGCTTTTAAAATCGCTTCATTCATTGAAAGGGTCGTTGACGCTTCTTCATAGTTTGTTCCCATCAGGTCGTCTATACTTGTTTTATATATGTCGACCGTATCTTTGAGCCTTCCTTCAACGGTATCAAGATACAGTGTTTGAGAACCAATCTCGGTTAAGTTTACAAGAAACTTGTCTGTTGCAACTTCTATTCTGTCCATGCTGTGGCCGATAACTTCGGTGTTGTCGTCCTTCATTGCGTTTTCAAGGTCGAGAAGAATGTTGTATACGTTATAGGAGTTTCCGCCGGCATCTGTGCCAAAACCGAAAACTTCGATTCCGGAATACGAAACTTTAAATCCCGTGTCCCCTTGAATGTCGCTTTCGTTCATTTTAATTCCAAGCCCGATGTCCATGTACACGTCTTCATCCATTGGGATTTCGGCGCGGATCTTGGGGCCTGTTGGGTTTGCCGGGTCGTCCACCATGTGGTAGTATTCCCCTGTTGTTGCATCGTGCAAAATATCGTCCACCAAGATTCCGTTATACTCAAGTTCCCCGTCGGCATTCTCGGTGAACGGTTCTGTCATGCTTGCGTTGCTTCCGCCAAAAACATATTTGTCGCCGTATTTTGCGTTAAGGTTGGTTAAAAGTTGTTTGCGAAGGTTTTCAACCTCGTTTGCTATGATGTTGCGTGTGTCGGCATCTTTGTCTTCGTTTTTCGCCTTGATGGCAAGTGTGTGTGCCTTTTCAAGGATTGAACTCACATCAAGCAACCTGTTTTCGGTTAACGTTAGTTCATCGTTAATCGATTCTACGTTATCGAGGTGTGTTTCGGTTTTATACATATCCATTCGGATATTCATGACACGCGTTCCGGCGGTTATGTCGTCTGAAATTTTTGTAAATCTGTTGCCCGACGCAATCTGTGCCGTCGTTTCCTCGAAATCGCTTTTTGCACTATATAAATGTGTCAGATAGTTTCGAGCACTCGTTCTGTCTGCTATTCTCATATTAAACTCTCCTTTTTAATTACAAGCCTACGCGACCCATGCGGTTGATAATCGTGTCTAACATCTCGTCTAACGTTGTCATGACCCTTGCCGCCGCGTTGTATGATTTTTGATACATCAACATGTTTGCGGTTTCTTCGTCGCTGCTAACTCCCGACACGGCATCTCTTTGGTCTAAAAAGTCGTCCGCAATTTGTCCGTATGCTTCCTGTCTTCCGACGTTAAACGCTATGTCGGAACCGAGTTTGCTTAATAAGTTAACCTCGAAATCGACAAACGATCCTTCGAAAACTTCGCCGTGTGACTCGAATGTAAACGAGTTGTCCACAAGAGTTGCGGCTATTTGTTGAGCAAAATCTTCGACGTTTTCGTCTTCGCTGAAGATGAAATATCCGGGACCTTCTGCGTTCCATTCGTCGCTTATCGTTATGTTCTCTGCGTTTACGAAATATTTGTTGGTAGCGCCCGTCTCGTCTTTTCCGCCGAGAAGAGTTTTGTAAACGGTGTTGCCCGCCGCGTCTTTCAACGGACCGCCCGTTGCGGGGTCTAGCTCGGGGAGCGTCGTGTTTGCAAGATCCGCCAAAGCGTTCGCAAAGTTGTCCATCTGGTCACGATAGTACGGGATACCTTGATACGGCTCGTCCGCCTTGTCTTGTACGTTTGTTCCGCGTCCGTTTAAGTAGTGGATAGAAGCGAGAAGAGTTCCGCCGGTTAACCCGATGCTTTCCCCTGTCGAACTCCATTCGATTACAACGGTGTTGTTGTCGTTTTTAATTAGGTTTAAGTTGTCGCTTTCTTTGCCGTCAACGACATAATGTTCACCCATCTGAACGTCAACCGTTCCGTCTTCGTTTTCGGTGACTGTTATGTTTCCGTACATTGCGAGTTCGTCGAGAAGAAGGTTTCGCTCGTCGTAAAGTTCGTTTGGTCGGAAAAATTCGTTGTCCGGGTCGCTTAAAACCACCGCATCTTCGCTTATGACCTTGTTAAGGTGTGCAATCTGTGCGGTTATCTCGTTAACCCTGTCCACGTCAACCGATAGGTCTTCAATGTGTTGCTGTGCCGCGTTTGTAAGGTTTGTGTCTATCTGTCTTAAAACTTGGGTTATGTTTTTGAATTCCGACATAACGACGTTTGCTTGTGCATGTGACGTTGGGTCTTTGATGAAATCGTTAAGTGCTTCGTAAAGGTTTTTAATTCCGCCGTAAAGTCCCGATTCGTCCGTTATGTCGTTTCCGTCGCCGATTGCGACTTGGATGCTTTCAAGCAGTTCGGCGCTTTTTCCGTGGTAGGCGGCGTTTGAATATTCTTCGCGGAAACGTTGGTCGACAAATATGTCGCGGAGTTGTTCAACCCCAACGGCTTGGGAGCCTTGCCCCGCAAGACCAACAGTTCCGTTGTTGATCCTTTGAAGATCGTTGTTAACCGCAACCGAGGTAACCTCGACACGTTGCCTTGTATATCCCGCCGTGTTGACGTTGGAAAGGTTGTGTCCAACGATATCCAACGCTTTTTGATTTGTATATATAGCGCGCTTTGACATCTCAAAGCCCATAAAAGTTGGTCGCATGTTTCTTTCTCCTATTATCTATGTTAATAAGGCTACACTTTTTCAAAAAAAGTGGGGGAGCCGGAAGATCCCGATGTTTTCTTTCCGTCTAAACCATAAAGATTTTTGTTGTCTGCTTTTCCTTTTTCCAACAAGAGCGAAAGATTGTTCGCAATGTCAAGTGAAACTTTGTTTGAATATGAGAGTTTTTTATAACTTTCGGTCAACCGGTCAATCGCCACCGAAACGTCTTTCTTGTCTTGGTTATCAAGCGTTTGCAAAAGTTGTTTCGCGGTCGTGTTTAAAAGCCCGTGTTGTTCAAAAATTTTCAAACGTTTTTCTTCAAGCTGTTTAAGTTTCATGACGTTAGCTTGCTTTGTGTTCATATAGGTGTTGATCTTGTCGTTTTTCTTTTGCAAAAAAGCGTTTCTAAGCGTTCCCTCAAACTCGTTCATTTTGTCGAGATGGTCAGAAATCTGATTTGAAATTTCGACAATGTCTTTTGAAAGCTCTGTCATCTTTGCCCCTCTCTTAGCGTGTCTGCGTTGTTTTGACGGTTAAAGCGAATACAGCTTGTTAAGAACTCTGTCCGCGATTTCAAACCCGGACACGGGGCAACATTCGCCGGCGTATACCTGTTTAAGTTGTGCGACGCGTTCCGAAACATTTGGTTGTTCCGCTTTGTAAGTTTCGGAATATTTCTTAATCTCTTGATTTAGCTTTTGTTGAAACGAGCCTTTAGAGCTTATCTCAATCTTATCCGACCCGAACGTTTCATTCGTTTCGAGTTTTTTTTCAGGGGGAACATAACTGCTTTTGCCGATTTCGGAATTTGTCAGCATTGTTATATTGCCATACGTGTTTGGTATCTTCATGTTGTTAGAACTCCTATTCCATTAACAATATCGAGAACGATTTTTAAACATTACAAAATTAACAAAAATAACTTATAAACAATTTATTCCCCAAAATCACAAAAATGAAATAGCTGCTTCAAGAAAAGTTTTAATAATAGATATTTAACAGATAATTTTAGACTGTCGAAAGACCCTATTGCAAAACTATGTTTTATCAAAATTTAGATTTTATATGTCACAGTTGTTTTTCGAAAGTTTTTAAAAAAGACATATAATAAATTTGTATGTTTGTAACAAATGTTATATAATTCGACAATAAAATTATAGAGCTTTTACAAAAATTAAACGATTTATTTTTGAATATCATGTTTTTTCGCCTAAAATTTGCCTAAAAATTGTTCGCTAATAATAAAATTAATAATATAACCGATTTTTATTAAAAAACTTCTTTTGACTTTTATATATAATAAGATTAAAATATATAAAGAAAAATGCGGTATTATCGATTTTTATGTCGAAACTATATTTTAATTTGTGATGAAAGAGGATTAAAAATGATTAACAAGATTTCAGCGGTAGATTTTTTTGAGCATGATCTTTCGCCGAGCAAAGCTCAAGAGCAAGAAACAAACGACACGTTTTCGTTTAAAGATTTTTTAAGTGATGCCATCAAAGAAACCGAGGCGCTTCAACAACAAACCGAGCAGGACGGAATAGCGCTTTCGCTAGGCGAAATCGACAATGTCGCCCAGGTTCAAGTTAACTCGCTTAAAGCGAGCGCAATGTTGCAAACGACGGTGCAACTGACCTCGAGAACGGTTAGCGCATACAAAGAAATCATGGGTATGCAGGTTTAGCAGGTATAATTTGCAGATGTTCATTAACGAATTAATAACTTTTTTGAAGGGTAAGATTAACCGTGAAGTTTGTTGAAATTGACAAGATTTTTGGTTCGATTAAAAACCAAATTGAGACGATGTCCAAAAAACAAAAGATTATGTCGGTTTCGATATTCGGCGGAATTTTGTTGCTTGCCGTTATATTGACCGTCGTGTTAAACAGCACAAGCTCCGGATATGTTGCCTTGTATAACAACCTTGAAACAAGTGAAAAATCGACTATCTATAGCATGTTAACGACATGGGGCGCCGATGCGAAGTTTGACGCAAACGGCGATATATTGGTTCGCGAGGACGAGTTTGACATATGGTTGCTTCAGTTAGCGGCAGAAGGGCTTCCGAGAACCGCCCCGACATATGACCACTTTTCAAGCAACCTCGGCATGACGACGACCGAATCCGAAAGACAACAGTGGATATTGTATCAACTTCAAAGCGACATACGCGTGACGCTTAAACAGATACAAGGGGTTCAAGACGCAACCGTGCTTATCGACATGCCGGAACAAAGCAACTATGTTTGGGACAACGCGGACGAGGGCGAAAAATCGAGTGCGAGCGTTTTGTTGACGTTTGAACAGGGTGTGACGATCGAGCCAAAACAAGTTTCCGCGATTAAAAACCTCGTTGCTTTTGCGGTTCCCGACATGCTTCCGGAAGACGTAACGGTAGTTGATTCAAGACAGTCTATCGAGCTTATGGAGTCGGAAGCGGACGAGACGTTGTCTGTCGAAGAAAACATCGAGTTTGAATATGCGGCACAGTCGCACATAGAGGAAAACATAGTTCGACTTTTAACCCCAAGGTACGGAGCAGACGGGGTTGTTGCAACCGCTAAAGTTACGATTAACTATGACGCAATGTTGTCCGAGATAGTCGAGCTTCAAGAAGGCCCGGACGGCGACGGATTTGTAACGAGCACAGAGGGCGAATATACCCTTGACGAAGATGTTGACATAGGCGGCCTTGTCGGAGAAGAAGACAACACAGACTTTCCACAGTATTCCTATGCAGGAACCGACAATGAAGACGCGACGCATTTCCGTTGGGACACCGAGATAGACTATTCCTACATAAAAACCCAGATAGAAAAAGGCCAAGCAAGGCTTGAAAGAGCCACCGTTTCGGTATTGGTTAATGAACCAAGCCTAACCGAAGCGAGGCGAGAAGAACTCACAAACCTCATATCCAAAAGCGTTGACATTGAACCCGATTTAATTTTTGTTTCGGGCTTCGAGTTCGCGGTTGAGGAAGAGGGCGGAACGCTCACAGCGGAACAGATTCAAATGTACGCGATAGTCGGCGGTATCTCGTTCTTAGTTCTCTTAATAATAGGTATTATACTTTTCTTCTTACTAAGGAAACGTGCGAAGAAGGCGGCGGAACAAGCAGAGATTCAAAACCAACTCGACATCGAAAAGAGCAAAAAAGAGATAGAAGATTACAAAAAACAACTTGCGTCGGCGGCACAAGCAAGCGACAACCCAACCAACGATGCAATTGTCGAAGAGATACGAGACTTCGCGCAAGAGAATCCCGAAATTACGGCTAACTTACTAAGATCATGGATGAAAGAGGGTGACTGGAGTTGAGTCCGACAGCAACAGCAAGCAAAAAAATGTCCTCGATGAAAAGGGCGGCGGCGGTCGTCATAGCCCTTGGAGCGGGCAACGCCTCGGAGGTTTATAAACACCTTTCCAAAGAAGAGGTGGAAGCGCTATCGGTTGAGATAGCCCAGCTTAACAAGATATCCCCCGACGAGATGCAGGTCATTGTAGACGATTTCTATGGGCTTTGCGTAACCCAAAAGGTTATCCAAGACGGCGGCGTTCTCTATGCGAAAGATATCTTGGAAAAAGCATTCGGCCCACAACTTGCAGGCGAATATATGGAACGCATTTCGCAATCTATGCAGACCAAATCGTTTGAATTTTTGCGAAAAGCTACCCCGAAAAATATCCTTATGATGATACAAAACGAACATCCGCAAACGATGGCGTTTGTCCTGTCGTACACACGGCCGGAGCAAGCCTCTAAAATTATTTCGGAACTGCCAAAAGTCATTCAACTTGACGTTATAAAAAGAATTGCAAACCTCGACAGCGTTGCTCCCGACATGGTGGAGATAGTCGAAAGAGTTCTCGAACGCAAGTTCTCGGCGGTTGTTTCGTTCGACATGACCAAGATAGGCGGCGTAGACTATGTCGCGGACATCATCAACCATTCCGATCGTTCGACCGAAAAATATATATTTACCGAACTTGGCAAAACCGATCCCGAACTTTCCGAAAATATCAGAAAACTCATGTTCGTATTCGACGATATCACGATGCTCGACGATATGTCTATCCAAAGAGTTCTCCGCGAAGTCGACCGTCAAGATCTTGCTATCGCAATCAAAGGTTCAAGCGAAGACGTCAAGAATCTCTTGTTGTCCAACATCTCGGTCAGGGTCAAAGAGGGAATTCTCGAAGACATCCAATTCTTGCGCAATGTCCGCATGAAAGACGTAGAGGAAGCCCAACAAAAGATAGTTGCCTTGATAAGACGACTCGAAGAAGAAGGCGAAATTGTCATATCGCGCGGAGGCGAGGAGGACACAATAATTGCCTAGGTTATACAGAGGTGTTAAACACACCGAGAACCTTGACAGCATAAAGATACCCGATCTTCCGGAGCCAACGCCCGAAACCGAACAAACTACGTCGGAAAACGAAGAGTTTGGCGAAACTTTAAGCGAGGATTACGACAACCGAGAGCTTACAGCGGAGGAGTTGCAACAAGGGTTTTTTGAAGGCGACTTTTCAGTGGACGAGTTTTCCGAGAACAATAATGTTATCGAGGTTTTCAAGCCGGAACCGAAAGTTTTGACCGAACAGGAACTTAAAGAACTTTACAAAGACGAGTTTGAGGCGTTACATCAAAAAATCGAACAAGAATATCGCGAACTTGCCGAACAACAAGCCAAGATAGCTATCGAAGAGGCGGTTTCATCCGCGGTTGAACACGCGACAAGCGAAGCGAGCGAGCGAGCATATCAAAACACCGTTAACACAAGAAAGCTTGAACTTGAAAAAAAGCTTGAAGAGATAGACGAAGTTTTGTTGCAACTTCAGCAAACACACGGGGATTTTCTCGAAAGATATGCCGACGAACTCAAATACCTTGCGGTTGACATAGCCGAAAAGTTTGTTTTAAACAAACTTGACGAAAACGACGAACTGCTTAAAAAATTGGTGTTCGAATCGGTGGCAGACGTTAAAAACTCTTCATGGCTCGAGATTGAACTTTCAAACAGCGTTTCTTCGATGATAGATGAGATTAAACAAGAACTCGACGAAAAGGGTTATGGCTCAAGATCTTCTGTCACGACTAAGTTTAAAGATAAAGGAAAGATAAGCGTAAGCGGAGAAGAGGGAACGATTGTTGCCGATATCTCGGCGCAAGCGCAAAACCTCAAAGATCTTTTCATGGCGTACGACATCGACGGGAATGAAATTAAATAATTCGTAATGCGTAATTCGTAATGCGTAATTATCTAAAGTTTTTCAAAATACACCATTCAAATTACGCCACGAAGTGGGCGCCAATTCGTCGTTACGACGAACCTTAATTACGAATTACGAATTAAGAATTACGCATTACCAAGTGGGGTGCAGCAGTGCTAAAACAAAAAAGCATAGACGAAATACTTGACCTTTCGAGTTACAGACAGATTATAAACTATTCCGACCTTAAAACCCATAGGGGAAGAATAAGCAAGATTCAAGGTATGACAATCGAGGTTATCGGTCTTCCCGGAAGCATTGGCGATGTATGCCATGTGCTTTTAAAAAACGGAAAAGACAAATTAATCTGCGAGGTTGTCGGAATTTCGGGCAACAAAACATATCTTATGCCATATAAAGAAACAGACGATTTGGGTTATGGCTACTCGGTTGTAAATACCGGCCGAAAACTCACTCTTAACGTTTCAAATGAACTTCTCGGACGAACTATCGACGCACTTGGAAACCCAATTGACAACAAAGGCGAGATAAAAGCCGAAAAGACAATATTCACGGGTGGAACCGTTTCAAATCCCCTTGAACGTCCTCCGATAAGCGAAGTAATCGAACTTGGCGTTAAAGCTATCGATTCGCTAATAACGGTTGGAAAGGGACAAAGGATTGGAATTTTCGCAGGTTCCGGCGTAGGAAAAAGCACGCTTATGGGAACGATAGCTCGCAACGTGACCGCAGACCTTAACGTAATCGCGCTTGTCGGCGAACGTGGAAGAGAGGTTGTCGAGTTTATAAATCGTGACCTTGGCGCAGAAGGGCTTAAACGCTCGGTTCTCGTCGTAGCAACGTCGGATCAACCGGCGATGATGCGATATAAATGTGCACAAACCGCAACAGCAATCGCGGAATATTTCCAACAACAAGGCAAAGACGTTCTTTTGATGATGGACAGCCTAACGCGGTTTGCGATGACCCAACGTGAAATAGGATTGAACGCCGGAGAAGCGCCCGTCGCAAGAGGATACACCCCGTCGATATACTCGGCGCTTCCGAAACTTCTCGAACGTTCGGGCAACTTCAACAAAGGATCTATAACCGGTATATACACCGTTTTAGTAGAAGGGGACGACCCAAACGAACCTGTCGCCGACACCGTCCGAAGCATTATAGACGGACACATTCTTCTCTCGCGAGACATAGCCGCAAAAGCCCATTACCCTGCAATCGATGTGCTAAACAGCTTAAGCCGACTTATGGCGACGATAGCGTCGCCCGAACATAAAAACCTTGCGAACAAATGTCGGAATTTGATGTCGTTATACAAAGAAAAAGAGGACCTCATCTCGATTGGCGCATATAAAGCCGGAACTAACCCGAAACTTGATGCCGCCATTGCAAGGATAGACAGGATAAACGAATTTTTGAGACAGGATGTCGAAGAGAGGTTTAGTCTTGAGGAGACGCTGTCCGAGTTGGAAAAAGCGGTTAGTTAAATTTGGAATGAGGAATGAGGAATGAGGAATTAGGAATGTTGGTGCGCCACTTCGTGGCGATATTTGAATATGGTTTTCGGCTTTTAACGTTTCCATAAAACGCTGGTCGTAGGGGCGACCTTCGTGGCGATATTTAAATATGGTTTTCGGCTTTTAACGTTTCCATAAAATGCTGGTCGTAGGGGCGACCTTCGTGGCGATATTTGAATATGGTTTTCGGCTTTTAATGTTTCCATAAAATGCTGGTCGTCCGTCCTCATCGTTCGAACAACGCAACATTTGATGGACGTAGGGGAGGATACCATCCTCCCGTCTCAATCGCCCAAAATTACCTCAACAGCCAAACCGTAGGGAACGGTCTTGACCGTTCCATCCCCACCCCCCAAACCGCCCACAAACGATCGAAAAATCTTCAAACTTTGTCATATAAATTGTGGCGTAAGCCACACCGACATTCCTCATTCCTCATTCCTCATTCCCAATTCCCCCCCGAACCGCCCACAAACCATCGAAAAATTTTCAAACTTTGTCATATAAATTGTGGCGTAAGCCACACCGACATTCCTCATTCCT
>CAYJAY010000006.1:0-84968 GCA_964368445.1 uncultured Oscillospiraceae bacterium
TCTACAAACTATGTCATTAAAATTCGCCGTAAGGCGCTCAATAACTATTAACTATTAACTATCAAAATGTCGGCGAAATGCCGCCAATTCGTCGTTCCGACGAACCAAAATTGCGAATTACGAATTACGAATTACGAATTAAAAAAGAGGTTTTATGCTTAAACTAATCGTCGGAAGAGCCGGAACAGGAAAAACAAAATACGCTATCGACCTTGCTACACAGTACGCGAAAAACAACAAACAGGTAATTTTGATAGTTCCGGAACAGATATCTTTTTTATACGAAAAAAAGATAGAAAAGATAATAGGTTCAAAAAAAGCCGACCTTGTGTTTGTCGGAAGTTTCAAAAAAATATGTTATGAGATATTTAAAAAAACGGGCGGAATCTCGAAACGTCGCATAGACGACGAAATTCGTGTCGCCCTTGTTAAACGCGCTATCGATAACCTTGGAGAAACTCTTTCGCTTTTTGGCAAAAAGAAAGACACCGTTTCGTTTTGTTCGATTATCTCGTTTGTTATAAGCGAGCTTAAAAACAGCGGGGTTTCGGGAGAAAAGCTTCTCGAGATTTCAAACCTTTCAAAAAGCGAAACAAGCAAGATTAAACTTAAAGAACTTACAAAGATCTTTTTTGCATACGACGGAATCGTGTCGGAAAAATACAGCGACCCGTCGGACGAGCTTTTCGATGCATCAAAAAAAGCCGATTTAAGCGAAATCTTTAAAGATAAACTCGTTATATTCGACGGTTTTTCGGGTTTCACCGCGCCCGAGCGCGCGTTGCTTGTTTGCGCCGCCCAACAAAGCGAGACTGTCGCCGTCACGTTCACAACAAGCAGCGACCTTTCAAATAAGCGTTTCGAAACGGTTTCGGCGTCTGCGAATTTTTTGATTTCCGTCGCAAAAAAACTCGATATCGAACATGAAATAATATCTTTAACCTCGCCACATCGTTTTAAATCGGAGGGGTTAAAACAACTTGAACGCTTTTTATATGAAGGAGAATGTTCCGATAACCGTGATGGAATTTTTGAATATTCCGCCAAAACAATAAATGATGAAGTTAAGACATGTGCCGCCGAGATAGTTCGTCTCGTTCGAGAACAAGATTATAATTTTTCTGACATCACCGTTGCGGTCCGCGACCTTACAAGCTATAAACAGGTACTTGCACGCGAGTTTGAAGCATTTGGAATACCGTTTTTTTGCGATTTCAAACAAACGGCAAAATATAGCGCTGTGGCGGTTTTTATTCGATGTTGCTTTGAGTTGATAGACAAACCGTCGGACGAGAAGTTTTTTGAAATTATTAAAACTAACCTTTTTCTGATTTCAACGTTTGAGCAAAGCGAGCTTTTAAACTATATGTATATATGGGGGGTGTCGTTTGAGGAACTCGGCAGTGAACTTTCCCACAACCCCAAAGGCCTTTCGGAAAACGAGATGACAACGTTTGAACGCGAACGCCTTTCGGCGATTAACGAGACCGCGCGCGCAGTTTATGTTCCGATTAAACAGTTGATAGACAGGTCTAAAAACAAGCCTTGCGAAGTCGTTATAAAAAACATACTGTCTCTTCTTGAAAGCCTTGATTTTAAGAAAAATCTCGAAACTTTTTCAAGCGACGATGAAATCTCGGCAGCCTCGGCGGCGCTTTTGGCTGTTGAAAAACTCTATGACATAACCCTTTTTGAAACGTTGCCGCCAAAACAGCTTCTTGAGTTATATATGCTTTTGGTTTCGGTATCAAGCACGGGAGAGATCCCAAAAACACTTGAACAAGTTCAAATAGGAAGCGCCGACCGAATGCGTGCCGACAACCCTCGCGCGGTTTTTTGTCTTGGCCTTAACGCGTCGGTTTTCCCAAAAGAAGATTTTGAAGCGCAGTTTTTAAGCTATAAAGAACGTGATTTGTTTTTTGAAAACGGCATAGATCTTGCGCTTAGATTTGAAAATTCCGTGTCACTTGAAGAGGTTTTTTTCTATCGAACTCTAACATACCCAACCGATAGAATATATCTTTTCAGTTCCAAAACCGATATTTCTCGAAACGCACAAGAGAAAACTCCGTATCTTTCGGGATTTTTGAAAAATGTCGATATAAAACAACCACCCGTAGTTTCGCAAGATTTTGCTTTTTCGGTCAACCAAAAGACTCTCGAGAGAGAGTTGGCAAGCTTGGCCTCAAACAACTTGAACTTAAGTTCAAATATCTTTGAATCCGACATCGTTTCAAACGACTTCAAAAACATTGTCACAAACTTTTTCTCTGTTCCTGAATATAAACTGTTAAACACCGACGTATTAAAAAAACTATATCCCGAAACGCTTTCGCTCTCTCCGTCGCGAATAGAACAGTTTTCGCGGTGTCGCTTTGCGTATTTTTTAAACTATTCCCTTAAGATCCGACCGATTAAAAAAGCCGAAATCTCCCCTCTTGAAGCCGGAAGTTTTTTTCATGCCGTCATCGAAACGGTTATGAAACAAGCAAACCTCGACCTTATACATCTTTCAGCCGACGAGATAAAATCGCTTGCGCGAAAAGCAGGCGAGCAGTATCTCGAAAGCCGATTAGGGTCACGTTTTCTCGAGGTTGCGAGAATTAAATATCTTTGTGAAAACATGATTTCACAAGCCGAAAAACTTCTTTTGTTTGTTCAAACAGAGCAAAAACAAACGCGCTTTGAGACGGTCGGTGTGGAAGTTTCGGTGGCGCGTGGCGGCGACAGCCCCCCAATTGTACTTAAAGGAAAAAACGGCGAAACTATCTATATCGAAGGCAAGGTTGACCGCGTAGACATGTTTGAACAGGATTCACAAAAATTCCTTCGAGTTATAGATTATAAATCAAGCGGTAAAACGTTTTCGCTTGACGAGGTTGCGGTTGGGCTTAACCTCCAGATGCTTATATATCTTTTTGCGCTTTGCCGATCTTCAAATGAAAAATACAAAGGGTCCACTGCTTCGGGGGTTTTGTATCTCCCGCTTGACCCAACTCCCGACCCAAAAAGCAACGTTTCTTCCGCGGCCTATCGAATGGAAGGGCTAGTTTTAGACGAAGTTTCGGTCATATCGGCTATGGAGAACGACGCGAACGGCGTGTTTATTCCTGTTCGCTTAAATGTAGACGGTTCGCCAAACAAAAACAGTTCTGCTTTAACGTCACTCAAACGTTTTGCGGCTATCGAGCAACACGTAACAGATATTTTACACGACATCGCAGACAAACTTTATTCGGGGGACATAGATGCCGAACCGATAACCGACAAACGCAATTTTTGTGTTTGTGACTATTGCGATTACTCCGCGGTGTGTAAAAAATCCAAAATAAAAAAGTGGCGCCAAATACCAAAAGGCTCTGCGCAAGATAAGTTTAGCCAAGAGGAGGAATGATTGTTAAGATGAAATGGACCGAACGCCAACAAAACGCTATCGATTTCAAAAACGGGTCGTTGCTCATTTCGGCGGGTGCTGGAAGCGGAAAAACCGCGGTTTTAACCGAACGTTTTGTTTCGCTCATAACGGGCGAGAAAAGCACAGACGCCGACAGAATTTTGGTTTTGACATTTTCAAACGCCGCCGCGGGCGAACTTAAAACACGCATATTCAACAAACTTTATGAAAAAAGAAGCGAAGACAAAAAAGGCAACAATCTTACACGGCAGATATTACTTTTAAAACGTGCCAAGATAAGCACGGTTCATTCGTTTTGTCTTAATCTTTTAAAGGAATATTCCGCAAACACCGACCTTCCGTTTAACTTCTCGGTTGCGGACGGGTTTCAAGCCGAACGGTTAAAAGACCAAGCCGCCGACAACGCTTTGGCTATTCTCTACCAAGACGAAAACAGCGGTTTCGCTGAACTTTCGTCGCTTTTCAGTTCCGCAAGAAGCGACAACAAAATCAAAGAAATCCTGATATCTTTTGATGATTTCCTTTCGATGTTTCCGAACAAACAACAGTTTGAACAAGACTTTTTCGATAACAAAAACGACGCCAAAAGCGATACTTATAGCGTAAATTTTAAATTTGAGCAAGACCCCGTTATTAAAACGATGTTTGAATTTTCAAAAAAAGCGGCGGACGCGGCGTTTTTCTACGCCAGCAAAGCGGCGGAACTTTGCGCGTTTTCAGATGGATTTTTTGACCTTTCAACGATGATAGGAGACGAAGCCGACAGCATATCAAGGATTTTAAGCTTGATAAAAAACAACGATTGGGACGGATGTCGAAACGTAATTCTTACGATGTCTTTTGCACGTTTTAAAGCGGACAGAGGTTGCGACAAAGAGATTAAAGAACAAATTAAGACGCTCCGCGATAACTATAAAAAAATTATAAACGACGTTTTAAAGGACAAGGTTTTTCTTGAAGATAAAGCCACGATATTAAAAGAATTTAATGAGCTTTACCCATTTTACAAACAGCTTTTCTACGCCGCAAACGTGTTTTCCAACGAATTTACACGGCTCAAAAGACAAAAAAATCTTGTGGATTTTTGTGACCTTGAACAAAAGGCTATCGAGCTTTTAACCAACCCCGACGGAACGCGTTCTGCCGTCGCTTTGGACGTTGCGAAAAATTTTGATTATATAATGGTGGACGAGTTCCAAGACACAAACGAGGTTCAAAGCCACATCTTCAACCTTGTGTCGGGCGACACACAAAACCTTTTTGCCGTAGGCGACGTAAAACAAAGCATATACAGCTTTAGGCGCGCCGACCCAAAAATATTTCTCGACATGAAAGACAAAAGCCGACCGCTTGACCAAAACACACAAAACAGTTATCTGTCTTTAAACGAAAACTTCAGAAGTTGTTGCCCTGTAATTGACGCAATAAATCGTTTGTTTAACCCGATATTCACAAAAAATGGAGGTGGCGTTGATTACGAGGCAACCGAACAGCTTGTTGCAAAAAGGGAAACTTTAACGTCGCTTGACGAGGCCCCCCTTTCGGTTCATCTTGTAACCTCAAGCGAGAACAGCGGGGCCGAAGCTATCGAAGCCGACTTCATAGCCCAAAAGATTAAAGACATGTTGGACAGCGGATATCAAATAGACGACGGCGGAACGCTTCGCCCCGCTGTGCCGTCGGATTTTGCTATACTTTTACGTTCGGTCAAAGGAAAAGCACAGTACTATAAACAAGCGTTGGTCGACAAATCAATTCCAACGTCGGCGGGCGCATCGGAAGATTTCTTTGAAAACTATGAAATTGAACTTCTTTTAAGTTTTCTTAAAATCCTTGACAACCCAAGCGACGACATTGCGATGTCGGCGGTTTTAATGTCGCCGATATTTGATTTTTCCGCCGACGAACTTGCCACCGTCGCTAACAGCGACGTTGGCGCTAACAGCGACGTTGGCGCTAACAGCGACGGTGGCGCTAACAGCGACGGTGGCGCTAACAGCGACGTTGGCGCTAACAGCGACGTTGGCGCTAACAGCGACGTTGGCGCTAACAGTGTCGAAAGGAAAAGCCATGACACCGACATAAAAAATCTACCGCTTTTTATGCGTGTTTTAAAAAGTAAAGACCCAAAACCAAAAGAGTTTAGCGAGATAATCAAACATCTAATCGCAAAAAAAACCAACCTTTCGGTAATATCTTTGATAGAACATGTTTTGGATACAAAAAATGCCGAACTCGTGCTTTGTGCCGGAGAGAGCTTTGACGAAAAAACCGAGAACATCGCGTGTTTTTTATCGTATGCAGCAAGTTATTCAGAACGTGACGACGCCACGCTTAAAGGGTTTATCGAAACGTTGGAGTTTGCAAAAAAGACAGGCAAAGAACTTTTTTCCTCAAGCAAAGAAGGGGCAAACGCTGTCTCGATAATGTCGGTTCACAAATCCAAAGGGCTCGAGTGGCCCGTCGTGTTTATCGCAAACTCTAAAAATCAATTCAACAAAACCGACACTATCAAACCGGTTATGTTTGACAACGATGTCGGGATTGGTGCAAAGCTTCGATATATCGACGGCGAAGGCGAACTTTTCCCAAAAATCAAAAAAACTGCTGCCTTTCGCGCTATCGAGCTTTCGACAACCGCAAAGATGCAAAGCGAGCAGATGCGTGTTTTGTATGTCGCGGCGACAAGGGCAAAACAAAAATTATTTATAACTTCGGGATTTGGCGACTTTAAAGATGCCTGTAGCGCAGTTTATTCAAGCTATACAGCGAGTAGATTGTTGTGTGATTATACTATTAGCAAGCAAAATTCATTTTTACAATGGTGTCTGTCCTCGCTTTTACAAAATCAAGGTCCGTTAAACATAACAAAAGAACAGTTTCCAAACTTGATAAGCTCAGATCTTTTTTATATTGAACATATCGAACACGACGCAAAACAGCAAACAAAACAAGCTGGCGAGATAAACAAAGTTAAACAAGAGTTTGACACCGAAAGCCTACGGCAAAAAGTTAATTTTATTCCGAAAACAAAAGAACTTTTTGACGTTCCCGGAAAACTTTCGGTTTCGATGCTGTCGAAACAGGGTAAAAAAGCGTTGCAGATGCCATATTTTGCGTTTTCAAACCAAGGGCTTGCCGCAAAAAAAGGCACAGCTCTCCACCTGTTTATGCAGTATGCACACTACCAAAACGCAAAAGACAATCTGTCACACGAGATTTCAAGGCTTGTAGACAACCATTTTATCTCGAGCGAAGACGGCGAAAGGCTAGACCGACAAAAGCTTGAAACGTTTTTTAACAGCGAGTTAGCACATCGCATTTTAAACGGCGAGGTTTTAAGGGAATATGCTTTTTTTGATTTTATCAAGGCAAACAGCGTCGTTCCACTGAGCCCCGAATTTGAACAAAGCGAGATAGTTGTCCAAGGTATTGCGGATTGTATCATAATTGAAAAAGGCGGCGCGGTAGTTGTCGACTATAAGTCGGACAAGGTGGACAACGTTTTGGTGCTTAAAGAGCGCTACCAAACACAGCTTGAACTGTATTCACGTGCGATAGAAAAACGCCTTTCCCTTAAAGTCTTAGAAAGAATTATATATTCTTTTTATCTTAATGATTACTTAACTTTTTGATTACTTAACAGTGAACGCCGCCCACAATTTGTGGACGGCGTTTAATGTTTTTATGCTTTTTTAAATTAATACGCCAAAGCGATTATGCAACGTCGTATTCGTTTTGCTGTTCGGGTTCAACTTCTTCTTTTGGTTCCTCTTCCGGTTTCAAAAGCTTGTCGAACTCGTTCATGACGTTGTCATATGTGTTCCCCGTTATCTCGGGCATACTGCTGTCTTCGCGAGCTTCGGGGTCAAACCCTGCCGCTTTAAAACCGTCTTTGACCGCCTGCTGCATATCCGCCATGAGCTGTTCGTTGTCGCCGGCAAACGCTGTCGCCATCATCATGATTCTTTCGGACACCGCTTCAACCGAATAAACTCCACCCTCAGACACGTTTTCCTGAGCGCCTTCGGCAGTTGTCGCGGGGGCAGGCAACGCGTTTTCCAAACTTCCGAAAATCTCGGTTAAAAGTTCCGAAGTTTCGGTTGTTATCTCAAATCCGTTAAACATCGAGGTTGTTCCCGACGCTTCAGACGCTTGGTTGGTTATCGTTTGCTCAACCGAATCTGCGACAAATTTCATAGTCGCTTCGTGACGTTGTCTGTTAATCTCATCAACTTGTTCTTTTGTAAGTTTTTTGGGCGGTTCGTATGTAACGCTTTTGCTTACATCGTTTTGTTTTTCAAATGTATCGACGCGCTTCGCCGGTTCGACAGGGGTCGTGTTTCCGTTTTTACTCTTAAAATCAATCTCGGAATTTATTTTAACCGGAGCGGTTGGCATTACATTTTGAATGTTTGAAACTGTCATTGAATATTTATACCTTTCTGAATGTTTTGGGCAATTTTGCCGCAATGATTTTTACAGCGGCAAAGTTTCGGTTATCATATCGACCGAAAAGCACAAAACTCACGTTTGAAACAATGTTTCAAATTGTTCTCCTGTATATTAAGAAGCCACCGTTTGCATATATTTTATACATTATATGGTAGCTTGCTTAAAAACTACCAACAGTGTAGCATACATTTTTGGATTTTGCAACATAAGTTGCCCCAAAATACTTAAAATTTACAATCTTTTTAAAACAAACCCAATTTTTTCAACAACTATTTGCTTTTCTTATTTTACTGTTAACGTTATTCAACCACGATAGTTTTAATCTTAACCGGAGTTGTCGGTTTGTCCGAATAGTCGGTTTCAACGCTCGCTATCTCATCGATAACTTCGATACCCTCGACAACCTTTCCAAAAGCGGCGTAGCTTCCGTCGAGGTGTGGAGAGGTTTCGTGGACTATAAAGAACTGGCAGCTCGCGGAGTTGACAAAACTGCTTCTTGCCATCGAGATGACACCGCGTTCGTGTGATATGTCGTTGGGCACTCCGTTTGAGGTGAACTCACCCTTAATTTTTTCGTCGGTTCCGCCCATTCCGGTTCCTTCGGGACAACCGCCTTGAACCATAAACCCAGGAATAATTCTGTGGAACGTTAACCCATTATAAAACTCGTTTTTAACCAGTCTTTCAAAATTCGCCACGGTTAGCGGAGCTTTTTCGGGATAAAGCTCCAGTTTGATTTGTTTTCCGTTTTCCATTGTAATGACTATCATTTTTTAAATATCTCCTTAAAATCTTTGCTTTTATTTATCTAAATTATAAAACTAATCTTCGTTTTCCTCTTGTGTCATTTCCGGGAACTTCTCTTTATAACATTCTAACGAACGACGAATTATATCACGCGCTTCGTTACAACCTTTTATCGAATCGACCGCCGTTTCTTTGCCTTCTAACGATTTATACACCTTGAAAAAATGACACATCTCGGTGAAAACATGGCTAGGCAATGCCGATATGTCGCGATAGCAGTTATAGTTTGGCTCGTTGAACGGAACGGCTATAATCTTATCGTCGCTCTCGCCGCTGTCGATCATCGAGATAACCCCTATCGGGTAACATTCTATTTCGCAACGCGGAATAAGCGGCTCGCTACACATCACCACAACATCAAGCGGGTCGTTGTCGTCGGCATAGGTTTTTGGTATAAACCCATAGTTAGCCGGATAGATTGTCGAGGTGTAAAGAATTCTATCCACCATTATAAGCCCTGTTTGTTTGTCGAGTTCATATTTAATTTTGCTGCCTTTCGGAATTTCAATCACCGCCATGAATCTGTCGGGAGTTATTCTCTCGATAGGCATTTGATGCCAGATATTAGCCATTTTTTCGTTCCCCTTTATTTTTATTTTTTTATTAAACCACTTAAAATCTTTTTAGCCATCTTTAAGCAGTATATAAATTCTTTTTTATACGCGACGATATAATAAGCCGCAACCGCAAGCGAAGCGGCGGACACCACTAGTTGGCTGTCGGACAAAACAAACGACACGACAACAAGCACGCCCATTATCACAATCGAAACGGCTGTTTTGGAAAGGTTCTCAACCGATTGATAAAACTTTTGCGCAACGGCGGTTCGGAAGATAAACATCGCAAGCCCCGAAACCGCTCCGGCGGCCGATGCCCCAAACATTCCGTATAACGGCACCAAAAAAACACAAAGCAGGATGTTAAGCCCGATAGATATCCCCATCCCAATTGTATCATAATATGTTTTTTTGGCAATTGCAATCCCATAGACGGTAGTTTCCGAGATAATGAGAAGCATCGGAGCAAAAAGAGTTGCGCCAAAAATTGATATGCCGGAACGATAGGCGGGGCCTATAATCATAAATATAATTGGTTGGAACACGAGCAAAAGCGCCATAAGCGTCAGAATTATAAACGTCAAGAAATCATGAACTTTGATGATCTTTTGTTGCTCTGTTTTGTAGTTTTTAAAGATAAACGCCGACCAAAAAGTCGCGAACCCGCCCTGGATAATCCCAAGCACCAAGCTCATGTATGATATGAAACTGTAAACCCCTTGTTCCGCTGCGCCCATGATGGCGTTGACAAATACACGGCTAAAAAGGGTGTTGAGCCAAAGCATTATGTTTGTCGGCGCAAGCCCTAGGCCATATTTCAAAAGCGGTGGGTATACCTTTTTTTCAAATTCAAGCTTTTTCGGGAGCATCGATTTTCTTTGTATAACGAAAAACACAAGCGCAAACGCCCCTAGTCCGAAAACGTTAAATATAACTATCGTGTTAAGCGTCGGGTCGACAAGCGCGCCGACAAGAAAAAAGATTCGTTGAAAAAACTGTAGGAGAATACTTTGGACGGTGTACATCGCTATGTTGTGTTGCATACGATAGGTTATATTAAAATATCGCGTCACAACCAAGAAAAGCGTGTTGACACAAAGCATCGTCACAAGAAGCGGATATTGTCCCCTAAAAAACAGATTGCTTGTCTCGTCGGGTAGGATAAATATAATTAAACCTGAGAAAACCGCAAGCGATATAAGCGACAAACCCATAGTCGCCGCCGCAAGTTGTTTTTCGTCTTTTGCGCCGTTTGGCGGTTCGTTGTAAAAACGTATGTATGCATGGTCGAGCCCTAACATAACCAAATTCATAAGCGTTGTTGAAGCGGTTATAAACAGATCAAAAACCCCGAAAACGGCGCTGTCCAGCACAAAACTCACAAGGATAAGCGAAACGCCATATATGACGGCATTAACCCAAGTGGCTATTGAAAATTTGAAAACCGAGCTTAAAAACGACGTCGGGTTCAAAGGTGTTGTGTTTTGGTTTTGCACTATTGAATTAATCCTTTCATCGTTTGTTTCATGTCGTTAATTCGTTGTTTAGAAACTCTCGATTTACTTATATATCCCATAAACCTAGAAAGCGACACGACAAAATTTTGCCCCAAAAACGAAAACCATTTTGGATTTATTTTAAGTGTTACAAAAAGGTTTAAACCAATTAACGCGAAAAATTTAACAACGTTTTTCCGTGGTTTATAGCCATCTGAAAACGGAAAGTCTCGCGGCGGTTGTTTAAGCGTTTGTTCCAAAAGATCAGCTATTCTTATATATGCAAAGCCGTCGCCGTTGTCGTAATGTGAAAGCAACATCTCTTGGTCTATCGGGAACTGTATCCCGTTTGACGATATTGCCGTTTCAAGTTGTTCAAAGTTCTCGACCGCGTTAACCCCCTCAAACGTGACAGGGTCATAGTCGTCAAAGATAGGTTCAGGGCGAATAACAATGCAACTTTTGCCGGAAAAATAAACCTCTGCTATCGAGGTACTCATCCACATCAATATCGTCTCACTTGTTTTTATCCATTGCTTAACCGGATAGTCGGTTATGACATAGAAGTTTTTATGTTTTTTCTTCATCTCTTCAAGCGGCGGGCTTTGCCATTCGCAAGGATGTGGGCGATAGATAAACTCGAACTCGGGATGTTTTTCGAGAAGTTTGTCTATCATCTCAAGCGTTTTTTCCATCGAGCGAATGCCGAGCTGTTTAAAGCCATAAAAATCAAGGTTTGTCATCGCGTTAAGTTCTTCGATCTCTTTGTCGTCCATATATGCACAGGAAAAAGAACTTATATATAATAACCATTGTTTGTTGGTATCAAGGTTATATTGTTTTGCTATCTCGTCGCGACTTTTATCAAGCGAGTTGAACCGCTCGTTTAAAAAATCCATCTGAACCGCGCCCGTTACTACCGCGTTTTTCTCAGGAACTCCGTTACCCATAATCCGCTTTTTTGCTTTTTCGCCCCAACATATATGGGTGCATTTTCTTGCGTTTTCCGCAAAAGAATAAAAACGGCTCTCCTCTTGTTCGCGCGACAACACCTGTTCCCAATGGAGGTTTACAACCTTTTGAAGTTTACCTACGTTGTTGTACACAAAGCTGTTTAACGTTTCGTTGTTGTACATGGCGGAAGGCACGATAACTTTCGGTTTATCATAGGTGAAATATTTAATTTTTTTGCGTGACATTAACTGCATTATATCACAAGAATAACCGCGGTTTTCAAGTTCCGCCATTATAAGCGAGATGCTTTCAAACTCGCGCGCAATATGTTCATATAGAAACAGGAAATCTAAAGACATTTTTTATCCTTTTTTTAATTATTTGCTTGTGGCTTGGTTGTTTTGCCGTTGCAATAAAAATTGCTGTGTGGGATGTGTTTCTACTTTTGCCGTCATGGTAATGCCGCTGTAATTACGAAAAACTTGCGGAGCGACGAGAACGTCTACTGCGTAGCCGGCGTCGCTCCCTACAAACTCTATTGCGAGTTTGTTAGGTATTTTTTAGCTGCACTTTTTTTGATAGTCTGTATTAACTATTAATTATTAATAGTTAAATAATCTCTCTGACATGGTCTCTAACCTCGCGGAACTCTAGGAAATTTGAATAGAAATGTTCCGCGACAAGTTGCATAAGCTCGAAATCTTCTTCGCTGTCGATGTCGAGAATTGCTGTGTCGGTCATCATCGATGGCGCAACCCTACCGTGTAACAGAATTCCGTCGTTACTCTTGAGATAACTCGGACGATAGGCATATATCGAAGCGTTCGCATCATACACGGGCGGCGCTTGTTGACGCGTCACATAGTTCGACGGAACAACCGCCGACAAAAAACCATATTGGTTTGTCGAAAGTTGGTTAAAATATGCGTTTCTGCGCGGTTCGGTAACCGTCATCGCGGCGTCCGCTTGCGGGTTGTTTAAAAGCGCCATGATAACGTTTTTAATATCCTCGGCTTTTCTAAGCGGTGACGTTAAATCTATGTCGACAACAAGATCAAAATACACCCCTGTTCTTTGTTCCATAACTACAAGCGTTTCGGCTATTACCTCAATTTTTGAAGCGGTGTCGCCCGCTAGCCCGGGTGACCTTGGCACGTGGGAAAACGTTAGTTTTGTCGTCCTCATCTGATTGACAAGTATCTCGCTGTCGGTGTTAATTGCAAGGGCGGCTTCTATCCCCGCTCCGTATTTTCTCAAAAAAAGGTCATACGCCGCTAGTGTTGTGTACAAAAGCGGATATCCACAAAAATCCCTTATGTTTTTTCCGGCAACGCCTTTGCTTCCTGCCCTAGCGCAGATTGTGAAAAGTATCTTCATGTTCAAGCTCCGTTTTATTAATAAAATCTTTTAATCTAGTTGCATTATAAGGTCGACATATCCATAGGTTGAAATCTCGGGGTTTTGTATGCTTAAAACTTCACCGATAACCCCTATAACCTCGTCCATTGGTATATATGTTGTTCCGTCGTTAAGCGTGACTTTGGCATAAAACTTATATTCAAACTCGTCGTCTCTCTCGACAAATTCCGTTATCTCAACTTTATATCTTCCGTCTGAAACAAACGTAACGTTAAGGCTTTCGCCCGAAGGCTCATATCCGTTTTTGCTAAGCTCCACCGCCGACACAGTCGGCGTTGCCGGAGCAGTCGGCGCAATCCCTTCAACTGTCTGCCCGTTGTCGTCTCTTCCGGGAACTTGTTGTTGTTCCGCAAAAACTTCGAGAGCTTTAATGTCAGAGATGTCAAACGCCCCTTCGACGGTTATGTCAAAAAACGTTTGCAATTCTCTTCCTTGCCCTTGTTCCGAAACTTCTGCATAAACAAATGCTAACATAAGCTTTGTGAAATCAACAGTTTCAAGTGCTTGTTGCCGTGTGCCCTCGGGGGAGGTTATCACGATTATCGGGGAGATTTCCTGCACCATGTCAAGCTCGACTAAAACTTGGTTGCCGACAAACGGAGTTTCGACTTTTTCGCCGTCAAGGTCAAACACCAAACTCATCGTTTCATCGTTTGATATCTGTTTTGGTATAGCGGTTACCGTTAGATTAATCTTTCCGTCTACAAAGGTTTCTTGTGTAGAAACGTCGGAAAACAAGCTTTGTGCGGCTTCGCCTTGTTCAAAAACCCCATCGACCGCATAACGCAGATTTGTAATTTCGTCGTTTATGTTCCATATGTTGTTTTGAAGTGAGTTAACTTGACCCAAAAGATTTTGAGTTAAACCAAATAATCTAAAGTTATTATAAGCTAAAAAAACAATAACTACCGCAACAGCAACCAATCCGATTGTTTTTTTGTCCATACAAACCCTCTTTCTTTTTTGATATTTTCGTTAATTTATATTTTGTTTGTTTTGTGGGATGTTTTTTATCTGGTTTTTGGCACGTTTCGGCAATAGCTAAGCCTTGCCCTACGGTTTGTCGATTTGAGCTATGTCAAAATGACAAGCCACAAAAAACAATAACACGACATAATTTTATTCAAAACACCGCCACGAAGTGGCGCACCAACACTATTAACTACTAACTATTAATTATTAACTAACTTAACTATTCAAGCGCAATTGCAAGCGTTTTGACCGCGTTTTCAAGTGAGTTTTTATTTTCGGTTTTTCTTCCCAAACAAAGTTCGAGGAAATATTCTGTTTCCAAAAACCGATATTCCGCTTTTAAACTATGTTCGATTGTTTCGACTTTGTCGTTTTCGTATATCATAGTTTTAAGCCCCAGCATGTCAAAAACCACCGTTCCATCGTCCGTTATGACTTCAAGCTCACGTTTTGGAACTTTCCCGAAATAGTCAAGCGCAAGCGTAAGCAAAAAACCTTTCGGATATTTTGCGATATAAACTGCGCTGTCTTCTGACGATATCTCAAGCGACGAAGCGTTGCTTTCAAAACTTTTAACTTCGGTCGGGAAACCGAAAAGATAACAAAGATAGTCCCATTCGTGGATAAGGTCGAGCCGAACGCCGCCGCCTTGTTCCTTAATAGCGCTGTAACATTCTCTGTAATCGGTTCCGGGGCGCCACGACGGAAGATAAGACGAGCATATCGAACGCACCGAAAGAATCTTCTTATCCTTTAAAAATTCTTTCGCGTGACAAACCGACGGATTAAACCGCATGGGACACGCGACATAGTAAAGCTTTTTGTCCTCTTGTAAAAACGTTGTTATGTCGTGCACCTTTTCAAAAAGCGGTTTTTCGATAAAAAACATCTTTCCTTTGTCTTTTAATTTAAGCAAAGTTTCATAGTGTAACGACGTAGGGTTGTTGATAAATATAACATCAAATGTCCTGTCAATCTCGGAAATATCGTAAAAACTGCCGCTTAAAAGCTGTTGAACATCGCTTGGAAGTTCCCTTTTAGAGCTTCTAAGCGCATAGTAATCGGCTTTTATGTTTTGGTTGCCAAGTATCTTTGCCGTGTCGCGAAGATGCCGTGTACCTATCGAGCCTAGACCACAAAAAAGAAAGTTCATTAATTTTATTTTCTCCTAGAGTTAATTTGTCTTTTAATAATTTTTCAGTTTATTATGCGTTGTTATAAAAACGGTGTGTAGTCTTTTTGACAATAATATACGTCTTAGAGCGGACATGGCAAGCCATGTCCCTACGAAAAAATTTATGCTTATACAATATTATTTAAATTGCGGCGCAAGCCGCTCCTTCATTCCTCATTCCTCATTCCTCATTCCTAATTAAAAAGAAATTCCCTCAATCTTATCGATCAAATAAAGCAGTTTCAAATCCTTTTCAAAGCTATGGCGTGGAACCGCCTTTTTTTCAAGAGCATCGAAAAATTCCGCAAGCTCGTCCACATAAGCGTTCTCCACAATATTATCGGAATATCTTTCGTCCTGCATAATGTCGTCGTAGCACGAGATGTTGATAAGTTGTTTTTGTTCTGTGTCGTAGTTCATCAGGGAAGACGGCGTCCCGCTCCAAGTGAGGTAAAGGTTTTCCGATATAACGACAAACTCCCTCGTCGCCTTTCGCGAAACAATGTCGACCGTCAGTTGTCCGATAGTTCCGTCTGCGTGTTCAAGCGTTACCGCGTAATAGTCGGGATAGTCTATCTCAAGCTTTGTAAGCCTTGAAAACGACGTGTCCGCCCACACAACCTCGCCAAACGCGTCTGTTAACCACGGAAGCTCGATACCAAAGATCTCGCGACAACCGTTTGTCCTTTTGTTGCCGACAAAGAAATCCTTATAACTTTCCCACGGATGCCAATCGGGGAGATATTGCCCAACGTGGTAACGATAGCTCTTTTTGTCTTTTGTGTTTTTTATAGCAGATGTCAGATATTCAATCTCTTTGCGGTACATCTGGGTAGACGATAGAAAAAGTAGTTTTTTCTTTTGTTTTGCGGTTTTAATGTTCTCGCTGTAAAGGTCGCTTACTAGATTTATCTCGGTGAAGATATCAAGTTCAAAGCTTAAGAGAGTTTTAATTATCTCGCCGTGGGACAAAGGCGCGGTGCACACAAGCGCGGCATTTGGCGAAAATGTTTCAACGGCTTGTTCGATTGTATCGAAACATTCAACCGAAAAAAGTTGTTTTGCGCCGTCTCTTCGTTCGGCATTTAAATCGACCCCCGCTATTTCGTGTGATGGAAAAAATTGTTTCAAAAGCCTTATTCTGCGTTTGCCCATCGAACCGAGACCTACAACTAAAAGTTTCATAAAAAGTTCCTTTCTTGATGTTTTAGTGTTTTTGCCGTCCTCATTTTTTTGCGACGAAATCCGGTTTTTTATTTGAGCGTGAAATCTGCTGTTGAAAATGCCTGTTGTTTGCCGAGTTTTGGTTTTTGCGAGATATCTTTTGGTTTAAACTGTTAAACGGTGAAATCCACGTCATAAAACGCTTTTTTAACCTGCATTTTGTCCTCTTTTAAAAACTCCACCAATTTCTCGGTTATCGCTTCACTTGCGTTCCTGCTTATGTCATACGGGCTTTTCATATTTTTAAGACTTTTTTTGAAATCGTCCGACACGGCTTTGTTAATCGCATCCACGATATCTTGTTTTTTTGCAACACAGTTTATGTTGTTAATTCCAACAATTCGCCCTTTTTGCCTGTCGCCAATGTTAATCGCCGGTTTTTTCAAGGTTGGAGCTTCCACGATAGCGGACGAGCTGTTTCCAATCACGGCAGAACACGCCGCCATTGCCGAAAGATAGCGAAGAACGCCAAGGCTTGAGACGAGTTGACAAGTTGGGTTTCTCTCACAATATCTTTCGATTGTTTGGTTTATAAGAACACCGCCCTCGTCGGCGTTGGCCTTTGTAAAAAGCACCGGTATTTTACATTCCGAAACTGCATCAAGCAGTTGGTTAAGCGGATATGTAACCTCGACGCCCGAAAGAGTTTCGGGGTGAAACGTCGCGAGCAAAAACGGCTTTGTACAATCGAACCCTATGCTTTGCGAAACCTCCGCAGCCGAAAGTTTTGGCATGTTCTTGATGTTTTCTGCGCCAAGCGAGCCGACGTTAAACACCCTGTCGGGGCTTTCGCCGAGTTGTATAACGCGTTTTCTGTATACTTCGGTAGACGGAAAATGCAAGCAACTCATCTTTGTTATGCAATGGCGATAGAAATCGTCCGCCGCGCCTTCGGTCACGTCGCCTCCGCTTATGTGGGCTATTGGCACGTTGCACGAAACCGCCGCCGCCGCAACCGCAAAAGCTTCGTATCGGTCTCCTAGTATGACAAGCGCATCGATCGAATGGTTTCTGAAATATTTTGAAAAACTGCTCAAAGCCTCTGCCATTGCCAAACTTTTGTCGCATCTCTCGTCGTCGCCGAGAATGTCCGAAACAAAGTCTATCGGGGTTCTGTCGGCGTTTATCTCGCTTATTGTATACCCAAGCGAACGCACAAGATGTGAACCGGTTACAAGAAGTTTAAGCGAGAGCTGTTTATTGTTTAAAACCTCTCGAATAACGGGGCGCAAAAGACCATATTCCGCCCTTGTTCCCGTCATAATTGCAACGTTAAACTTTGTTTTCATAGTTAAATTCCACTTCGTTTGAATTTTTATATTTTTATTGTATAATTATAATAACATCATTTAAATTGTTTTTCAATTAACTAATTACTAAAAATTATTAAACTTATCTAATTTTTTAACAGATTTGACAAAAACATAACAAACTTTTCCACAACTTTTATGTTTTTTATCCTAATAATAGATAGACAAACCTTAAAAAAAGCTATATAATTACACTGTACGCAAACGGTTATATCCTCGCGTTTTCAAACGGTGTTAAATGGTGTTGAAAGAAAGGAATGGCCACAATTATGAAACAAGTTACACTTTTTATAAAGGCAAACTGCCCACATTGCAAAAGGGCTTTAGCTTGGCAAGAGGAACTTTTTTCAGAGTCCCCCGAGTTTAAAAACATCGAGATTAAACTCATAGACGAAGACAAGCAATCGAGTTTTGCAAATAGTTTTGATTATTTCTATGTCCCGACATACTATATCGAGGGCGAAAAGGTTCACGAAGGGATAGCGAGCAAACAAAAGATTCAATCTGTGTTTGAAAAGGCGCTTGTGTAACAAATGGAAACAAACAAACCTTTGGTGTCTGTGGTTCTTGCAACGTTCAACAGCGAAAAACATCTCGAGGAACTTCTCGATTCAATAGTTAACCAAACTTTTGGCGATTTCGAGCTTGTGGTGCGAGACGATGTTTCGCGCGACAAAACGCTTGAAATTATCGAACGATATATAAAAAAGGACGGTCGAATTCGGCTTGTTCCAAACTCTGTTCCAAGTGGCAGCGCCGCGGGGAATTTTTTTAAGTTGTTAAACGTCGAGTTAAACGGACGATATGTCATGTGTGCCGACGCGGACGATGTTTGGCTTGAAACCAAAATCGAAAAAACACTTGAACTTATGCAAAAAAGCGAACAACGGTTTGGGGAAAAGACCCCAATTTTGGTACACACCGACCTTTCGGTGGTAGACCAAAACCTTGATATAATAGCAAAATCTATGTTTAAATACGAAAAGATTTCTGCCGAACGAAAAAGTTTTAAAAACTATATAAGCCAAAACAACGTCACGGGTTGCACCATGATGGTTAACAGGGCGCTTTTACGGTTTGCCGTTCCGCGCCCAAAAAAAGCCGTTATGCACGATTGGTGGCTTGCGCTTTGTGCGGCGCAGTTTGGCGAAATTGCGTTTCTCGACCTGCCGACAATCCTCTATCGTCAACACGGAAACAACCAAGTTGGAGCATACGACGCAAACGATCTTGTGTTGTCCGCAAAAAAACTTTCAAACAAACAAAAGATGAAAGCAATTTATCTTTCGATGTTCCGCCAAGCCGGCGAGTTTGCCGAAAGGTTCGGGTATCTCATGACCGAAGGGGACGTAAAACTCGCGGTAAAATATGCCGAATTTGAACAGCTTTCGAAGCCTAGGAAAATTTTGCGCATAATAACGAGAGGATACTATAAGAATACGTTGCTTAGGAATATTGGGCAGTTTATTGTTATTTAATGCGATTTTAATTCGCAATGCGTAATTCGTAATGCGTAATTAAGGTGTCGCCGTTCGGCGACGAATTAAAATAATTTAATTTGCGACTTTGTGAAAGAAAGGAGCAGAAAAATGAAAACAAAACAGATTTTGATATTTTTATCGCTCTGCTTGTTACTGTTTCTTTTGTTTTCGGCTTGTGGCAATTCGCAACCCGCCGCCGAGCTTTTAGAGGACGACACGCAAACAAAAGAGGAACAAGCCGTTCCCCCTGTGAATGCCAAGATAGTCTTCCAGCTAAATTATATATCTGTGCGAAGTCTTACTCATTTTGAAACGGGGGCATACTACGGAGCAAGGGGCACAATAGACAACCCTTTCGGTCACATTTTATATATCGATTTTGAAACAAAAAAAGTTTCGGTCACCCAAAACACCGAACTTGAAAAAGTCTTAGACACCTATTTTTTCACCGATGAAAACTATCTCTATTATGTAAGGTTCGACGGGCATAATATTGTTTTGTATCGTGCGTCTTTAGAGGGCGAAAACGCCGTTGCGTTGTCCTATCCCGAGATCCCTTTTCAAAGCAAATTTATAGTATCGGACGAAAACGGTTGTCTTTATATGGAGTTTTACAACGGAAACGACTACAATGAACTTGTTAAGTTTGATTTTAACAACATGAATCAAGAGGTTGTCTATTCAAACTACGGCCCTCCTTTTCACATAACCGGGGTGAGGGACGGAAAAATTCTTCTCTCGCAAAAGACTGAAAACAGCCTGCATTGCCATGAATACGACATAGCGAACAATTCCACAACCACCATAGGTGTTTTGTCAAGCGACGAGACGTTTGGACACAAAAGATATCGCCTGTTGGATAACGACGTATATACGTGGTTGCAACCTAACCAACATTTTATCGACAACTACACAAACACACAATATATGCTAAGCGATAGACCACATGGCTTTTTTGAAGGGGTTATATTAACTGCAAGTAATATAGACACAGGCGAAACATATGAAATCAAACTGAAAAATACCGACATTCCGTTTTATTCTGTTGTGCCGTTATCGGCCACCGAGGATTTTTTTATAGTCATAGCGGACTACTACAAAACGAATAGTTTCGCGGACGTACCGATTTTTGGATATATCCCAAAACAAGATTACGACAACGGTTTTTATAATGTAACACCGTTCGACTACGGGGATATATTAAACACGATTTTCGCCGAATGACAGAAATAACGGCAAATCGTCCAAACCGGCAAAAGCTAAGCTTTGAGCAGAGCCCTTGCCCTACGAACGTAATTTGAAAAATAGGTGTAGTATCTTGTGTCATCCAAAAGTTTACAAACGCTATCGTTCTTTTTTGTCGGGTTCGGGCGACGTGGAAACCCTCTCAGTCACTTCGTGACAGTCTCTCCAATTTGAAAACCTTTGGTTTTCAATATAGTGAGAGCCTTGGATTTTTCGCCCTTTTAGAGAGCACTTTTGGCTTTTCTCTTGCCTCTCACTTTGGGAGAGGTGCCGGTCGCAACCGGCGGAGAGGGCAAGAAGTGAAGTCATACCTGTTGTAAAGTTTTAGATTTCACAACGTAGTAGGGGAGGCAACGCCAACAAAGTTGGCTTTTCCCCCTCCCGCAAATATAGCCACGAAGTGTCTCACAATAATTACGCATTACGCATTACGAATTACGAATTACGAATTACGAATTACGCATTATGAATTACGAATTACGCATTATGAATTACGAATTAACAAAGCTTTTCAATTAATTATTTAATTATATAAAGATAAAAGGAGGATAAACGTTTGGGAGTTGAATTTTTAAAAGCTCCGAGGCTTAGGGGGGTTAACACCCCACACAGGAAATACACCGGGGAGGAAACAACCGGAAAACTTGTTGCGCCCGTAATCGTTATGATACCGGTTACGCAACATATCGGCGCGCCGGCAGAGGTTGCGGTTAACGTTGGCGACGAGGTTTTTGTCGGAACTGTTATTGCAAAACCGACAGGCTTTGTGAGCGTTCCCACACATTCTTCGGTTAGCGGTGTTGTTAAAGGCATCTCGGACATCATGTTTCCGGACGGCTCTAATCGTCCAACCGTCACTATCGAAAGCGACGGGAAATTTAAACTAGACCCCGATATTAAACCGCCTGTCGTTGAAACCGCCGAAGATCTTGTAAACGCTGTTGCGGCTTCCGGTTTGATTGGCCTTGGCGGAGCAGGGTTTCCGACCCACGTCAAACTGTCGCCCCCAAAAGACAAACCAAAACCCGACTATCTCGTTATCAACGGCGCGGAATGTGAACCATATATCACAAGCGACTACAGAACAATGATTGAACAAGGCGACGAGATCTTTGAAGGGATTATGACGGTAAAGAAATATCTCAACATTGAAAACGTTGTTATTGGAATTGAAAGCAACAAACCAAACGCCATTTTATATCTAAAAAAATTGTTTGAAAACGAAAAAAATGTCCAAGTCATGTCGCTTAAATCAAGCTATCCGCAAGGAGCGGAAAAGGTTTTAATCGCGACGACGACAGGCAGAGCCGTCCCAATGGGCGGGCTTCCGCTTGACGCGGGTTGTATCGTTTTAAACGTAACGACGATAGCTTTCATAGCCAAATATTTAAGAAGCGGTATTCCGCTTGTCAGCAAACGGGTTACCGTTGCGGGCGGCGCGGTTGGTGCTCCCGGGAACTATCTTGTTCCGATAGGGACGACGATAAGAAAAGTTTTTGAAGATTGTAGCGTAGACCTTGACAGTTGTGAAAGAATTCTTCTTGGCGGCCCTATGATGGGAATTGCTCTTTATACAAAAGACTTTCCTGTCCTTAAGACAACCAACGCAGTTTTGGGACTTACTTCGAAAGAACTCGGGCACATTCTCGACACCCCATGTATCCATTGCGGAAGGTGTGCCGACAGATGTCCTATGCAGCTTTCTCCTGTCGAAATCGAACTTGCCTTCAGGCGTTCCGACGCTTCGGAATGCGAAAAACTTTTTGTTATGAACTGTATCGAATGTGGCTGTTGTACATTTACATGTCCCGCAAAAAGACCTTTGACGCAAAACATGCGTCTTTCTAAAAATCTTGTGAGAAAGGCGGGAGCTAAAAAATGAAACGTCCTTTAACCGTTGTTTCTTCTCCACACATATCCACACCCGACAGCACCGATAAAATAATGATGAAAGTCGCTTTGGCACTTGTGCCGGCCGGCCTTATGTCTATCTATTGGTATGGCATACGCGCCGCGCTTGTAATCGCTGTTGCGATTGCGTCGTGTGTACTTTTTGAATATCTCTGGTGTCGTTTGATGAAAAAACCATCAACACTTTGGGATTTTTCCGCCGTCGTAACCGGCATACTCCTCGCGTTTAACATTCCGTCAACGATACCCCTTTGGATGGTGCTTGTCGGAAGTTTTGTCTCAATAATTATAATTAAACAACTTTTTGGCGGCCTTGGTTGCAACTTTGTTAACCCCGCTCTTGCCGGACGTGTTACTATGGCGCTTTCGTTCCCCGCCGCCATGACAAACTACGGCTATCCCGAAAACGTCCCCGACGCCCTTTCGGGCGCTACCCCTCTTGCGCTAATGCGCGAGGGCGCAATTGGCGGAACAGACTATTTTGTTGAAATTCTTCTCGGAAACCGCTGGGATATCATCGGCGCAGGTTGTACGCTGGCGCTTTTGGCCGGTGGCATATATCTCATGTTAACAAAGGTTATTAAGCCGACAATCCCCCTTGTTTATATCGGTTCAACGTTTGTTTTGTTGATGCTTTTTGGCAATACGTCGGCTTTGCTTTCAATCATAAGCGGCGGACTTATTCTTGGAGCGTTCTTCATGGCAACCGACTACGTAACATCGCCGTACACCGACAAAGGCAAAGTTATCTTTGCAATAGGCCTTGGACTTTTAACGGCGGTTTTAAGAACCTATTCCAACATGACCGAGGGCGTGTCGTTCGCTATTCTTATAATGAACCTTTTAGTTCCGTATATAAACGACCTCACAAGACGCAGACCGTTTGGGGAGGTGAAAAAAAATGAAAAATAATTTCTTTAAAGATAATGTAATGCCGGTTTTGGTGCTCGCCTCCATCTGTTTGGTGGTGTCTGCCGCGCTTGGCTTCACAAACTCTATAACCGCGCCGATAATCGACGCAAACAAAAACGCCGCGGCTGTCGCGGCAAGAACCCAGCTTATCCCCGAAGCGAAAAGTTTCACCGAGATTGAAACAGACATTCCAAACGTCATCTCGATACACGAAGGAAGCGACGGAACGGGATATATAATCGTAGCGTCGTCCAAAGGATATGGCGGAAACGTCGTTGCGACGTGTGCCGTTGACGTGAGCGGAAAACTTATAGGCCTTCTCGTGGACACCTCGACCGAGACGGTCGGAATTGGCTCAAGAGCTTCGGAACCCGAATATATCGAACAATATCTAAACGCCGCAAGTCCTGCCGATGTCGATTTGATTTCGGGGGTAACGCTAACAACAAGAGCACTTAAAACGGCGGTTTTGTCTGCTGTTTCATATCTTTCGGATGTTGACATAACGGTTGAAGAGGAAGCTCCAAAACCCGAAACGCCGGCAGTTTTGACCGAAACAGAGATCAAAGAACTTCTCGTGCCCGAAGCGACTTCTCATCTAGATATGGAACCCAACAACCAAAACATAAACTCGATTAGAGAGTATCGAAACGACACCGATGTTTGGTATGTGGTTGAAACATCGGCAAGAGGTTACGGCGGAGACATAGTCGTCACCACTGCTTTTGAACAAGGCGAAACGCCAACGATTACCGGCCTTTATATCGACAGCTCGACCGAGACGATTGGAATTGGCACACGGGTTTCGGAACCTGAATTTTTGGAGCAGTTTGTCGGACAGCAAAACCTAACCGAGGTAGATGTCGATGTTCTCGCGGGAGCGACGATTTCAAGCAACGCCGTCAAAAAGGCTGTGGAGTTTGCGTTTTCTGCCTTTTACGAGACGTCGACAACCGAACCACAACCCGAGGAACCACAACCCGAGGAACCACAACCCGAAGAGCAACAACCCGAACAACCGGAACAACCCGAAACACAAGAGCCCGACAACAGCCCCGAACAGCTTATTCCGCAAGCAACGGAATTTTCCGAAATCTCGGTTGAATCGGATACTATTGTTTCGATATTAAAAGCAAACGACGACTTAGGATATGTCATAACAACGAAATCGAGAGGTTACGGCGGAGATATCGTTGCGACGTGTGCGGTTGACATGAGCGGAAAACTTATCGGGCTTCATGTCGACAGTTCGACCGAAACCGTAGGCATCGGCTCAAAAGTTTCAAATCCAGAATATATCGAACAATATCTTAACGCGCAAAACCCCGCCGACGTTGACGCGGTTGCCGGGGCGACAATCTCGAGCAGAGCGCTTCAAAAAGCTATAAGCGAAGCGGTTTCGCTCGTAACTGATAACAGCGAAAAACTTGAAGGGGAGGGAACAGTTCAATGAGTAAATTTTCTTTAATAACAAACGGCATTTTAAAAGATAACCCCGTTTTAAAACTAATTCTCGGAACCTGTCCGACCCTTGCGGTTACGGTTACCGTCATGGGCGGTGTCGGAATGGGCCTTGCCGCCACATTTGTTTTAATCGGTTCTAACGTTGTTATTGCAATGCTTCGCAAGGTTATCCCCGACAAGGTTAGAATACCGTGTTTTATAACGGTTATTGCGACGTTTGTCACGATAGTAATGATGCTAGTAGAGGCGTTTTTGCCCGATTTGCACAGCGCGCTTGGAATCTTTCTTCCGCTTATCGTGGTTAACTGTATAATCCTTGGACGCGCCGAGATGTTCGCAAGCAAAAACACAGTTCTCGACAGTTTCCTAGACGCAATTGGAATGGGCGCAGGGTTCACCCTCACCCTTTTCCTAATGGGAACTATCCGCGAAGTCATAGGTTCGGGAACGTGGTTTGGAATTCGCGTAATACCGGAAGAGTACGCGGTTGGCATTTTGACAATGACACCCGGCGGATTTTTCACCTATGGTATATTAATAGCCGTCCTTGCGGCATTTTTGGCACACATCGGAAAACCTGTTAAGTTTAAAGCCACCGGCGGCGGTTGCGGAGCTTGTGGCGGTGGTTGCAAAAAATGCGACACAGCAGAAAACGGAGGTGACAAATAATGAGTGCTCAAGATTTAATGATTATTCTGTTCACGATGATATTAACCGAAAACTATGTTTTAATCCAGTTTCTCGGAATATGTCCGTTCCTTGGCGTTTCAAAAAGTTTCAGCTCTTCAATAGGAATGAGCGGAGCAGTTATATTTGTTATGACGCTAGCTTCCGCCGTTACATTTGTTATATACAACACTCTTTTGGGTCCATACGGCCTTGACTATATGTCCACGATAGTTTTTATCTTGGTCATAGCTTCACTCGTTCAGTTGGTTGAACTTATCCTTAAAAAGTTTATCCCTCCTCTTTATCGTTCGCTTGGAATATACCTTCCGCTTATAACGACAAACTGTGCGGTTTTGGCGGTTACGCTTCTAAACATCGAAACGGAAAAAGGATACGGCTTTATCGAGGCGATAACAAGCGGAATAGGCGCGGGTCTTGGTTTCATGCTCGCTATGGTACTTTTCACCGGCGTTCGCAAAACCCTTTCAAGGGCGAAACCCCCGAAATGTTTTGAAGGCCTTCCGATAACGCTCGTCGCGGCGGCTATAACCTCGCTTACGTTTATGGGATTTTCCGGCGTTGTCGAAAACATTTTTAACTAGGAAGGGGTATTATTAAACATGAACGATCCTATTATAAGCGCAATTTTAGTTTTGTTAATAGTCGGCGTTGTTTCGGCGATTGTTTTGGTCATAGCTTCTAAATTCCTTTTTGTCCCCAACGACGAAAGGGTTGACAAACTTGTCGAAGTTCTCCCCTCCGCTAACTGCGGAGCTTGCGGATACGCAGGTTGCACAGACTATGCCGTCGCCGTTTCGGCGGGCACTGCCGAACTAGGGCTTTGCACCCCCGGCGGAAACAGCGTTTCGGCAGCAATGGCGGAGATTATGGGTGTTCCGCCCGTAAGCGTCGAGGCGAAAAGCGCCGTCGTACGTTGTCGGGGAAGCCTTGACGCCAGAACCGATAAATATGATTATGCCGGCGTTAAAAACTGTGCCGGCGCCGCCATGCTTTTCAAAGGAAGCTCGGCTTGTCCATACGGTTGTCTTGGTTACGGCGACTGTAAAACGGTTTGTGCGTTTGACGCGATAGTGGTTGAAAACGGCGTTGCGGTTATCGACAAACAAAACTGCACAGGCTGTGGAATGTGTTCAAAGGTATGTCCGAAAGGCATTATCGAGATAAGACCTATGAAAGAGACCGCCGTTGTTCTTTGCGTTAACGCCGACAAAGGCGCTTTGACGAGAAAGACCTGTTCAAACGGTTGCATAGGCTGTACGAAATGTTTTAGGGTTTGCGAGTTTGGCGCGGTCACTATGAAAGACAACTTCGCATACATCGACCATGAAAAATGTACAGGTTGCGACAAATGCGTAGCCGGTTGCCCGACAAAGGCTATAGGCAAGATGATTGTAAGGGCGTAGACATTTAAGCGTAGGGAACGACGCCCTCGTCGTTCCGCAATTTATTAGTAGGGATAGGGCTTGTCACTGTCCGAAATGGTAGTGTATTTACTGTTTTTCGGACAACCCTTTGGGTTGTCGTACAGTCGCAAGGGTTGTCCCTACATTTGTTTGTATTTTTATGCAAAGAAATTATGTTTCGTCATAGCCTTTTCTTGCTTATATTTCATCTTTAGAAAGTTGTTTATTATGAAAATATATTGGCATAACGGCTGTAAAAATATTATTGGTAAAAATGTGTTGAATTTTAGAAAGCAAAGAGGGTTAACACAAAAGCAACTTGCGGAAAAGTTGCAACTCATGGGATATGAGTTTTCCGATTTAACAATTTTAAGAATAGAGAACGGAACAAGGTTTGTTCCCGACTATGAAGTTAAAGCACTTTCAATCGTTTTTAACGTAACATATGAAATGTTGTTTGATTAATGCATAGGACAAGCAGAGATAGTTCAACTACTTCATAGTGCAAATTGTATAAAATTTGCTATAAATTTTCGTTGTTTGACACAAAATCTTTTAATATGATATAATAGCATGTATTTCAAAATTAAAGGAGAGAAAACAATGAAAAAACTTTTAGCATTACTTTTGGCTTTAATCTTGTGTTTTGCGTTTGTGGCTTGTGGCGACGACGAGGAATATTATGAAGAAGCTGATACAAGCGAAGCAACCGTTTCCGACTACATCGAAGTTAACTACGAAGGTTTAGCCGGTGTACATGATGTTGAATCAGAGGGAATGACACAAGAAATCGTCGAAGATGACGGTTCTTTGGTATTTAAGCTTACGTTTATCGACCAACTTCCCGACCCCGAAGCAACAAGACCGTTGATTGAAGACACGATGAGAGCTAACGCCCCGATATATCAAAGCAACTTTGAAAGCTTAAAAAACATTATCCCAAGCGCAAAGTCGATTATCATCGCGTATTATAACGCAGACGGCGAACTTATTGTCTATTCTGAATATGCCGGTGCCGCCGCAAGTTATGGAGACGAATCGGTCACCACTATCGAAGCGTTTATCGAATATAACAGAGAGTACTTTTTAAGCAACCGCAGCGCAGAAGAAATAGCAATAGTAGACCTTGATTTCTTTGAAGTTGACAACTATCTTGTGTATCAATACACCTTCATCAACGAACTTGCCGACAACAACGCAATGATAGAAACTGTTGAAACCACCGATCCTTCGTATGACCAGTACTATCAAGGATTGCTTGAAAGCCTTAGAGTATACGTTCCCGAAGCGGAAGGTATCGCCATTGAATATTTCACAAATACGGGCGAATTTTTAACCGCAATCGAATATAACTAATTTTAAATTGATGTGGTTTTACAAAGAACATTAACTAATTGAAAAAGCAATAACCCCCCGCCGATGGCGGGGGGTTATTGCTTTTTTTGCTTGCAAAAATTTCGTTCCTAGTTACCCTTAATATAAAAACTTAGCGTTATGTCCTCTTTCGCGGAGATATGATATTCGCTTTCGACATCTGCCCCCCACGTGTCAATTCCCCCGACGCCGCGCATCTTTGACATTATGCGCACAAAAGTGCGGTTAAATTCCGGAAGTTCGTTTTGGTGGGTCGCGCTTTCAAGCTCGCCTGTCGAGTTTGGAAGCACCGAAAAATGAAAACTTTCGTCGTTAGGTACAAACGTCAAGCTTCTGCCATTGTCTTCGTGTAGCTTGAAAAACTTGCTGTATACGTGGCAACCACATTCTTGTGGCACGAGGTAGTTCGGAAGTTTTGTCGTTTCTGTGTGAAAGCCGTACACCCCGCCTTTATATCGGTCGGGATATGTTTCCCCGCTATACCCTTTGTAGGTATAGCTTTTTATTTTGTCTTGTGTTATAAACTCCAACCCAAAAAGCGAAAGCAACGGAAGTTTTTCGGTTCCGGCAAATTTAAGGTCGACCTTGATTGTGCCGTCCTTATACACGGTGTACTTAACATATATGTTTGTGACGCCTAGCGTGTTGTAAACGTACGAAACCGAAACCTCGTCTTTTTTGCTTTTGTCGATTACGGGTTTTGAAACGGCGCTGTATAAATCCGCCGTCTTTAAAATCCCGCTTTTTTGTAAGAATTTATTTGCAACGTCGTTTTCTGTCGGAGCTCTGTGCAAGATAGGTTTTGTCTCACGGTATAGCCATTCGTAGCCACAGTAAACAAGCGACACAGGGCCTCCCCTAACGTGGGAGAAAACCACCTCAAAGTTCTCGCCATGAACGCCAAAATGAACATCTCCCTCGGCAAATTCAAAACTTTTAGAGTTATCTATCTCGATAAACTTTTCTTTTTGTTCAAACGCCTTTTGATTTTTACGATCGTGCAACTCTCTTTGTTCCCGAGTGCTATACCAATATTTAACCTCGCTCATTGCCGGCTTTTCGGTTCTGTCCGCCGCAACTATGCCGTTTCCGCTAAAGTTATAGTCGCTCGGGCGATCACCAAAATCTCCGCCATAGCAAAGCACCTCTTTGCCGTTTTTCTCGACATATATCGCCTGGTCTATAAAATCCCATATAAATCCGCCTTGATATGACGGGTATTTATCTAAAAATTTTATATAGCTTTCCATGCCTCCGAGAGAGTTCCCCATGTTGTGCATATATTCACACAACAAAAATGGTTTTTTACCGTCCGTTTTAAGATATTCCTCGACAGCTTCGGGATATTCGTACATTCGACTTTCGACGTCGCTTATGTCGTCATACTCCCTGTTCCAAAAACTACCCTCGTAATGGACAACCCTTGTGTCGTCTTTGCTTCTGAAATAGTCCCCTATCGCGGCTATACATTCGCCGGCATACGCCTCGTTTCCACACGACCACCACAAAATTGACGGGTGGTTTTTGTCCCGCTCGAACATCGAAACCGCCCTGTCAACAACACAGTCGCGCCATTCGGGGAAGTTTGCCGGAACGTTCCACGACGGTTCACACAAACCTTGTTTTTGCCAAGAACCATGGCTTTCGAGGTTTGTCTCGTCCATCATGGCAATGCCGTTTTGGTCGCAAAGTTCGTACCAACGCGTTTGGTTAGGATAGTGGCTTGTTCTTACCGATGTGATGTTGTTTTTCTTTAATATATCAAGGTCAAGAAGCATCTCGTTCTCGCCTATTACCCTGCCCTTTCGCGGGTGCCATTCGTGGCGATTAACGCCGTTTATAATAATGCGTTTTCCGTTTAGATACATAACGCTGTCTTTAATCTCAAAACGCCTAAACCCTATCGCTTGCGAGACGCATTCTGTAACGTTTTGTTTGTCGTCTTTAACGGTTAGCCTTAAATCATATAGATACGGTTTACTTATGTCCCAAAGTTTCACGTCGTCAATCGCTATCTTGTCCGCGACAAAATATGCTATGTCGTTTTCGCTTTTTTCTTTTTTTGGTTTTGTAAAAAACTTAAATTTGGGGGTTTGTTCAAAGATTAAACCGCCGTTGATATCAAAAAGCTCAAGCGATATATTTGGGTCGTTAGTTCCTAAAACCTTAACGTTTATTTCAACCGTCGCCGATTTAAGGTCGTCTGCAACGTTTTGTTTAACCCACAAATCCTCTATATGGATTTTTGGCTTTGCATACAGCACTACATCGCGGAATATCCCCGAAAATCTAAAAAAATCTTGGTCTTCAATCCAAGCGGCGCTACTTCTTTTATACACTTGTACCGCAAGTTTATTATTTAATGGTTTTAAATGCTTTGTCAAATCAAAATGTGACGGGGTGAAACTGTCCTCGGAATATCCGATAAACTCGCCGTTAACCCAAAGACAAAACGCCTGTTCCACTCCGCAAAAGTTAACGCAAACCGCCTTATCGGAAAAAGTTTCAGGTAGGTCAAAAAACGTTACGTAGTTGATAACGGCATTGTTTTCAAGATCAATGACAGGGGGGCGCAAAAACTTTCTTCCGTCCCACGGATAGTTTGTGTTTACATATTGTATTTTGTCAAAGCCTTCTGTTTCGACATGTGCCGGAACGTTTATCGTGTCAAAATCCGAAACGTCATAATCGTTTTTATAAAAATCAGACGGAGCGGTTTCAAGGTTTTTTGAAAACCTAATCTTCCAAACACCGTTTAAGCTTTTATAAAGCGTTTTATCATTAGATTTAAGCGTTTGTAAGTCTTCAAAAAAAACATGATCTGAAACTGCGTCCAACCTGTTTAGTTTGAAAAATGTTGGGTCTAAAAGCCACTTTTCAATAGTTTGTTTGTCTGGGGTTTGAAGTTTATCCATAAAAATATCCTCTTTATTTTTTTGATCGCCAGTATATAGAATACGATAAAAAGTTTTAAATTACAACTTATTTTTATTAATTTCCTCTTTAAAAAATTCTAACCCATTTACGCCTTTTAAAGCTTTTCAGCGGTTGACATATATAGTATAATAGAATTTAACACAAACAATCATAAAACACATTAATTAAAAAGACTTCGCCAACTGTCGACCCCAATAAAAAATCTACAGTCGCAAACCTTGGCGGCGTATAAGTTTAAAAATAAGCTTTTAAACCACAGTGGCTTGAAAGAAAAGGAGCTTTGCATACATATGAATAAAAGAATCACGGTTGGAGTTGCGGTTTCGATTATCTTTATCGCGATAGCGATGACGTTCACCGCAACGATGATCTTTTCTATGGGCCTTTTCGACTCTAAGGTCGAAGGATTCAAAACACGTTCAACCCTTTACACAAAACTAACCGAGATAGACACGGTCGTTAGACAAAACTTCTTTTATGACATAAACGAAAGTCAATTGTTTGACGAGGTTTCGGCAGGATATATCTCGGGGATAGACGACCAAAACACTATCTACCTTACGGCGCTTGACGTCGAAGACTTTGAAGCGGCGGCGTCCGGAACGATAGTTTCGGTGGGTATTGAATGTTTGCCGTCGTCCGACGGATATCTTAACATTAATCGGGTCATCGAAAACTCTCCGGCGGCACAAGCAGGGCTTGTTGTTGGGGATACGATTGTCGAGATAGCCGGAATACCGGTAACCGACATTCCTTTCGAGGAAGCTAACGACTATCTCTATGGCGTTGAGGGCACAAGGGTTTCGGTAACCTATCGTCGAGACGCAGTCGAATACACCGTTGATCTTGCGCAAACGTCGTTCGACGCCGAGTCGGTAACCGGATTTTTGCGGGACGACAACCTATATTACATAAGCATCAACCATTTCAACGACACGGCGATTGCACAGTTTGAATATGAAATTTTGTCGGCACGTTCCAAAGCGGCGGAAGGCCTTATAATCGACGTTCGCGACACCGCCGGCGGAAACAGCTTTAACGCGATAGCCGAGATGGTAAACATGGTTTTACCTGCCGGCAAAACCATAACAGCCGAGTTTAAAAACAACGAAGTTAGGGCGCTTTCAACCTCGGACGAAGAGGTGTTGTCGTTGCCGCTTGTCGTGCTTGTAAACAAACAGACGACGGGATATGCCGAAGTTTTTGCACAAACCCTTAAAGATTCCGCAACGTCATGTGAAATCATCGGAAACACGACGGCGGGACAGGGCAAATATAGCCAAGTTTTTGAGTTTGCGGACGGTTCCGGCATCTATCTCACGGTTGGTAGGTTTCTAACCGCCACAGGCGAAACTATCGACGAACTTGGCGTTACGCCAAGCTTTGAAATCGACGCGTTCGAAGGCTTTGTTCGTAGCGACAGCCCAACCGAAGACGGCGATGTCCAATTTAAACGCGCGGTCGACATTCTTACTTCTATGGTTAAAACGTAATAATACTACTTTTCCTTAAAATGTAGAGGCGGTCCTGCGTGAGAGCCCGAAACCTTGGATTTACCATTGATTTCGGGCGAACACATAGGTTCGCCCCTACAGTTTTTGTGCATTATGATAATTTCGTCTCAGCCTCTTTTAATCTATTATTTATATACCCTAAACTGCTATTTCCCCCAGTATTTGCTCACAGTTTTGTAAACCAAAAAGACTATACACGAGTTAATCGTCGCCTTGATTACGTTAAACGGAATAATTATAGGCACTATGAGTTTCGCCACCTCTTCGCGCGGCATGCCGGTAAAGACGGGGGTTAAAATATAGTTCCATATAACCATCGCAACAACCATTGCAACGCTTCCAAGGACGAGCGCTATGACCGCGCCTTTTTTTGTTTTATTTTTTTTGTACACCATTCCGGCAACCACGCTTAACGCGCCTGTTGAAACAAGGTGCATAAATATCCCGATTACGCCGGAACCGCTACTTACGGTAAATCCTTGTATGACGCTTACAACAGCCGTTATAACCACACCCCAAAAAGAACCGTACAAAAACGTTCCTATTAAAATTGGCACCGACGACGGATCATACTCGAGAAACGGCGCGGCGGGAAAAAGCGGAAATCTGACAAGCAACATCAACACCAACGACAAAGCGCTCAACATTCCAAGCCGTGCTAGACGTTTTATGTTTAATTTATTTTTCATTTTTTATAATCGTCCTTTCTTGACAAACCTTAACGTTTTGGGCAGTTTTACATAAAGCAAATACAAACCACGAAGATTTTAAACGCAAAACTCGCCGTTAACAACTACTTTCACGTTTAAATAAAAACAGCCCCCAAAGCAGTTCATGCTTCGGGGACACGTTACAAAAAAGCAAATTAAAAGAAAAATCAAACAATGCAAAAAACATCTGTTTCTTGCTTCTTTTTCTTTCAGTTTCTTTCCTCCGGACTATACCGTCGGCATCGGATTTAAACCGAATTCCTGCACTACGCTCGCGGGCTTGTCGTTACAAAACGCTTCACCGCCGGTGGGGAAACACTCCCCGCCCCGAAACTATTGTTATTTATAAATAATCTTCACCTGCGGTGAAGCTATTGGAAATACTACTTGTCGAACTTCGTTCACCATTTTGCACCATTGGTGCAAAAACCATAGTATTTCAAGTTTCATCTAATTATAAACTATCTTTGTTAAAAAATCAACAATTTCAATTATTTTTTATTGAAAAATTTAAGCAACCGTTCCGGCTTTGTTGGAAAACTTCTCATATTGTTTCGTTTCCATTATATCAACCAAAATTTCAACAACTCTATACACATCTTCAAACGATACATAAAGCGCGGCGGGACAAAGGCGAATTATGTCTGGGTGTCGAAAATCGGGCACAACCCCTTTGCTTTTTAACGCGGCGTTTATTCTAATCGCGTCGCTGTGGCGCAACGCAACATGTCCCCCACGAGAGTTGTCTTGTTTTGGATTTGCTATCGAAAAACCGTATTGTGTAAGTTTTTGTTGGATAAGTTCGGACAAAAACTCGGTTAATGCAAGGGATTTTTCGCGAATGTTTTGTATACCGGCTTCCGCAAATATTTTAAGGCTAGCTTCGATTGGCGCCATCGAAAGAATCGGCTGTGTTCCGGTCTGCCAAGCTCCGGCGTATTCGGAAGATTTGAAATCGGGCAAAAGTTCAAACTGAACGCTTTTGTCGTTTCCGTGCCATCCGAGAAGACCCGGTTGTTTTTTGAAATGTCTTTTGTTTATGTAAAGTCCGGCTATCGCCCCGGGGCCACCGTTTAGATATTTATAGTTACACCAAACCGCAAAATCGGGGTCGATGTCTTTGAAATCGTGCGGAACAGAACCTATCGAATGACAAAGATCAAAGCCCACGATAATTCCGCGTTGTTTCGCCGCTTGCGATATCTTTTTCATGTCAACGAGTTGCGACGTGCGGTATAACACCGACGGCAACATAACTATACAAACGTCGTCTGTCATCGCGTCTATGATGTCATCTTCGTATATAAAGTCTCCGTCGCGGCTTTCAACCGTTTTAAGTGCTTTGTGTGGGTCTAGGCCTTTGAGCGCTATCTGGCTTTGAATAGCGTAACGGTCGGTCGGAAAGTTAAGGTCATCCACAAGGATTTTGTTTCGTTTTTCTGTCGGATTGTAAAACGTCGCGATAGCAGAATGTATATTAAGCGTGGTGTTTGCACACACCGTGACCTCGTCGCTGTCGGCGTTTATAAGCGGCGCTAGAAGTGCCCCAAGGCGGTCTTGATATGTAAAATAATTCGCTTGGCTGTCGGTCCAAAGGTCTATTCCGAGAGTCTTCCAATCGTTAAGCGCTTTAAGAACCTGCTGTTCGGCATCTTTTGTACAAAGGCCTAGCGAGTTTCCGTCGAAGTATAGCGTATTTTTTGGTATAAAAAAACGTTCCTTAAACGACGACAAAATATCGGCGCTGTCTAGTTCTCGTGCTTTTTCAAGTGACATTATTAATTCTCCCTTATGTAAAATGTGTTAGTTTATTAACTGTTCAAACTGTTCAATCGTCATCGGTTTTCCGAAGATATACCCTTGTATAGTGTCACAACCTAATTCTTTGAGATAGTCTACTTGTCCGCGATGTTCAATGCCCTCCGCAACCGTCTCATAGTTAAGCTTTTTACAAAGATCTATGATAGATTCGATAACTATCTTTGCCTTGTCGCGTGTGACGTCCGACGTTTCAAAAAAACTTCTGTCTAGTTTTACACAGTCGACCGCTATGCTTTTTAAAAGCCCAAGCGACGAATACCCCGTTCCGAAATCGTCCATCGAAACCAAAACCCCAATGCTGTGCAGTTCGCTTATTATGTGTCGTGTTTTTTCTCCCCTGTCTAAAAACGTCGCTTCGGTTATCTCAATTTCGATTAGGTTTGGCGGGATGTCATATTTTTTAATTAAATCTTCTATCTTTTTTGCAAAGTTATCGTCCTCGAAATGCAACAACGAAAAGTTAACCGAAACCTTACAGGTGGGCAACTTTCGATCTATCCAGCTTCGTATAGTCTTTATTACGTTTTCAAGCACATAAAGATCGAGTTGTACGATAAACTTGTTTTTTTCAAAAAGCGGAATAAATTCGCCCGGCATCATAAACTCGCCGTCCGAGGTTTTCCACCTTACAAGCGCCTCTGCCCCCGTAATCTGTTCCGTTTTAGCGGAGCATTTCGGTTGTAGATATGTCAAAAACTCTCCGTTTTGTAACGCATCGTGCATTAGTTCTTCTATCTTGCTTTGTCGAACAAGCTTTTGAAGGTCGTAGTCGTCATATTCATATATGCTTATGTTTGCCGAATTCTTTTTTGCTTCTTTGTGGGCATATATAACCTTTTTATTAATATCGTCAAACATCTCGCCTTGTTGTTCACAAAAATATACACCTATCGAAAGTTGGATAAAATGCCCCGTTGTTTTGTAAACTCTTTGTGAGATATTCTCAAAAATTTCATAAACATCTATCTCGTTACGATTTTTATAACTTATAAGTGCAACAAAAACGTCGGCGTTTATCCTTGCAAGATAGTCTTCGTTTAGGATTATCAGCTTTTTAATCTCGTCACGCAAAGACAAAATCACCTTGTCGCCCTCGTCATATCCATACAGATCATTTATAAGTGAAAGTTTTTTTATGTCAAACTGGACTATACAGTATTTGTTTGTGCTCTCGCTTTCAATGATTCTTTTAGATTCAATCTTGAAAAGCGCAAGATTCGGAAGTTCCGTTTTTGAATCCATATAAGCTTTTTGCCAAAGTTTTTGTCGGGTTGCTCGATTGTGTTCAATGATGAAAAACAAAATGATTATTATGACTGCGGCGAGCGCTGAAAATGACAAAATAATCTCGTTTTGATACTGTGCAAATATATATCTGAAGATATCCCTCTCATGCGCCGAGGTTAGATTTATATAAACAATCGAATCTTTTTGATGCAAAGATGTCGAGTTTATCACTTTGTTTAAAATTCCAAGCAACAGCGTTTGGTTGTTTCCGTCCACTAAAAAAACAACATCTTGTCCAAACGACGTAAACTCAACTATCTCTGCGTAGCTGTAATAAGATGATTCGATTTTATATTCCGCAGCATAAAAGCTGTCGATCAACCTATCTACCTGTCCGCTTTCCAACGCAATGTAACATTGATCTATGTTCGGGAAAGACACAATTTCGGCGTTGGGATAGGCGGCTTTAAGCTGTTGTTGATGTGAAAATGTCTCGGCGACCGCTATCTTGTTCGGCGTCTCATATTTGTTTGCGTTACAATTGGAAACGACTATGAAAGGAAGTTGTACAAAGCTTTCGGTTGCTTTTGAACCCTTTTCAATATATACCGAAACACACTCCGGACACGGCAACACTATGTCCAAATCGTTGTTGCTTAAAAGCTCAAAACCCTCTTGATTGCCAGAAAACGTAACATAGTTATGTTGCACACCGATATTTCTCAAAACCATTTCTATCGAATCGCGCATAACATTAAACTCGTTATAATAATCGTTTTGCTCAAGTTTATCTTCACAGTATCCAACATTAAGGCTGTCGATAGTTTCAAGATACTGTTGTTCACTTTGTGAAAAGGAGTATGTTTCTGTCGGAATGTTGCCTTGTTCAAGTGATTGTTGGGCAGACGCTTGTAAAGGCAAGCAAAATAAACCTATCCCTACAACCACTGCGGTTGCGGCTCCCACTTTGTTTTTACAAGCAATCACCACAGGAAAATCCCCTTTCAAAACATTTGCAGACTAACATTTTTTGAAAATTGTTATATTTTACTGGTTTTTAAATCATTTCTTACTATTTAAAAATGTAATTTTTATGTAAAATTAATAATTTCTTTACAATTACGTAAAATTATAACATAGATATAGCTTGATTAAAAGATATAAATTAATAATTATATTAATATTTTTAACAAAAAATTTGTTTTTCTTGTAAAATTTAAACAAATACATTGACGACTTTACCATCATTTAACTTTTTTTCAACAATAGATTGTTTATACTGCCAATTATAATCTAACAAAAACACAAAAAAACTCGTATTTTGTATAGATTTTTTACTTGATGCGGGAAAAAACGAACTTTTGTTAATATTATCTGTATGTTTACAACAATTTTTACAGAAAATTTGATTTAATTTGACAACTAAATGGTTTCGATATATAATAGTAATAATTAAATAACATTTTGCAAATTCATACCACTTATTACTAGAATATCCCTGTTTCTTTTCACAACCTCACCCCACCTTATTAACCAGAGAGGGTCTATGATGAACAGTGAGAAATTTTTGCAAAACATCGACTATAGGTTAAAGGGGTTTCCTGAAAACAAAAAGGAGACTGCCCTTTCTTTTTATCGCGAGCAGCTATCTCTTGTTGACAACGACGAGCGTTACCTTGCTAAAAAATTCAAATCGCCCGCGGCTTGTGTTTCCAGAATTATCGGGGAATATGTTGCCGAGCCGGAACAAAACGCAACCGAGCTTCCGCTTAGAATGTTAGTTTTTGCGCTTTGTTTTATGCCCGTCAAAACTTTTAAGATAACATTATTGGCTGTGTTGGTAACGATACTTACAATTTTAATCTTTGTTTTTGAGGTTTTGTTGGTCTTTCTCGGCTTTGCGTTGGCTCTTATAGGGGTCGTTTTGATTATAAACGGTTTTTTACCGGCATCCCTTGCAAACATTTTGTTTTACACAGGGTTTGCAACGGTCAACTTTCTTGTTTCGTTTTTAATCATTGAAAGCGCAAGAAGGCTGTCGATGTTGTTTTTCAAATCAATTAAGCAAGTTTGCACAAAACTTCTTATAAGCGGTTATCGCCTATGAAAAATTTGCTTAGAATTTTGATAGTCCTTGCTATTGGTCTGTCGCTTATGGTCGCAGGCCTTACTATGGGCGCACACCTTAGTTTTAACGAAACCAATATATTTTTTTAATCTTTCTTTACTAATTTGCTAATTTGTTAGGGCACATCCGCCCAAAAACTATCGCATTTCTAAAAACCGAACTTTAGCCGAATATGCGTAAATTTACATCCATTATAATAATTAAACGAGGGTTTGTTAACATGGAAAACAAAAAACTTTACAGATCGATAACGGACAGAAAACTTTTTGGTGTATGTGGTGGTTTTGCGCAATATTTCGGGCTTGACTCAACGCTTGTGCGTTTAGGGTTTGTCTTGTTGTTGCTTTTTGCCGGCAGCAGTTTGTTGTTTTACATAATCGCCGCAATAGTCATGCCGGAACAACCATATTAAAAACAATTGAACAACACATAAAAAACCGCCGAAAAATTTCGGCGGTTTTATTGTGCAAAAAAGGCGACTTCGTCCGAGGACGGCAACAGCAGAGCCGTTACCCTACGGTTTGCCTTTTGGGGTTTGGTTCGGGCGACGAGGACGGCAACAGCAGAGCCGTTGCCCTACGGTTTGCCTTTTGGGGTTTGGTTCGGGCGACGAGGACGGCAACAGCAGTGCCGTTGCCCACGGTTTGTATCTTGAGATTTGGTTCGGGCGACGAGGACGGACGACCGCAGGTCGCCCCTACATCCACCATTTTATAGAAACGCCAAAAGCTAAAAACTTTATTCAAAATACCGCCACGAAGTGGCGCACCGACATTCCTCATTCCTCATTCCTCATTCCTCATTCCTCATTCCTCATTCCTCATTCCTAAACTCCCCCCACCAAAATGTCACCCAAAAAGCTTTCCCCGAAAAGCTGTGGGGCACAAAGCTCAAAATAATCAAGAATGGTAGCCGAGATATCGGCGAAACTCTCGCGTGTTCCAAGGTTAACTCCTTGTTTAACCTTTTCGCCATACACAATAAACGGAACATACTCCCTTGTGTGGTCGGTTGTTTTAGTGAAACCGGGGTCACAACCGTGGTCGGCGGTTATCATCAATATATCATCCTCTTTAAGCTGTTGCATAAACTGTTTAAGCTTTACATCAAACTCTGAAAGACAGTTTGCGTAGCCGTCTATATTTCGTCTGTGTCCGAAAACCATGTCGAAATCGACAAGGTTTATAAACGCAAGGCCTTCGAAATCCCTCTTTGCTAGTTCGATAGTGATGTCCATTCCGTTGTCGTTGCCTTTGGAAAGAATTTTTTCCAAAACACCTTTGCCGTTAAATATATCGTATATCTTTCCGACACCGATAGTGCTAAGGTTTGATTTTGAAATAACATCAAGCATCGTATCATGGGGCGGGTCGATGGAATAGTCGTGGCGGTTGGTCGTTCTTTTGAAGTTAGTTTTGTCGGTTCCAATGAACGGGCGTGCAATAACCCGCCCAACGGCATGTGTCTTGCTTTCGGTCAAGATCTTTCTTGCCGTGTCACAGATATCATACAACTCTTTTATCGGGACAACCTCTTCGTGTGCCGCAACTTGGAAAACACTGTCCGCCGAGGTGTAGACGATTAAGTCGCCCGTCTTGATGTGATGTTCGCCGTAGTCGTTTATGACTTCGGTTCCGGAATATGTAGCGTTGCAGACGGTTTTTCTGCCAACAGCTTTTTCAAACTTCTCCATTATATCTCGCGGAAAACCGTTTGGATATGTCGGAAGCGCGTGGTTTGAAACAACCCCCGCTATCTCCCAATGTCCGATAGTTGTGTCTTTGCCCATCGACTTTTCCGCAAGTCGCGCGAACGAGCCAACAACGTTTTGTGCTTTTGGCCGCCCTGTCGCTCCGTCGATGTTGAAAAGACCTAGCGAACTCATGACGGGGATGTTAAGTTTATCGCTTGTCGAAACGCTTTTAAGCGTGTTTGCGCCGACATCGCCAAATTCGGCGGCATCGGGAAGTTCGCCCATGCCAAAACTGTCGACAACTATTAAAAAAACTCTTTTAGCCATTTAATTTTTCTGCCTTTCGTGTATAATAATGTTAAGTATAGTCTATCATACATCAACTTTCTTGTATATATAATACCAATTCATCCTTAAAAGATTAACAAAAAATTCTTTAAATTTAAAAATCAACGGAGGAAAACGTTAAAATGAAAAAAGCTGTTATAATCGGCAAAGGTCCTGCCGGAATTTCTGCGGCGCTTTACCTTGTCAGGGCAGGGATTGACACAACGATAATCGGAATGGACGGCGGCGCGCTTGCAAAGGCAGAAAAGATCGAAAACTACTATGGCTTTGCCGAGCCTGTTTCGGGAGAGAAACTTTTGGAAAACGGAATTTTGGCGGCGAAGCGCCTTGGTGTCGAGGTTGTAACCGACGAGGTTATAAACATTGGGTTTGAACAAAACTTTGTGGTTAAAACAACGCTTTCGGAATATGCCGCCGACGCTTTAATCCTTGCGACGGGCGCGGCGAGAAAAAGCCCAAACATTAAAGGCATAGCCGAGTTTGAGGGAAAAGGCGTAAGCTACTGTGCAACGTGCGACGCGTTTTTCTACAAAGGAAAAGATGTCGTTGTTTTGGGATCGGGCAAATATGCCCTCGAAGAAGCGCTAGAACTTTCGCACGTCGCAAACAAAGTCTACATCGCGTCAAACGGCGAAACGTTTTCGATCGAAATACCGGAAAACATAATCCAAACACAAAAAAAGATCCAAGAAATTAAAGGCTCAAACACTGTTGAAACGATAGCTTTTGACGACGGAACCGAAATAGGCGTTTCGGGGTTGTTTGTCGCGCTTGGCATAGCCGGAAGTTCCGACTTTGCGCGAAAACTCGGCGCCGAGGTTTTAAACGGAAAGATAGTGGTCGACCAAGGCATGGCGACGGCGGTTCCGGGGTTGTACGCCGCCGGCGACACGGTAGGCGGGCTTTTGCAGATCTCGAAAGCCGTTTCAGACGGAGCTGTCGCCGGAACCGAAGCTATTAAATATCTAAGGTCACTTTAAAAAAACTTTGAACTAAAGCTGTTTTTATTGTATAATTCTATTTTAAGAAAGTTAAATATGAAACGAGAGACTTTTTCAATGAAAAGCTACAAAAGAGTTGTCATAAAGATAGGCACCAGCAGCCTAACCCACAACACAGGACACCCTAATATTTTTAAAATCGAGTCGATAGTCAAGGTTTTGGCGGACATTAAAAATTCCGGCACAGAGCTTTTGGTTGTGACTTCGGGGGCTATTGCGGTTGGGGTTGGAAAACTTGGGTTGCACGAAAGGCCACAAGATATCCCCTCAAAACAGGCGTGCGCCGCGGTTGGGCAGTGTGAACTGATGTATATGTATGACCGGTTTTTTTCTGAATACAACCACACCGTGTCCCAAGTTCTTTTGTCTCGAGACGACATAAGCGACGAAACAAGGCGCGACAACGCCAAAAACACGTTGACAAGGCTTTTGGAATACAACAGCATTCCGATAATCAACGAAAACGACACTATTGCCACGAGTGAAATAAAGATAGGCGACAACGACACATTGTCGGCAGTCGTCGCAAAACTTGTGTCTTCTGACCTTTTGATAATCATGAGTGACATAGACGGGGTGTACGACAGCGACCCTAGGACAAGCCCCGACGCAAAACTCATACGCGAGATCGACAACCTCGACTTTGCGCGTTCCGTTTCAAGCGGAACAACAAACAACTATGCAACGGGTGGAATGGCGACCAAGATAGAAGCCGCATCGATTATAAAAGAAACAAAGACCGACATGATAATATTAAACGGGGACAACCCGAAAAATCTTTATAAAGCAATTGCCGGACAAGAGATAGGAACGATTTTCAAAGGAAATTCCTAGCCGGAGCGTTGTGTCGATTAAAAGTTTACCCTCCCGGTCAATGTTAGATTGACCGGGAGGGTGTTTTTAATGTTTCAGTTGACGACAAGCCCTAAATAATTGTCGCGACAGCAACGGCTCGTTTAACCTTTTGGTAGATAGCTTCAAAATCTTTATACGGGAGAGGGTTTTTTCCTTTTCCGAGTTCAATGGTAAACGCCGGGTTTTTGTAACGTTTTATAAACCAATCCTTAAAACCTGCGTGCAACGCGGAACCTTGTTGAGTTTCAAGGCTGTATCCCGTAAGCGTCGCCAACGTGTTAGCTATATACCTTCCTCTTTCAGGCGCAAGCCCTTGATAGTTCCAAAAAATTTCCTCGCCTTGCGAATGAAAAGAATATGCCGAACGAAACCGCAAAGTTTCACAAAGATAAAGAATGTTTCGCGTTTCCCGCGCGCTGAACGGAAAACAACCGCCATATTTTGTTGGAGAACGCCCCACTATGCCAAGGCTTTCGACCGCGCGTTTGGCTTTGAAAAAACCTGCCGGAAAATTGTGGTTTATGTCAACACCCCTCGAGTTCGCCTGCCAATATTTAAAACTTTCGCTGCAATGAAGTTTGCGAAAAACTCTTGACGTGGCCCCTCCGTTTGTTCGCGCTATCTCATAACCGTCCGGGTTAACAAGCGGAACGATTACAACCCCTCTTGTCATTATAGTTTTGTGTATGTTAATCCCAAAAAGTTCATCATAGTTATCGAGCGATTTTGCAAGATCATGTGCAAACCTTAAAAGACACACAACCGAACTCCATTCGGTTCCATGTGTTCCGCCCATAAGCAAAACAGGGTCGTTAAGTTTCCCGATTAAAATCGAACCTATCTCTCTTTTGTCTTCAGAGTATCCTATTTTTTTATATCTTATGGCATAATATCTTTCGGAAAGTTGTTTTAAAAACAACCGCACATTCTTTTCGCTTATACATGATATATCATCAAAAAAACCAATCAACTAGAAAAACACCTCGCATACAATTTTGTTATTAAAATTCTATGCGAGGTGTTTTATTTTTATTATTTTTACTGTTATAATTATCTACACGTTATGCCCACGCGTCGTCTTTTGCCGGAACGCGAATGCCGGCAAGCAACGCTTGTTCCCATAAAAACCACTCGTCTCCTTTTTGTCTTAACGTTATCGAACGTTCGCTGTCTGCGCCGGACGACTTTACAAAAAGTTTTGCATATCCGTCCTCGGCGTACGAATACGGATTTTCAAACACCGTTACTTTATACGGCACTGTCGGTGTGTAGTTGTTTTCGGGGCTTGTTCCTTCCAAAAACGACCTTGGAACATAGTCTTTGTCCATAAACCTGTCTTTCAAAAATCTCATGTCATATGCCGACAAAGGTTGGGGGCCTTTAATTGCGTTTAACATCTCAACTCCGCTGTCGACGTCTATCGCATACCTGCACAGACAAACAACGGTGAGCGCCGCGGCTTCAAACGGAGAGCTTAATCTAAACTCTAGTAGAGCTTTAAGCTCGGCTACATTTTTGGGTAGTGCTCCGAAAGTGAAAGTTTTGCTGTTCATAATTATGACCATTCCTTTCTTAGTTTTGTGCGACTTTTTTCACATAAATTTTTATAGTGAAAAAGTTTTGCCTGACGTATTTGGCAAAAAGCACAAAACGGTGTTTGAAAAATCTTGTTTTTCAAACTTTTCTCTTTTTTGTTTATGGCATGTTTTGTAACTAGATACTTTTTTAACGGTATCAGACAGCTTAAATGTAAATATTAACAATGTTACCTTTAGTTAATAATACCAAACATTGAAATTACAGTCAATAAATTCACAACATTTTGTGTTTATTCAACTGTAATCTAGACGTGTTGCACAATAATACAATCAAATGTAATATTCATTCATTCTGTCACTGTTTTGTAATTTGTTAATTTATTTATTTTTGTTGAAATGTCCTATTATTATGTTGTATACTTTATGTAGTTTGAATATAGTTTCAGACAAACATATTTTAAAGGAGAATAGTATACATGAAAAAATTATTGGCTCTTATGTTGGCAATGGTTATGGTAGTTGCTTTCGTAGCTTGCACACCGGCAGCTCCCGAAGCTGAAACAACCGAACCCACAGAAACAGAAACAACTGAACCCGCAGCAGAAATGTTTAAAATAGGAATGGTAACCGACGTTGGCGGCGTTAACGACAAATCGTTCAACGAAACTTCTTGGGAAGGTCTTCAAAGATTAGCGGCAGACAACGCTAACGTTGAAGTTAACTACCTTGAATCTAAAACCGACGCAGACTATCAAACAAACATCGAAACTTTTGTTGATGAAGAATATGACCTCATCATCTGTGTTGGCTTCATGCTTCAAGACGCAACCCAAGCGGCAGCAGAAGCATATCCTGACCAAAAGTTCGCTATCGTTGATAGCTTTGTTGACCTTCCGAACGTAGCTTCGCTAGGCTTTGCTCAACACGAAGCTTCCTACCTCGTTGGTATCATCGCAGGTATGGTAACAGAATCTAACACAGTTGGATACGTTCAAGGAATGGTATTTGATGTTATGAACGAGTTTGGCGTAGGCTTTATCTCGGGCGTAAAATCGGTTAACCCCGACGCAGAAATCCTTCAATTCAACGCAAACAACTTTGGTGATGCAACAATCGGAAGCACAGCAGCAACCGACATGATCACAAGAGGCGCTGACGTTATCTACCACGCAGCAGGCGGAACCGGAAACGGCGTTATCGAAGCTGCTCAAACAAACGATATCTATGCAATCGGCGTTGACAAAGATCAAAGCTCGCTTGCTCCCGAACACGTAATCTCTTCTGCTATGAAACGCGTTGACAACGCTTGCTACGAAGTATCTATGCAAGTAGTTAACGGCGAATTCGCTGGCGGCTCGCTCTACTTCGACCTTACTAACGAAGGCGTTGGAATCGCTCCGTCGCAAGACCTTATCCCCGCAGACGTTCTTGCAGCAGTTGACGAAGCAACAGCGGCTATCATCGCCGGTGATGTTGTAGTTCCGAAAATGGTATCTGATCTTGAAGATCCTAGCCTTTTCACACTCGAATAGTTAAAACATATTGCTTAAAGCAATATTAAATAGAAAACACCGCCCACGATTTGTCGTGGGCGGTGTTTCGTTTATGCTTTTTGTTAAAATCTGCTTAAGCTTTGCTTAGGCTTCTGCAATTGCAGAAACCGGGCAAGTGTCTTCGCAAGCCGCACAATCTATGCAAGCAGCTTCATCGATAACATATTTGTCGTCTCCGCTTTTGATAGCGTCAACGGGACATGAAGATTCACAACTTCCGCAAGCAATACATTCATCACTAATTACACGAGACATAAAATAAAAACCTCCAAATTTTTTTAAAGCTTTCGCTTTTTATAAAAAATATAATATCACATATACCTATTTTTTTTCAAGTAAATTTTATAAATAATAAAAAAAATATTTATTTTTTTATTATTTCGGATTAACTAAACGGCATCAAACAACAAGCGTTTTGTATAAATCCCCCGCCGACGGCGGGGGATTTATACAAAAACTAAATCATCTTTGTTACTTAAACTCTATTTTTTTGAATCATTGCCTTTTTTTGAAACCGCGTCTTTTAAAACCTTAATTTGTTCGCGTTTAAACACACGCGGAACGGCGTCGGGCGCGCTGTCAAGTCTTACTTTAAGCATTCCCGAAAGCAAAGATATCTCGACCACCATGCCTTTTCCCTCGGGCGTCGAAACGTAAGATCCGGTTTTAGGCGTAATCTTTAAAAGTTCCTCGTAAACCTCTTGTTCATATTGTAAACAACACATAAGCCGCCCACACGTTCCCGAAATCTTTACGGGATTAAGCGATAAACCTTGTTCTTTCGCCATCTTTATCGAGACAGGGTGGAAATCGTTTAAAAACTTGGAACAGCAAAACTCTTTGCCACATATACCTATGCCCCCAATAAGCTTGCTTTCGTCGCGCACACCTATCTGTCTAAGTTCTATGCGCGTTTTAAAAACTCCGGCAAGGTCTTTCACAAGTTCCCTAAAATCAACCCTTCCGTCCGCCGTAAAATAAAACAGTATCTTTTGGTTATCAAACGCGTATTCAACATCGATAAGCTTCATGTCGATATTTCGAGCCGCAACCTTTTGTTCGCAGACTTTAAAAGCCTCGGCTTCTTTTTTGCGGTTGTTTTCGATACGCTTGTTGTCCTCGGCCGTCGCTACTCTTAAAATATTTTTAAGAGGCTTTACAATCTCATCATCCGAAACTTCGTGGATACCGCTTGTAACATCGCCGTATTCAACCCCTCTTGCGGTCTCGACAATTACCCTGTCGCCTTTGTTTATTTTAAACTTACAAGGGTCGAAATAATACGACTTACTCGTCCCCCTAAACCTAACACCGACTACTTTTTGCATAAATTTTAACATCCTTTCTTGGATATGTAACTCTGTTTCATATAAAGGTCGCAAAGTTTTGGACAAACTTCAAATCTTAATGACCTGTGTGTGCAAAACTTGCTGTTTGAAAATTCATTTTTCAAAACTAAATGCTGAATATCTCGGAAACCGCCGACGTCGCGACAAGTTTTAAATTTGCATATCTTCCGGAATATTTTTCGTGTTTTTGTAAAACATCTATAATGTGAACAACGGTTTTTGCATGTTTTGGAGTCTTTAAACCGTGGCTTCTGAGCGCCAATATAGTTGTGTATATAACATCGGAAAATTCTGTCCTATCCTTTATTATATCAAAAAAAGCAAGAGTTGAAAACTCATCTTTTTGTATTATGCTGTTTGCTATGTTTTTGGACAACAAAACCATTTGATAAACAGCGTCATCGTTAAGCGCTTTTTGAACCAAACCTATCCGTCCACCGTATAGTTCAAGCAACGTCTCAAGTTTCTGGTTGTCGACACTATCATACGCTTTTTGAATAAACTCTTTCGCAACTTGTGTCGTTGGTATATCAAGATAGTATACCACACACCGAGACAAAATAGTATCCGCAACCTCTTGACGACTTTCTGCCGAAAGAATAAACAAAACCCCCTGTGGCGGTTGTTCGATAACTTTAAGCAACGCCGCAAAAGAACTTCGATTTAGCGTCTTAACATTCTCGATTAGAACAACCCTTGTACCGTCGGTTGAAACCGCACTTTTTGAAATCTCTGAAATTGTCTCGCGAATCTGCGAGACCGAAACCTCGCCCGATGCCGTCTTTCCTTTGACAACGATAAAATCGGGGTGGATGTTTCTTTTAACAAGGTTTTTTGTGTCCTCGAGATACCGCCTCGCCAAAAGCCTTGAAAACAGATTTTTGCCCGCGCCCTTTTCGCCGACTATCAATATCGCGTGTGACAACATGTTTGTTTCACACAGTTTGTTTATGTCGTCTATTAATTTAGTGTTTGAGCAAAACTCTTCAAAATATTCCATAAACTTTAAATGTTTCCCTGTTTTTTTTTATTAATATAATCTCTGCCACACGGCGTCTTCAATACGTATTTTAAACCGCCCGACCACAACCTCCGCCATAAGGCGGAGCTGGTCGGATGCGGGAATATAAATAATCCTGCGGATTATTTAATATTAGGTGAAGTTTAAAACACAAGAAATACTACGGTTTTGCACCAACAGTGCAAAATGCTGAGCGAAGCAAGGCAAGGAGTATTTCCAATAGCTTCACCGCAGGTGAAGATTATTTATATTCTACCATATTTTAATGGTATTTTTCCAAAACAAAAAAATATTTTTTTTGTTTTTGTAAATAATTTTTTTGTTAGTTTTACTGATAGTTATAAAGGCTTGTCAAAAAACAAAGTTGTATGATGAAACTTTTTACGCAACTTAGGTGATTTTCAACATTTTCAACAGAGTTTTCAACAATCAAGTTTTTTTGAAATATACTATAGGTAAAATGCGACTTAATTTTTGAGACTTAAGCACAATTAAAATTAAGTTTAAATTAAATTTAAAAGAAATTTTTGTATTTTATTTTAAATAATTATGTGGTACAATAGATAGGCATTAAAAATTGTGACAACACAATATATAGTATATAACCGCATAATAATCGCATACAATCTTAATACAAGCATTATTTTTTTGAAATTGAAAGGGGAACAAAAAACCTGTGAAAGATGTTAAACTAACCAAAAACTCCATCGAGGTTCTCGAAAGGCGATATCTTAAAAAAGATGTTGCCGGAAATGTCATAGAAGAACCGAAAGATCTTTTTTGGAGAGTTGCTTGTTCGATAGCAAGGGCAGACCTTAAATATAATCCCGCCGCAAATCTCGACGATATTGCGGAAACGTTTTATGATATGATGGCGGAAGGCGAATTTTTGCCCAACTCCCCAACCCTTATGAACGCAGGCAGGCCACTAGGTCAACTTTCGGCGTGTTTCGTGTTGCCTATCGAAGACTCTATGGAAGGTATATTTGAATCGATTAAACAAGCGGCGCTTATCCACAAATCGGGTGGTGGCACAGGTTTTTCATTCTCGCGCCTTCGCGGAAACGGAAGTTCGGTCAAGAGCACCGGCGGCGTTGCGTCGGGACCAATAAGTTTCATGAAAGTGTTCAACATGGCCACCGAGGCGGTTAAACAAGGCGGAACAAGGCGTGGCGCAAACATGGGAATACTTCGCGTCGACCACCCCGATATACTTGAATTTATCGACTGCAAAAAAGACACATCGGATTTTGTTAACTTCAACATATCGGTTGGCATAACCGAAAAGTTTATGGAGGCGGCTAAAAACGGCGAGGACTACGAAATAATAGACCCGTATACAAAACAGCCGATAGCAAAACTTAGCGCAACAAAGGTCTACAAAAAGATTGTACACAACGCATGGTTAAACGGCGAGCCCGGAATTATCTTTTTGGACAGGCTTAACCGCGACAACGTCGTTCCGGCACAAGGCGAGATTGAAAGCACAAACCCTTGCGGAGAGCAACCGTTGTTGCCGTATGAAAGTTGCAACCTAGGTTCGATTAACCTTTCTAAAATGCTTAAAGTTAACCCTGATAAATCGATAGAGATCAACACAGAAAAGCTCGCGATAACGATTGAAAACGCGGTTCATTTTCTCGACAACGTTATCGACGTAAACAGTTATCCTCTTGAGCGCATAGCCGAAACAACAAAGAAAACGCGTAAAATTGGGCTTGGCGTTATGGGGTTTGCCGACATGCTTTTGCTTCTCGGAATACCGTATGATTCGGACGAGGCGGTAAAGCTTGCGGAAAAACTCATGGGCTTTATCAACAAGACAGGACACGAGGCGTCTAAAAAACTTGCGCGTGAACGCGGACCGTTCGAGCTTTATTATGAAAGCATCTATAAAAACGACCAGCCTATTCGAAACGGAACGGTGACCACCATTGCACCGACCGGAACACTTTCGATAATTGCTTCTTGTTCTTCGGGCGTAGAGCCGGTTTTTGCGTTTGCGTTTGAACGCAACGTCATGGACGGCACGAGATTAATCGAGATAAACTCGATATTAAAACAAAAACTCGAGGCCGCCGGAATTTTAAACGATGAACTTTTGGCAAAGATAGTTGCGGAAGGAACGATAGAACACATCGACGAGATTCCCGAAAAGATCCGCAAAGTTTTCCGTTGTTCCCACGACATTAAACCGGAATACCACGTAAAGGTTCAAGCGGCGTTCCAAAAGCACACAGACAACGCGGTGTCCAAAACGGTTAACTTCACAAAAGACGCGACTATCGAAGATGTTGAGGATGTCTACAACCTTGCGTACAGCCTTGGTTGTAAGGGGGTCACTATCTATCGCGATGGTTCGAGAGAAAACCAAGTTTTAAACATAAAAAGCGACGGGGCCACAGACAAACCGGAAACTTCGGCAAACTTTGGAAAGATAGTCCCGCGCGACCGCCCCGCCGTTACAAAAGGATTTACCGAACGCGTGCAAACCGGTTGCGGAAACCTTTATATAACGGTCAACTACGACGAACAGGGTATCTGCGAAGTGTTTACAAGCACAGGAAAAGCGGGTGGTTGTCCCTCGCAGTCAGAGGCTACCGCGCGCCTTGTGTCGGTGTCTCTCAGAAGCGGAATCTCGGTGGACAAGATATACAGCCAACTGAAAGGCATACGTTGCCCATCCACAATCCGCGTTCAAGGACTAGGTTGCACCTCTTGCCCCGACGCGATAGCAAAAGCCATTAAAAAGGTTGCGAACTTCCAAAACGGTGAAACCGAAAATGTCGAACAAAACAAAGCACTGGTAACGCCCCCAAAACCAAAAGTCGAACCAGCCCCTATTGAAAAGGGCGACGGCGAGGTTAAATGTCCCGAATGCACAAGCGTTCTCGAACACGAAGGCGGTTGCGTAACCTGCCGAAACTGTGGCTTTTCCAAGTGTGGATAGGCCTTGTTGTTAACACTTTATAACACAAAAGTAAAATTATACAAAAACGCTTGAATAATATATTTTTATATGTTATACTGACCGCAAATTAAAGTTTAAGTTTTAATTAATATAGTTTTTTTAACAAACCATAAGCAAAAATATTCGTTAAACAAAGTATGTTAATTTTAAAAAAGATTTTAATTAGCGGTCGGTTTTTTGTTTCCAACAAGTATAACCAGCCATTTAATATACAAATCGGAGTTTTTCAAAATGTTATCACCCGAAGTAATTTTTTTGTGTGTCCAGATTATTTTTTGTCGTATTTTAGACGTGAGCCTTGGAACGGTTCGAATGGTTCTAACCGTCAAGGGCAAAACAAGCTATGCCGCAGCGATAAGTTTTTTTGAATCGGTCCTTTGGTTTTTGATAGTCCGCCAAGCGCTTAACTTCGATTCGGACGAAGGCGGTTTAATCGTCGCCGTCGCATATGCAACGGGGTTTGCGTCCGGAACGTTTATCGGCGGAAAACTTTCAAGCCGCTTTATCAAAAGCGAGGTAACGCTCCAGATAGTTACCAGCCGTCGTGACGACAACGTCGTTTCCGAAATACGTAAAGCCGGTTTTGCGGTTACCGTTGTAAACGTAAACGGTTCCGATTTCGGAGAAGAAAAGTATCTTTTGTTTGCCGAAATCCCGTCAAAGTCTCTTAAAGAACTTAAAGCTCTTGTACATTCGCTAGACAAAAAAGCGTTTGTTATGGTCCAAGAAACAAAGCACGTTTTTAACGGATACATAAGAAGCTAGACCACAGTTTTTCAAAAAAACTAAAAACCTATTGACTAAAATTTTGTCGATAGGTTTTTTTAAGTGAAAAATTAATAGTTAAAAAGTTAATAGTGTCGGTGCGGCTTATGCCGCGATTTTAAATGGGGAGTTATGGTGTAGGGGAGGATATTATCCTCCCGTCAGCGTTACACAACGTTGCCCAATCGACATTGTAGGGGAACGGCGTCCTCGACGTACCGAACCACGCCACAAATGGTGGACGTAGGGGACGGGTTGCCCGTCCCGTAACACCATCGATTGACATCACAGTTATGGTGTAGGGGAGGATATTATCCTCCCGTCAACGTTACACAACGTTGCCCAATCGACATTGTAGGGGGACGACGTCCTCGGCGTCCTCGGCGTCCTCGACGTCCCGAGCCACGCCACAAATGGTGGACGTAAATTGTCAAAAGTGTTGAACACTTGTTCTTTTTGTGTTATACTATGTTTAGAACAAATATTCTAAACAAGTTGCTTTGGTTGCTTTGGCTACTTCAGTTGCTTTGGTTGCTTTGGCTACTTCAGTTGCTTTGGCTACTTCAGTTGCTTTGGCTACTTCAGTTGCTTTGGCTACTTTGGCTACTTCAGCCAGTTTGGAGAAAGGATGGGGCATGTCTATACAAAACAGGGTTATTCTACACAGCGACTTAAATTCTTTTTACGCTTCGGTCGAGATTAAAAACAACCCCGAATTAAAGGGAAAGCCGGTTGTTGTGTGCGGAAACAAGAACGAGCGAAAAGGAATTGTTTTGGCAAAATCGGACGAGGCGAAACGCTGTGGCATAAAAACCGGTATGCCGAATTTTGAGGCGCGCAATCTTTGTCGAGATCTAATCGAAGTTTCGCCACATTTTGACGAATATATAAAACATTCAAAACAGGTCAAAGAGATCTATATGCGGTATAGCGATCTTGTCGAATCGTTCGGCATGGACGAATGTTGGATAGACGTTTCGGGTTGTTCCGGTCTTTTCGGGAGTGGGCTTGAGATCTCGACTAGGATAAAAGACGAGATAAAAAAAGAGGTTGGCCTTTCGGTTAGTATCGGTGTTTCGTTTAACAAGGTATTTGCAAAACTCGGAAGTGACCTTAAAAAGCCGGACGCGATAACCGAGATTTCAAAACAAGATTATAAACAAAAGATTTTTCCGCTTGATGTTAGCGAGCTACTTTATGTTGGGCCCGCCACAACCAAAAAGCTTAAAGGTTGGGGAATTCACACAATAGGGGAACTTGCCGCCACCTCTCCAAAACTGTTGAAACAACTTCTTGGGGTTAACGGAGTTTTAATCTGGAGGTATGCAAACGGAATGGACGATTCACGCGTCATGCCGTCGCATTATACGCCAATTCCGAAATCTATAAGCCACGGAACGACCTGTCCCAAAGATTTGGTTGAAAACATACAAGCTTTTCGCGTTATCGAGGAATTAGCACAAGATATCGGGCATAAACTTTTAGAGAACGAACTTTGTGCAAAGGCGGTTCAGATATCGATTAAGGACAACGAATTTTTCAAGGTTCAGTTTCAAGCTCCGCTTGAATACGAAACCCAAGGCGCCACAACAATTGCAAACAAGGCGCGACAGCTTTTAAACGAACGGTATAGTTGGGGTTTGCCGATACGCGCGATAACGGTTCGCGCGCTTGACCTTGTGTCGGTTCACGAACCAAAACAGTTAAGCCTTTTTGACGATTTTGAAAAACATCAAAAACAACAAAATCTTGACATAGCTATCGATAACGTACGAAACACTTATGGTAAGCGTTCGGTCGTTAAAGCGGCTATCCTAAACAAACAGACGTTAACCGAACAGTCGATGTCTAACATCGTACTTCCCGGAATGATGTATGTATAATTTTTTTGTTTACGCATATTATATCTTTATACCGATGCAAAATTCACACAGCAAACGGTTTATAAACGACAGAGAAAAATTCGCGAAGGGGGCTCTCGATGGCAAACTATGCAGAGGACGCAAACTATAAAAAGATGTATCTCACGCTTTTGGACTCGACGGAAAACGCAATAAACGAGTTGATACAAGCCCAGCGAAGCTGTGAAAAGATGTATATACAAGAAACAGAGCAAAATATAACGATGTTGTCAAGCGAGGATAAAGACCAAACAAACCTGTTTGATGGGGAATAATAAAAACAGATAAAAAAAAGGGTGTCGACAACGTCTACTGCGTAGCCGACACCCTTTTTTATCTATTCAATATATTCCTCAATTCTTCCCTTGCCCGACTTTTTAACTTTGTACATCGCCTTGTCTGCAAGCGTCACCATCATATCATAGTCGACATATTTTTTATCATAGAAAACATATCCACCCGAAAAGCTAATCGGCAGTTTCTTTTTGTTAGGTAGCGCAACAAACGCTTGGGCTATGTGTTCGCGTAGTTCTTCGATATACCCTTCAAGCTCTTTTCTGCTTTCCGCGTTGTGTATGACCAAAACAAACTCATCGCCACCAAGCCTCGTAGCTATTATATTTGGTGCGCTACAGCTTATCAAAATGCTAGCGGCCGTAACCAACAGTTTGTCACCGTAATCGTGTCCGTAGTTGTCGTTAAGGAACTTTAGGTTGTCAAGGTCAAGCATTATAACAACGGCTTCACTAATCTGTTTTGAGGTATAAAACAAGCGGTTCATTCTTTCTTTAAATCCCCAACGAGAATAAAGCATCGTAAGATTGTCTATGTCGCGTTGGCTTCTAAGCGTCTCTTGTTTGTAAACCTCGTCGGTAACATCGATAACAAGGCCCCAAAACTTCCCAAACTCGTCAAACATCTTAACCTTCACATAATATGGCCTGCCGTCTGACTCGATTAAAAATATATCTCCGTCTTGTTCGATAGGGTTGTTTAAAATTCTATTAAGATGCTGTTTAAACACCGTTCCGTTTTGCAAAATTTGTCTTGTTTCGATAGGGTCAATATGCAAAATTTCGCCGAGTTTTCCGATTGGCCTAACGCGGTTTTGCTCTCTTTGTGAAACAAAAAGGGCTATCGGCACCGTCACGTTTTGGAATATCTCGTTTATACGTTTGTTGTTGTCGGTTAGTTCCGCTACCATCTCGTTGATGCTTGAACTTAATGAGATAAATTCCGGGGTTTTATCTATATCGATTTTAACGTCCAAATCCCCTTCGGTTATTTTATTTAACCCATCTATCAATTTATATACAGGATTTATAAACGACGTTGAAATCGAAAAAACTATCATCAACACAACCGCCGCCGCAACCGCCACAATCGCCATTGCGTTGAAAAATATCGTGTTAAAAACATCCGCGTAAAGATCCGTTTCGTTTATTCCTATCGCAATTACAAGATTATCAAAATTCTCGGAATAGTAGTGGTATGTCTTGTCTTGATATTCAATCTCGCCCAACCGGTTTGGCTCGGAAATTATTTTGCTTGTGTTGTTGTCCAAAACACCATGCCCCGAAGCGGCATGAACCTCCCCCGTTTCGTTGTCAAAAACAACAAAATCATGTTTGGTGTCGGTTACTAAAAGCGGCAAGACATATGCTAAATCGGTGTCTTTAAGGATTTCTATGAGGTGTTCCGGTTGGTGTCCTACTTGGACGATAATGTCTTTTGTGTCGTTCCAAACCGTTGCGTATTGCATCAAGGAACCGTCCGCAGTGTTTGGAACAAGGTCTTGCGCCAACGCAAGATTTTCATCGTATAACATCGGCTTGAAAAAAGCCATCTGCTCTCCCGAATCGAAAGAAAACCCGACATATTCCGGAACCGTTCCGGCAAAAATCGTCCCCGTTTGATCGAAAAAATGAATTTCATCTATATACAAAAGTTCCATGTATTCGGTTAACGTTTTTTCGTCATACATCAACTCGGGATCTTGCGAGATAGCCTTTGCAATAACTCCGGCTTTGCTTATATAATCAAGCTTTAAATCGGCCTTCATCGTTTCGATAGTTTCGTTGTTTATCTGTATTCGGTCTTTTATCTGTTCAATTTTTATCGTTGCTTCGTAAAGAAACTCGCGCTCGACTTGAATTATGCGAAAAACGTAACTTAATAAGAACGTCATAAACGCACAGACAACGATAGCCATTATTAATCTTGTTACGATAATCTTTTTCAACGCCGCTGCTCCTTTGTGGAAACTTTTTAAATATCCGATATTTCCTCATGCTATAAAGATACCACAAAGTTGTAAATTCAAAGTAAAAAGTATTTGAACAATGTTAACATTTTTAAGGGAAAAAATCAACCTATTTTATCAGCTAATTCAATAGAATTAGTTTAAGAGTTTAACTGTTCAATCGAGTCGATAGCCGCCGAGAGGCTGTCCTCCCCAGCGAGAAGTTTAACCGATATATAGCTTTTCCCTTTAGAGGAAACCAAAACTTTTCGTTTTTTACAAGCTATTAATTTAACGACTTTGTCGGGGTCTATGCTATCGGTATATAAAAGAACCGTGTTGTCGCGTTCACGAATTTCATAGATGTTAAGCTCGGCGGCATAACGCCTTAAAAGCGAAACCGAAATGAGGTTTAATATATTTTTTCGCGGTTCACCGAAACGGTCGCGAAGTTCTTCGATTATCTCGTCGCCGTCCTCGCGGTTTTCGACCGCCGCAATCTTTTTATACATGTCCAAACGACTTTCGATATCCTCGATATATCTTTCCGAAATATACGCCTCGACCGAAAGGTCGACGACACATTCTGTTTTTGATTTTTGGGTTACTATTCCTTTTTCGTCATCGATAGCTTGTTCCAAAATTTTAATATATGTTTCGTATCCAACCGCTTCCATGTGTCCGCTTTGACGCGCCGACAAAACGCTCCCCGCTCCGCGTATCTGGAGATCTTGAAGCGCTATTTTAAAACCACTTCCGAAACTTGTGAAATCTCGTATCGCGGAAAGACGTTTAGCCGCAATTTCGCTTACAACTTTGTTCTTTTTAAACGTGAAGTATGCATAAGCTTTTCTTGAACTTCTGCCTACCCGTCCGCGTATTTGGTAGAGCTGTGAAAGCCCCATAGTGTCGGCGTTTTCAACGATGAGGGTGTTTGCGTTCGCGACGTCTATACCCGTTTCGATGATAGTTGTACACACAAGTATGTCACATTCGTTGTTGGTTACTTTTTGCCAAACCGACGAGAGGCTTTGTTCGCTCATCTTGCCGTGGGCAACCTCAATCTCCGCGTCGGGAAACCGTTCTTTTAACCTATATGCAACCCTGTCGATAGTTTCGACACGGTTGTAAAGATAGTAGACCTGTCCGCCGCGCGAGAGTTCGCGTTTGATAGCGTCGTCAAGCGTTGCTTCGTCGTGTTCAATGACATACGTCATGACGGGAGAACGGTCTATCGGGGGTTGTTCTATTATAGACATGTCGCGTATTCCGCTCATCGCCATGTTAAGGGTACGCGGAATCGGGGTTGCGGAAAGCGTCAACACATCGACGCCCTTAAATGTTTCTTTAAGCTTTTCTTTGTGTGCAACGCCGAAACGTTGTTCCTCGTCAACTATCAAAAGCCCAAGATCCTTAAAGTTTATATCTTTTTGCAAAAGTCTATGTGTTCCAACCGCAATGTCAACCGTTCCGTTTTTGATTCCGACAATCGCTTTTTCAATCTGTTTTTTTGTCGAAAACCTCGAGAGCATCGAGATTTTAAGCGGAAAATGTTCCATGCGTTCGCTAAACGTTCCGAAATGTTGCCACGCTAGGATTGTTGTCGGAACAAGAACCGCGACTTGTTTTCCGCTTGCAACACATTTAAACGCGGCGCGAAGAGCGACCTCGGTTTTTCCGACCCCAACGTCGCCACAAACAAGCCGGTCCATCGGGGCCGCTTTTTGCATATCTTTTTTGACCTCGGATATCGCCGATATCTGGTCGTCTGTTTCGTCATACGGAAAACGCGCTTCAAAATCACTTTGCCAGTCTCCGTCGTCGTCAAACGCAAAGCCTTCGGCGCGTTCGCGCTCACTATAAAGAGCTATAAGTTCTTTTGCCATCTCGCGGACGCTTCGGTATACCTGTTGTTTTGTTTTTGCCCAGTCGTTTGAATTAAGTTTCGCAAGCGTCGTCCTGTCGTTTTTATCTTTTGGGGAGATATAGGGCGACACAAGGTCTAAAAGTGTCACCGGGACAAAAAGCACATCTTCTCCGCGGTATCTTATCTTTATATAATCTTTTATTATGTCGTGGTGTTCGATTCGATGTATGCCGTCAAAACGCCCTATTCCGTGGTTGGCGTGTACGACAAGGTCGCCTTTATGAAGGTCTTCAAGGCTTCCGAACCCTTTCGCGGCTTTTTTAGGTTTTGTGGTTTTTTTGCCTTTTAATCTGTCGCGCGAACCGGTAACAACCGCAAACTTCGCAGACGGTATCTCAAAACCTCCCGAAACGGAACCTTCGCAAAGCGAGACATGTCCCGGCTTTGGCGCTTCGTCCTTAAAAAGACTTGCCGAGATGCCAAGTTCGTTAAGGTCATATCGCCATGTTTTTGCCGTCTTAAGAGTTCCACAAAAAGCTACTACCGAAAATTTCGAATCGGTATATCGTTTAACATCTTCGGCAAAGCTTGAAAACTCGACAGGTATGTGCGGAACACCGTTTGAATTTATGTTTACAGTTTCGTCAAGGGGAATTCCGCCCATGCTTCTCGCGAACGCGTCACAATAGACATGTGCGTTTTGTGAATAATCCGAAACGTTTAGTTTTTTGTAAAACTCTGACGCGGGATATTCGCAAAGACCTTGGTTTTTGTACGAAGAAAACTCGGCGGTTAACGTTTCGTTCAGCGTTTTCGCTTTTATCGGTATCGTGTGGTATTCCGAGAAAAACAAAATCTTGTCGTCTATATAATCCGCTATCGTCTGTTTTTTACGGTATAAAAGCGGAAGATATCTGTCGGGGGTTTCTATCCAAAGTCCGTCGCCTAGACGTTCGATGTCGCGTTTTACGATTTCGCAAAGGCGTTCAATTTTACATTTTTTCAAAAAATCCGAAAGCTTGTCTTTGGCGGTTTCGATGTCTGTTGCCATGACCTCGCGTGCCGGAAGAATGTCGAGATGTTTAATCTTTTTTATTCTTCTTTGGGTTAGTATATCAAATTCGAATATGTCGGTTATCTCGTCCCCGAAAAAATCAAGGCGAACGGGGTTTTTGTCCGACGCGGAAAACACGTCGACAATTCCGCCACGCACAGAAAATTGTCCTTTTCCGTCCACCTTAGACACGCGGACAAACCCGAGGTTCACAAGTTTTGACGAAAGTTGTTTTATGTCTATCAAAGTTTTTTTGTCAAGTCTCACGGCGAGTTGGCGCATCTCGTCGACAGGCATCGTGTGTGAAACAAACGCTTCGACGGAACAACAAACTATCGAAGCTTGCGAGAACAAAAGCGAACCTAGCGCCGAAATCCTTTCAAGTTCTCCGTCCCTTGAAACCGAGGAAGCGTCGATAATCGAAAAATCGCGTGAGGGGAAAAAAACGACGTTTTGAACTCCGTATGACAAAAGATCTTGATAAAACGTGTGTGCATCTTTGTCCGTTTCGGTTACCACCACGACGGTTTTATTCGTTTTTTCAAAAAGACCGCCCGCAAACAAAACGCGTCCTTCTTTTTGCAAACCAAAAAGAGCCGTCTTTTTATTTTGCATGACGGCTTTTTCTAAAATATTAAATCCACTTGAATTTGTAATCCTGCTAAACAATTTTTATTTCGTTTCCTTTTTTAACTTTGGCATAAACATGCTTGCTATCTTTCCGTGGCCGTGTCTTCTTTGGTAGAAAAAACCGATAATTGAAAACGCAACCGCGCCGATAAAGTTAACAAACATATCAAGCATCGTGTCTATAAGCCCGATGTCGATATATCCGCCATATGCCCATTGTTCGCCGTTTATAACTATCGTTTCGATAGGAAGCGTTACCGCGCTGTTTTTTCCTTCGGGGTTAAAAAGAACCGACGAAATCTGTGGGATAATCGTGTCTTTTTGCATGTCGGTTAAAAAAATCGCGTCCATTGAATATTCGAAGAATTCCCAAATTACCGCCGTCGTCATCGAAAAACAAAACGCGAAAAACGCCACAAAAAACGGGGTTAGAGTAAACTGGATTTTATCGTTATTGTTTAGAATTGCTATAAGCGAAAAGCCTATTGCCGCCATGATAAATCCGTTGGTCGTGTGGAGCATGTCGTCCCACAAGGCATACCGAAGATAGTATTCCCCAATCTCTCCCAAAATCTGCGCCGCAAACACAAACAACACTATGATAGCTTCAAGGCCTTGTGGCAGGGCTATGTTAAAACGTCGATCGACTATCGACGGAATCATTATGAGCGCTAATGACACGACACACATAAAAACGTTTGACCAGTTGCGCGATATGATACTTAAAACCATCACAACAAGGATAAAAAAACGTACTGTGAAATAGAAGCCATAACGTATTTTGTTTTCTTTTGTGTATGTTTTGAAGTCTTTAAAAAAGTTCCTCATCTTTAAAATTTCCTTTCAAGTTTTATATAGTTAATTTAATATCTTTGTTGCCTTGTATTTTAAAATAATGAATTTTGAGGTATAATATTGTTAATGCGTAATTCGTAATTCGTAATTCGTAATTTAAACCGCCTGACCATAACCTCCGCCATAAGGCAGAGTTGGTCAAGATGCACAATCTCCACCTGCGGTGGAGCTAAATACAAATAATTAAATCGTCGCGCAGCGACACCTTAATTACGAATTACGAATTACGCATTACGAATTATAAATCAGGTGGTAAAAACAATGGGTAGGATAAAAAACTTTTCCAACAAAGCTTATGAATATCTTAAAACCGACATAAGACTTAAACATCTTGTCATAATAATCGCCGTTTCGGTTATGTTTAAACTTTTGTTGGTTTCATTCCAGATGATAACTATCTATCCAAACGCGGCGCCGGTCGACGACGAGCTTATGTTTTCGGCGGCACAATCTATCGGCGAAGGAAACTGGCTTGGCGAATACGGTTATGCGACTATGGCAAAGCACATGTTTTTCTCGGTGTGGCTGTTTGCGTTAAACACGCTACACATACCATATCTTATAGGCGGCCAACTTTTATATCTTGCGGCGGTGTTGCTTTGCGTTTGTGCGACAAAACCGCTCATGCAAAAAAGGTTACATTCGCTTTTGCTTTTTGACATACTATGGTTTTCGCCGATAAGCGTCGCCGAATACACAACACGAGTTTATATAGACAACATCTATTCGTCCGTATGTCTTTTGTTTTTTGCGTCGATAATTGGGTTTGCGTTAAGATTTAACAAACCGTTTAAAAACTGTGTGTTTTACAGCGTCCTGTCGGGGGTTTCTCTCGCCGTCGTTTGGCTTACAAAAGACGACGCTATATGGGTTTTGCCGTTTGGCATCTGCGCCATTTTAATTAGCTTAATTTTTATTTTAACATCAAAACTTTCGTTTGTCGATAAAATACTTAAATTATTATCCCCTGTTTTAATAGTTGTATTATTTATTGGTGGAACTTCTTTGTACAAGGCACAAAACCTTGAACATTACGGACGATATATCATAAGCGATTACACGTCGGACGAATTTCAAGATTTCATCGGCGCAATGGTTGCCGCCGACACAAGCGGCCCACATGCCGGAATCTTGATAAGCCGTGAAACGCGGTTGAAGCTATACGACGCGATACCGGAACTTGCGGCGGTTGGCGAGTATCTCGAAACCGATAAATACTACAACAGCGTGGGCTTCGTCGACCGCCAAGAACTTAAAAGTGGCGGTGTGCTTTGGGCGATACGAGAAGCGGCATTTGAGGCCGGTTTTGCCGACACTCCGCAAAAAGCCGAACAGTTCTATAGCTCTATGACAACGCAAATCTACGATGCAATTGCGTCGGGCGAAATTGAAGGCAATCTTTACGGTGCAAACCCAATCTCGGCAACGCTTGTTCCGTTCGACTATCGCTATATTCTTCCGACAGCGCGTGAGATGATAAACTCGTTTGAAGTTTTGGTTAACTTCCAGCAAACCTCGACGCTAGCTCCGCTTAGCATCGCGACGCTTGAAGAGGCGGCGGAATGGGGCGACTATACCAGCACCAAAGTAAGCAACACCGCCGTGGTAAACTCGAACGAGCCTTTTTACAATCCGCTCGAACTTTTAGTCGAGGTTATATACAAGGTTATAACGTCTTTTTACCGTGTAATCGTTCCCGTGCTTTTAGTTTCAAGTTTTTATTTTTTAATCAAAGACATAAAAAAATCGTTTAAAGATTTAAAAAATAAACAGTTTTCGTTACAGGTAATTAAAACTATCTTGTTAATTGGAATACTTCTATCGATAGTTTTAAGGATTACAATAATATCATACATCGAGGTGAGCAGTTTCAGGATAGGAACAGACCTCATGTATCTTGCCCCCGCCGCAACGTTGATGTTGATGTTCGCTTCATATTCCGAAATTAAGTTTTTTAAAAGATTTATCAAAAAGATAGACAAGCAAGACAAATTAGATAAAGAAAAAAAGGAGAGCTTAGCGTATGAAAAGCATTAAACCGGGCAGAGGCCCATCGTTCATGGGTGGCGTTGGGGGACTAGTTGCAGTTGTGTTCGGTATTTTTTGGACAATAATGGCGTTTTCGATGGTTTCGGCGACGGGTGGCGCGTTATCTGTCTTCCCGATTTTCGGCATATTCTTTATAATATTCGGCATAATAAACACCGTTTATAACTTCAAAAACGCTACCGGTAAAAATCGGTTTTCCACGTTCGACATAGTGGACAGCAGCGAAGAACAAGACCCACTCGACAGATATGTACGCCGCGACGAAATTGTTGCAAACGCCAATGACGATGATCGCGACACGGCAAGCGACGTGAATTTTTGTCCATATTGCGGAACAAAGATTAAAGAGGGTTTCGAGTTTTGCGCAAAATGCGGAAAAAAGTTGCCGTAAAAAATGTTAGCAACCTTAGCATATTTAAAACAAAGAGACCTTTAGTGCCGCCTTATATAGGTTGCTCTAAAGGTCCTTGATAAGCTATTCGCATTTTTACAATTAATATTAATTTTAACGTTGTCAAAAAAATATTAAGCACCTGTTGTTAAATAAAAACCACAACGCATATTTTGTAGGCTTTGCAAGTTTTTTGCAGTATACAGTTTACAAAGCGCAAAAGGCGGGGCGGGTTTTTAGGGCGTGTGTCGCCCTAAATCGTTGAGGGGGAATCCGGGGGGTGTTGGGGGATACAGTGGGGGAGAATCGAAACTCCCCCATGTACCCCCTGACAAACACAATTGTTTAAATTTAGCCTATTGAGTAAACTTAATAAATTTATTATTTATCTTAAAGGAATACTTTGCAATTTAAAACAGAAAAGACAACCTAATAATACAACTCTAATCGTCGACAAACTCTTCGTTGTCGGCGTCTTGTTTTTTGTTTTCAAGATGCTTTTGACGTAGCCTGTTAAAGATAAACTCTTTAAACAGATCATAACAAACCGCGAACAACGGCACGCCTATCAACATCCCGAGAACCCCCCAAAGCGAACCGAAAAACACAACCGAAAACAGTATCCAAATAGCCGATATTCCAATCGATTCGCCAAGGATTTTAGGCCCTAAAATGTTGCCGTCGAACTGTTGGAGAAGTATTACAAAAAGCCCAAACCAAAGCCCTTGTATCGGGTCGACCAAAAGAATTATAATCGACGAGGGAAGCCCCCCGATAAACGGACCTATCGTCGGAATCATGTTTGTGACGGCGATAATAATCGTAATCATCGGGACATACGGCATGTCAAAGATAAGCATAAACACAAGACATATAAGCCCAATGATTAACGAATCGAGCGTTTTTCCTGACAAAAACGAAGTGAACGCTATTTGGGCTCTTGATATGATCTCGGCGGTTTTGCTGTATGCTTTTTCCGAAGTGAACGCTTTTAAGACAAGCGAAAAGTTTCTAATTAACCTCTCCTTGTCCGCAAGGATATAAATAGCGGTTACTAGCGCGATTAGTGAGCTTGCAATTCCCGAGCCAAACGCTATCGAGAAGTTAACCATCGACGGTATGAGATCTCGCACATATCCGACGATATAGTTAATCGTGTCTTCCGGGTCTAAAAATTCCAACACCAACGTTTCAGATATGCCATATCGCACCAGCAAAGCTGTTATGTCAACATATGCCTCGTTGAGATATTGCGGAGCGTTTGCGACAAGTTGGGTTAAGCTTTCGACAAATTGCGGAACGATTAAAAAGATTAATCCCATAATTATAATAGCGGCAATCAACAACGAAAGCGAAAGCGAAAGATATCTTTTGACAACTTTGTTTTTTATCTTGAAAAATATCTTTTTCTCGACCGGAACCAACAAAAGATTTAAAAAGTACGCAATCCCCATGCCGGCGAGAAACGGACGGAACAAAACATATACAAGATGGGCAACCTCGAGAACCTTTGCAAAGTTAAGGAAAACAACAAAGATTCCGCCAATTACTGCGCCCGTTATTATGTTAGACAAAACCTTGCCGGAAAAAAGGTCTTTTTCACCTTTTAAAAAATTCTTTTTTTTCGACATCAGTCAATACTCCCTAAATTATTTTTTGTTTTTATAACGCTGTTATGTTGTTTCGCTATATGATATTAAAATGTTTAAGAGCATTTTCAATTCCATCCTCTTCACAATCGGTTGTTATGTAATTGGCGATGCTTTTAAGCTCGTCGCAAGCGTTGCCCATTGCAACCCCAACCCCGGCATACTGAACCATCGTTATATCGTTTCCGCCGTCGCCAATAGCCATCGCCTCGTCTTTTGTGAATGAAAATATCTCAAGCACCCTTTCGATACCTTTGTGCTTACCGCCGCCTTTGACGATAAGGTCGGCAACGAGCGGATGCCAACGAACCGCCTCGCAATGTTTAAGTTTATCAAGAATGACATGTTCTTCATGTTTTTCTAAAAAATAATTTACGGCGAAGATTTCGTTTTCAAGTACTCTGCTTATATCTTCGCAGTCTGTGCCGATATTATGCAACGAATTAAAAAATCTTTCAACCTTGTCGTTGATTCCGCTTAAATAGACATAGTTTTTCTCCATAAACGACGCTTCAAACGGAAACTCTTTGCGAACGTTAACGATAGTTTCGATATCCTCTCTCGGTATCGGAATTGCAAAAAGTTCTTTGCCGTCGCTCATGAAAGCGCGTTGTCCGTTCATAACGACATATCCGTCAAACTTTGGCAGGTCGCTTAAAACCGCCATTCCTTTGCCTTCATATATATTGCGCCCCGTGTTTATGAAAATCTTAACGCCGTTTTCCCGCGCTTTGTTAAGCGCCTTTATCGTCGAGGGCAACGCCCGTCGTTGTTTCATGCTGACAAGCGTTCCGTCTATGTCAAAAAAAATCGCTTTAATCATTAAATTACCAACCTTTGTTTTAGTATAGCATATAAATGCGTCTAAATTAAAAATACAAGAAATGCAAAAAACGTCTTGCAAATCTTTAAATCCTATTAACTTTTTTTAAAAAAATCCGTTTTATAAACAAGACGGTCATAACCACCAACGGGTGGTTTGCGCTAAGGCTCTTTTCTAAGCTTTAAAAAAAACTCCTCAAGAGTTTGTTTGCATTGTTTTTCCAAAACGCCGCCTAACGTTTCTTTAATTGGACTAAACGACATCTCGTTAATCTCACAGACGCTTCCGGCGCAACCTGTAATTTTATCAAATGCACCAAACACCAAACGCTTAATTCGCGCCGCCGAAATCGCCCCCATACACATTGCACACGGCTCAAGCGTGACAAAAATTTCGCAGTCGTTAAGCCGAAAATCTTGAACATATTTTGTCGCTTGTTCGATGGCGTTTATCTCGGCGTGTCCCAACACACTTTTTTTTTGCTCCCTAGTATTATACCCTTTTCCAACGACTTTGTCGCCCAAAACCACAATCGCCCCGACCGGAACTTCCCCCTCTTCGGAGGCTTTTTTTGCAAGTTCTAACGCTTGCTTCATGTATCTTTCGTCCCGTGTCATTGGGCACCTCGCAAAAGTTTTGCTTGTTCCTTTGACGCGAACAACGAAAAAAGATAACTCGTTATCGGAATCGTGACAAAAAACGTCAATATCTGTGAAGCGGGCATAGCGAGCTGGCAACCGGTAACCCCTATTAAATCGGGAAGAATTAATATAAACGATATCAAAAAAACGCCGTTTTGAAGTATTGCTATTATCGAAGAAAACAAGCTTTTCCCAATCGATTGACAACACATGTTACATATGACTATCGACGGCAACAACGGCATTGCAAAACTGAAATATCTTAACGTTTCGGTTCCCATCGATATAAGTTCGGCGTCGTTGCTGTAAAACGCTCCGATTATTGTCGGGGCGAAAAAAAAGATCAAACATGCCACCAAAAACAACAAACTCGAAAGAATTTTCAAAGAAAAGAGATACGCCTCTTTGACACGAAGATAACATTTCGCGCCATAGTTAAATCCGCAGACCGTTTGAAAACCTTGACCAAATCCTATGACAAAGAAAAAAACAAACTGAAAAATTCTCGATGTTATCGTTATCGACGCAATCGCAGCGTCGCCAAACTGTCGAGTAGCAAGGTTTAAAAGAATTATTCCAATAGCTGTAAGTCCTTGTCTGTAAAACGACGGCACACCGATTTTTATAATATTAAAAATATATTTCGGTGTGAATTTTCTAACATCAAACTTTGCAAGGTTTGAATTGCTAAAAGAAAAATATACAAGTATGACGAAACTTATTAGCTGGCTTACTGCGGTTGCTATCGCAGCGCCCGATATTCCAAGGTTTAAAACAAATATAAAAATAGGGTCGAGAACAACATTGATAACCGCGCCTATACTTATTCCTATCATTGATTTAACGGCGTTTCCGCTCGCCCTGAGCGTTGTGTTTAAAACAAACGTTGCGGTCGTAATCGGAACGGCGATTAATATATACCTCGCATAATCGGTTGCAAACGGCGCTATCGTGTCGGTTGCTCCAAGTATTTCAACCAAAACATCGAGGTTTAATAGCCCAAGCACCGAAAGCACACTCCCGACAAACAGCGAATAAAAAAAACTTGACGAGCCGTATCGCACAGCGCCGTCTTTGTCCTTTTTACCCAAAAGCCGCGAAACATAGCTTGCGGCACCGTGGCCGAACATAAGCCCAAAAGCTTGGACAACCGTCATTAGTGGGAACACAACCCCAACCGCGGCAGAAGCCGACGTTCCTATCCTGCTTACAAAAAACGTATCGACAAGATTGTATGCCGCCGTTATCATCGTCGCAACGATGGTGGGAGCGGCAAAAGACAACACAAGTTTTGGAATTGCGGTCGTTGTCATCTTTATATGATTTTTTTCTCTTTTTTCTGTTTCGGTCATATTTTTCGTTCACAAACATCTTGTTTTTATATTTTTTAGTCTAATTTAATTCTACACCCGTCCAAAACATTATACAAGTTATTTTGCAACTTTTGTTGAAATATATTATAATACAAAATATATTGAAATTTATTGTTCGAATTTTTATTAAAATGTTTGCTTTTTTCTGAAAAAGATATATAATAAAAGGTAATAATGTCTAAAGAACAAAAGCAGTAAACGTTAATTATAAATTTTCTATGTGCAAAGGAGATTTGAAACTTGAAAAAACTAACATTAAAATCAGTTGCCGTGTCTTTGGTATTGGCGGTCTTTTTATCGTTTGCGAGCGGGGTCATGCTCGTGCCCGAGGTGTATGCTTCCGGCTCGTTCTCCCCGACGATTACAACGCCGGACGGTTCGGCAGCTGAAAACTTCGGTTCGGTTACGTTAAGCGGTAACGTAATAACGATAACCGGAAAAGCCGGGGTTAGCTTTAACTATACCATAACGGCTTTCGGTTTTGAAACCAAAACCGACACTGTCGCGTCCGACCCAAGTCATCCCCAAACGATTACATACACCGTTCCGGATGGGGTTAACCCTGCTGAGGTTTCGGTTACCGTTAACTTCAGCACCGCCGCGTCTGCCACATACACGGTGACGACGGTTGCCCCGGCTACCGGTTCGGGAACTTTTCCTGCCGGAGCTTCGGTCACGGTTCAAACCCCCGCAACACATCCGACAAACGGCGCGCCGTTCACAGGATGGGAAACGTCGGGAACAACGGCTACAATTCCGAACTCTGCCACAGCATCGTTCACGATGCCTGCCGGCAACATAACGGTAACCCCAAAATACGGTTCTGCGACGATAGCGAACATCTCGGTTGGGGTTAGCCCGTCGGGCGCTGCCAACGTTTCGACCTCTGCTTCTACATATAACATAGGAACGGGACAAACAGCGACGTTCACGGCAACCGCGACAGAAACCGCCAACACATTCAGCCATTGGCAGATAGGAAGCCAAACGTTCACACAAAATCCTTTGACGATTAACTGTGACGACTATAGAGGAAACCCCGACATCCACGCGATTGCATACTACACTGACGGTAGACATAAAATCACCATTCAAGATTCGACAGGCGGCGAAGCAACCGCAAGCGCAGCAAGCGCATCGGGTGGCGATTCGGTTAAATTTACAGCGGACGCCGACTCGGGATATTATTTTGAGCGTTGGTATATCTCGCCCTCTAACTTCCCTTATGCCGACACGGTAGACCTTACAAGCTCTACAATTATCATAACGATGCCGGACGGCCCGGTAGGAATTCAAGCTATCTTTGAGAGCTCTGCGCCTCAAACAGTTACGACATATGACCTTATCTTAAACTCAGATCCCGGCGGTTCGATAACCCAAGGAGTCGGCGGCAAATATGCTTCGGGACGCGAGATCTCGATTGCAGCGGTTGCAAGCGAAGGATTTGTGTTTGACGGTTGGGAGATAAGCGGCGGCACAATCGAGGACGAAACCGCGCTTGAAACAACGTTCACAATGCCCGCGAAAGATTCCTCAATCGTTGCGAAGTTTATTTCAGACGGAACGGTTCCAGAACAAGGCGAACAGTTCCCGATAACCGCAGGAACGGTTACGGGCGGCCAGATAACGATTAATCCGCTAAACGCGGCGGAAGGTACCCCCGTCACAGTTCAAGCGATACCCGACGAAGGCTATGTGTTCACAAGTTGGAACAGCGTTGAAGGCGTTTCATTTGCAAACTCAAACGAGGCTTCGACAACGTTCACAATGCCCGCAGGAGGAGCAACAATATCTGCTGTGTTTGAACCTGCTGAAGAAGAATCTGCCGGCTTAACTTGGCTTTGGATACTTCTTGCGATACTTGGCGTTCTCGGCGTTGCCGGCGGTATAATCGCATTTGTACTTGGCAAAAAGAAATCTAAAAACGACGATGACCTATATGGTGGATACGGTGGCTACGACAACGGATATGGCGGAAACCAACAACAAAGCTATGGAAGCTATGGTTCCAACACAGGACAAGTAGGATATGGCACGGGATATGTTGGCGGACAAGGCGCGAGGGCACGAAACAAAGGAAACACTCAAACGCTTGAAGATCCGTACGGATACAACAGCGGACAACAACCCGATCAATATGGCGCAGATCCTTATGTAGACCCCTATGCTGGGGACGGGCAACAATACCAAGATCCGTACGCGGCGACGGGACAATACGACGAAAACCAACAGTATGACCAACAGCAGTACTCCGACGGATATGACGACGGCCAAGGCTATTCGGAAGACGGCGCATATCAAGACGACGGATATGGCGGCGAATATGCCGGTGAACAAGAGTATGACGACGACGGCGCGGGTTATTCGGACGGCGGATTCAGCGGCTATGACGGATACGACGACGAAGAATAAAAAACAAGTCTAAAACTCTAGCAAAACATAGATAGAATTAAAGCGTATAACAAGATGGGAAATCCATATTGTTATACGCTTTTTGTTTTGGTATTAAGGGGAAAATGTTAGTTGACGGTCGAGTCAAGACTCGACCCTACATTTATATTTCAATCAGAAATTTTTTTGCCACACTAAAAAAGGGACAGCCGTTTTCGGCTGTCCCTCAGGGTGTCAAAAAAGGTATACGCTAAAAAATGTTGCACAAATAAAAAGGTTGTGTGTAGGGACAGGGCTTGCCCCTGTCCGAGATATCACGCATACACTGCTTTTTCAGACAGCCCAAAGGGTTGTCCTACAATCGCAAGGGTTGTCCTTTCAGATTATAACAAACAGGGTTCGTTACAAACTTTAGTTTGTTACATAAGGAAGATGTGTCGGCAAACCGCTGTCATAGATCATCGACATTTCGCCCATGATGAGCGGCCTTACATATTCAACAAATTCGTCAGTAACGTTGTTTCCTTCTGCGTTAATCCAGTTTCTTGGAACATCTTTTTTGAGGTTAGCAACCCTTGCGACGTCAACGATATCATAATCGATGTCATACGGCGAGTTGTTTTTTCTAACCATGATAGCAACTTTGCCGGTTTCGCCTTTAAACGCCGCCGAAACAGCTTCTGCGCCACAGTTGAAAGCTTCGTTGTTGTCGGTTTCAGACGAAAGATGAGCCGCGCAACGTTGGAGCGAGGAAAATTCAATAGCCCTAACTTTACAACCGATCTTTTCGCCGATAAGGTCGGCAAGCGCCCTTGCGGTTCCTGTTAGTTGTTTGTGGCCGAAAGCGTCGACCGAACGATTAACCGCAGCGGCTTCGCAAACATATGTGCCGTTTTTGGTTCTAACTCCTTCCGACACGCACACAACAACCGAACGATGGTCGGCTTGGGCTTTTCTGATGTCTTGAAGGAAGTTGTCGATGTCAAAATCGATTTCGGGAAGATAGATATAATCGGGTCCCGGGCAATCTGCGCCTTTTGAAAGAGCGGCAGCGCCGGTAAGCCAACCTGCGTCACGTCCCATTATCTCGACAACCGAAACGATATCCATGTCGTTAACCTTGTTGTCGCGAATGAGTTCTTTAACCGAAGTTGCGATATATTTTGCGGCAGAGCCGAAACCGGGGGTATGGTCGGTCACTTCGAGGTCGTTGTCGATTGTTTTGGGAACACCCATAAATTTAATGTCGCTGCCGATTTTTTTGGCATATTGCGAAAGCATATAGGTTGTGTCCATCGAATCGTTTCCGCCGATGTAGAAGAAATATTCTATCTCAAGTTTTTTCAAGATTGCGAAAAGTTTTTCGTATGTTTCTCTTGAATCTTCAACTTTCGGAAGTTTATAACGGCAAGAGCCGAGATATGCCGAAGGGGTTCTTCTTAGAATTTCAATTTCTATAGGTGTTTTGATGTGTTCGCTGATGTCGATGTATCTTTCTTCAAGAAGTCCTTGAATTCCGTTTAACATTCCGTAAACCTTTGCGCCGCCGTCTTTAGCGGTTTTAAATACCCCAGCAAGGCTTGAGTTGATAACGGAAGTAGGTCCTCCTGATTGTCCGACGATTACATTTCCTTTCATGTGTCCTCCAAAAAAATAAAAATAAATATATATAAATAATCTAATAAATTTAAGATTATCTATTAATAAGGTTGATTTAATTCATAATTAATTCGTAATTCGTAATTCGTAATTCGTAATTAAGGTGCGCCACTTGCGTGGCGGTATTTGAGTTAGGAATGGGGAATGTGGAATGAGGAATTAGGAATTAGGAATTAGGAATGTCGGTGCGCCACTTGCGTGGCGAAATTTTGAATAAAACCACATAGCTTTGTTGTTGTTTCATTTCTCAAATCGAAAACAATCTGTGGCCGTAGTATTTGTCGCCAAAACAAAACTCCAAAAAACAAATCGTAGGGCAAGGGCTCTGCTCTTGCTCTGCGGTTCTTGTTTTATAACCGGTTTGTGTAAGACGACAGGCGGATAATCCGCCCCTACGTTCCATCGTTTGTGACGTGGTTTGGGCGACAGATGCGGACGACCACAGGTCGCCCCTACGAGCACACATTTAAAACTATCGGTAAAATCTACAATCCCTTGTCATTTAAATCGCGGCGTAAGCCGCACCAACACTATTCACTATTCACTATTCACTATTCACTATTAATTATTAACTATTAAAATCCCGCCGCAAGGCGCACCAACATTCCTCATTCCTAATTCCTCATTAGCTAACTAACTGTCAATTCATACGCAATGAAACAGCGCCCTTTTTCGTTTGCTTTAACAACGTTTTGGGGAAATCCCGGTTCGTTGATTGCGTTGGGGAACTGTTGGGCTTCGAGACAAAAACCACCGTGTTTTTGATAAGCCGCGCCGTCTTTGCCCGCAACATCTCCGTTTGAACCGAGGAAATTCCCGGTGTAAAACTGCATTCCAGGAAGGTCGGAATAGACTTTAAGCTCGATTCCCGTTACGTCTCCAACCGAAATGGCTTTTGGGGCTTGGTTATCTTGGTTGTTCATGACAAAGTTGTGGTCAATTCCGCCGGCAAGCTCAAGTTGAACGTTGCCCTTTGCCGACAAACCTTCGTCGATAGTCTTTCCTGCCCTGAAATCGAACGGCGTGTTTGAAACATCTGCCGCCGGGCATTGAGACAAAAGACCGTCGTTACATTCGCAATATTCGTCTGCATCGAGCGTCACGGTATGATTTAAAACATCGTTGCTTTTATGTCCGTTAAGGTTAAAATAGTTATGGTTTGTAAGGCCCACAATTGTGTCTTTGTCTGAAACAAACTCATAGTCAAACAGAAGTTTTCCGTTTTCAAACGTCGTCGTTATCGTAAGGTTGAGGTTCCCGGGAAAACCCTCCTCCATATCGGGGCTTAAATAGCTAAACACTACCGCATTATCTTTAATTTTTGCGTCAAAAACTTTTTTGCAAAAACCATATTTACCGCCGTGAAGAGTGTTTATGCCGTCGTTTTGAAAAAGTTTGTAATCAACGCCGTTAAGAGAGAACTCTCCGTTTGCAATTCGGTTAGCAACTCTTCCGACCGTCGTTCCGAAATACGCCGAACAGCCGACATAGCTTTCGATGTCGTCATATCCAAGCGCTACATCATAGAGCTTTCCGTCGTTTCCGAAAACCTCAAGCGTCCTAATCGTCACGCCATAGTCGAGTATCGAAGCGGTTTGTCCTTTTTGATCTTTAAAGATAAATTCTGTTACATTTTTGCCGTCTTGAAGTTTTGCGAAAGGTTTGCTTGTTATTACGCTTCCCATTATAATACCTCTTTGTTAAATTTGTTTGAATGTAGATAATATAAAACCGAATCGGTTATTGCTTTAAAACTAGCGTCGATTATGTCTGCCGAAACCCCAAGCGTAGACCATCTTTCGTTGTCGCCCGCCGTTTCAATGATGACGCGAACCCTCGACGCGGTCGCGTCCTCCGGATTTATAACCCGAACGCGATAGTCGACGAGTTTCGTTTGGGCAACCGCCGGATAGAACGTTTCAAGAGCACCCCTTAAACTTCGGTCGAGCGCGTGGACGGGGCCGTCTCCCTCGCGCGCGCAGATCTCTTGCTTGTCTCCAACCGAAATTTTAACGACGGCAAGAGACTTTCGTCGCCCGTCGCTTTCGGTCCTCTCGCCCACGATAGTGTAACTCACGAGTTTGAAAAACTCTTCAAGCATTCCGAGTTCTTTGAGAACCATGACGTTAAAGCTTGCGGAAGCAAATTCATATTGATGTCCGTTTTGTTCTTGACGTTTGAGCCGTTCGACAAGTCGGTCGACCGTTTCGTTATCGGTTGGCACATCCTGTTCCATTCCGATAATCTTTTCAAGAATTGCGGCTTTACCGCTCATCTCGCTTAAAAGAATGTTGCGTTTGTTTCCAACCTCAGTTGGGTCGATATGTTCGAACGACAGGTTGTTTTTTGCAACTCCGTCTATATGCATTCCGGCTTTGTGTGAAAAAGCGGAAGAGCCAATATACGGTTGGTTTGCTTCGACCACCATGTTGCTAAGCTCTGCTATATGTATAGCGGTTCTTGTGAAATATCGCAAGCTTTCGGGCGGCAACACGTCAAACCCGAGTTTTAGTTGCAAGTTTGGAATTGTTACGGCAAGCGAAGCGTTGCCTGTTCGTTCCCCTATCCCAAGAAACGTTCCTTGTATATTTTTTGCGCCCGCCCTTACCGCCTCGACGGTGTTTGCGACGGCACAACCGATGTCGTTGTGGAAATGCGCCGAAACCTCGATGTCGTCAAACATATCGACAATTTTTTTTGTGGTTTGATACGCGTCACTCGGAAAACAAGCGCCCCTTGTGTCGCACAAAACAAGCATGTCAGCGCCGGCGTCTTTCGCCACCTTTAGTGATTCAATTGCGTAATCTTTGTCGTCGTTGTAACCGTCATAAAAATGTTCCGCGTCAAAAAAAACTTTTTTTCCAAAACTTTTAAGATATTTAATCGTGTCCTCTATCATCGCAAGGTTTTGTTGTTTTGTTGTTTTAAGCACGTGCTCCACCTGGAAAACGGAACTTTTTCCAACAATCGAAACATATTCGGTGTCCGCTTGGATAAGCGAATAAAGCCCCGGATCTTGGTTGGCCGAAATGTTTTTTTTACGTGTCGCGCCAAACGCTACTATCTTTGCGTTGTTCAGTTTAATCTCTTTAACCTTTGTGAAAAACTCGCGGTCTTTCGGGTTGCTTCCGGGATTACCCGCTTCGATATATTGAATTCCGAGATTGTCAAGCAAAAGCACAATTCCAAGCTTGTCCGCAACCGAAAAGTATACCCCGCTCCCCTGTGCGCCGTCTCGAAGCGTTGTGTCCAAAACAGATATATTCACGTTGTTAACGCCCCTTAATCTTTTGAATTTATAATGTGTCGCTAAAGCCTCTATATCCTAATGGCTTATTAGGTATTTATCCCTTAAAACCGCTATGTCGTCATAGCTTATGTCAAGGTTTTCAACCGCAAAACTCTCGATATCGGAATATCTTTTGAATATCTCCTCGATAGTAAAACGTATGTTATTTTCCCTAACCGACATAACCTCGTCAAAAATCTCATAGTCAAGGTCGTTTAAAAATAGATCTTGATTTTTTTCGATGAGTGACGCGAAAAATTCTTTTTGATTTTCCGCCGTTAACATATAATCATATACAGCGGTTTCAACCGGAACACCAAGCACCAAAAGTATCAAAAGCGCCGCTACCCCTGTCCTGTCTTTTCCGGCGGCACAATGAAACATCATTGGAACGTTGTCATTCAAAAGATTTTTGAAAAGATCTTTGTATGCCTCGTTGGAAAACGGCATTTCTTTGTAATGGGTTGTGAGCATAGTTTTAGATCTAAGCCTTTTTTCGCGCGGTTCGCTTAAAAAATCACGCAACACAAATGTGCTGTTTCCGGCACTTTCGTCCCCGTCTTTAAATATAATTGCAGGTATCGTTTTCATAGACGCTCCACAAACGGGTTTGTCCAAAAGATTTTCTGTTTCGTGGGTTGCCCTGAAATCCAAAATATATTTAAGCCCGATATTTTCAAGCGTTTTCAACCCGTCGTCGGTAATCTTTGCGAGATGTCCGCTTCGGAAGATAACCCCCGGTTTAACAAAACTTTTGCCGTCCTCTGTGTTATATCCGCCAACTTCGCGGACGTTGTGCATTCCGTCAACCGCAACGCAGCGCTCGCTTGCAACGCTGTACAATCCGTCATTTAGTATATGAAAATACATCCTATGATTAGGTAGGTCGTCTTGAATAGTAACCTCGTTTACAAACTCGCATAAAAAATTATCGCTTGAAAACCCATCGGGCGAGGCGGAATAGTAAAGCTTGTTTACTCCGTCGATATATGAAACAATGTTAAACACTCCGCGAGTTTTTTGTACGCTGTAGTTTTGAAGTTGAAAATCCATTAATTTTTCGATACCTTTCAAAAGTCATTCACAGAATAATATAACATAAAAACCCCTTTGTTTCAACATAAACAAAAGGGTTTTTGTGTTTTTTGTGTTATTTGTTTCTTTTTTCCTAAAATCTTCAAACGCTGTCGTTTTTTTTGGCAACTATCTATTGTTCCGCTTCGTGTTTATCAAGTTTATATGATTTATATGTGTTCAAAATTCTTCTGAAATCTGTGGCTTCAAGCGGTTTCTCAAAATAGTATCCTTGAGCAATGTCACAGCCAAGCTCAACTAAAATCTTTGCTTGTTCCTTTGTCTCGACACCTTCGCAAACAACCTTCATATTAAGGTCTTTTATAAGACGAATGATGTTTTTAACAACTGTATATTCGCTTTCGTCGCCCGTCGCGTTTTCGATAAACTCTTTGTCAAGCTTAACATATTCCGCCTTGTACTCCAAAAGCCTGTTGACCGACGAGGTTCCCGTTCCAAAATCGTCGATAGCGAGGTGGAACCCGAATACCCTCAGTTGGTTTATCCTTGTTTTCATCAAACTGTCAAACGAAACGACGGGGTTCTCCCCAATCTCAATCTCGATTTGATTTGGTTTAATGTCATATTTTTTAGCTATTTTTATAAGGTTGCCAATAGCCTTTTCTTGAATTAGCGTAAACGACGAAAGGTTTATCGATATAATCGGCATCTCTTCTTTTCGATTTTTACTTTTGATAAAGTTACAAACCTCTTCAAACACGTATAAATCAAGGTCGGCTATAAATCCGTTTGTCTCGAAAATCGGTATGAAATCGTTTGGATAGATGCTGTCGCCGTAATGTGGGTTCCACCTAACAAGCGCCTCGGCCCCACAAACCTCAAACGTTTTACAATCTACTTTAGGTTGATACACAACGTGGAACTCGCGGTCGATAAGCGCTTTTTCCATTCGGAAAGTTATGTTCGCCATCTTTTCGTATTCAAGTTTCATCTTGTCGTTAAACGTTATAAACGTTGTCTTGTGTATCTTTTTACCCGCAATTCGCGCAAGATTGGCGCGGTCGATTATCGTGTTTATCGGTTCTTTAGGGTCTTCGATTACGTATGTACCAACCGAAAGACTAACGTTGTAGTTTTTGCCCATCGTTTCCCTGATACTTGGGAGAATTCTCTCTTCCGCAATCTTTTTGATTCCTTCGCCATCGTAGCATTTGTGGAGAACAACAAACTGTTCCGCCGTTACCCTTCCGATAAGTACCGGGAACCCTTCGTATCCGTTAACCAAAGACTTCGCCATGTCTTTTATAATTATATCGCCCTTTTCCATTCCGGAATATGAATTAATAGTTCTGAAATAGTCTATGTCTATAGATATAACTTCGTGGGTTTTAACGTCCGCTTCCGCAAGCAAAACTTTTGCTTGTTCGTTAAAGACATGCATAGATTTTAATCCGGTTAGCTTATCTGTGTTAAGGGTATGTAAAACTGCCTGTTTCCTTTTGTTTGCCCCTCGCATAATCTCAAACACAAATGCCGCCGCTATAAGCGCAACAAGAATAGTTATAAGCCACCAATATTCAAGCAATAGTTCGAGCGGGGTGTATTCCGGGATGTATTTTTCGATCTCTTGTTCGTTTATTATGTGCAAAGTGTGTTCGTCGATTCCGTGGGTCAGGTTGTTAAAGATCGTTGTATATTCTTCGGGCAGGTTGTTCGAGATAAACATCGACGACAACAATATATACTCTGTCGTATAGATATATTGGTCAAACGAAACTTCGTCTTGTTTTCTTTTAAGCTCGAAATAACTTTCCGAGAAGATAGCGCTTGAAACAACCCCCGATTCGCTATCTTTTAACATCTGTTCAAAATCTGTGTATTCAGCTATCTCAAGCCCGGGATATTGTTTATCAAACTTGTTATAGTCAAACGACAGATAATCCATCATTCCAACCGTTCCCTCGACCCCGCCTTCAAAAGCGCTGTCGTTTGAAAACAATATCATCGGATATTCGGCAAGCGGCAACGTCGCCGTATAGTTTTGTTGCATAAACTCAAGGTCGCCGTTTAACGATATCACTATGTCAAATTCGTTTGGATCGGGGTTTTGTTCGCTTGGGTTGTACGGAATGAATTCGATTTCAAACCCTTGCTGTGTTGCCATGTCTTGCAACAACCGAACGGAAATTCCGTCCGCTTTTCCGCCCTCGCCGGTGTATTGATATGGCGCGCTGTCTTCTGAATAACCAACTCGCCAAACTTTAGAACGCAAAAGTTCTTGTTGTTCCCTTGTTATGATGTTTCCGCCTATTTCGGGGGAAAGATATCCATATTTTTCATAAAGTTCATAAAAATAATTCGTGTCGTTAAAGATCAAAGAATTAATCGCAGAACCGAGGCTTGCCGCAAGTTCGGGGTTTTCGCTGTCCACCAATAGATATACGGGATATGTGTCAAGGCTTAGAACCGAAAGCAGATTTTGGTTGTTGTAGTTTTGCATGTCGGTTAGATAATAGTCCGCGTCAACATACATATACCCTTCTCTGCCGCTTATTATATATTGAACCTCGATGTTGTTCCCCGCAAGATAGTCTTCAAACGCAGAGTTCGCAATGCTTCTCTCGTACGTTGCAACCGTCTTTCCGTTTATGCTTTGCGGGTCGTTAAAATAAACCCCATCATCAACTCGGTTTTTCGCAACAAGCGCTAGCCTTGTGTTGCCTATGGAGGGCTCTACCGCTGTGTAGTGTGTCAAGAGTTCCGGAACAGCAAAAAAACCACCCAAAACATCAACCTCGTTGAACTCGGGGTTTTCCGCTTGGTCCATACTTATCGGCACAAACTCAAACTTCATATCGGTGTTTAATTCTATCTGTTTTAAAAGGTCATAACCATAACCCTTGTAGTTAAACGAATCTTGGTCGTAAACAAAACCGCTGTCCGATATATATCCGACGCGGATAACGCCGCTGCTCGCTTCAACTTGGTCGGGGTATACAAAAAGCCCAACAAACAACGCAACGCTAACAAAACAAAGCGTTGTCACAATTTTTCTTAACATTTCTTTTTTTCAACACCTTTCTTCTAGTAAACACTACCACACAAACCGCCGATTAGTCAACCGAAATTTGTAGAAATTTGTAGAAAAAACTAGAAATACATATAAAGTTGGCACGGTATCATGCCGTTGTAAAGCTTTCTTCTTTTGGTTGCTTTTTTTCCGAATATCTTTTCGAACTCGGGATGGTTTGTTATAAGATACAAACCCTTATAACTTTGTGTCTCAAGATTTTTTGCAAAACGTTTGTACAACAGTTCCGCTTCATCTTCGCTCATAAGACGCTCACCGTATGGCGGGTTGGTTATTATTATGTCGTTTGGTTGTGTCTTAAGCTCTAACGCGTCGGCCACTTCAAACGTAACAAGGTGGGAAACCCCTGCCCTTTTTGCGTTTTCTCTCGCAACTTCCACCGCCTCGGGGTTTATGTCAAACCCCATTCCGCAAAACTCAACATCTTTTTTAATCGCCGCGCGCGCTTGTTGTTTCGCCTTTTCAAAAACCGCGTCGCCCAAAAAACCAAAGTTTTCGCCGGCAAACTTTCTCGTTAAACCGGGCGCAGTCCCCGACGCGCGAAGCGCCGCTTCAATAACAAGCGTTCCGCTTCCGCAAAACGGGTCTACGACGCGGCTTTCGGGGAACACCCTCGCAAAATCACAGATTCCCGCTCCAAGCGTTTCTTTTATCGGCGCAACATTTAAAAGCGGACGATATCCCCTTTTGTGTAATCCGTCGCCCGACGTGTCCAGCATAACTGTGCAGTGGTCTTTTATTATTGAAAACTGAATTTTTTTGGTTATGCCGCTTTTTTCGGTTAAAAACGGAGAATTATAATCGCTTTTAAGGCGTTCGACAACCGCTTTTTTTATTATAGATTGACAGGCGGGAACGCTTGACAGAACGCTGTTCATCGTGTAACCCTTGACGGGGAACGCGTCTTTTTGTTCTATGTAATGTTTAAACGGAATCTCTTTCACGCCGTCGAAAAGTTCGTCGAACGTCTTTGCGGAAAATTCGGATAGTATAATCAAAACCCTTTCCGCCGTCCTTACGTTTACGTTAACCTTCGCAAGCGTCTCGCCGTCCGCCGAAAACGTTATACGTCCGTCGGTCACCGAAACTTGTTTTGCGCCTTGTCTTTTAACTTCAAACGACACGATAGATTCAAGCCCAAACATACATGTCGCAACTGCTTTATATTCCAATTTATTCTCCTAATCTTTCTCTTTTTATTTCAAACATAATTACAGGGAACGGGGCCGTTCCGATGTTTTAAAACATTCGAGACGGGGACCCGTCCCCTATATTCACATTATCTGTTTTTAAAATGTAAAATTATATATTAGATTTTTTTAGTTTGGTATAAGCAGGCCATAGTCGTCATCTTTGCGTTTATATACGACCGAGACCTCTCCGTCAATGTTTTGGAAAATAAAGAACGTGTGTCCTAAAAGGTTCATACGAAGAATAGCTTCTTCAACCGTCATGGGTTTAAGCTCGAACCTCTTTTCTTTTACAATCCTGAATTCGTCGTCAACAAACTCGTCGACCGTTTCAAGCACAGGTTCCGGCTCATGCGCCTTAATCCTTGTACCGAGTTTTGATTTGTGTTTTACGATTTGTTTGTCAATCGAATCCGCGGCATCAGCAAAAGCATCCTCCATCTCTTCGGCGGCACGTTCTGCACGGTAGATAAAACCTTTGTTTTTCACCGTTATCTCGACTGTCTGACGATTTGTTTCGACCGTCACGGTTACGGTTGCTTCCGCGTCTGCGTCAAAATATCTGTCGAATTTCTCAAGCCTTTTTTCTACAGTCGTAAGAAAATGCTCCTTGAGGTTAACCTTGCGTCCAACTGTTTTAATGTTCATGATATAACCTCCCATTGATTATTCAAACGATTTAAACGATTTTTTAAATGATATATCGTCTATCGTTTGTTATGGTTTATATATTATAACATTAAAAATAAAAATATTAAATGGATAATCGGTTAAAATTTTTCGACATTTTTAGACAAAATAAACAAAGGGAACACGATATAATAATAATCGCATTCCCTCTATATTCTTTTTTCCGCCCTATTATGGGCGGTTTTTTTTATTTTATAAAATCATTCAGAACCCGGAAGGTCAACATAAACCTCTTCGTCCGGCAAAGCGTAACCTAGCTTTTCGCGCGCTACCCGCTCCATATACTCGTCTTCGTTGTTTTGTTGGCTTAATCGTTCGTATTCATCTTTGATTAAACTTTCGCTTGCTATCTCTTTATTAATTTCGTCGAGAATCTCTTTTTCACGCGCTATCGAAACTTGGGTTGAGATAACCGAAGCAATGAGCGAAAGAGAAAGCACAACGGTTATCGCTGTAAAAAGCCTAGTTTTTTTGGACAGGCGACTTTGCTTTTTTTCTTTTGTCCCTTTTGAGTTTTTTGTCGACTTTCTTGCCACTTTTATTTCTCCCTTTAATCTCGTTTAAAAGTTCCTCGTGTTTAAGTTGATTATACACCATCTCTCTTTTGTTTTTCAAGTTTTTCTTGTATATATTTTTTTTCGTTTGAATATAGCTGTTAATCTTTTGTACGTTCGACGTTATTTTAAAAACCACAGCCGTGCTGCCGCGGCAAACGGCGCGTTTGATCTTTCTTAAAGCACGAAACGCTATTCGCAAGAAAAGCGAAACAAACGGCGACAACGCGGCATAATACGCAACTACTCCAACACAAAGACCCAAAAAGATGAACCACCGCGGTTCGGCGGCAAACGTTCGCCCGATAATGAAAAAAAACGTAATGACACCGGCGAAGCAAAAAAACAGGCAATAGGAAAGGGTTCCAACCGCCACTTTTTTTGTCGGCACAAGACTCGAGAAAACATGGTAGCAAAGCGAAATCCAAACCCCAAGGCCGGCCGCATAAAGCGAGTCGTTCATGAACAATATAAAATCAGGTTTCAAAACCGTCATCCGAACAACTTCCCGAAAAACCCGGCGGAATTTCTTTGTTTATTCTCGAGATACTCGAGCGACGAAAAAACCCCGTCGATCACAAGATCTCCGTTTTTGGTGTCAAATCTTTTAATCTTTAAACTTTCGCCACGAATAACCATAAGCATACCCGAAACTTTGCACACAACAACCGTACTATCGCTGTTGGTTACGTCGTCTATTCCGGAAAGATTTAAATTCGCCCTATCTTGTATGTTAACCGTGTGTTTCTTTTTGGTAGTTTGTTGTTCCATATATCCCCAACCTTTAATAGATGTAGATTTAGTATAATTATATTCATACACAAGTATTAATATGTTTTTTGGGTGTACTCTGCTTTTGTTTGATATTTCCTTTAAAATAATGTATATTAATATACGTTGTCTCAAGACAAATTTTTCGCATAAATCGTTAGGAGATTAAAAAGTATATGTTAGCCTCGGAAAAAAAACTCGGAGTTGAAAGCATACCTAAACTTATGGTTAAGCTCTCAATCCCCATGATTATTGCACAACTTATCAACGTGTTATACAACATCGTTGACCGTATTTATATCGGACGAATAGAGGACGTAGGGGCGCTTGCGCTCACCGGTCTTGGCGTGTGCTTCCCTGTGATAATGATAATTTCTGCGTTTAGCGCGTTTGCCGGAATGGGCGGTGCGCCGCTTGCGGCTATCGAACTTGGAAAAGGAGACAAAGCAAAGGCGGAAAAGATTCTCGGAAACGCCGTCGTTCTTATCCTGACGTTTTCGGTGGTTCTGACCACGTTGTTTTTCATTTTTAAACAACCGATTTTATATACCTTTGGCGCAAGCGAAGACACGTTTGTTTACGCAAACGATTATCTTAGCATATATCTTATAGGCACCGTCTTTGTCCAGGTTGCTTTGGGGTTAAACAGTTATATATCGTGTCAGGGTAAGGCAACGACCGCAATGGTGTCTATCTTGATAGGCGCGGTTACAAACATCATTCTCGACCCTATTTTAATCTTCGGCTTTGACATGGGGGTAAGGGGCGCGGCTCTTGCAACGATTATAAGCCAAGCGATAAGCGCCATTTGGGTGTTTTCGTTTTTGATATCAAAGCGTTCGTCGCTCGTTATCAAACCGCAAAACATCGTTCCAAACTTCAAGATAATTGCAAGAATTTCTTCGCTTGGGGTTTCGCCTTTCATAATGCAGGTAACCGAAAGCGCAATCTACATCGTTTTCAACAGCCTTTTGCAACGATATGGCGGCGACCTTTATGTTGGCTCTATGACGGTTCTTTTAAGCGTCATACAGCTTATTATGGTGCCTATAAGCGGTTTTACAACCGGAATTCAACCGATAATAAGTTTCAACTATGGCGCCGGCAACTTTGACAGAGTTAAAAAAACTATTCGCTATACCTTTATAGTGGCGTTCACAATGGCGTTTGTTTTCAGCACGTTCGCCATGTTAAACCCCTCTTTTTTTGCAAAGCTTTTCACGACCGACGCGCAACTTATCGCCTTGCTTGAACAGGTTATCCCCATTTTTGTTGCGGGAATGACTATCTTCGGAATTCAAATGACGGCACAAAGCACGTTTATCGGCCTTGGTAAAGCGGGGATATCGCTTTTTGTCGCACTTCTTCGCAAAGTCATCCTTTTGATACCGCTCGCGTTCATCCTATCGTCTGCCTTTGGTGTTATGGGGGTATACTATGCCGAACCAATAGCGGACGCTACGTCGGCTGTCACCGCCGGAATTTTGTTGTTGATAACGTATAAAAGAACGTTGGCGGAAAAGAATTAGTATATCTTGTGACAAGCAAAGGTTTGCAAATAACTTTCTCAGTCAATCCGAGATTGACAGTCTCTCCATTATGGCGAGTATCGCCATTTTAGGGAGAGCCAAGCGACTTCACGAAGTGACTGAGAGGGCAAGTGGAAAAACTAGTAGATCTTTGTAATTTCGGTTCCCGTGTAGTAATAAGTTAAGATCTCGTCATAGCTGTTTCCTTTTCCCGCCATAATGTTTGCGCCAAACTGGCTTAAACCAACGTTGTGGCCATAGCCTTTTGTAACTATCTCAAAAAGATTTTGCTCGTTGTCATAACTTATGTCAAACGCGGCAGAACGAAGCGACAACGCCGACCGCAACTCAACTCCGCTGTATTCCAAACCACAGACGTTAAGCGACAAAACTGTGCCGGCCTCGCTTTTTTGCGGCTCGCCCACCCATTCGTTGGGCGAACCAAACGGTTCGAAGTCTGTAAAATTAAGCGTCATCAACGCGCTAAAGTCTGACGGAGTTAAAATCTTTGTTTCGGTGAATCGTTCCGACATTCCGTCCCACGAGCTGTCGACCGTTACAAGGTATGGAATCGGTGTCGAAAACACGTTTTCGCTGTTTTCGGTTGCCCCCGACGATATCGCAAAGTAACACGCGCTTATAATCTTTCCGTCATACGTTACAACGTTTCCAAACACCTCCGAAACGCTGTCGAAAAGTTTTTGATACAGGTCGTCATAGCTGTCTTTGTAAAACTCTCTGCCCTTTTGTTCCGTCATAAACCCCGTTCTTGTGTCGGTGTTAACCGAGAGATAGCCCCCCAAAAGTTCGGGAGTCGGGTTTTTTTGTTGATATTCCTTGACAAAAAGCGCATAGGTATGCGTCGCAACAGCTTGTGCTTTAATCGCCTCGGCGTTGTATGAAAGCGGAATCTCCGACATGACTGCACCGATGACATAATCAAATTCCGACATCTCGAGGACTGTGTTTGTCGCTGTGTCGAGAATAAGCATCGGTTCCCCTTGTGGGGTAACGGCTTGTTTTTGGTCGGGGATAATTTTAATCTCGTCGCTTAGCGTGACGTGTGACGACGCCGGTTTAAAGCCCCCGCCGAGCAACGACAAAAGCGGAGAAGCAAACACAGCCACGATAAAAAGCACCAACACCGAAATTCTTATATTAGTTTTCAAAATATAATCAACCTTTCTTCAAAGTGAAATTTTGTTTTTCATAAGAGTTTTAACGTTTTTTTTGATATCTTTTGCTATTGACTTAAAAGATATATCTCTATATAATCTTAAATAATACCTAATATAATCTCCGCCTTACGGCGGAGCTCTTGGAAATACTCCTTGCCTTGTTTCACTCGGCATTTTGCACCGATGGTGCAAAACCGTAGTATTTCTAAAGGTTATAGCTGCATCTAGTATATATAGTCTCCGCCTTGCGGCGGAGCTCTTGGAAATACTCCTTGCCTTGTTTCACTCGGCATTTTGCACCGATGGTGCAAAACCGCAGTATTTCTAAATGTTATAGCTGCATCTAGTATATATAGTCTCCGCCTTACGGCGGAGCTCTTGGAAATACTCCTTGCCTTGTTTCACTCGGCATTTTGCACCGA
>CAYJAY010000007.1:0-75967 GCA_964368445.1 uncultured Oscillospiraceae bacterium
AACCGAAAAGAGGTTTTAATATGAAACAGTTCACGATAACCAAACAGGACGACGGCCAACGATTAAATCGTTTTTTGGAAAAATGCGTTCCGTTGCTCTCGCTTGGAATGATGCATAAATCTTTAAGAACAAAAAGAATTAAACTCAACGGCAAACGTTGCGAAGCTTCGACGCGGCTTAAAGAGGGCGACGTGGTCTCGCTATACTTGAACGACGAATATTTTGCAAAAACTAAAACCGACAAATCAAAAGGTTTTAAACTCGCGTCAAAAACCATATCGTTTGTATACCAAGATCAAAACATAGCGTTAATCTCGAAACCTGCCGGCATTCTTGTCCACGAGGACAAAAATAATTTTGGCGACACGCTTATAAACCGCTTTTTGCGTTATCTTAACGACAACGGCGAATACACCGAAGACGCTGGTTCAAGTTTCACGCCGGCGCTTTGTAACAGGCTTGACAGAGGAACGTTTGGCATCGTCATCGCCGCCAAAACCCCCGAAGCGCTAAAAGAGATAAACGATATTATTAAACATCGCAAGATAGAAAAAACATATTATGCAACCACATACAAAGCTCCACCAAAAAACGGAGTTTACACGGCATATCTTTTTAAAGACGAAAAGAAAAACGAAGTTTTTATCTCGAAAACTCAAAAACCGGGATATAAAATAATCCAAACCGGCATAAAAACGGTTACGCAAAAGGACGGCCTTTTCCTTGTAGAGATAGCGCTTATAACCGGGCGCACACATCAAATCAGGGCCCACCTTGCATATCTCGGTTGTCCAATACTTGGCGACGGAAAATACGGAAACGGGAAAATTAACAAACAATATGAAATAACAAGGCAGGCTCTTTGTGCTTATAAACTCAAGTTTTTAGGCAATTCAAATTCAAGCGGAGTTTTAGACTATCTTGTCGGAAAAGAATTCGAGATTAGCGATATATGGTTTGTTGAGAAATTTTTTAAAGATAAATAGATTAGAACAGTAGCAAAACCGGTGAAAAATGTTGCAAAAAAAAACAACAAAAAAGTTTTGAAAACATGCCGCTTAGAAAAGAACAGCAAAAAAGCTTTTTGCTGTATACAGTTTAAAAAGCGCAAAAAGCGGGGCGGGTTTTTAGGGCGTGTGTCGCCCTAAATCGTTCGGGGGGAGCGGGGGGTGTCGGGGGGCGTGCCGGGGGCGGGTTCGAAATAGCCCCCAACGCCCCCTGACAAAAACAACAAAAACATATGAATAAAATCGATTTTGATTTTGTGCAAAGTACCAAAGCGTATTCTTTTACAAGGACTTTTTGACATAGTAACAAAACCGCCGAAAAATTTCGGCGGTTTTGTTACTATCGTGTTATTTGGTCGCAACACAAGCATATTACTTTTTATTTTTTGTCATCTTCCATGAGCGCTTTGAACGAAGACGCAAGCCCCGCAAGGTTTTGGAGTTCGCTTGGAATAATTATCTTTGTCGCTTGTCCGTCCGCAACGTTTTGGAGCGCCTCAAGGCCTTTTATCGCGATAACCGCTTGGCTCGGTTGAGATTCGTTTATCATCTTGATACCTTCGGCTACAGCGCTTTGAACCTGTTTGATAGCTTCCGCTTCACCTTCGGCTTCTTTTATCTTTTGTTCGCGCACAGCTTCGGCGCGAAGGATTGCGGATTGTTTTTCCGCTTCCGCAACAAGTATAAGGCTTTCTCTTTGGCCTTCCGCTTCAAGGATTTGGCTGGTTTTAACGCCTTCGGCGCGAAGAATGTTTTCACGGCGTTCACGTTCCGCTTTCATCTGTTTTTCCATAGCTTCTTGGATTTCGGCGGGCGGTATGATGTTTTTAAGCTCAACACGATTAACCTTGATTCCCCATTTATCTGTGGCTGTGTCAAGTATCGCCGTTATCTTTGTGTTTATTACGTCGCGGCTTGTAAGCGTTTGGTCAAGGTCAAGTCCGCCGACGATGTTTCTAAGCGTCGTAGACGTTAGGTTTTCAATCGCGTCGATAGGTCTTTCAACACCATACGTATAAAGTTTAGCGTCGGTAACTTGAAAGAAAACTATGTCGTCTATCTTCATTGTAACGTTGTCTCTTGTTATAACCGATTGTGGTTTAAAATCTTTGACTTGTTCTTTAAGCGAAACGACCTTTGCAACCCTTTCGATAAAAGGAATTTTAAAGTGTATTCCGGTGTTCCAAGTTGCTCGATATGCCCCGAAGCGTTCGATAACGTAAACCGTTGCTTGCGGAACTATCTTGACCGTTGAAATCAAAACTATAAGCAAAATAATAACCAAAAGCAATCCAACAATTAATTCAACCATTTTTAATTCTCCCCAATTTTTAAAATTTAATTTTTTAATTTATTGACTGAACGGTGAATTTAACACCGCTTAGTGACAAGATTTTTACCTTTGAGCCGGCCGGTATAATCTCTTGGTCGTTTACCGAAACCGCCGCCCAAGTTAACCCGTCTATCGAAATCCTGCCCTCGCCGGCATCGTTGTCTATCTCTGTTATGACAACCCCTGTTTTGCCGATGTTCATGTCTGCGTTGGTCGGCACAACCTCGACTTTCATTTTTTTAGAAAGCATCGGGCGAAGTATTAAAAGCGAAACTATCGACACAATCAAGAACAACGCGATTTGAACGCCGATCGAAGCCCCGAAAAACGCCGACAAAAGCGCAACAAAACTTCCGATTATACACCAAAGCGCAACCAGTTGTTCGGTCAACACTTCGACGATTATAAAGACCACCAACAAAACTATCCAAACGATACTCATATATTCTAACATAATAAACCCTTCTTTCTTGTTATGTGTTTTGTGTTATTAATCTCCGCCTTATGGCGAAGATTATATAAATAATCAGTAGTGTTAAATTTTAAGGAAAATGTTTTTTTGTCAGGGGACAAGGGGGAGTTTCGATTCTCCCCCTTTGCCCCCCAACACCCCCCGAACCCCCCTCAACGATTTAGGGCGACACACGCCCTAAAAACCCGCCCCGCTTTTTGCGCTTTGTAAACTGTATACTGCAAAAAGCTTGATTGTTTGTTCTTGTTTAACGGAAGGTATTCGATACTTTTTGTTGCTTTTCGGGGAGGTAGAGTAGGGGCGGATACTTTATCCGCCCGCCGTAAGACGGAGATTATATAAATAATCCGTAGGATTATTTATATTTAATAGCTCCACCATAGGTGGAGATCATATATACACTTATTAGAATAACTCAAACTTTACAAAAAGACAACCCCGACAAAGCGAGGAGTTGTTTCGATTTTGTGAATTTTTCATTGTTTTAATTTGATGTTGATACCAAATTCAAAACAATTTCAACCGCTTTTTCGATATATTCCGAAAGCGAAAGCTCCATCGTTCCCGCAACATATGTGTTACATCTGTTTATCGGTATCAAAACTTTTTGTGCCGAACTTTTTGATATGGCTTTTGCGATGTTCGGGGTGATCTCGCCCACAAGCGAGTTTGCCGAGATTATGCCGATTGGGCCGATTATAACATCGGCGGTTTTGCTTGCAAACACTACGGGGTTTTCGCCCGTCGCGCTTTGTTTTGCGCCGGCTTTTATCATGGCGGATGTCGCGACCGAGTTTGTGCCGACGGCGGTTATCTCGAACTGTTTTGTGCTTTGTACAAGTCGTTCGATGATCTCTTTTCCAATTCTTCCGCCCTGTCCGTCGATAACTAATATCTTCATGTGTTTTTATCCTTTGTAAAATTTTCTGTTAGTTTGTTTGTGGCATATCTTAAATATTTCGATAGATATCGATAAGCTTATACAAACCGGCTTCGCTTGTAAGAACCGCTTTAATCTCGTCGCCGTTTCTTGTCAAAACAAAGTCGGTTTTATCAAGATATCCAAAACGAATTCTCAAAATTTTCGGGTTGTTTGAATTTATGTTTTCAAAATTAACCGACAGATAAAATCCGGTTTTTATTTCGTCGACGTTGTTTTTCGCATCTTTAATCTTAATCGCCAACATCTTTTCAAACGACGCCAAAAGTTTGACCGAATAAAACTCGTCAACCTCGCAAACAATGTCGTGTTCGTTTTGTTTTCCTGCGCGAAACCCTTTGACATACCGCGAGATGTTTTCGGGCAAAACGGTGCGTATTAGTTTTTCGGTTACGTTTGTCGAAACGTTGGTTTGTTTTATCTTGAAACTTGACGATTTTGAAGTTATGTTTCCGTTTAAGATGTTTTGCCACGAATTTAGAACGATGTCGACCACACAGTATCTCAACGGATGATTTTTAACAAGCTGGGTCGCAACCGCTCGCATACGTTCGGTCGGCACATCTTGATATGGTTTTTTTAATCTGTCGTTTGTCAAAGATTTTTGCCTCTTTGTTTTATCGTTTTGTTATTATAGAGGTATCGTGTTATCGCCAAGACGGCAAGCAACTTAAGGAATTCCACAAGTACATACTATGTAGATTATCCTAAAATTACTCCTCCCGACAACCTTACGGTTGCCACCCTCCTCAACGAGGAGGGCTAAGTTAGCCTCCCTCCGAGAGGGAGGTGGCAAAATCTTTGATTTTGACGGAGGGAGCTCACGCAAGACAAGCTTTCCAATTCTGAAAATTCTCTTAAGTTGCTTGCAAAGCCCATGCCCTACACATTTTAATTCTAAATTTCTACAACGTCCGTATCGCTTCAAGGGGTGACAGTTTTGTCGCGCGAAACGCCGGAGAAATCCCCGCAACCGTTCCGACAAGAACGGCAAACGAAACGCCAAGCGCCGAAAGCCAAATCGGAATAACCGAAATTCCGCCGTCCCCCATAAAACTGTTTATCAAAAACGATATACCGAAACTTAAAGCAAGACCAAGCATTCCACCGACAAGCCCAATCATTCCGGCTTCGACTAAAAACATCGTCCGAATGTTTCCAAGGCTACAACCTAGAACTTTAAAAATTCCTATCTCTTTTGTTCTTTCAAATATGCTCATTAACATTGTGTTTGCAATTCCTATTGCTGCGACAAAAAGCGACACTGAACCAATTCCGGCAAGGACATATTGGATAATTCGCGACTGTTCTTGCATAGCTTGAAGAAAATCAAGTTCGCTGTGGGCCTCGAAACCCATGTCGTTTATCGACTGTTGAACCTCGCTTACGTTGTCGATGTTGTCAACAAGCACATAAGCGCTGTTGTATTCCATTGGGACAATGGGTTTGCCTTTGCTGTCGGTCTGTTGGTTTGGCCAAGCTTTTTTGCCGAACAGCTTTTGAAACAGTTGTTCCACCGCCGCAAGGTCGGCATAAACACTGTAGTCATGTTCCGAATATCCCGACATAGGGTCTTCGCTTCCGACTATCGCCGCCGTCGAAAGAAGATGTTTTTTCGGTGTTGGGGTTGCAGGGTCGCTCATGCTTTGGTAGTAGCCCTCGATGTCGTATATCGCAAACAGGGGCGCCGCCATAAGGTCTACCGGCGCTTCCATTTCCTCCATGCCCATACCGTAGTACATGCCACCGCCCCCGCCGCCGGGGTCATAGAAATTAAACGATGCCATCGAACCGGCTATTAGCGCAAGAGGGTCACCCTCGTTTGGCATAGCCCCCTCGACCACCGGAATTTTTGAAGCCATCAACATCTCATACGTCATCGCGGTCACATACATATTGCTTTCATATTTGCCCGATTTCGCCATGATCGAGAACTCATAGACAGGGGAAGCTTCGAGAACGTGGGGCATTGCGGAAAACGTGTCGACCGTTGTTTGGTCAAGCTTTACGTCGCTTTGTGGCTGGTCGCTCATTGCGTACATTCCGCCGTTGTAAACCGATATTCTAGTAAGCGTTCCGCTGTTTTCTATCTGTTCTATGTAGGACGAATTAAGCCCGATTCCAAGCGACATCATAACAACAATCGAGGCCGTGCCGATTATAACCCCCATCAGCGTCAGAGAGGTTCTAAGCTTTCGACGAAAAAGGTTGCCTGCCGAAAATTTAAGCAGTTCAGTCCATTTCATAACTAATACCCGCCGTTGTTTCCGTTATTGCCGTTGTTATATATTCCGTTATTATTTATATACCCCGAGTTGACATCTCCCGTGTTATACCCTTGGTTTTGATATATCATCTGTTGTTCAATCTGTCGCGCTATCTCGCGGTCTCTTGCCGCTTTAATCTTTTTGTTCTTGCGTTTGACAAGAATGATAGCGGTAACGCCGCCGCCGACAAGCAACAAAATAATCGCGACGACCCACGGAACAATCGAGCCGCCCTCCTGTTCGGGGGGCATGATTTCGGGGCCAATGTCGGGGGGCATGTATGTCGAGATATACACTTCTTTCGTGTCGCTAAGGTCGAACACCTTGCCTTTTTCGTCTTCATACGTAAGCGTTAGTTTAACATTAGCCATTCCCTCTTTAAGCGGTGTGGCGTAGATGTCGACATTTCCTGTCGAGCCCGACTCGATGTTGCCGAGATACAGCTCTTGTGGGTCGATATATTCGCCGTCGGCAGAAACGGTGGCTGTCACATTATACAGCGTAGATTTCCCTGTGTTGTTAACCGAACACATAAGGTTGAAATCTTGTCCGACAAACGGAGCTTCCGGGACAATCTCGATTTGTTGAAGCTTTGCTTCGGGTATCTGCTCGACAGGGATTGCGATAACTTCGGTGTCGGTCACGGGGGTGTTGTCGAACGTTCCCGCCGCGTCGTAGTTAAGCGCAAGGTTGACGTTGTACGACCCCGGCGCGGTGTCCGCCTTTGGCATAAGCGCGATGCTTGTCGTTTGGCTTTCGCCGGCGACGATGTTGGAGATAAACGACGTCAAAGACCCCGAAACGGCGTTAAACGTTCCGTCCGAAGTTAAAGAAATTTTAAAGTTTGATATGTTGCCCGTCGTCGAGGTGTTTTTGTATGTAAGATAAAGCACGAACTCTTCACCGGCGACAACTTGAGCCGGTTCGGTTCTAAACCCCGAGACGATGACTTTTGGGATGCTGACAGGGGTTGGCTCGGGGGTTGGTTCGGGGGTTACATATATAATTGGAGGAGTGGGAGCCGGTGTGGGTTCGGGGGGTTCAACCTTTACAGAAAGAGAAACAGTTCTTATTTCTGTGCCACTTCCGAGAGGAAGTTTATTAAAAGTAATTTCTATAGGAATTTTATATACTTTATTTACTGTTGCCCCTGCACTGACGTTTAGGGTTTCCGTATCAAATGATATTGTGTAAAATTTATATGACGTATTTGGTAATGTGGGTTCGGTTATTTCTTGATTTGAAAAATAACTAGTTTTTTTATTAAATGGAAAAGTATTGACATCATCATCTTTTAATTTCGCAGAAGCTACTACTAAATCATCAGTAAGTGGTATTGCAACTTCTATAGAATTTAAATTAAAGCTCTTACCGAGATAAACCGTTGGGACACTTGTTGAATCGTTTATTTTTGTGATTATATTCGCCGAAGCGAACGGCACAAAAAACACCGCAAAAGCAAACGCAATTAATAATCCGCATAATAGTTTTTTCCGAAAAATTAATTTCTGAAAATTCATTTTCTGAAAACTTGTTTTCATACCCACCTCATAAAAATAGACTGATAACGTAAGCAAAATTTTATTGCTTGATATTAAATATAAATAAACTTTATATTTTAATATCGCCGTAAGGCGAACCTTAATTCCTCATTCCTAATTCCTAATTCCTCATTATTAAGAGACCATTCCGTCTTTAAGATAAACAATCCTGTCTGTTTTTTTCGCTAACACAGGGTCGTGGGTTACCATGACAACGGTCAATCTTTGTCTTTTGACAATCTCTTTTATAATCGAAATAACCTCTTCGCCGTTTTTGCTGTCGAGGTTTCCTGTCGGCTCGTCGGCATATATAATCTTGGGGTTAACAACAAGCGCCCGCGCTATGCCTATTCGTTGTTGTTGGCCGCCCGAAAGTTGCATAGGCTTGTGGTCGGCATGTGTCGCAAGCCCTACGAGTTGCAACATCTGTCGTGCCTTTTCAAGGCGTAATGCCTTTGGTTCGCCCTTGAACGTTAGTGGAAGAGCGACGTTTTCGACGGCGTTCATCGTTTGAATTAGATTGAACGATTGGAAGATAAACCCGACGTTGTCGCGACGAAAACGCACAAGGTCGTTTTCCGACATTCCGTCGATACGGTGGCCACATTCAAAAATGTGCCCCGACGTAGCCGGTTCAAGCCCCGCAAGGACGTTTAGCATCGTCGATTTTCCCGAACCCGAAGGCCCCGTAATCGAAACAAACTCGCCGGTATTAATCGAGAGCGAAACGCCTTTAAGCGCATGGACGACGTTTTCGCCGACGCGATATATTTTATGTACCTTGTCCGCTATAATTAATGAATTCATTTTTTTATCCTTGCACAACAACTCTCAAACAAATCGATAACGTTGTTTTAAAAAATTTCAATTTAAATTTTTGCGGCTTAAAATGTTTAAACTGTTATTAAAAGACAATATAATGTAAAACACTATATTAATTTTAATTTTATTTTTAATTATATATTATTACATATTGATTGTCAAAGAAGCTAAATTTATTTTTTTTAAAAAAATATGGGTTAAAATCTCGGTTTACGCCGAAATCCTAACCCTATTTCGATTTAAAATGCCTCAAGCCCTAAACTTATTCCGATGGCTCTGTTAATCTGCCGCATCGAACTTTCGTCTACTGCGCCGGTTCGTTCTTTTAACCTGCTTTTGTCTATCGTCCGCATCTGTTCAAGCAAAACGACGCTGTCGCACGAAAGGCCACAATGTTTCCCGTTTATACCGATGTGTGTCGGAATCTTTGCTTTTTGTTTGTTACTTGTTATGGCGGCGGCTATTACGGTGTTGCTGAAACGGTTGCCCACGTTGTTTTGAAGAATAAGTACCGGGCGAACTCCACCTTGTTCCGAACCCACAACGGGGCTAAGGTCTGCATAAAAAATTTCTCCGCGTTTGATGTTTGACATAATCCTCACCTGTTAAAAATTAGTTTGTGAGAATAGTATTGTCGTGTTTTTAAAACTTTAATCAGTTTGGAAGAGAAATTTTTATTAAAAAATTCTCCGCGTTTGATGTTTGACATAATCCTCACCTGTTAAAAATTAGTTTGTGAGAATAGTATTGTCGTGTTTTTAAAACTTTAATCAGTTTGGAAGAGAAATTTTTAAAAATTTTTTTCGACCACTAAAAATAATACATAAATAAAAAAACGGAATATATGGGACGCATTTTAAACAATGGTAACAGTAGGGAGCGACGCCCTCGTCGCTCCGCAAGTTTCCCGCAATTACAGTGACATCACCAAGGCGGAAAGAGCAGAACCGTTATTTTGTGATTTGGTTGTTGGGTTTAGTTTGGCGACGAGGACGGAGCGACGAGGGCGTCGCTCCCTACTACTTTGTGTCATTCAAAAGTTTATATGATTATTTTTTACTTGCCCTCTCAGTCAATCCGAGATTGACAGCTCTCCCTATATAAAAAACCAACTGTTAATCGATTGACTGCGTATCAACGACACTGATTATTCTATCTTTATCTAAAGCTTCTTGTTCACAAGAAGAAAGAATAATTTCCTCACATTCTCTTTGAGCTTTGATTAATAAATTAATAGCATCCTCCGATGCATTAAAAAGCTTCAAGTAAAGTTTTTTATAATCTGTCATTTTTCTCTCCATCATACGTTTATGAAACGTATTCTACATTAAATTATATGTTAATGTCAAGTAAAATACATTAATCTAATGTGAAAGAAGCGTTATGAAAAAAATAGATTATAGCGGAAACAAAAACATAATATCAAATCAACTAAAGTTAAATAGGGTTAAAAACAACTTATCACAAGATACGCTGGCGGCTAAAATGCAGACTTTAGGGGTCAATATGGATCAACAGATGATAAGCCGAATCGAAAGCAATCGGCGTATTGTGACAGATTATGAACTGGCGTGTTTTTGCAAAATTTTAAACGTTGATGTGTGTGACATGTTAAAAAATTTTTTTGACCGCTAAAAAATAATGCGTAAATAAAAAAGCGGAATGTAGTATCTTGTGTCAATCAAAACTTTACAAACACCCTCTCAGTCACTTCGTGCAGTCTCTCCAATTTGAAAACCTTTGGTTTTCAATATAGGGAGAGCCATTCCCTCGGCTCTCCCTTTGGGAGAGCTGTCAATCTCGGATTGACTGAGAGGGCAAATGAAAAACTACACATGTAAACTTTTGGATGACACAAGGTAGTAGGGGCGGCAACGCCAACTTTAGTTGGCTTTTTATCCACCCCTTAAAAACCCTATCTAATATAAAACGCGCTTGTAAGCAACATATATTCGCCGTCTACAAGGTTAAACGTTGCAGACATTGTATAGTGTTCATGTCGCAGATTTGTCACCCAAACATCAAATTCATAAAGGGTGTACCGCGCGTCTTTGGAAAGCAACTCAAGCTCCATTGGTTGGGTTGGGTACGCTTGTTGCATCAGTTCATAGCTTATCGGAACGCTTGAACCGTACAGCTTTGCGCATTGTTCGGCGCCATATGCCTCAACCATGACAATTTTGGCGTCGTCTGCCCAGATGTTGCCGTCTGCGTAGTGTTCGCCTTGTTGCGCGCTTGCGTCAAAGTCGTCAAACATCTCGTCGTAGTTCTCGAAATAGTATATAAACGGATAATCTGTGTCCTCGTCGACATAGTCAACAACCGCCGACGAGGTTATATATTTAGACACTCCGCCGTCGCCGACAAGTTGTTTAAGCTCGGCGTTTGTTTCTCGTATAAGCGAAATCGCTTCGAGAGAGACATCGAAACCCGCAGCTTCGGTGTAATCGGCGGTTGTGCAACCCGAAACAACGACCAACACGGTAGCGATTACAAAAAATTTAACGATTACTTTTTTCAAAACAACTTTCCTTTCACGCTTTTCAGCTTTTTTTATTAAAATAATTCTACATTACAATTATTAAAAAGTCTATAATATAGAATGTCGGTTTTATAAAATCGTTGAAATTAAAATATCAAAACAACGTTAATAGATATAACACATCTATAAATACTATTATAAAGAACTTTTTTAAATCCAATAATCCTTATTTTGCGAAAAGTTGCTTTAATACGCTCTGTTTTAACAGTTTGTCTTTATAATCGCGCGGTTAATTTTAAGCTTATTTTAAATAAATCCATTTATCTTTGTGTATAAAGATTTTTAAGTAAATCAAAAATAGTTACAGTTTAATAAAAATTTCTTTACAAAATCTTAATATTGACCTATTGCGACGTAATAATTTTTTAACAACTGTTATGCTATAATAGCTACGTTACACTAATGGGGAGGAACCAATGAGAAAAGTTATTGTCTATATAGCAACAAGTCTCGACGGATACATAGCGGATGTAAACGGCGGTGTAGGTTGGCTTACAGGCGATGGAAGCGAAAGCGAAAACGTCGGAAGCTACCCTGAGTTTATAAAATCGGTCGATACTGTTATACTAGGATACAAAACTTATCATCAAATTGTAACAGAGCTTTCGCCCGACGTTTGGGTATACGCCGACATGACAAGTTATGTGTTAACACACAAAAAGCTTGAAAACAAACAAGACATCTTTTTCACCGATATCGATCTTAAACAGCTTATACAAAAGCTTAAATCCGAAAGCGGTAAGGATATTTGGATCTGTGGTGGGGCGTCTTTAGTCAACGCATGTATCGAACAAGACGTTGCGGACGAATACACAATATCTGTCATTCCCACAATTTTGGGGGGCGGAACAAGGTTGTTCGACAAACAAAAGATCGAAAAACCTTTAAAGCTTAAATCGTCTATAACATACAACGGCATAGTTGAATCTACGTATGTCAAGCGCGATTAAAAAACTTAAACAGTTAAAAAAACCAGGCAGGTTATCGCTAAACCTGCCTGGTTTTTTTTCTACCCTTTAACCTCTCCCGACATGGGTGGGGCAGATTGTTCTAACCCCGTGAATATATCGGAAATCTCCTCCGCCACCGTTTGGTCGATTGTATATCTGCCGTCTCCAACCATTGCGATGTTAAGCTGTGGAATTACATACATGTCTGTTGTTGTTTGATCCGAAAGTTTAATTTTCAAAAGATACGATTTTCCGTCGTTTTGGGCCGACGCAATATTTTGATAGTCGGCGTCTTGAAGCTGTGCCGGTTGCGACAAAGCTATCTTGTCGACAAGATCTCTTGCGGTGTCGGCATCAAGGCTTTTAAGCGAATTTATCCCCATGTGGTCATAGATGTCTATCTGCTCTATGCTGTTTGAAAAGTCTGCCGCCTCAAAATAGTTTGCTAGATCAAGGTTAGTATCATCAGAATTTGCAACGCTTTGGTAGATAGAAACGCTGTCGCCTTGTTCGACAAGAATTCGATATGTGTTGTCATATCCGTCTATCGCATAAAGTTTTGCGCCTTTGTCAAGGTTGGAATAGAGATTTTCTGTATACTGATCCTCGGTCCATTCGCTTGCGGATTTTGTGAGTTCTCCCAACATGTCGCCTTTAACAAAACTTGAGGCGTTTTGGTCGGTCACGTCCGAGTGATACGCATAACGCATTCCGTCAAGGTTAAGGAAGTTTCTAACCGTTCCCATGCTTGAAGCGGGCGGGGTCGGCTGTTCGGTCGGCTGTTCCTCTATAACGGTATCTTGGTCGATTTCAAGCTCGGGAGCAGGTTCCGGTTCTCCTACAAACAAGCTACAGCCTGTAAACATCGCCACAGCGACGACTATCGTAAGAATAAGTTTAATTTTTGTCATTTTATATTGTCCTTTCAAATTTAATCGTTACAACTTGTATGTTGTAATTTTCAATTACAACATACATAACCGAGTTTTTTACGGTTGGTTAGGCAAGTTTGTTTTTAAACGTTTGTCCTATGCTTTATTGTTAGCAAAAAAAACAAAAATATTATCTAATCTAAAGAAATCTAGACAATGGCACAACAAAGCCGCCTAAAACACAATTTATGTCATTACCCGCTCCAATTAAGTTATTATTTATAGACAACGATATATAGGTATGTTAAGATGTAATAGGTATATATTTAATTAAAATTATAAAATAATTTAAAGCGAGGGATTAATCATGAAAAAGTTAAACGTCTCGATTATGGCAACCGGAACGATAGCCGAGTTAATGGCACAAACACTTGTTAAGATGGACGAGGTAAACTGTCGTGCGATAGGTTCGCGCGATGGCCAAAAAGCGCAAGACTTTGCAAAAAAATATGGCTTTGAAACGTCGTTTGGGTCATATCAACAACTAGTAGACGACAGCGAAACCGACGCAATTTACATAGCAACCCCCCACAACCACCATTATGAAAACGCGCTTTTGTGTTTAAACGCCGGAAAACATGTGCTTTGCGAAAAGTCGTTCACGGTAAACGCAAAGCAAGCAAAAGAACTTTTTGAACTAGCACAAAGCAAAAATCTTTTTATAATGGAAGCGGTTTGGACAAGGTTTATGCCGTCTATCAAAAAAATTCGCGAGATAATAGACAGCGGACAACTTGGAAAACCACAATATCTGACCGTTAGTTTCACCCAACCGTTAAGCCACATCAAAAGGCTGGTCGACAAAAACCTTGCGGGTGGGGCCCTTCTTGACCTTGGGATATATCCGATAACGTTAACTTCGGCTCTTTTAGGTTCCGACTTTGAATGTGTCGGAAGTTCCGCAAAACTTGTTGACGGCGTCGATTTCCAAAGTTGTTATCTCATGAAATATTCCGACGGAAAACACGCGATACTTAACAGTTGTTTAAGCGGAGTTGACAACAACAAAGCTTCTGTTTGCTGTGAAAACGGATATATCGAGATCGAAGAATTTTGGCACCCCGAAACGTTCACGGTTCACAGCGCAACGGAAGGCAGAAACACAACTTCAAAGCGTTATGACATGCCGTTTGACATTTCGGGATATGAATACGAAGTTCGCGCCATGGTAAACGCTATCAACAACGGCAAGATCGAATGTGAAGAGATGACGCACGCCGAGACGTTGAGAGTTATGACCCTTATGGACGGCATGAGAAAAGATTGGGGATTGGTATATCCTTTTGAATAACAACAAAGAGCAAAGCGGAATTTGTTATATATTTGGCGCGCTTGAAACGGTTGTCAAGATCGAGACAACAAAAAACGATATAGTCATAGCGGCAGACGGCGGATATCAAGTGGCAAAATCCAACGGAATATCCCCCGACATCGTCTTGGGCGATTTCGATTCGCTGGGATTTGTTCCAACGACCGAGAACACCGAGGTTTTCCCCGTCAAAAAAAACGACACCGATGTTATGTTGGCGGTTAAAAAAGGTTTTGAAAAAGGGTTTAATCTTTTTAAAATCTTTGGCGCGGTCGGCGGACGGACAGACCACACCGTCGCAAACATCCAAACGCTTTGTTACATCGCAAAACAAGGTGGCCGAGGTTTTCTTATAAACGGCGACGAGACGTTAACCGTTATAAAAGACGGCGAGTTTTTGCTAAACGAAGATAAAAGCAAAAGCGAGAGCAAAACTGTGTCGGTTTTTGCGGTGTGCGGCGAAGCTTTTGGGGTCAGCCTTGAAGGGCTTGAGTATGTCGTTCAAAACCACACCCTTTCGCCACAGTTTCCGTTAGGCATAAGCAACATTTCGACAGGTGAAAATGCAAAGATAACGGTTAAAGACGGCTATCTTTTGATAGTTTTGTCCCCCGTGGAACAAAAGAAGTAACGTTCGGTTAGGAGAGAAAATTTGGAGACGCGTTCCGAGATATTACAAAACAACCTGGAATTTTTCTACAACAAAAGCTACAGTTTTTTCAGCGACAGCACGTTGCTTTCGCGCTTTGCGCCGATTAAAAAAAACAGCGTATTGTTAGAACTTTGCAGCGGTTGCGGATACATCGCGTTTGAAATCGCGGACAAGGGTCTTTGTAAACAGATAACAACCGTCGAGATAATGCCTCAAGCCGTGGAACTTCAAAACAAGACAATCGCCCACAATTCGCTTGAAAACTTCACTGCGATAAACTGTGACTTAAAAGATTACAACGCAAAATATAAGGTGGATTGCGTTGTTTGCAATCCACCTTACTTTAAAATGGGCAGCGGCTTTTGTTCCCCAAAAGAGATAAAAGCCGCCGCGCGACATGAGGTTATGTGTAACTTTGACGACGTCGTTTCGGCGGCAAAAAGAAACCTTAAAACGGGCGGAAGTTTCACATTTTCGATGGTTCCGACAAGGTTAAACGATGTGTTTGAAACGTTGCATAAAAACCGTATGCGCATAAAACGTCTTGGTTTTTGTCGCCATAAACCGCTTGAAGCGCCGTGGCTTATGCTTGTTGACGCGCGGTATGAAAGAAACTGTGAAACAGAGATTTTGGAAGATATATTTTTCTAGTCGCGTTCGCTTGGCTTTACAAACTTAAAACAATATTCCGCGTGGTCGTTCATGATTCCGACCGCCTCAAGATATGAAAAACATGTCACCGAACCCATAAACTTAAAACCGCGTTTCTTAAGGTCTTTCGAGACGGTGTCCGAAAGGGCGTTTGTTGTGGTTACTCCGTCAAACGGATGATACACAACCTTGTTATCGGTGAAGCCCCAAAGGTAGTTTGAAAAACTGCCTTTTTCTTTTACCACGTTTAGATATGCCTTGGCGTTTTGTATCGTCGCGACTATCTTTGCCCTGTTTCGGACGATATCGGGGTTGTTTGCAAGTTGTTCTATCTTTTGTTCGTCATACTGTGCTATCTTTTGGGCATCAAAGTTATCAAAAGCTTTTCGAAAAGCTTCGCGCTTTTTAAGTATCAACAGCCACGACAGCCCACAATGGAAACTTTCGAGAACAAACATCTCGAAAAGATGTTTGTCGTCTTTTGACGCTACGCCCCATTCGTTGTCATGATACTGTTGGTATATTTCGGATTTTTCGAGATTTGGCCATTTACAACGTTGCATGTTATGAATAATCCTTACTTAGTTATGGTAATGTTAAATTATAAAGCGGACAACCGCAATGCCAACTCTGTTGGCTATATTGTCCCTACAGTTCGATAATTGTTACATAGTCTAATCTTTCAGAGAAACGTTTTTTGTCAAGAGTCTAGTGCCTTGTGTCGTTTAAAAGTTTACATGAGTAGTTTTTCACTTGCCCTCTCAGTCAATCCGAGATTGACAGCTCTCCCTTTGGGAGAGCTGTCACGAAGTGACTGAGAGGGTATTTGTAAAGTTTTGATTGACACAAGATACTAGGGGGAGTTTCGATTCTCCCCCTGTTTTGCGGGTTACTCGGTCGTCACCTCAAGTTGTGGCGTTCTTATCGAATATAAATAATAGTTTCCGCGGTCTTGGACAAATACATATTCCATATATTTTGAGACGTTTGAGCCGGCCGAGCCGTAGGATCCTTCTCCGTCCGAAAGATAAGCGACGGTCAAGATTCTTGAGTTGGATGCACGCGTAATCTTGTCCACGCGCGCTGTGAACCCGCCCGCAAGGCTGGTTATCGGAATGTAATAGACCCCTTCCGCTTCGCTGTATTCAAACGTTACGCCAAGGTCTGTGAACGTCTTGTGTTCGATGAAATACGTCGGCCCATAAAGGCTTGCTATTTGTCGGTCGACATTTATAACGGGAAGCATAGAAAGCCCTGTTGTTTCGTCTGTCGCAATGTTCTCAATTCCAACTTCGAAAAACGCCGACCATATCGCGGCTTGGAGCAACGTGTCTTGGTTTGCCCTGTCTATGCTTGTGAACGGCGCGGGGTCAAGCGAAACAAGCGACGATATAAGTTCTTGATATTCAAGCCGTTCGTCGGTGTCGTCAAGCAAAATCGCAAACCCGTCCACGACAAGCGTCCCAAGGTATATAACCCCGAGAACGATAAACAAAGACAAGGTGTATCCAATTGCTTTTCGTTTTATTCTTTTTCGAGTTTTAGCTCGTTGTTCGTTTGTGGTTCTAGCTCTTGCCATTAAATCTTTCCTTTCGTTGGGCTTGGTCTAGGTTCTTATCTGTCCGCTACCCGTTATATAAAATTTTGTGGTGGTAAGCGCCGAAAGCCCCATAGGTCCTCTTGCGTGGAGCTTGCCCGTCGAGATACCTATCTCGGCCGAAAGCCCAAACTCACCGCCGTCGGTGAACCTTGTCGAGGCGTTGAGATATACTGCGGCGGCATCGACGTTGTCCAAAAAATATTCGCTAGATTTTATACATTCAGTAATAATCGCTTCGCTGTGTTTTGTTCCGTATTGGTTGATGTGTGAAACGGCATGTTGCACGTCGTCCACTATCTTAACCCCCAAAACATAGTCGTTAAATTCGGTGTACCAGTCCTGTTCGGTGGCAAGCCTTGAATTTTTCATAATTTCGGCTGATTTTTCACAACAATAAAATCCACAGTCTTTTCCGAGTTTTTCGGCGACGAGGGGCAAAAACTGCTGTGCTATCTTTTGCGAAACCAAAAGTTTTTCGGCAGAGTTGCAAACCGATGGCCTAGACATCTTTGCGTTTTGAACTATTGCTAGCGCCATGTCAAAGTTTGCTTTTTCATCGACATATATGTGACAGTTGCCGGCGCCCGTTTCGATAACAGGAACTTTCGAGTTTTTAACCACCGCGTCGATAAGGCCTTTGCTTCCGCGAGGGATTAAAACATCCGCAATTCCGACAAGGCTCATAAGTTCAGTAGCGCTTTCGCGCGTCGTGTCGGTTACAAGCATGACAATATCGGTTGAAACATGGCAGATTTCAAGCGCGTTTTTAACCGTTTCGATTAGCTTTATGTTGGAGTTAATCGCTTCTTTTCCGCCCCTTAAAATGCAAGCGTTGCCCGACTTGATAGCAAGCGCCGCCGCGTCAATAGTGACGTTGGGGCGCGATTCATATATCATAGCGACAAGCCCCAGCGGAACTCGCTTTTCAAGGATCTTTAGTCCATTAGGGCGGGTGCTTCCCGAAACCACCTCGCCTATCGGGTCGCTTGCAAGGCAAAGTTGCTCAACCGCTTTAGCAAGGTCGTGTATGCGTTTTTCGGTTAATGTAAGTCTATCTATCATCGTTTCGGATATCGAAAGGCCTTTTGCATTTTTAACATCGATTTCGTTTGCCTTTAAAATATCGCCACAGTTTTTACGAAGCTGTTGCGCAATCTCAAGCAGAATGTTGTTTTTTTGCTCGCCCGAAAGTTTCGCCGCAACGTTTTTAACTTGATTTGCCCTAACGGCTTGTTGTGTAACGGTCATGTGGTTTCAACCTTTCTGTTAGATTAATTGATAATAATTGAACAATTTGTTTTTTATACGCATCAGCGTGTCAAAAAAGCTCTCGTCAAAAATGTCTTACAAAAACATTTGGTTAAAAACTATCCTTCACTACTCTCAAGATATGCCTTTTGATCTGCCGAAAGGCTGTCTATTCCAAGCCCCATCGCGTTTGCTTTCATCCAAGCTATCTCGACATCTATCTCTTTTGGAACGTTGATAACGCCTTTTGAAAGTTTACCCTCATTTTGCACAAGATAGACGGCGGAAAGCGCTTGAAGCGCAAAACTTAAATCCATTATCTCGGCGGGGTGTCCGTTGCCGGCAACGATGTTGACAAGTCGCCCGTCTGCCATAGCGTTTATAATATTTCCGTTTTTAAGTTTATATCCTTCGATAAAATGCTTTCTCTCGGTTACGCTTTGCGCAAGCTCGCGAAGATCACCCTTGTTAAACTCAACATCGAAATGTCCGGCATTTGCCACCAACACGTTGTTTTTCATCTTTTCGTAATGACGTTTTACAATAACATCTTTACAACCTGTTACCGTGACAAAGATATCTCCAATTGCGGCGGCATCATCCATCTTCATGACTTCATACCCTTCCATAGCCGCTTCAAGCGCGCGAACAGGGTCTATCTCGGTTACGATAACGCGAGCGCCAAGGCCTTTTGCGCGAAGGGCAATTCCGCTTCCGCAAAAACCAAACCCGGCAACCACCACGACTTTACTCGCGATAATGTTGTTTGTCGCGTACATAATTCCGTCCCAAGTCGATTGTCCCGTTCCGTGACGATTGTCAAAAAGATGTTTACAATCGGCGTCGTTAACCGCTATCATCGGGAAATCGAGTTTGTTTTCCGCCGCCCTTGCGTGTAACCTGTGGATGCCGGTCGTCGTTTCCTCCGCTCCGCCGATGACGTTAACCGCATAGTCTTTGCATTCGCCGTGGAGAAGGTTGACAAGGTCGCCGCCGTCGTCGATTACGATGTCCGGTTTAATGGCAAGCGTCTTTTTAAGGTGGTCGACATATTCCTCTTCGGTTGCGGCGTGCCACGCGTTTATCTCGATTCCAAGCTTGTCAAGGCCTGCGCACACGTCATCTTTTGTCGAAAGAACGTTGGAACCGGTCGCCGAAACTTCGGCTCCTGCCGAACGAAGCACCAACGCAAGATAGGCGGTTTTCGCCTCGAGGTGGATAGAAAGCGAGATCTTTTTTCCTTTTAACGGTTGTTCTTTAATAAACTTTTGTTCAAGCTGCGAAAGAACAGGCATAAAATCTTTAACCCATTCTATCTTTCTTATCCCTTCGTCCGCTAGTGATTTGTCACGTATTATACTCATTTTTATAGTTCTCCTTAAATTTTTTTATTGTTATGTTATTTTTTGTTGTGTACTCGGGCGACTGAGACGGCAAGAGCAGAGCTCTGAGCAGAGCTCTGAGCAGGGCTCTGAGCAGGGCTCTGAGCAGGGCCCTTGCCCTACGGTTTATTTTTTGTGGGTTGGTGTGGCGACGAGGACGGAGCGACGAGAACGTCTACTGCGTAGCCGACGTCGCCCCCTATAACCGCACATTTTGTCAGCATCGGGACGACAGGGACGGGAGGATGGTATCCTCCCCTACGTCCATCAAATGTTGCGTTATTCGAACGATGAGGACGGACGACCACAGGTCGCCCCCTACATTCCCACCATTTTATGAAACGCCAAAAATCGAAAATCTTATTCAAATACCGCCACGAAGTGGCGTACCGACATTCCTCATTCCTCATTCCTAACTCCACATTCAAATATCGCCACGAAGTGGCGCACCGACACTATTAACTATCAACTATCAACTAACGATTAACAAACTTCTCCGCCATAAGCACAAGTGTTTGGGTTTTGCCGTCGTGTATCTCGCCCGACATAACCATCTTAACCGCCGTTTCGAGCGGAATCTTTTTAACCGCCAAAAATTCGTCGCTATCGAGTTGTTGTTGTCCAAAACTTAAATCGGTCGCTATATATAAATAAAGTTTTTCGGAACAAAATCCCGGCGTTGGATACGAAACCGAAACGCGTTTTAGATTTTTTGCGACACATCCCGTTTCCTCGCGCAGTTCGCGTGCGGCGGCGGGGTCGGGCAACTCGTTCCATTCAAGTTTTCCGGCAGGCAGTTCCAACACCTTTTCGCCGTGGGGATATCGAAACTGTTCGACAAAAAACAGGTTGTTTTGGTCGTCTAGTGCCGCGACACACACGCCACCCGGATGTAAAACCACCTCGCGCTTTGCCGTTTTGCCGTCCGGCAACGTGACGGTGTCGACGTTAACCGTTATTATCTTGCCTTTGTAAATCTCGTCTCCCGAGATCTTTTTTTCAATTAGTTCCATTAATTTTCACCTTTTAAAACAATCTCTTTTGTCTGCCGTGCTATCATAATCTCTTCGTTTGTCGGGATTACGTAAGCAGAAACTTTTGAACCGGGTTTTGAAAAACGTCCCCCGTCCTTTTCGTTTGCTTGCCTGTTAAGCTCGCTGTCTATCTCGATGCCGATAAACGACAGGTTTTTCAACGCTTGATATCGAAGATATGAGAACTTTTCACCAATTCCACCCGTGAAGATAACGCTGTCGACCCCACCCATTGCGGCGGCATATGAGCCGATTAACTTTGTCAACTGATAACACATGATGTCAACCGCAAGCCGTGCGCGCGGGTTGGTGTCCATTGCGTCTTCGACGTCGCGACAGTCGGACGAGATGCCCGAAACCCCAACAAGACCGGATTTCTTGTTTAATATCTCGGTGACTTGTTCCGCCGTTATCCCCTCTTTTTTGGCTATAAAGCTGACAATTGCGGGGTCGATACTTCCGCTTCGCGTTCCCATTATGATGCCGTCGACAGGGGTAAAGCCCATCGAGTTGTCGAGGCTTTTTCCGTCCATTATAGCACAAACCGAGCTTCCTCCGCCAAGGTGACAGGTAACGAGCTTCGAACCTTTTTTCTCTTTTTTTGTTATGTCAAAATATCTCTCGCTTACATATTCGTGGCTTATGCTGTGGAAGCCAAATTTTCTGATTCCATATTTCTCATAGTATTCGTACGGTATGCCGTAGATATATGCTTTTTCCGGCATCGTGTGGTGGAACGAGTTGTCAAACACGACACACATCGGGAAGTTTTCGCCGAAAACCTCCTGCGAAGCTTTAAGCGCCGCCACCTGCATAGGGACGTGGAGTGGAGCAAACTCGCTGTGGTCGAGAAGAATCTCTATGTTTTGTTTTGTCGCAAGTTTTCCATAGTTCCAATCTATCGGCCCAAAACTTACCCTGTGCCCCACAGCCGATATCTGTTCAATGCTTTCAATAACTTTGTGTTGTCCTTCGGTTAAAAGCTTAACGATTGCGGCAAACGCTTGGTTGTTGTTCTCAAGCTTTATATCTATAATTTCGGGCGGCTTTTCCGCTACCGTGTGTTTTATAAAACTTGCGCCGCCAATTCGTTCGGCGCCGCCCTTTGCAAGCACCTTTTCGTCTGTCATGTCGACAAGTTGATATTTTGCGCTTGTGCTCCCTGCGTTGATAACTAGAATTAACATAGTAAAAACCTTTTTGATAAAATTTTGTGTTTAATCGTTACCTTTTAATTTTACAATATTTATTACCGCTTTACAAACTTTTTTTAAAACAAGTGTTATTAGTATCCCCCCGACAAACAAAACGTCTTGCTAACCAAACAAAGTATATTTTAAAAAACAAAAAAATACCAAATTGTAACCATTATATTTGGCTTTTTTCATTGTATTTTTAATTTAAATTATATATAATTACTATATATAATAAAAAATGATAGCAAAAAAATAACTCAAGCGAGGTTTAACGGTGAAAAGAACAATATCAATATTATCAATTATAATGCTTTTGTTGTTGGCAATGCCGACGGTTTTGGCGGCCGACTATGCCGTTGATGTCACGGTGTCACAAGGCATAGGCGGAACGGCGACAGCCAAGGCTATCGACCCAACAAGCGGAGCGATTCTCGGCGAGGGAAGCAGTTTTTCCTTTTCAACCGAGATGCCGTACAACCTAACGGTTACCGCGACACCAAGCGAAAACTATAAACTTCAATCTATTAAAAAAGACGGCATATCGCTTGCGGTTTCGGACAACATGGTTGTTTTAGAGGGTAGAACCACAAGCGAAAGCCTTGTTGTTTCGTTCGAACCCGACATAAAAACCTATTCTGTGACGGTTGATGTTGTCGAAACTCGCGGTTCTGTTGCGGTAAGCCCCAAAACAACCGACATATCGGTTGGCGACAAGATAGACGTTGTCGCAACGCCGATAGATGATACATATAAATTTCTTTACTGGGAAATAGCCCCCGACAGCGTTGTGGTCTCGTCCAACAACAGCGCCAACGCGTCGTTTAACATGCCCCCTGCCGACGTTACGGTGTCGGCATTTTTCGGTAAGATAGTAGACGTTTCGTTTGAACAACCGGACGGCGGAACGATACTCACAAAAGCGTTAACACTTGTCGAAGGCGAGTCGGTCTATATCGAAGCCAAAGAGCTTGACGGATATACCTTTACGGGTTGGACGGCGACAAGCGGAACGTTTGACGACCCCGACGACCTAACAACAAACTTCACTGCTAGCGATGTCGACGCAACGCTAACCGCAAACTTTGAAGAGGACGAACCTGTCGAGGAAGAGGAGCAAGAGGAGGAAGAAGAACCGGAACCTACTCCCGAACCAACCCCAGAACCGACAGAACAACCCGAAACAGACGAGCCCTCTAACGACACAACGACCGAAAATGTAGGCGGATTGTTTAACGTCCAAACAACAGTGGACGAAGGCGGAAGGGTTTCCGCAAGCCTAACGACGGTGGCGGCAGGCGCCGAAATATCGGTTCGCGCAATGCCGGACGAAGGATATGTTTTTGACCACTGGAGCGCCGACGCCGGAGAGTTTGAGAACGTCGAAGCAGAGTTCACCTCATTTAAAATGCCGTCGTCCGACGTCGTTATCGAGGCCCATTTCAAACGCGAAGCGGGCGGGATTTTATCAACCGTTTTGTTGATAATCGGCGGAATTGTTGTCGCAATTGTCGGCGGAGTTTTGATACAATATTTCCGTCTTAAAAGCAAAGGACAGATGAGCCACGGAGGGTTCTCGGGAATTTTATACGCCGCAAGCACTATAATAAACAAGATTAAACGAACGACCAAAAAAGGACCAACCACAAACACGAACGAAAACCTTAAGCAAAGCCCACCACCAAGACAACAAAGCAACGAAGGCGGCAAAAAGCCTTCCGGCAAATCTTCCGGCAAATCATCTTCCGGGACGATTAACCGCCACGGCAACCAGCCCCACCCGAACGGCCCGCGTCCGCCACAACGACCCGGCGGAAATGTTGGCGCGCCAAACATGGGGCCTCGTCCGCCACAACAAAACATGCAAAATAAACAAAACATGCAAAATATGCAAAACATGTCCAAAAACCAAAATCCACAGGGCAATAAACCGCCGTCCAACCACGCAGGACAGCGACCGCCCCAACAACCAATGCCAAACAACCTTCAAGGCCAAGGCGGATATAACGGCGCCCAAGGCAGAGCGGGAAAACCATATCCCGACCAGACGCAGGATTTTTACAACTATCAAAACTATGATAACGCATACGGCAACGAGATGTATGGTGAAGCGATGTCGGGACACGACGAACCGACGATAGCGTATTCCCCCGAAGAACTTCAACAGCAAATGCAACAACAGCAACAGCAACAAAACAACGCTAATCCATACCAAAACGGCGACGGACAGTTTGTAAGCGACGAAGAACTTCTTTCGCGAGATGTCTCAACCGACCCGTTTTACGGAAACAAAGACCGAAATTTCTTTGATTTCTAAAAAATAAACATATTTCATATGTTTCAGACTGTCGAAAAACCCCTATTGAAAAATTGTGTTTCGTCAAAAAAACGGTTGTATACCGTTTGCACAAACATAATGTGTGGGATGTAGGGGCGGATATCATCCGCCAGTTCAAACACAGCCTCTAATGTGCAAAAAAGCATAGAGTAAAGGTTTCATTATTGCCATTTATGCCGTTTAAATACCGAAACAGCAGTTTATGATATAATTTGTGCAACTAATGGCGGGCGGATGGTATCCGCCCCTACCCACGATTTTGTGCAACATTTTTGAGGGTGTACCTTTTTTGACGCAGATAAAACATATTTCATATGTTTTACCTGCGTTGTCTTTAATAAAAGGCTAAACAAAACGGTCGGCTTTCTCGCCACAAAAGCGAGTTTGCCGACCGTTTTAAATTTAATTATTTAATAAACCTTTCTCCCTCTTGCGTAAACCGCCGAAATGTTTCGTTCTCCCGAAAACAACATCATACGTTGTATTCTCTGTTCAAAGTCGATACCACCGCTTTGCAAAAGTTCGCTGTCGTCTATAACAACGGCGTCAAAAGCGTTACCGACACAAAAACCGGGTTTTTCTCCGAAAAATTTCTGTCCTTCACTTGTCGCAAGGTATAGCGCGTTTTTGTAGTCTATGCTCTTTTCTCCGAAAAGTGCTCCGCGAAGCTTTGAAACTTTAACGGCGAGCGACGCCGCGTCGAGCACCGAAAGCGACGTTCCGGCCGCTATGTCGGACCCCAGCGCAACGCTTATCCCGCGCGCAAGCATGTCGGCGACGGGGGCTATGCCGCTTGTTATGTTCGCGTTGCTTTCGGGGCAATGGGCCACCAAAACGCCAAACTCTTTTATCATATCAAGTTCTTTTTCGCTACACGAAACACAATGCGCCATAATCGACGGCACGTCTTTTGAAACCAAACCATATATTTTATAAGCGTCAAGATAACACGTCGCGTTTGGTTCTAGCTTTTTAACCCATTCGATCTCGCTTAGGTTTTCCGATAGATGCGATTGCACAGGCACGCCGTATTTTTGCGCAAGTTCGCCGAGTTTTCCCATAAGTTCCCCCGAACATGACGGAACAAACCGCGGGGTTATAATCGGTTTAATATTTTTATATTTTTTTGAAGCTTGGATAAATTTAACTGTATCTTCAAAAGAGCTCTCGCACGTTTCACAAAGATTTTCGGGCGAATTTCTATCCATGTTAACCTTGCCGACATATGCCGAAATTCCGCTTTGCTCCAAAAGTTCCATCAAAATCTCGGTCGATTTTAGATGGATAGAGCCGAATATACAAGCCTTTGTTGTGCCGTTTTTCACAAGATCTTTTATTAATTTCGGATAGATTTGTTTTGCATAGTTTGTGTCGTTATATTTCATTTCCTCGGGAAATGTATATTTCTCAAGCCACGGAAGAAGCGGAAGGTCTAACCCAAACCCACGGTTTGCATATTGCGGAGCGTGTAGATGCATGTCACAAAGCCCGGGTATGACAAGGGCGCTTTCAAAATCTTTAATCAATTCCCCGTCTATCGGAGTTTGCGAAATCTCTTTAACAACACCGTTTTCAACCTTTATAAACGCGTCTTTCCGCACACGCAGTTCTAAGATTGTGGGACAGTCGATGAAATTCCCTTTATAAATGCCGTTCACTTTTTTATAAACCCCTTTTGTTTAAAGTTAATAATTAATAGTTATGGTGCGCCACTTCGTGGCGGTATTTGAATATGATTTTCGGCTTTTGGCGTTTCCATAAAATGGCGGACGTAGTGCCTTGTGTCGTTTAAAAATTTACATAAGTAGTTTTTCACTTGCCCTCTCAGTCAATCCGAGATTGACTGAGAGGGTAACTGCAAAAGTTTTAATTAACACAAGGTAGTACGGGAGGCAATGCATCTAAATTAAAAAAATTAGAAAAATCACACTCATCTTATAAAGTTTTGCTTGATAAGTTTATATTATCACTTTATAATAAGAGAATACAAGTATTTTTTAAAAGATTTGTTTAAAATTGATATTTTTATCTGCTTAAATTGGCGGTCGATCTTTTGTTAATGCTTTCTCAATTCGAATAGTAAATAGCACCAACAGCAAAATTGAAAGTTTTTTAAACGTCTGTGTTGTTTTGTTTGTTTCAAACGACGCAAAATTAAAATAGGAAAGCTTTTTTAATGGAGGATTTCAATGGGCGAGAGCAACAATAGTAACGATAACAAATATCTAAGCTATGGCATTTCATTTGGCATAATTTTCGGAACAACCATCGCGGTTTTGGCATCGCTGATTTTTGATATCCAAATGTCGTACGCGCTTATGTTTGGCCCCGGCATGGGAATGCTTATCGGGCTTGTTATCGGAATGTTTATCGACCAAGACAACAAAACAAAACAAGCAAAAGACGACACCAGCGAAAAAAACGAGATTAATTAAATTTAAAATAAAAAATTGGAGGGTTAAAGTTTTGAGTGAGAAAAATTTTCGTTCGGTCGGAAAAAGTTTTAAACGCATAGATGGCGTTGAAAAGATAACCGGCAAAGCAATGTTTACCGACGACTATCTTTTAAACGACGTGTTAATTGCAAAGATAGTCCATTCCGAAATTGCAAACGGAGTCGTAAAAAACATAGACATCGAAGAGGCATTAAAGATACCCGGTGTCGAAAAGATAGTTACCTGTTTTGACGTGCCAAACACCAAGTTCCCAACCGCAGGCCACCCGTGGAGCACCGACCCGTCCCACCAAGACATTGCGGACAACAACCTTTTGACCTCGCGCGTTAGGTTCTATGGCGACAACGTCGCGGCGGTAATCGCAACCGACAGTGTTGCGTGCGACAGGGCTATTCGCGCGATTAAAGTTGAATATCAAGAATATACCCCCCTAATAACTCCAGACGCGGCAATCAACGCAAAAGATGTGCCCCCAATCCACGAGGATTTCAAAGACAACATCTTGGCGGCAACTTCCTATGAGTTTGGCGATTTTAACGAAGCGATTAAAGAACCGGGGCTTATAAAATTTGAAGACCAATTTAAAACCCCGATAGTCCAACATTGCCACATAGAAAACCCAATCTGCTATGCTTACGAACACCGCGGCAGAATGGTTGTGGTGTCGTCCACCCAAATTCCCCATATCGTGCGCCGTGTCGTCGGGCAAGCTCTTGACATGCCGTGGGGCAAAATTCGCGTTATTAAGCCGTATATCGGCGGCGGTTTCGGAAACAAACAAGACGTTTTGTTTGAACCGCTTTGCGCATACCTTTCAACCGTTGTCGGCGGACGTTGCGTTAAAATCGACACGACAAGAGAAGAAACTTTCGCGTGCACGAGGGTTCGCCACGCTATTGATTTTAAGATTACAAGTTATGTTCGCCCCGACGGTCGTTTTGTTGCAAGGGCTCTTGAAGGGGTCTCCAACCAAGGCGGCTACGCGTCGCACGGCCACGGAATAGTTGCAAAGGCTTCCTCTGTCTTCCGCAACGTATACCAAGACGAAAAAGCGACAAAAGGCGACGTTAAGACGGTGTTCACCAACACCGCTCCCGCCGGAGCAATGCGCGGATATGGCGTTCCCCAGATAATCTTCGCTATGGAAAGCCATGTCGACGATATTGCAAAATCGCTTAACATCGACCCGGTCAAAATCCGCGAAATCAACATGATGAAAAAGGGATATATCGAACCATATTCAAAGGTTGAAGCGGTCTCTGTTGGGCTTCCCGAAGCTATCGAAAAAGGAAAAGCTCATATAGATTGGGACAAAAAAAGAAAACTTTACGAAAACCAAAGCGGCAACATCCGAAAAGGGGTTGGGTGTGCAATCTTTACATACCAAACCGCCGTTTGGCCGATATCAATCGAGGTTAGTTCCTGTCGAATGTCGATGAACCAAGACGGAACGGTTCAACTTATAATGGGCGCAACCGAGATAGGCCAAGGCGCAGATACCGTGTTTTGCCAGATGGCTTCCGAAGCCACAGGAATTCCGTTTGAGGATTTCCACATAATGTCCAACCAAGACACCGACATTTCGCCGTATGATCCCGGCGCTTATGCCTCGCGTCAATCGTATGTTGGAGGAATGGCTATTAAAAAGACCGCCGAAATACTAAAACAAAAGATCTTTGAATACGCAGAGTTTTACAAAAACGTTAATGCAACCGAGCTTGATATCGACGGTCGAAACGTCATAAATAAATTGTCGGGCGAAGAGGTTGTGTCTCTTGCGGAACTCATGACCGAAGCATACTACAACCCCAATAACCCCCAACACATCGAAGCGTATTCAACCGCCAACTGTCAAAGCAACACGTTTGCTGTTGGCGCGTGTTTTGCCGACGTCGAAGTCGACATCTCGCTTGGAACGATTGAAGTTAAAGACATTATAAACGTCCACGACAGCGGAAAGATCTTAAACCCGATGTTAGCGGAAATGCAAGTACACGGCGGCATGAGCATGGGGTTAGGCTATGGGCTTTCGGAACAACTTTTGTACAACGAAAAAACCGGCAAACCGCTCAACAACAATCTTTTAGATTATAAACTTATGACAACGCTCGACACCCCCGATTTAAGCGTTGCGTTTGTCGAACCATACGACATAACGGGGCCTTTTGGCAACAAATCGCTGGGTGAGCCGCCGACAGTTCCGGTCGCGGCGGCTATTCGAAACGCCGTTTTAAACGCAACAGGGGTTAAATTTAATCAAAATCCGTTGACCCCCGAGAGGGTTCTCGAAGGATTTCGCAACGAAGGGTTGGTGAAAAACTATGTATGATTTTTCCGCTATATATCAAGCGACAAGCGTTAAACACGCTTTGGAGCTTCTCGACAAACATAAATCGGCGCACGTCCTCGCGGGTGGCAGCGACGTGCTTATCAAGGCAAGAGAAGGACATCTTGCCGGCATCGAAGTTGTAAGCATATACATGCTTGACGAACTTCGCGGCATCTTTTTTGACCAAGACCAAAACATCGTCATAAAACCGCTCACCTCGTTTTCCCACATCGAACAAAGCGATATTATAAAACAACATCTTCCGGCTCTTGCCGAGGCGGTTGGCCAAGTTGGTGGCCCCCAGATACGGAACATCGGCTCGATAGGCGGAAATCTTTGCAACGGCGTCACAAGCGCCGACAGCGCCTCAACCGTCATGGCATACGACGCGCTTCTTGAGATAAGTTCAGTTAAAGGTCAAAGAACTCTTGATATCAAAGAGTTTTATAAAGGACCCGGAAAGGTTGACCTTAAAGAGGGTGAACTTTTGACCGCAATAATAATTCCAAAACAAAGCTATCTTAATACATACGGAAAGTACATAAAATACGCCATGAGAAAGGCGATGGACATTGCGACGCTTGGATGTTCGGTTAACGTTCGACTTTCAAACGACAAGCAAACGGTGGAGCGCCTTAGAATTGCGTTTGGCGTTGCGGCGGCAACTCCGATAAGAATCCCAAAAACAGAACAGCTTTTTGAAAATGCAAAGCTTGAACCCGACATGGTTGAAAAGCTGGTTCAATCTGCTTTGTCCGAGATATCTCCACGTTCGTCGTGGCGCGCTTCAAAAGAACTTCGGCTTCAAATTGCGTCGGAAAACGTTAAGCGTGCGTTTGTGTCGGCGATTGAGCAAGCAGGCAAAAGTTTGAAAATATAATTTTCAAACTTTGTAAATGTTGAGAAATTTTCTTAAGTTACTTAAAAGCAGTAAATGTGCAAATATTTCGGACAGGGGCAAGCCCTGTCCCTACAACCAATCTTTTTGTCAGGGGTGTAATACCTTGTGTCAATCATAACTTTGCAAAATTAAAAAAGGAGCGTATATATAAATGCAAAAAGTTATAGTTAACTGTACGATAAACGGAAAACCCGAACAGGTGCTTGTCGATCCGCGCGCGTCGCTTTCCGACATGCTTCGAAACGACTATCGTCTAACCGGCGTTAAAAAAGGTTGCGATGTCGGCGAATGTGGCGCGTGTTCCGTCATCATAAACAACGAAGTTTTTAATTCGTGTATCTATCTTGCTATCTGGGCAGAGGGTAAAGAGATTACGACGATCGAAGGAATAACCCCAAGCGACGGAACGCTTTCCGAGATGCAACAGGCGTTTTTAGACGAAGGCGCGGTTCAATGTGGGTTTTGTTCTCCGGGATTTGTCATAACGGCAACCAACATGCAAAACTCTAACAAGACCTTTTCAAAACAAGATATTAAACGCGAGCTTTCGGGCAACATGTGTCGTTGCACAGGATATGAAAACATCGTTAAAGCGGTTGATAAGGTTTTAAACAAAAATTAAACCATCTTTAATAAGGAGGGATCAACTTGAACAGTAACGAGCTAATAAACCTCATCGACATTGCGTCGGGAAGAAAAAAAGCCGAGCTTGTGCTAAAAAACGGCACAGTTCTTAACGTTTTTACAAACGAATGGATTAAAGGCGATGTCGCTATTTCGGGAGAATACATAGCCGCCGTCGGCGAGGGTTACAGCGGACAGCGCGAAGTTGACCTAACTGGAAACTATGTCGTTCCGGGGTTTATCGACGCGCATATGCACATTGAATCGACCATGACGACCCCAAGGGGATTTGCCGGAGAGGTTGTCCCGCGCGGCACAACCACCATGATAATCGACCCACACGAAGTCGCAAACGTCTTTGGCATCAAAGGGGTCGAATACATGCTCGACCAATCGCAAGGCATCCCGTGCGACATGTATTACATGCTTCCGTCCTGTGTTCCGGCGACATCGTTCGAAGACAGCGGCGCGGTGCTTAAGGCGTCAGACCTTGAAAAACTTATTAAACACCCAAAAGTTTTGGGGCTTGGCGAAGTGATGAACTATGTCGGGGTGTGCGAAGCCGACCGCGACGTCATTGATAAAATCGAGCTGTTCCAAAACAAACCGATAGACGGACACGCTCCGTCGCTTACCGGAAAAAAACTTTCGGCATACTGTGTTGCCGGGGTTGCGACCGACCATGAATGTGTTACGTTTGAAGAAGCCCAAGAAAAGATACGAAAAGGCATGAAAATCCTTATACGTCAAGGAACGGCGGCAAAAAACCTTAAAGCCATTCTTTCGGGCGCTATCAAAGCAAACATGCCGTTTAAAAACTTCGCGTTTTGCACAGACGACAAACACATCGAAGACATAAGAAAAAAAGGGCATATCCGCGAAAACATCCGAGAAGCGATTAAACTTGGAATTGCCCCGGAAGAAGCTTATATAATGGCGTCTTACAACGCCGCAAGGTTCTATGGTCTTTCAAAAATCGGCGCTGTTTCGGAAGGATATAAAGCCGACCTTGCGATAATCTCAGACCGCGACAAAGTCTATGTCGAACAGGTATATAAAAACGGTAAACAGACCTCAACCGACATCCTGCCCATGAGGTTTGAAGACAGACCGACAGATGATTTTTTCAAAAAAAGTATAAATCTAAAAACGGTTGCGCTAAAAGATTTTGAACTTAAACTTAAAAGCGATGTTTGTGACATAATCGAGATTGTTCAAAGCGAAATTATAACAAAACGAATTAAAGAAAAAGTTCCGACAAAAGACGGATTGTTTGTGCCAAACCAAACCTATCAAAAAATTGCGGTGTTTGAACGGCATAAAAACACGGGTAAAAAAGCCGTTGCGATTTTAAAAGGGTTTAATGTAGACGGCGCAGTCGCTACCACCGTGTCACACGACAGCCACAACATCGTTGTTGTCGGAAGCTGTGACAGCGACATGCTTTGCGCTATCGAAGCTATCAAGCAACAAAACGGCGGATATGTTCTTGTTAAAAACGGCGAAGTGATAGGCTCACAGCCGCTTCCGATTGGGGGGCTGATGACCGACCAGCCTATCGACGAGGTTATCTCTAACCTTTCAGACATGTTAAAAACCGCGCGCGAAATGGGGATTCCCGAAAACACCGACCCATTTATAACGCTTTCTTTCCTTTGCCTTACCGTAATCCCCGAGATACGAATAACAAACAGATATCTTTGGGACAGCATAGACATGAAACCTATTGAAATTTAAAACCGAGGTATTTTAATGGCTCTAACGCAAACAAACGACTTGTTTTTACAACAAAGCTACGACGATATATATGAAACATATGTAAAAAGTTTAACCAAAAAAAACTTTGTGCATTGGGATTATATAATTATAACCGCTTCAAACGAGCGCCAAGCGGCGGCATATCGCCAAAACATCGATCAAAGGCTTGCACAAAAGATGTTGCCCGACACGCCAAACTTCGCGGTTGTCCCCGACACCGACGGAAAAAGAATTGGTTCGGGCGGCGCAACGCTCAACGCGTTGCTTTATGTGCTTGAAAAGGAAAAATCTATCGAGCAAACCCTTAACAAAAGAATACTTCTAATCCATTCGGGTGGCGACAGCAAACGCATTCCGCAATATTCCGATTGCGGAAAGCTTTTTTCACCCGTTGAAAGAGAGCTTCCAAACGGGGTTGGTTCAACGCTTTTTGACGAGCTTATGATTCTTGCAAGCTCGGTTCCGTCGAGAATGTCCAAAGGGTTGTTTGTGCTTTCGGGGGATGTGTTGTTGCTTTTTAATCCGTTACAAGTTGAGTTTTCTTCGGAAGATGCGGTAGCTTTATCTATCAAAGAAACGGTTGAAATAGGTCAAAACCACGGCGTTTTTGTTTCGGACGAGCTTGGATATGTCGGAAAATTTATGCACAAAGCCTCTGCCAACTCGCTTAAAAACGAAGGCGCAATCGACAGATGGAACTTTATAAACCTCGATTCGGGCGCGGTTTATTTCGGCAAAAAAGTCGTCGACTCGTTGCTTCAACTTGTCACAACAAACGAAAAATCCGATGACAAAAAAGTTTCACAGTTTATAAACGACACCGTCGCTTTAAACTTCTACGGAGATATTTTATATCCTTTGGCGAAATGTTCGACGTTTGAAAACTATCTTTTGGAAAAACCCGAAAAGGAGTTCACGCAAAATCTCGAACAATGCAGACAAAAAATCTGGGAAAGCCTTTCAAAATTTTCGATTAAACTTTCGGTTTTAGCTCCCGCAAAATTTATGCATTTCGGAACATCTCGCGAGTTAATAGAGCTTAAAACAGGTTCTGAAAAGTTATATAAAAATCTTGGTTGGAAAAACAAGGTGGCTTCTTTTTGCGACAACCCAAATATCGCGTGTTACAACAGCCTAATCGAAAACGACACAGAATTTTTAGGAACGGCGTATGTCGAAAACAGCCACATAAAAAGCGGCGTCACGATTGGCGACGGCGCTATCGTTTCAAACATGACGATACAAGACGCAGCTGTGCCAAAAAACACCGTTGTCCATGGATTAAAACAGACAGACGGAAGCTTTGTTGTTAGGATATATCCCGTTTTTGAAGATGCAAAAAAAACCTGTTCAGACGACAAACGAACAACGTTTTGGGACTTAAAACGTTTCCCTAAAAAACCCGATATACAGTCGGCCTTTTTGGCGTCGCTTGATATCTACAACGGAAAAAATTCCGATGCCGGCGAACTTTTAAGTTTATCCGAAAGCTTTACAAACGCCGATTCGAACTTTTCGATTGAATTTAAAACGCAGTTGTTTGGCGCTGTTCGTGTGCAAAAATTCTTGCATCAAATTAAACTTCAGCGCCCGTTACACCTTGTCAAAGACGTTTTCGAGGGCGAGGGATTAACGAAAAGCGAACTTAAACAGATAACAGACGCGACCGAGCTTCTCGAATTTTCACAAAAAATCCGAAGTTTCTACTATCTTTCAAAACTGTGTGACGGCGCTCTTTCTGAGCAGTTTGAAACAAAAGCGTTTGAGACGATACAAAAAACTTTGTTTGACGACGCGTTTAAAAGTTTAAGCGTTATAAACGATCAAACGATAAATGTCACGCGCCAAACGGTTGAGGTTAAACTTCCGGTACGCGTTAACTTTGGTGGCGGTTGGTCGGACACTCCGCCCCACTGTCTCGAACAGGGCGGAACCGTTTTAAACGCGGCGGTGCTTCTTAACGGCGAACCACCGGTATTTGCCTCTATCCAACCTATCGACGAACGCCACATAGTTCTTGAAACGGTGGATAACGGAAAAAAAGAGATATTTCATGACATAAAAGATCTTCAAAACTACGGCGACCCGTTCGACGCGTTTGCACTTTTAAAAGCGTCGCTTATCGTCGCAGGGGTGGTGTCGCTTGACGGCGACGCGTCGTTTGAAAAACTCATAGATCTTTTGGGCGGTGGCATACACATAAAAACCGGCGTTAAAAACATTCCGCGAGGTTCCGGCCTTGGCACAAGCAGCATTCTTGCGGCGGCGCTTGTAACCGCTATATTCAGATGGTTTTCGATTGAAAAGACCAAAAGCGAGATATCAAAAGTTGTGTTGTCGGTCGAACAGTTAATGAGCACGGGCGGTGGTTGGCAAGACCAATGCGGCGCTATCTTTGACGGCGTTAAGCTTCTCGAGACCGACAGCGGAATCGACCAAGCGGTTCGCGCAAAAATGCTTTTGCTTGATAAAAAAACACAAACGGAACTTTCCGAAAGACTTTGCCTTATTTACACCGGTCAAAGGCGACTTGCCCGAAACCTTTTACGCGAGATAGTCGGGAAATATATTTCGGGGGACGAAACCGCTGTTTCGGTACTTTACGAGATGCAACGTGTCAGCCGTTTGATGGCAAACTGTCTTGAAAACGGCGACATAGACGGGTTTGCCGCGCTTTTAAGCCGACACATGAACCTTTCACTTGCGCTCGATAAAGGAAGCGCAAACATATGCATAAACCACATATTCGAAACTATCGACGACCTCATCGTCGGCAAGATGGTGTGTGGCGCGGGCGGCGGCGGATTTTTGCAGGTTATACTTAAAAAAGGCGTAACAAGGGCAAAACTTTCGGAGCGTCTTTCAAAAGTCTACAGCGGAACCGGCATAGACGTTTGGCAAAGCGAGATAGCGTTTTAAAGCGAATTGCAAAACAAAGATGTTTTAATCGACACCATTGTCCACAGCGATTTTATACATGACATTTGTATTTTTTCTTGTTTAAATGTATAATATAACACAAGAAAAAATTTGAACTCCGGAAAGGACAACTCATTGCAATGATAAAAATATACGACGACAAAGTTTATCTTTTAAACGGCGAAAAGCTAGTTCCAAAAAAAGAATATGAAAAAACATGTGTTGACCAAAAGTCAGAGCAACAAGCCAGACAAGGAACGATTTCATATGGTATCTTGTCGGCACACAACAAGTCAGGCAACGACCAAAATTTAAAGATAAAGTTTGACGCGATAACAAGCCACGACATAACGTTTGTCAGCATAATTCAAACCGCAAAAGCTTCGGGCATGGAAAAGTTTCCGGTACCATATGTTTTGACAAACTGCCACAACTCGCTTTGTGCCGTTGGCGGAACGATAAACGAAGACGACCATATTTTCGGGTTAAGCGCCGCGAAAAAATTTGGCGGTATATACGTTCCGGCACACCTTGCGGTTATACATCAATATATGCGCGAGATGCACGCCGGCTGCGGCTCTATGATACTAGGTTCAGACAGCCACACAAGATATGGCGCGCTTGGAACGATGGCAATAGGCGAGGGCGGCGGCGAGCTTGTTAAACAACTGCTGTGTGACACCTACGACGTGAAATACCCCGACATAGTCGGTGTATACCTCGACGGCAAACCAATACCGGGAGTAGGCCCCCACGACATTTCGCTTGCGATTATCGGCGCGGTGTTTGAAAGCGGTTATGTAAAAAACAAAGTCATGGAGTTCATAGGCCCCGGAATTGCGGCGATTGACACCGATTTCAGAAACAGCATAGACGTAATGACGACCGAGACTACCTGTCTAAGCTCGATTTGGTGTACCGACGACGACACAAAAGAGTTCCTCGAAAGCCACAAAAGAGCCGACGCGTACAAAAAACTTGAGCCTAAAGATGTTGCGCTTTATGACGGAATGATATATGTAGACCTTGCGAAAATTAGGCCTATGATAGCGCTTCCGTTCCATCCTAGCAACACGTATACGATAGACGAACTGGGCTGTAACCTTTCGGATATTTTGCGTTCGGTTGAAAAACAAGCGGTCGAATTTTCGGGAGATAAAAGCATTAACTTTTCTCTTGTTGACAAGATTAAAGACGGAAAACTAACCGTCCAACAAGGTATTATAGCCGGTTGCGCCGGCGGAAATTTCTCAAGCATGGCGGTGGCCGCCGATATCTTGAACGGCGCAGACTGTGGAAACGATGTTTTTTCGCTTGCGGTCTATCCGTCGTCACAACCTGTGTATCTCGAGCTTGTTAAAAACGGAGCGATAGCGAAGTTTATCCAAAGCGGTGCAACCGTAAAAACGGCATTTTGTGGCCCATGTTTTGGCGCAGGCGACACACCGGCAAACAACGCGCTGAGCATTAGACACACAACGCGTAACTTTAAAAGCCGCGAGGGTTCTAAACCGGGCGAGGGGCAGATGTCGGCGGTTGCGTTGATGGATGCGCGTTCGATAGCCGCCACCGCGGCAAACGGCGGAGTGTTGACCGCGGCGACCGATATAGATTTTAAAACCCCGAAATATAACTTTGACAGTTCTATCTATCAAAAACGTGTATATCAAGGTTTCGGCAACCCAAAACCCGAACAACCGCTTATATATGGCCCAAACATAAAAGATTGGCCAAAGCTTAGCGCACTTAGCGAACATATTTTGCTTAAAATTTCGACCAAAATCACCGACAGCGTAACCACAACCGACGAACTAATACCGTCGGGGGAAACGTCGTCCTATCGCTCCAATCCGTTGGGGCTTGCGGAATTTACGTTGTCGCGCCGCGATCCGTTGTACGTGTCAAGGGCAAAAGAAATCGATAAGCTCGAAAAGGCTAGAACGAGCGGACAAGACACAACGTTAATCGACGAGAAACTTAAAACAGTTTTTGATAACATCAAAAAACTCGAAGGTTTTTCCGATATCGATTTAAACGAGATAGAGATTGGAAGCGTTGTTTGCGCCTTTAAACCGGGGGACGGTTCGGCGAGGGAACAAGCCGCGAGTTGCCAAAGGGTTCTTGGCGGCCTTGCAAACATAACAAACGAATACGCGACAAAACGTTATCGTTCAAACGTCATTAACTGGGGAATGTTGCCGTTCCAAATTAAAGGCGAGATGGTTTTCGACGTGGATGATTACATCTTTGTTCCGAACATTGTAAGACACATAGACGGCGATATGTCGGACATAAAAGCGTATGTTATCGGGGAGACGCTAAAAGAAATAACGTTATATATGACCGAGATGACAAACGAGGAAAGGGCTATCGTTAAAGCCGGTTGTCTTATAAACTACAACAAAAATAGGGCGAAAAGTTAAATAAAAGCACATTAAAGGGACAGCCGTTTTGGCTGTCCCTTATCTTTTGTCCTATAGTCTTTATAGTCTTTTTGTTTCCTAACGGTCGATGCGGCGCTCTTCTGCTTTTTTTGCAAGCGATTTAAGCGTTGCTTGTGGGTCTTTGCATTTAGCAAGCATAATCATAGCCGCTATAACATACGGTTTGAAGCTAGCTTCTTTGTAAAGAGGCACACGATAACGATCGAACACCGAAGCTTCAACCTCGCCTTGTTCACACGAAACGCCTGTGATGTCTGCCGGCAGGCAGTGCATGTAAAGGGCTTTTCCGTCTTTGGTTGTTTTCATAAGTTGCTCTGTGCATTCCCAATCTTTGTGTTTTGCGTTTTGCGCGAGAAGTTCTTTTTCAAGAGCTTTTATGCCGGCTTCGTCGCCGTTGCCGTAAAGCTCGGTTCTTTTTTCCATAGCCGCAAACGGTGCCCAACTTTTTGGATAGACGATGTCTGCGCCGGCGAAAGCTTCCGCCATCGAGTTTGTTTTGTGGAACGAACCGCCTGTTTTCTCTGCGTTTGCTTTTGCAACCGCTTCGACTTCCGGCATGACTTCATAGCCTTCGGGGTGAGCCAAAACGACTTCCATTCCGAAACGAGTCATAAGACCTATGATACCTTGGGGAACCGAAAGAGGTTTGCCGTATGACGGGGAATATGCCCACGTCATAGCTATTTTTTTACCTTTAAGGTTTTCAACTCCGCCGAATTCGTTGATGATGTGTAACATGTCCGCCATGCTTTGTGTCGGGTGGTCGATGTCACATTGCAGGTTAACAAGGGTCGGTTTTTGTTCCAAAACTCCGTCTTTGTGCCCTTCGGTAACAGCGTCTACAACCTCGTGCATGTAGGTGTTGCCTTTGCCGATATACATATCGTCACGAATTCCGATAACGTCTGCCATGAACGAAACCATGTTTGCGGTTTCACGAACCGTTTCGCCGTGGGCAATCTGGCTTTTTCCTTCGTCAAGGTCGGCAACCGTAAGCCCAAGAAGGTTACAAGCCGAAGCAAACGAGAAGCGAGTTCTTGTCGAGTTGTCGCGGAAGATAGAAATTCCAAGGCCGTTTTTGAAGATTTCGGTCGAGATGTTGTTTTCACGCATGTAACGAAGCGCGTCGGCAACTATGAAAAGCGCCGCAATCTCGTCGTCGGATTTTTCCCAAGTCAAGAAAAAATCCCCCTCATACATCTCTTTGAAGTTTAGTTTGTTGAGTTTGTCGATGTAGTTTTGTAATTTGTTGTCCATTGTTTTATTTCTCCTTAATTTATATATATTATATTAGATATAGCTTAAAGCACAAGAAGTGCGCGTTTTTGCACAAATACATTGATTTTACAAATTATTTAAACGTATTTTAAGATTTATTGTAAATTTTCAATTAACACAATGTGCTTGTCCCCTGACAAAAACATTTCTCTAAAAGAATTAAACTACGAATTATTTAATCAATCTTATTGTTTGTAAGTGTTGCCCTAAACTGTGAAACGTCGTCCGTTTTGTTTTCTTCTTTATAGAACGAAGGGGCGGCGGCATACATAGCGGCGCACGTCACAAGGTCGTCTTTCCATGTTATCTCGTTTGGTGCGTGTGCTTGCGATTCTGCGCCGGGGCCAAAACCAACACACGGAATGCCGTATCTTCCTTGAATTGCAACACCGTTGGTCGAGAACGTCCATTTATCGGTTAACGGACGGTTTCTAAGATGCATAGATCCTTCGGGCCCTATTCTTTGTTCGCCGTAAAGCGCGTGGTGCGCTTCGATTAGCGCCCGTACATGTGCCGCGCTGTCGCGGTTTATCCATGTCGGGAAATAACATTCTGTTTCGTAAACTTCCCCTGTCCACGAAGGACGGTCGTACATATACATAGAAACGGTTACGTCGTCGCCGTATTTTTTAACTGCCGGTAAACTGCGAATTTCGTCGAGACAACTTTCCCAAGTTTCGCCCGCTGTCATACGTCTGTCGATAGAGATTGAACAAGAATCGGCAACGGCGCAACGGCTAGGCGATGTGTAGAAAATTTGCGATGTTGTGCATGTCCCGCGACCCAAAAAACGCGCGTCTTCAAAATGTTCGGGGTTATATTTCTCGTCAAGCATCTTGACAAGACCTTTAATCTCGACGCTGTCGTCCGCCGAATTTTCGTTTAACGAACGAACGTCTTGAAGAATATCCGCCATTTTATAAATGGCGTTGTCGCCGCGTTCGGGAGCAGAACCGTGGCAAGAAACCCCTTTAACGTCGACGCGAATTTCCATTCTTCCGCGATGTCCGCGGTAGATACCGCCGTCGGTAGGTTCTGTCGAGATAACAAACTCGGGAACTATCTTGCTTTTGTTGTAGATATATTGCCAACACATTCCGTCGCAATCTTCCTCTTGAACGGTGCCAACCACCATGATTTTATATCCGTTTGGAATTAAACCTAGGTCTTTCATAATCTTTGCGCCATACACAGCGGACGCCATTCCGCCCTCTTGGTCGGAACCGCCACGGCCATAGATTACGCTGTCGTCTTCGTATCCCTCATATGGATCGTGTGTCCAGTTTTCGATGTTGCCAACCCCAACCGTGTCGATGTGGGAATCGATAGCTATTATCTTTTCGCCGTCCCCCATCCAACCGATTACGTTTCCAAGACCGTCTATCTCGACCTTGTCAAAGTTAAGCTTTTCCATCTCGGCTTTTATACACATGACAACTTGCTTTTCCTCGCAACTCTCGCTGGGGTGCGAGATCATCGCCCTCAAAAAAGCGCTCATGTCTGCCCTATAGCTTTCGGCAGATTGTTTAATTTGGTTAATATCCATTTTTTAAAAATCCTCCACTTATTTTATTTTATTTTTAAAATATATTTTTTAACTTTTCAGATTGTCAAAAAGCTTGCAATGACGATACTCACAATTTTTTGTTCTTTTTATAGGCGGTATATTTTCAAAGCTTTTTGCGGACATTTTAAGATGTGATTTTTTGACACACTGTAACTTTTTAAACGGTGGGATGTTCGCCGTCCCACAAAACTTTTCTAAATTTCAACGGGTCTGTGTTTCCCTCGGTCGAGAACATAAGCACCTTTGAAAACCTGTCGATCTTTAAACTGTCGCGCAACTCTTTATATTCATCCGTTTCGCAAAGAGCCGCAACAAGCCCCATGCCAACAGCCCCCGATTCGCCCGAGATAACAACAGGGTCGCCCTTGACCGGAACACCAAGCATTCTCATGCCTCGTGCGCTCACCCAATCGGGACACGAAACAAACGCGTCACAATGGTTTCGCAGGATATCCCACGACAGAATGTTTGGTTCTCCACACGCAAGCCCCGCCATAATCGTCGTAAGGTCGCCCGTGACAATTCTCGGCTCGCCGTCTGCCGCCAAAGCGCCTTTGTAAAGACAATCTGCCGCTTCCGCTTCCACCACTATAAATTTAGGCGGACATTCTTTAAAAACGTTGGCAAGAAAACCGATAACCGCCCCCGCCAAAGAACCCACGCCGGCTTGCACAAAAACATGGGTGGGTCGGTTTTCGCCAAACTGCCGAAGTTGTTCGCAAACTTCGCTCACCATCGTGCCATAGCCTTGCATTATCCACGACGGAATCTCCTCGTAGCCTTCCCAAGCGGTGTCTTGAACCACCACGCCGTTTTTGGTTGCGCTAGCTCCCGCCGCCGCCATTCGCACACATTCATCATAGTTCACCTCTTCGATAGTAACCGTCGCACCCTCGTTTTTAATGTTGTCAAAACGCGGTTTGCTGCTGCCTTTTGGCATGTGCACAACGGCTTTTTGCCCGAGAACGTTTGCCGCCCACGCAACACCTCGCCCATGGTTTCCGTCGGTCGCGGTGAAAAACGTCGCTTGCCCAAACTCGTCGATAAACTTCTCGCTTGTCAGATAATCGTATGTTATCTCGACAACGTCTTTGCCCATCTCTTTTGCGATGTATCGTGCCATTGCAAAAGAACCGCCAAGAACCTTAAACGCGTTTAATCCAAATCTGAACGACTCGTCTTTAACGTATAGCTCTTGTATGTTTAAATACTCCGCCATGCCGTCGAGACACGCCAGTGGTGTAACGGAATATTGAGGAAAACTCTCGTGAAACTTTTTTGCCCTTTCGACGTTTTGAACCGACATAATCGCAAGCTGTTTGTCGTCGCTTTTTGGCATGTTGTTCATTACCCATTTAATCTTTTGTTTAACCATTTTTCTAGCCTCTCTTTTTGCTATAAACCGTGTCTTCAAGCGGAAGTTTTGTTCTGAACTTTTTGTCAAAGTTATAATAGGCGTTTTGAATTGCCGGAGGGGTTGGTATCGAACAGATTTCGCCGATACCCTTTGCGCCGTATGCTAAACTTTCGGTGTTTTTCTCGATTATAACCGATTTAATTTCGGGCACTTGGTCGGCTTTCAAAAGACCAAGTGTTCCAAACTTCCTTGTCGGTGTGCCGTTTTCAAGCGGAAAATCCTCTGTTAAAGTATACCCGACACTCATCGAAACACCGCCTTCGATTTGTCCTTCTATCATAATCGGGTTGATGGCTTTTCCGACGTCGTGTGCCGCAACTATCTGTTTTAACTTTCCGTCCTCGTCAAGTTCGACAAGATGTGTTGCATAGCCATATGCAACGTGGCTTACGGGATTTTGTTTTTCGCTTCCGAGCTTGTCGGTTATAGCGGTGTATTCCCCTTCAAACGTCTCGTTTTCAAGCTCGGCGAGCGTTGACGTTTCAAGCTTTTGTTTAAGCTTTAAAGCCGCCTGTCTTGCCGCTTCCCCCGCAAAAACAGTCTGCCTTGATGCTGTTGTCATTCCGCTGTTTGGGGTTATGTCGCTGTCCGGTTGATCCCAAACTATCTTGCTTTTGGGGATTCCTGTCGTGTGGCTGACAATCTGAATCAACACCGTTCCGACCCCTTGCCCAATGCAAGCGGCAGAACTTCGCACATGCACCTTTTCGCCCGAAACAAACAAGTTACAACGCCCAACGTCGGGAACGCCAACCCCAAGCCCCGAGTTTTTAAGCGCGCACGCAATGCCGGCTTTTGGGTTTTTTTCAAAGTACGGCCGAACTGCGTCAAGCGTTTCAACCAGTGCCGTGCCGTCGTCCGCTATCTGTCCGTTAGGCAAAACCTCGCCCGGACGAATTGCGTTTATATATCGTATGTCAAACGCCGAAATTCCGACTTTTTCGGCAAGCAAGTTAAGGTTACATTCGGCGGCAAAGCAACTTTGTGTCACTCCAAATCCGCGAAACGCGCCGTTTGGCGGATTGTTGGTGTAAAACGCTTTGCCGTCTATCTCGATGTTTTGATAGTTATAAGGTCCTGCGGCATGTGTACAAGCGCGTTGAAGCACTGGGCCTCCAAGCGAAGCGTATGCGCCGGTGTCGGTTAAAAGAGTGGCTTTCATGGCGGTGAGTTTTCCCTCGCTGTCGCAAGCAGACGTGACCTCCATTTCAAAACCATGGCGTTTTGGGTGACACAAAATCGATTCGTTTCTCGTCATCGTAAACTTGACTGTTTTACCTGTGTGCAACGCCAAAAGCGCCGCGTGATGTTGGACGCTCATGTCTTCTTTGCCGCCAAATCCACCGCCCACAGTTTTTGCTACCACTCGAATTTGTTCGTCGTTAAGGCCTGTCGCCTCGGCACATTCATGTTTTGTCGCGTATATGCCTTGGTCGCTTGAGTAGATAACAAGGCCGCCTTTATCCGGAATCGCTACCGCCGATTCGGGTTCCAAAAACGCGTGTTCGGTTGGGGGGGTCGAATATCTTCGGGTCACGACGTGTGCCGAATTTTCAAGCGCTGTTTTGACGTCGCCACGCTCAAGATGTTGGTGGGACAAAAGAGCCAAGCCGCCTTGAAGCGGTGGCGCGTTGTCGCTCATCGCTTGTTCCAGCGTTAAAACAGGTTCGAGAACTTCGTATTCAACCGCGATTAATTCTTTAGCTTGGTCGACAACCTCTTGGCTTGTGCCCGCTATCAACGCTATCGCGTCACCCTTGAAACTAACCTCGCCGCCGACCGGAACTAAAACCCACTGGTCTTTTTTAAGATGTCCAACTTTAAGGCTTCCCTTTACATCTTTTGCGGTCATGACGGCGGTTATGCCGTCGAGTTTTTCGGCTTTTGAAACGTCAACCGATTTCACTATCGCGCGCGGATATTTTGAACGTAAAGCCGCGCCGTATAACATTCCGCTAAAATAAAGATCGTCGCAATATTCCGCCTTGCCAAGCGTTTTTTCCACGGCATCGGTTCGGTGCATGTTGTCGCCAACAGCCCCACTCGAAGTTTTTGTGTCGATATCAAGATTTTCCCGAAACATCTTTGCCGATAGCATAACCGCGTCGATTATCTTTCGATATCCCGTGCAACGGCAGATGTTTCCTCGCAATGCTTTTTTTATCTCGTCTTGGGTTGGGTTTTGGTTAACGTCCAGCAAAGCTTTTGCCGAGATAACCATTCCGGGGGTACAAAATCCGCATTGAACCGCTCCGCTCTCGGCGAAAGCATAACTATACACGTCCTGTTCGCGCTCGCTCAACCCCTCGACTGTTGTTATCTCTTTGCCGTCTAGCTTAGAGGTTTTTTGCACACAAGCTTTAACCGCTTTGCCGTCTATAATAACCATGCACGTTCCGCAAGCGCCCTCGGAACATCCGTTTTTAACCGAGGTCAAGCGAAGTTCATCACGTAAAAAATTCAAAAGTTTTACGTCGCGCTTCGTATCAATTAACTTGCCGTTAACTTTAAAACTATACATTTGTTAAACTCCTGTTATTTGTACATAAGGTGAGGATAGTCGTTATAAACCGCCGAAATCACCTGTTTTAACTGTGTCGGCAGAGCAGTATCGGTTTCGATATTTGTAACAAACTCAAGGTTTGTAACAAACTCAAGGTTTGTTTTGAATTGTTTGCCGTCAAGACGTATCAACGTTTCCTGTTCGCTTATCTTAACAAAACCGTTGTTTTTGCTGTCGCTAAAATCGTGCTCGTTGCAAAACAGCGTCAACTTGTCGAGATACGGCGCGCTCTCGTATGGGCAGAACGTCGAACAGTTGCCACATTCGTTACACATACCGTCGACATGGATTATCTGTCGTTGGCGCATACCGGGAACGGTGATAGCAACGTTTGCGCGGTTTGGACACACATCGGCGCAAACCTCACACACGGTGGAGCAACCAAGGCAGTTTTCTGCTTGTTTGCTTGAACCGCAATCGACACAAAGGTCGCCTTTTTTTGATGCTGCCGCTTTGTAGTCGTCGCTTATATTTTTGGTCTCAAATCTGTCATAATCAAACTTTGCTATCGCGTTTGACGCGGCCGCGGCATCTGCAATGGCTTCGACAACCGTCGCGGGCCCAAAACATCCGTCTCCGATAACAAACACATTTTTAACCGAACTTTCGCGTGTTTTTGGGTCGACCACGGCGTATCCGCGTTTGTCCGTTTCAAGACCGTTGTCTTGATACAACTTGCTGTCCACCGTTTCGCCAATCGCGCTTATGACACAGGTTGCAAAAACCGTTTCGATTTCGTCTGTTTCGACAGGGCTTCTTCTTCCCGAAGCGTCGGGCGCGCCAAGTTCCATCTTGCGACAGGTTAGCATGTTGTTTTCAAAGCTTATCGGGGCGAGAAGTTCCTTGAACTGCACACCGTCTTGCATTGCAAGCGCGAGTTCCTCTTCGTCTGCCGGCATGTATCTTTTGGTTCGGCGATAGACTATCGAAACGTTTTCAACGCCTTTTATGCGCTTTGCCGCCCTTGCCGCGTCCATTGCGGTGTTTCCGGCTCCGATTATTATAACCTCGCTGCCTAAATTCAGTTTTTCGGGACAAGTCTTCGCCATTTCAAGAAACTTGATTACGTTTAAGCTTTGTCCGCTTTCAAGGCACGGCCTGCCCTCACACCACGCGCCGGTCGCGAGAATTATGTCGGTGAACCCTTTTTGCTTTAGTTCATTAACTGAAGTTACCGTGACGCCCGTTTCAAACTTTGCGCCAAAAGCTTTGCAAAGTTCGATGTCTTTGTCGATAGCGTTGTCGCTTATTCTGAATTTTGGGATTACATAGCGGACGATGCCGCCGAGATGCTCGCGTTTTTCAAAGACAGTCACATCCACTCCGACACGGCTTAGGAAAAACGCCGCCGAAATTCCCGCCGCTCCGCCGCCGACAACCGCGACTTTTTTGTCCGACTTTGTTTTTGGTTGGACAAGGTTTTTGATAACGCTGTCAAAACCGTTTTGTGCCGCCATAAGTTTAACCGAACGAATGTGAACGGTGTCTTCATAGTAGTTTCTCATGCATTTGTCTTGACATCTGTGCGAACAAATTGTGCCGGTTATAAACGGCAGAGCATTTCGCCAAACTATAAGTTCAAGCGCTTGTTCAAACTTTTGCTCTTCAACAAGTTTTATATATCCCGGAATATCCTGTTCAATTGGACATCCGCTGCGACAAGGTGCTGTGAAACAATCGAAAAGCGGAACGGTTTTGCCGTTCTTTCTGTTTGGCAGCGGTTTAATCGCTTTGCGGAAATAGTCTCCACTTAAAGATTTTTCCACGAACTTTTCAAGTTTTTCAACATCTACATAACTTTGTATTTTAAAGTTCTCGACATTAAACTCCTGGGCAATCTGAGAAAATCTTTCGTATCCACCCGGTTTTAGTGCGGTGGTCGACATAGTTATCGGCCAAATTCCGGCTTCAACCATCTCTTTAATCGTCAAGATATCGGCGCCGCCGGAATATGATATTCGAAGTTTTCCTTGGAACTTGCGGCTTAATTTAAGAGCAAGCGACGAGCTTAGCGGGAACAACGAACGCCCCGACATATACATCTCGTCGACAGGCAGTTCCCCCGCTTTAACGTCGACGGGACATGTGTTTGTTATCTTAACGCCAAACGAAAGCCGTTTTTCGTCCGCTAATTTTTGCAGACGTGTTATCATCGGAACAGCGTCGTTCCACTGAAGGTCTGCCTTGAAATGGTGGTCGTCGAAACTCACATAATCAAACCCAAGGTCGTCTAGCGTTTTTCTTGCAAAATCAAATCCCAAAAGAGTTGGGTTACATTTTATATATGTGTGAAGATGTTTTTCGGTTAAAAGATACGACGCAATTCTTTCGATTTCGTCGGGTGGACATCCGTGCAACGTCGACAGAGTAACCGAACGGCTTATGTTGGGCGAGATTGATTTAACATAGTGTGCATCGATGTTTTTAAATCTATCGAGGTTTTTAAGCGTCCAATCGACACATGTTTTAAAAGCTTCGGTGTCTTTTGCGTCCTTCATGCCCTCGATATAGCTGTCTATCTTTTCGGATTTAATTCCGTCTAGGTCATAGCCGACACTCATGTTAAACACAAATCCATTAGGGTCGAGGGCGCCCAGTTCTTTTGCAATAAGTTTGCAAGCAAACCAAGCTTTGATGTATTCTTCCAGCGCTTGCGGAACAAAAAGTTCCGTCGACCATTCGCAGTTATACCCCTCGTCGGCGGCGGTTATGCAAGGACGTTTAACACATTTTGAAAGCTCGTCGCCGTCCATAGTTTGAACCGTCTTACATTCAAAAAACCGACATCCCGAAACATAAGCCGCCACAAAGTTTTGCGCTAGTTGGGTGTGGGGTCCTGCGGCGGGGCCAAAAGGCGCTTCAACAAATTCATCAAAGATGTTAAATTTGCCGGCTTGCTTAACGTCTATTATCTTTGAAACCCCAAATATGCTTTTTTCGTTTTTATATTCCGTTAAAATCCTTTCGACTAGTGTCTCAAACGGAATTGGTCTCATTAGTTCTCCCATGATTTTCTCCTCCATTTCAAAATTGAACAAAACAACTGCTTAGCTATTAATTTTTCGTTTTTCATTTTCCGTTTTTTTAACTAAACGCCAAGACTTGACCAAAGCTTTTTGCTTTGCTCAAAAGTCCACGCATTAATTTTATCTTCATCAAGCGCGACAAACTCGCGGTCTTTATACACAACTTTTCCGTTTATAACGGTGGTGCGGCAGTTTTTGCCCATCATGCCGAACAACATGTGTCCGTCGATGTTGGCGTGTGAAAACGGGGTGAACGGCTTGTAGTCCATAACTATTATGTCGGCAAGCGCGCCTTTTTCCAAAACACCGAGAGGTTTGCTAAAATATTTCGAACAAAGATGTTTGTTAATTTTGAACAACGCGTCGGTCGCTTCACACCATCCGACGTTTGGCATACACGAATTGTGGCGTTGCATCGGAAGCAGCGTTTTAAGGCTTTCGAGCATGTCGTGGGTGTAGCCGTCTGTTCCAAGAGCAACCGGAATTCCCCTTTTGACAAACTCGAGAACGGGGGCGCAACCTACGGCGTTGCCCATGTTGGATTGCGGGTTGTTAACCACCATCGTTTTGGTTTCTGCCAAGATATCCATCTCGGCGGGCGACACGTGTATACAGTGTCCCAAAACGGTTTTTTCACCCAAAATTCCGTTGTAAAGCAAGCGGTTTATCGAACGCGTTCCATAATTATTTAAGCTGTCGTAAACGTCGTTTAACCCTTCTGAAACGTGGATATGAAAACCTGTCATGCCGTTGTTTGCGGCAACCATGCTTTCAAACGTCTTGTCTGAAATCGTAAACAATGCGTGTCCGCCAAACATAGCTTTTATCATGTCGTCGTTTTGGTCTTTACACCATTTAGCAAACTCCGCGTTTTCCTTTATGCTTTGTTTGCTTTTTTGTTCGCCGTCGCGGTCGGAAACTTCGTAACAAAGGTTTGCCCTAATTCCTATCTCTTTGCAAACGTCTTTAATTGCAAACAACGAACCCTCGATCTCGCCGAAAGAAGCATGGTGGTCAAATATAGTTGTAACGCCGTTTCGTATACAATCAAGCGCCGTTGCATATGCCGACGCCTTTGTTCCGTCAATCGTCAAGTTGCGGTCTATCTTCCACCACATTCCGTCGAGAACTTCAAAAAAATTGGTGGGGTTATGCCCCGGGATTGAAAGTCCGCGCGCAAGGCCGGAATATATATGCGCGTGGGCATTGATAAGCCCCGGCATTATGACGCCGCCTTTTGCGTCGACAAACTCGGCATCTTTATATTTTGCCTTTAACGTGTCGAAATCCCCGATTTCGCTAATCACACCGCCGTCGCACAAAACGGCACCGTATTCAAAATATGTCTGTTGCTCGTCGCGGCTTATGAGTTTTCCGTTTCCAATAAGTAGCATAGATATAAATCCCCCTTAAGCTTAAAAAATGTTTTTGGTTTCATAGATTAAAATAGCGTTTTGATAAAAAAATAACGTTACCCAATTAACCTTGGGCAACGTCTTTTGTTTTGATTTAGATGTCTGCCGTCAAAAGAACAAGCCCTTTGACCCGTGCGCAAAAGCACTCCCTTGCAGTCATCAACAATATTTTATTTTTATATTTATTTATATAATAGACCAATATTTTCTAATACGAGGAAATTATAACGCAATAAATTTTATTTGTCAATAAGATTTGTGAAATATGTGATTGAAATTCAATAGAATTAGCAAACAGTTATTTGTTGATTTTGTATAGTTTGAAACGTTATCTTTCGGTCTATGTCTCATCCGACGTTTCTGTTGTTTCGTTTTTAGGTAACGTTAGGTTAAGAATAACCGCGACGATTGCCGCAACAACGACGGGAGAGGTTCCGAAAATAGTGTACACCCATGTCGGAAGCCCCGGGCCTTGAAGCGAACCCGCAACCTGTGAAACCCCTATTCCAAGCGCGACCGAAAGGCCGACAATCGTCGAGTTTCTTTGCGTGAACGTCTCAGAAGTTATCATGCGAACCCCCGTCATCGTTATCGTTGCAAACACCGAGACGGTAGCGCCGCCAATGACGGCTTGGGGAATAGTTGTCAAAACGGCCGCAAATTTCGGAACTAGTCCGGCTGCTAACAAAACAATCGACGCAAACGCAAACACAGTTCTGTTCACGACTTTGTTCACCGTAACGATTCCAACGTTTTGGCTGAAACTTGCGGTTGGAAGCCCGCCGAAAACAGCACCAACTAAACTGACTGCGCCTTGCGCCAAGATTCCGCCCGACAGTTCTTTGTTGGTGGGCATTCTCCCCAAACCGCCAACAGTTGTCGCGGACAGATCGCCTATCGTTTGAACCGCGTTGATGACGTATACTATTCCAAGAGATATGCAAGCGGAAACGTTAAATTCAAGACCGAAATGAAGTGGCTGCGGAACAAGTAACCAACCGGCCCCCGAAACGCTTGAGAAATCAACCATTCCCATAAAAAAAGCTACTGCGTATCCTGCCACCATTCCGAAAAGAAGAGACCCCAGTTTATAGATACCTTTTGTAAAGTTACCTAAAACTATTACAACCAGCAACGTTACAATCGCAACAATCCAGTTGTCGGCAGAACCAAACTGTTCTCCGGCAGCGGTTCCCCCCGCCATGTATCGAATTGCGGTTGGATACAGCGACAGACCGATTGTAAAGATAACCGTTCCGGTCACGAGCGGCGGAAACAAAACGCGTATTTGTTTTACAAAGATACCGAAAACTACCGCGACAACTCCGCCGACTATCTCTGCGCCAAGGATAGTTGCAAGGTTGAACTGTCCGCCAATCGCCAAAAGCGTTGGGACATATGCAAAGCTAATCCCCATTATAACGGGAAGGCCAGAGCCTAGTCTTCCGCCTATTGTGTAGGTTTGGATAAGGGTAGCTATCGCGGTTACTATAAGCGAAATTTGTATAAGCAAAGTTGTGTCGGAAGCGGACAATCCGGTTACCCCACCAACCAAGATAGCGGGGGTTATAATTCCGACAACCGCCGCGACCACATGTTGAAGCCCTAGCGGAACGATTTGTTTTATCGGTGGGATGCCTTGAAGTTCAAACACCGAAGCAGTTGTTTTTTTGTTCATGAGAATTATCTCCTGCAAATTTTTTGATTTTGCATAAATCTTTAATTTAAAAATCGCCGATATATCTTTTATAGCCCAAAGCCTTAAATATTAAGAACACTGCGGTTTTGAAACGTCGTCAAAATGTCAGAAAAACGTCGCAATGTTACGCTTTGAGAAACAAAAAAAATAACGCCCGTTCAATTCGGACGTTGTTCTGCTAAGACTTGAAAAATTAATTTTAAGCCAAAAGAACTTGTCCTTTTGACCCGTGCGCAACAGCACTCCCTTACAGTCATCTGTAATGTTGGTTTTTCAAAAATTACATCAAAATTATAGCCTACTTTTTTTTTGATGTCAACGAATTTCGCGCTTTATAAACATAAAAGTTTGTGTGAAAATTCTAGCAGTATCATACAGTTTTTTGTAATAAAACGAAATTAAACAGATAACTATGTAAGAAAATCGAAGAGTTGCACAATATTTCTCGGTTTAATTTGTCAAGAAACACAAAGCAACTCCGCCTTTCGGCGGAGTTTATAAACAGAATAGTTAGATTTTAGTTTCTTGCTTGTTGGACGCTTGAACTTGAAGCTTCGTGCAGGTCCATGCTTATTAAAATATTTTCGCCGTTGCGCTCAACCACAACGTCGACCGTTTGGCCGGCTTCAAGTTTTTCGATCTCTGTTTTAAGGTCGTCATAGTTTTCAATTTCAACGCCGTTAAACTCGACAAACCTGTCGCCGACTTGTATTCCGGCAAGGTGGGCGTTTCCGCCCTCGGTCAGGCTTTGAACGTATACACCAAGCGAGTTTAATCTGTACATCTCGGCGGTTTTTTCGTCTAGCACCTCTATCAAGCCAACACCCAGCGTGAACCTGCCTTGAACATATCCGACATCGATTAGGTCTTGGATTACTTCTGTCGCTATATCGATAGGAATCGCAAAACCAATCCCCTCGATTTCAACACCTGCCGATTTCGCGTTGACAATTCCTATGAGTTCGCCGTTTTCGTTAAAAAGTCCGCCGCCCGAGTTTCCGGGGTTTATCGCCGCGTTGGTTTGCAAAAGCGTCATTGTTTCGCCCTCGATAGTAAGTTCACGCGAAAGAGCGCTCACTATTCCGTCTGAAACGGTTCCACCAAACTCGCCAAGCGGGTTGCCAATCGCCATGACATAGTCGCCGATTGCAAGGTCGGAGGAAGAACCAACCGTCGCGGCGTACATTCCGTCTGCTTCAACTTTAAGGACTGCAAGGTCGGTTTCTTTGTCGCTTCCGACAAGCTTTGCTTCGTATTGTTCGCCGCTTATCGTTTTGACCGTCACGGCTGACGCGTCCTCGATTACGTGGTAGTTTGTCACGATGTAACCGTCTTCGCTTATTATAACGCCGCTACCCGCGCCTTGTCCCACCACCGATTGGCTAAAGAAACTTTGTTGCACTATCTCGGTTGTTATCTCGACCACCGAAGGTTGCGTTATCTCAACTAGAGATGCCACCGACAGTTGCGACACCGTGTCTTGTTGCGGTTGGGTTGGCATATTTGTTTCGGGGGATGGCGTGTCGGGGGACGAAACGGTGAACGAAAAGCCTTCATTGCCTATCTCGTCATATAGATAGCTTCCCAAAAATCCGCTTGATGTTCCTATTAACGCGACAAGCACAACCGCCATGAATTTTTTGAAAAACTTTTTTGGTTTTTTCTTTTTAATCGGCGGTTGCCTAAACTCGGGGGGGTCCACCGGTTCGGCGTTTACCTGTTCGATCTGTTGTGGTGTGTGGTTTTGTTCATTATAATTGTAATAGTCCATAATATTTCTCCTTGTTTTAAAAAACAGTTAATTTCATTTGTTATGGCATAAGCATATATCTATAACTTTAAACATACTTAAAAAAATATACATTAATTTATGAATTAAATTTTAATTAATTTAATTTAGATTAGTTAAATCACCTCGTCATGTTTTTGCGAGAAAGAGCAACAAACAGCGGGACGGGCAACTTGTCCCCTACGTTTATCAAATATAGCGAGGTTGAAACAAATCCGCCACAAATAAACGAGAGATTTTCAAAATCTGTCATTCAAATTTCGCCACCAAGTGACGCTAATTCGTCGTTCCGACGAACCAAAATTACGCATTACGCATTACGAATTACGAATTAAATTCCGTTGACTATTACATAATTTTGATATAGAATTAAATTCAACGACAAAAATACGTATTATGCGAGGTTTTTCTCATGCCATCTATTATCGCTAACCACGAAATAGTTCTTCTTTGTTCCCATGCCTTTAAATGTTACGACACGCGTCTAATGGACCACGGCACAAGGGTTGCTTTTATTGCACAACAGATATATTCAAAACTTAACGTTGAACTTGACGAGGATAAATTTTTTCTTCTCTCGTTGTTCCACGATATCGGCGCATACAAAACCGAGGAGATCGACCGAATGGTCACGTTCGAGACGGTAGATGTCGACGCACATTCTATCTATGGTTATCTGTTTTTAAAATATCTCTCGCCACTTACCGAACACGCTAAAGCGATATTATACCACCACGCTCCGCTCGAAATTTTGCGAAACGTCGACCCTACTATCGCAACGTATGCCCAGCTTATACACATAGCGGACAGAGCCGACATAGGGATTTTGGGCGGTTTTCAAGGTGAACAGTTGGTTGAAAACGTCATGGGCACCGGATATTTTGACCAAAATTTTGTCGATGCTTTGCGCCAAGCCGTGGCGGAAAACCTGTTTAAAGACTTTCCGTCCTGCGTTGAACATTGGGCACGCGAAAAATCGAAAGCTTTAAACCTATCGGGCGAAGAAATCGACAGCTATCTTGAGATGATAATCTATTCGATGGATTTCAAGAGCAACACAACGATGGTTCATTCGGTCAACACAACGACTGTAGCGGTTTTTCTTGCGCAACATCTCGGGTTTAGTAGTCGAGAGATCGAAAGGATATACTACGGTTCTCTTGTACACGACATTGGAAAGATAGCAATTCCGGAACATATATTGGAAAGCAAAGACAAACTTAAAAAAGACGAGATGGATATAATGCGCAGCCACGCGCAACTAACGCGCACAATGCTTGTCGGAATTTTTGAACCAACCATCATAGACTATGCCGCGGCACACCACGAAAAGTTAAACGGAACGGGATATCCTAATGGTTTAAACGATGAACAACTTTCTATGCCAATGCGAATTATAGCGATAGCGGATATAGTTAGCGCGTTGCTTGGCAACAGAAGCTATAAAACCGCATATGGTTGGGACAAGACTATAACTATTCTTGAAGATATGTCGCGTCAGTTTTTAATCGACGACAGCCTTGTACAGATAGTTGTACAACATAAAGACGAGTTGCAAAAAGAGCTTGAACAAAAATCAAATCCGATAGTCGAGAGTTATGAACAAATCCACAAAGAATTTCAACAGCTCATCCATAGCGACAAAAATGAATTATAATTTTACACATCGAAACCAATTTTGACTAGATAAATACGAGAGTTACAACAAAAAAAGCCCCTTTAAGGGCTTTTTTTGTTGCGCTATTTTGTTATTTAAAACTTTAATAACTTATGCTTTTTTATAGATCATTCTTCCGTCATCTTGTTGTTCGTTTTGGTCGTCGTCATCGTTTTTCTTTTTCTTTCGAATAAACTGCATGACAATTTGGATTATCGCGACCGCCGCGAAGATTATGCTGTATCCGTCGAAGAATGTCATCGGTAGACGCATGTCTTGTGTAAGGATGAACAAGATTAAGTTAACTGCAAACGCAAGTCCAACTCCCAACATAACGAGTTTTCTCTTTTTGCCTTTTTCCTCTTGTTGTTCATCGTCCTGTTCGGTTTGTGCCGCAGGTTCGGTGCTGTATTTTTCGTATTCCTCTTCGCGTTCTTGTTTAACTTTTCTGCCTGTGCGAATGCCGTATACAATTATTCCGACGAGAGTCAAGAGTGTCATCAACAGGTCGAACAAACTCCAAGCCGCCGCATTAAACATGTCATTCGCCGCGAACGGTACGTTGGTGTCGTCGATTATTGTGGTTTCTTGTTCTTCGGGTTCTCCGGGAAGATTGGGGTTAAACGGATCTTCGGGAGGGGTTACTACCGGTGTCGTAGGTGTTGGAGGTGTTGGAGCTACCGGTGCGGGAGGTGTAACTACTGCCGGAGGTGTGACGACTGCCGGAGGTGCTAACAAGGTGGTCGGCGGTGTCGTTGTTACAACTGTCGGGGGAACTACCGTTGTCGGGGGAACTACCGTTGTCGGAGGAACCACCGGAGGAATTACGGGGGGAGGTGTTACCACAACTGCATTAATAACAAGTTTTCCGGGTGTGAGTTTTATGTTGTAGTTCGGGTTGTTGGTAACATTAATAATGTTAATCTGATATTCTCCAACGTCATCCCCTGGAACTCTTTCAAGGTCATTCGTGATAGGAGCGTTTTTAAGTGCTTCGATAGCTTCTTGTGTCGTTGCGACAATGTTGGAAGTAAGGGGTGGTTCCGGGTCTCCAACCGTTATCGATTTGTCGTCTGCAACAATTTCGATGTCGACAGGTCTGACCCACGATTGAACTGTGGTTGTCGCCGTGCCATAGGTCGAGTGATAAACTTCTATCGTGACAGGATAGCTTATTACGTTTCCATTTGTATCGCGCTTAACGTCGGTCATTGATGGAATACCGGCGTTAAAAGGAGAACCGTCGATGCTGAAGCTTACGCTATATCCGGTTAAATCCGTGACTCGAGTTCCGTTCAGTTCAATGGTGTATTTCGGGCCTGCGGGGTCAGTTTGGTCAGTCGAGCTTAAAGCTTCATGCGAAAGTCCTGTATAGAAAACGTCTACAGGAACGCCTGTTACTGTCAAACCGGAAGCACTTTCAGTCAACGCTCCGGGAACTGTTTTCACATCGTAATTGTTATAAACCGCACTCGCAGCTTGGGTTATGTTGATTGCATGCATTACAGGGTTATCGCTTGTTTTCGCGCCTAGAGCCTCGCCAAATATACCATTATTTGATTTAAGTTCATGTTGAACTTCTCGACTTATAATATTATTGAATGTGGTTGTATCACCCGCATTGGATACAGTTGGATCAAGATCCTGTGTTCTAAGCGTCACGTCGCCATCATCAAATATTGGGTTGGCTGCTCCGGAAGCTTTTGTGTAGTCTCCTGCTGTTAACGTTATCGGAAGCTTCAAAACCTCTGCTGTAACTTTAACTGCGGTGTTTGTGTTTTTCAAACGCACCCAAACATCTTGCGTATCTGCTGCTTTAACTTGGGGGATACTAGAAGAGAAGCCGGTGGTTTCACTAGTTGTGCTGTATTCAAGATCCCACGTGTTATCTCCATATATTTTTCCGTATTGATCTTTAATAACTATGTTGCTAACTGCATTATGCGAAGCGTCATCATAATAGCCTTTGTAGCCTTCCGCCGAAGCAACGTAGAGCACAGCGTTTTGAACTACATAAAAATCAACATCTGCTATTTGACCGTCAGTTGCTAGCGTTACTGTTTCAGATGCACTTGTGCCGGTAAACAATTTGTAATTATTAAATATGTTTCCTTTATCTGCCGCATCAAGGTCTGCATTAATGGTGTATGTTTTGCCTGCACCGGTTGCAAGATTTTTGTTAACATACTCATACATCACTGCTTCAGTTTTAAGTACTGCTTCTCCGGCTGCATTAAGGTAAACATAGTCACTGTTCTCGTCTTTGTTTGGAGAAACTCTATAGTATTTAACTTCAATCATTCCCGAATCGACAGGGAGAACTGGGGGAACCATTCCTTTGTTTCCGCCTTCACCGTTCGGTTTTTTGTATGTAAGAGTTGCCGAACCTTGGTTTGTTGGGTATTCTGTATTATCGGCAATTTTATACGCATCTTTTAGAACAACCGGTATCGTTACCTTTTTAACTGTATCGGTTAAACTGCCAAGTTCCACCGTTATTACAGGATATTCTGTATTTTTAAATGTATCGGGTATGTCGCCACCAGTAATCGTTGTCCCGTTTATTGCTACACTAACATCGTTTATTATAGAGGTTTCGTTGCCGCTTTTATCAACCGTTACCACTTCAATATTTTTGTTGGTATCAAGGTAGAAATATTCTGAAATCGTGTCGGTGAGGATGGCATCTGTTCCAAACACATCAATCTCTTTACTTATTTTGTCAAGAACTTTTTTCAAGTCTTGTTCAAGTGATGCGTCTTGAACAAACTCAACGTTGATGCCGGGCGAAGCCAAATTAGTAAGCGCCGTTGTACTTGCGCTCATTTGAATTCCAATCGGGTGAACAATTGCTCCCATATTCTTTAGCTCGGCGACCTGTGCTGCTCCGCTTTCACCACGTGACGGAGTTCCGTCTGAAATGAAGATGACGTGAAGCGGCCTTGTTTTTTCTTGTTCTGTGCGTTGTGCTGCGTATCCAATAGCTTGTTGCAACGGCAAAGCATAGTCTGTGTTGCCGTTTACATCTTGTGATCTCAATCCGGTCATGTTATTCAATATGCTAGTAACCGCGGTTGCTTCCGTTTGAAAACCTATAGTGTTTTCAACGTTGTCGGAAAACGGAATTAGAGCTACTCTATGGTCTAAAGAACTTTTGTCCAAAAGTGTTTCAATCAACTCTATAGCAGCTTTTTTTGCCGGAACCCAACGACTAGCCTCTATCATGCTTCCCGATTTATCCAGTACTATGATTATATCGGAATCGCTAGAGATCGGAACACCACTAAATTCAAAGAAAATTTCAGCTTCTCTGTTGTCATAATCGGTCCAATCCGCGTCTTTTACGGCGGAAACGTCACCCGGAGTTAAAGCAACCCCGCTAGCAGCCGCATCGTTCGCATCTATTACGGCCGGAACAGAACCTCTTGAAGCTGTGTCACCAATAGCACCAACAACCGAAACCACACCATAGGTGTAATCAACAGGGTTAACTAACTGATTGCTAGTTGCATCTGTTGTCCATTTTATATGAAACCAACCGGAGGAAGCGTGTTTATAGTCAAAACCTGCTGTTGTTTTGATCGTAGCAGTTAAGGTATTGCCCGAAACGCTTGCACCAGTAATCTCGAAAAGGCCATCTCCGTCTAGAGCTGTAAAATCTATCATACCAAGTGGGCTACCTGTAGAAACACCCCAGTTGTTACGCGAGGATTCGTTATCCCAGTTTGAACTATATCCAATGCCGGCATACGCATAGCCTTTAGCAATTGCCGCCGAAACATCAACTTTAATTGTATATTCTTTATTTGCTTCTATAGCATATCTATAAGGCGATAAAATTTTACTAATAGAAGCGGAAAGATTGATCCCCTTATTAGTATACATATCATCTTTCTGTGCTATCGCAGATTCGGAATACACCGTCTTTCCGCTTGCAGCATCTGTATAGGACGCATAGTTGCCCGCGATTGCGCCGTTGGTTCCTGTGCCTCCAACAAGAAGCGCTTCTTGCGGCGCGCCGCTTGCCAACGTCAAGCCGCTGAACAACGACACAACAAGCATCATCGCCAGCGCGAGCGAAATAGTTTTGTTCACCATCCTACCCATTGTACCGTTTGTTGATTTTTCCTTTCCTTTTGCTTTGTTCAACATTTTCCTTCACCTCATTAAGAATTAGTTATTTTTCTCTAATATATATCAATTGCATGTTTTCAAGTTCGCACATTTTAAAAATATGCAAACTGTCCTGGCGAACTTAATTTTCGCCTGCGTTAATACGCTTTAACACATCGACAATTTTGTGTGCCAAATCATTGTCGACGACGATATTGCTTGACTGTTTATATCAGACTTTTATCTATTTTACAATATGCAACAGCAAATTGCAATAGTTTTTTGCAAAAAAAATATTGAAAAGCAAAAATAATTTCGAGAATATGCGATAATTTTGTTATTTTTTTAACAATTAAAATCGCTTAAATTTTTGTGGTAATTTTGCATAAATTTAATTCTTATTAATCGACACAATGACTATAATTTATAATTGTTTGCAAATTTGATACAAAAAACCCAAACAATATAAGCAAATTCGTCTGTTTATTTTTGGTTCAAATTGCAAAGTTTCATGATTTTCTTAAGATTTTCTCTTCAAAATTCACATTTTGCAAACTATGCGCATTGGCGAATACAATTCGCTTTTTGTTCGATGTCGCCACTTTTATGTTATCCCACAATATATAGTGCGATGTTTCATATTTGCCACAACTAACCGTTCAATAATCTCATTTTTGAGATTATTAAGTTAAATATAACTAAAATTTCAAGAATAACTTTGTAATTAATGACGAATATATTTTAATTTTTTTTGAAATATATTTTAAATTTTTTTTATTTTCATTTTCTGAAAATTTTTTTCTCAAAAAAAAAATAATTTTTTTCATGTTTTCTTGTACAAAAGAAAATTCGTGAAAAAAATTATTAATTTTGGTTAATTTTAGTTTATCTGTTTATTTTGCTACCCGAAACGCAACAGGCTCGGCGCGTTTGGGCGAGCGTCTTTTAACATAAGCTGTTTTGGTTAATAGAAAATCGTTTGCAAAATTTCCTGCTTTGTAATCGTTCCGAAATATTCCTCTAGTTTAAATCGAGACAAGACGCTTTCGATTTCGGTTTTGTCAAACGGCGTGTTTATTACAGCGTGTTTAATCTCGTCGAGCGCGCGAAGCGAAAGAAAGTCGCCAAAAAAAACAATGTCTTTAACGGCGCCGTTTTCAACATCGATTATCGTCTCGATTATTCCGCCGTCGAACTTGTTTTTGTTTTGTATATTATATTTCGGGGATTTCCCAAAGTTCCATTCATATGTCCTGTATTTTGCGTCGGCGAGTTTTTCGATTTCAAAAAGTTCGCTTTCGTCTAGTTCGCTTTTTTCAAACCCGTTTCCGGCAAGCGTCGTTTTGAGATATTCCCAAAAATCTAAAAGCTCCATGTCGTTTTGCAAAAAGTCCTTGATGTTTCCGACTCGGCTTTTAACCGAACTTATCCCCGACTTCGCTTTAAATTTCAACGGGTCTGCGTTGAGCGCGCCCGATATCATCGAACGATTTGCGTTAAACAAAAGCGTTCCGTGGAAAAGCACACGGTTTTTATGTATCCTTTGTGCCGTGCCCGAAACTTTTAACTCGTCTATTAATATATCGTTTCGTCCCGAACTTTTTGCGCAAAGCCCAAGATTTTTAAGCGCGTCTATAATTGGCGACGTAAACCGCTCGAAGGAATTTTGTTCGGGTGTGGTCATGTCGGTTATAAATGAATAGTTAAGGTTTCCCAAATCGTGGTAGACCGCGCCGCCGCCCGTCATACGTCGCACCACCGTTATTTTGTGTTGGTCTACAAATCGGCGGTTTATCTCGGCTTCGGCGTTTTGGTTTTGTCCCACAACAACGGTGTTGTCGTTTTGCCAAAGCATTAGATATCGTTGTTGCTTTTTGTTTTCAAGAACAAACTGTTCAAACGCCAGATTGTATGCGGGATCGGTTGAACCGGTTTCAAGATAATATATTTTGTCTTGCAATCTTTTTAACCTCGTGTTGTTTTTATTAGATGTAGTTCATATTAACAAAAAGCATTGAACACCTCCCGTTAAACAAGAACAACAAAATGGCGAGTATCGCCATTGCAAGCTTTTTGCAGTATACAATTTACAAAGCGCAAATCATTTTTCGTTACTTTGAAACAATTACATATCTTTTTATAAACTTAATGTTAGAAAGCACAACCGACAACAAAAGCGACAACAAAAACGATAGGATAAAATAAACGACAGCGGTTGTCGGGCGGTTTAACGTCGCCTCAAGATTAAGGCGGTCGAGTAACATTATTATAGGAAGATGGATAAAAAATATTCCGAGTGTGTTGCCCGAAACAAGGCGGGTGAACTTTTTTAAATGGCTGTTTTCAAACGCAAACGTTTTAAACAAACAAAAAAGCAAAACACAAACAGCAAGCAACAAACTTGAATTATACCAAAGACGAAATTCAAAACCGTTTGAATATGCGTATATCGTTAACCCCACAATTAACGCAAAAACAAGCAGGGCAAAAACAAACACCAAACCGCGGTTTATTTTTCTTTCGATTATCCCTATGTAATATCCAATAAACAACAACACTCCAAACGCTCCCGAAACGAGCGAAACGTCAAGCGTTGAGTTCAAAAAAACCGTGCTTTGCCGGGCGGATTGAATTATGTTAAAATCGCTATATAAATACGAAACAACTACAACAAGCGAAATAGGGATTAGCATAACTTTAAGCGAAAACTTTTTAACCACCGCTGCCCAAAATGGAACGGTAAAATATATCATTATTATAAGTGGGGCGAACCACATGTTTTTCATCGGAACATCCTCAGAAAAACTTAACAACAAAAAAAGTTTATATCCGCTAAACGGTAGATTGTTGAGGGAAATATAAAACAAGTAGTATAACACAGCCCAGATTTCAAAACTTATCAAAAGCGGTAGAAAATTATTTTTGTAAAATCTTAAAGCGCTTTTGTCGTCGGTCATCTCTTTTTGTAACAACAAAAAACCCGAAACCATTAAAAATATCGGAACACCCAACCGCCCAAACGTGAAACCGACAACGCTAAACAACCTGTCGATAGCCGGTAAAGTTTGAAACTCTGTGACGTTTACTTGATAGAGAAACTCTATACAATGACAAAACACTATGCTAAAAGCCGCAAAACATTTCAAAGCATCTATGTAATGATATCTTTTCGTCAAAGCATCTTTGTTTTCCACCATAATTATGTAAGCCCTTTCTTAAACAAAAGCTTTAGTTAATTTATATTGAAACACAAGAAACACTACGTTTTTGCACCATCGGTGCAAAATGGCGAACGAAGTTCGACAAGGAGTATTTCCAAAAGCTTCACCGCAGGTGAAGCTAATTTATATAATCTACCTGTTGCGTTTTAACGAGTGAATAACATATAACGTTGTCGCCGTCGAGGTTTTCTTTAAACATGTCGACCGCCGAAATCCTGTTGTTGTCGTATGTTTTATAGTAGTATATACCTTTGTCCGCGTTGATACAACACGAATAGGTTGTTATGTCATATTTATCGTCGGGGGTTACAACGGTTCCGCGAACCATCGCCACCGAATCGAGGACGTGGAACACCTGTGAAACGCTTGAAAGTTCGTCGGGGGAACAAACCGAGTTTGTCTTGTTAAAAACCGCGCGAACAAACCGCGACACGGTCGAGGGGTCGCCCGGAATACCAATTGCGCCAGCGCCTTGGCCGAGAGGCGAAAGTTTCATCTCGTCGGTCAGGTCGTTTGACGGAAGATTTGGCGAACATTTTAAAAAGTTTGCAAGGTTTGTTAGATGAAAATCAAAGTTTGGGCTGTTTGTCATGACGCCAATTGGATTTTCAAACAACCGAACTCCTCCCTGCGTCGCCTCTAAAACATAGCAGTTGTTTTTATCCGCTATCATCCAATGAAGCGTCGGGAGCGCAAGATTATCGGCGTATTTAATCGCGACGACATTCACATTTTGCAAAAACTCTTTTGCTTCAAGCGCCGTCTTGCAGTTTGCGACAACGTATGAAATAATCTCGTACGGCGCAAGGTTTAACTTTGAATCCACGACATTTTCGGAATATGCCGCATATCCCGGAAAATTTAGCCCGGCACAGTATACCCCGTGTTCGTTAACAGCCTCCGCAAAAAGCGGATATCCGTCAACCACCGCCGCCATGCCTATGATTGCGGGATGTGTCGTGGCGGTTTTTTCCGCTTTAAAATTTAACGGCATGTTTCGGGGGACGACTACGACTTGTTCCCCAAAAGAATATTCAAGATCCATGTTTCGACCAAAATAAAAATTTTCCGATTTAAACGTTATAGAACAACACATAAAAAATCTCCTTTATGTCGAGCGGTTGGGCGAACGCGAAAAACCAATCGTTATTAAAGATACACGAAACACAAACTTTAACAGATCTACGCTTGGTTGTGTTAGCAAAAATTCTAGGTTAACAACACAACAACGGTTATCGCGACGGTGTTGCAAAAAACCTTTACTAATATTTTTTTCTAAAAAGTTGTTTTTATTCGTCGTTTAAAACTCTTGCCTCAACCTCTATGGCATCGCTGTCTGATTTTTTCTTTTTTGGATTTTCGGCTTTCGACTCTTTATGTGCGTTGTAAGCCCTTACGGCGTTAACAACCGCAAGCGTTATAATCGCGACGTCGTCCATCTGCCCTAGTCCCAAAAAGCCGTCCGGAATTATGTCAATAGGGCTTATAAGATAAACAAGCGCAACTATCGATACGATAACCGATTGTATAGCCAAGATTTTTTTGTTTTTCATTTTTGCCCCTTTTCGATTGAAAGTTTGTTTTGTGGCATGGTCGGGCAGTGAGGACGGAGCGACGAGAACGTCTACTGCGTAGCCGGCGACGCTCCCTACGTTCCGATATTTGGGTTTGGTTCGGGACGATGAGGCGGATGACCACAGGTCGCCCCTATATTCCACCATTTTATGCAAAGGTCAAAAACCGAAAATCTTATTCAAATTGCGCCGTAAGGCGCACCTTCATTCCTCATTCCTCATTCCTCATTCCTCATTTAAATTGCGGCGTAAGCCGCACAATAACTATTAACTATAAAATTACGCATTAATTAGAAAATCTTCCAATAAGCTACGCTGTACGGCGCAAGACAGGAGCCGCCGCCGAAATCATGTTCCGTGTCGGTTATAAGCTCTTTTGCGCGTCCCGCGTTGGCGTTGAAATGTGCCGTGTATTCGTTGTTGTCGATGTTAATTGCGATCAAAATTCTGTCGCCCTCGAACTCGCGTTCAAAGATAAGCTGTTTGTTTGTCAAAACGACCGTTTTAAAACTGCCGTATCGCAACGCCTTTTGTTCGCGGTGGACAGCCGCAAGCTTTGCGATAAGTTTGGTTAACGATGTGTTCTCGGGAACGGTAACCGCCGGCCTTAGTGCCTCGTCGCCACTTGACTTTTTGCCCAAGATCCCCCACTCACTGCCATAGTATACACAAGGTATTCCCGGCATAGAAAACAACAGGCCGTATATCAGTTCAAGATGTTGGCTGTTTCCAAGTATCGAGGCTATTCGTTCGACGTCGTGGTTGTCGACAAAGTTCAAAAGATGTTTGCCTTTGTAAAGCGCGTGGTTTTCCGGGCCCGATTGTCGCAAAATGCTGTGGGCTATCTCGAACATGTTGAGCGAATTAAACGACGAATGGAGACCCTTGTAACATTCGTAGTTGGTGCAACTGTGCAACATCTCGTCGTTAACAAGTCTGTTGTAGTCGCCGTGTAGCATCTCGCCAACTAAAAAGAAATCTTTTTTCATGTTGTCACATTCATAGCGTAAACGCCTTAAAAAGTTTTCGTTTAAACAATATGCAACGTCAAGGCGAATCCCGTCTATGTCAAATTCCTTGACCCAAAGTTTTACGCTGTCTATAAGATAATCGACAACCGCCGGATTGTTCAAGTTAAGTTTGACAAGGTCGTAATGTCCTTCCCAACCCTCGTACCAAAAACCGTCGTCATAGTTGCTGTTGCCGTCGAAGTTTATGTTAAACCAATCTTTATATTCGCTGTCCCATCTTTTTTGCTTGACGTCTAAAAACGCGAAAAAACCACGACCGACATGGTTAAAAACCCCGTCCAAAATAATCTTTATGTCGTTGTCGTGAAACTCGTCGCAAACCGCTTTAAAGTCGTCGTTTGTTCCAAGACGCTTGTCTAAAACCCTGTAGTCTCTTGTGTCGTACCCGTGTTTATCGCTTTCAAACACAGGGCAAAAATAAACCGCGTTTGCCGAAAGTTGCTTGATGTGTGGTATAAATTCGACAACCTTTCTAATTCTGCTATTAAGTTGCCCGTCGTTGTATATCGGCGCTCCGCAAAATCCGAGCGGATATATCTGGTAGAATACTGCATCGTTAAACCACATAATTAATAAATACCTTTCTATACGAAAAGATTAGTGCCAAAGTAGGGCGGAGTTGCCCCACAAGGAAAAAATCTGTGTTTATATGTTATTCTGTCAAGATTGAAAAAACCGTTCCCCAATTATCATACGCAAGCGTTGTTGCATAGATGTCAACAACCCCAAATTTTTGCGCCATTACAGAAGATATCCATTTTTCGCTATCGCCCGGAAAAGCTACATCTTCAAGGCCATAAAGCGCGCTGTATTTTGTAAGCGGTTTAATCGCATATGTCGCGACAACCTCGACATCGTCTTGCCTCGTGGTGGTTTCAAGAAATTGTTCGCGGTTTGTGTACACGATATCTGTCGCTATTATGTCAAACGTTCCGAACAAAACGCTAACCAAAACAAACCCAAACGCAACGCAACAGACTACCGCTTTTTGTAATCGGCTAATGTTTATCTCTATTCGTCCGCAAAGCATGACGACGGCGGAAATAACAAACATCGTCGCGCCAAACATCGCTCTTTCGGGGTATGCGTTGGTCAAGATCATCGCGTAGTTTGCCAAACCCGCTCCAATCATAAGAAGCGACGGAACAACGATATCTTTAAATTCTTTTTTTTGTATCTTAAATAAAATTAAAACTACCGCAATAACTACTAGAATCGCTATTTCAAAAAGCCGATAGCAAGCGATAGCCGTTCGGCTTAAAACGGTTATAAAAAAGTTTTCCGCCGTGTTTGTTGCGAGCACAGTGTTTCGCACAGAGTTTCCGGGAGCTAGCAACAAAAACAAAACTCCAAACAACATCGAAACCAACCCGACATAACCGAACAACGGCGTTTTTGTTTTTGTGAGATGTTTGATGTACAGCATAGCCGCTATGACGACAAGGCACGCCGCCGAAGTGTTTTCGTTGTACGCGCCGGCTATAAAAGCAAACACAGCAAACGGTATCGAAATAATGATGTTTTTTTTGGATATAAAAACCGTGTTTTGTTTGCCTAGGATATACTGTTTATATATATATACTACAATTAAATTGAAAACTGCGCCCCAAAGATAGTTGCACGACCCAACAAGCCACAGGTTGCTTTGCCCAAACACGGGGGAGAAAACCCAAACCAGCGACACTATGCCAAGATACAAAACCGTGTTGTAACGCGTATTCATATTTTTACAAAGTTTATATATAACAACTGTAAGCGCTACAAACATAAACGAGTTAACAATGTTAAATAGCGATTTATCAAACGCAAGAAAAATCTGTGCAAACAGATGCGGAACGACACGGCCACCCCAGTTAAGATAGTGGTTTGCTTGATATTCGATAATAGGCAAAAGCGAAAACCCACCCTCGAAACTTAACATATACGAGTAGTCGTCCGCTAGATACGGCGTTTTGCTGTTGGCAAAAAGCATGAACGCAAAGACTAGCGAAACAGCCGCCCAAAACGAAATTTTTTTATACTTCATATAAAAGAAGCTCTCCAAACTTTTGCTAAATTACAAAGACAGTCGTTTTTGTGTTTGATATATTATACCGCATTTGAGCCGTTTTTGCATTAAAACAACCTGTAAACTTTTATTTTCCCGCTTTTCAACGAGAAGTTTTCCAAAACTTCAATCATCTTTTTTGCGTATTCAGAAGGGTTTTTGTGGTTTAAAAGATAAACGTTGCTTTTTTTAATCTCGTACAATCGGTCGTTTAATGCATCGAGATTTTTAACGGGAGGCGAGGCAAATTCAAACTTTTTTGAAACATACTCCATTGCCGAAGCTTTTTCACAAAGACTTTTACAATTTATTATTACATGTCTAGAAAACGGCATAGACTGTCCCCTTTAATATAGTTGCTCGAACGAATCGTAATGATCGTCGGTGTAGAAGATTAAGCCGTCGTTTGAAAACACTATGCGCTTTGCGCCCCTTGAACTTTGGCCAAACGTGTCGATATCACATTCTTTGTACACGCGCCCGTCCTGTTCCGGCAAAAGTCGCTCGTAGTTGTGGAAAATATCGCCGCCTATCGCCGCGCCGTCGATATACCTCTCGACCGAGCCACCCTCCCAACCGGCCGCTTCCGCTTCGCCTTTTGTTACAAAGTTTTCGGGCAACGTTTGGTAGGTGTGTATGAAAAGCGCGACATCGTCTTTTGAATAGAAACTGCCGTTAACGTCGATAGCGTTTTGGTCGGTTTCCGCTTCGCTGTCGGTTTCGCTTTTCGGTTGGGTTTCCGCTTCGCTGTCGGTCTGGTTGTCGGGTTGGTCTTGCGGTTGGTTGTCGGGGTTGCTTTCGGGGTTATCTACAAGTTGTTGTTCTGTCTCGTCGCCGTTCGTTTCGGGCATTGTTTGCTCAACCGTTTGCTCGGGGTCGTTTGTTCCGTAGAGGTTAAGAAATCCAAACAACCCGTCCCCCGTCAAAAATGACGCAATGACTAAAACTACTACCACCAACAAAAAGGTGTTTTTGTTCATTTTGTTCATCTAAATAAATACTCCACTTTTATAATTCGTAATGCGTAATTCGTAATTCGTAATTATTGAGTGCCATTCCTTATCGTTTAAATTGTGGCGTAAGCCACTCCGACACTATTCACTATTCACTTTTCACTTTTCACTCAAACCAACCTTCCCCACTCCGCCACCACTACTTCACAAGGTTTCGCTCCGCTTGTGAAAGTTCGAGATATCGCGGTTTAAGCATAAAGCTTTCTACAGCTTCGCCGTTTTTGTATGCCAAAAACCCTAGCTTTGCGACGGTTACGGCGTCTATGTCGTTTTGGCTGTCCGAAATTAAAATGTCGCCTTTTTGCGTAATTTCGCTTTCAAAAAGCTTTAAAAACACGTTTTTTCCGTCTCCGCACACCGTAACGGTTTTTTGAAGTTTTAATATATTTTCCAAAACTTCGGCGGCTAATAATAGCTTTTGTTCGAAAAGTTCAAAACATTCGCCGTTTTTTATCTCGAACGCTCCACAATAAAACCGTTTGTTTTTTGCATCTATAAGCGACACAAACGTTCCGTCGTTGCCGTCGCTTGCTTGATGTGCTAACGCCTCGAGCGTCGAAACCGCGACACAAGGCGAGTTGTTTTTAAACGCTAGCCCTTTAACAAGCCCAATGCCTATACGCAAACCCGTGAACGAACCGGGCCCCGCCGACACCGCGAAAAGCTCGATGTCGTCCGGCTTAAGCGACGTTTTCTCAAACGCCTGTTCGGTTAGTGGCAAAAGCGTTTCGGAATGGGTTAAACCTTCGTTTATAGTTTTGGAATAAAGGGTTTTTTGGTCGTCGCACAACGCGACCGACGCACAAACCCCCGAACTGTCAAGCGCAAATATCTTCATGTTTTGTGTGTTTCTTTCGTTTAATACTAAAATTATATGTTAAATCGTTTTTTTGCTTGTACGCTAATATCAGTATATCAAAATCGTTTTTCAATATCAACTTACAAAGATTAACGGGTGTGGATAAAGGCGTTGATTAACTTTTTTTCACTCCCAGGTTAACAAACAGCTTGGAGGGTAGTTTGACAAAAATCAAATTCCTTAGAAATTCAATATTTTTTTGTCGCGTCTCGTTGTTTAGCATATTATACCATAGTAGCTACTAATCTTTTATTACGGAGGTGCTTAATATGCCAACAGGAATGTTAAAACTACAAGTCACGGCGGCGGACAGCGGTTTTCCGATTGAAAACGCAAAGGTTTATATAAAAAATTCGGGTAGCGACGAGGCGCTGTATACGCTTTATACCGATATCTCGGGGATAACGCAAACTGTCGAACTTTTCGCGCCCGACAAACAACTAAGCCTTAACCCCGACAACAAAGAGCAACCGTTTTCTTTGTATGACGTCGAGGTGGAATATCAAAAATACTACACCGTCGAGATTAACGGGGTGAGCGTTTTTCAAGACCTAACTTCAATTCAAAACATCAACCTTCCCCCTTTGCCGATAACGATGTCGCGACAGGGCGGAAAGATGACGTATGACATTCCGCCGCTCAACGTAAACCAATGTTCCCAAAGCGGCCCTGCCCCCGAAGAAGGCGCGCCCTCGCCCATTATACTTGACAACATCGTCATCCCGGAATATATAACGGTTCATCTCGGTCGCCCAACCGAAGACGCCGAAAACGTCACAGTTCCGTATGTCGACTACATCAAAAACGTTTGTTGTAGCGAGATCTACGCAACGTGGCCGGAAGACGCTATCATAGCAAACGTCTATTGTCAGATGTCGCTTGTTCTCAACCGAGTGTTCACCGAATGGTATCGCGGACGCGGCTATCCGTTCGACATAACCAACTCGACAAGTTTCGACCAATATTTCGTTCCAAACCGAAACATCTTTGAAAACATCTCGCAGATAGTCGACAGTATCTTTAACATCCACATAAGAAAGTTTAACTTTGTCGAACCGTTCTACGCGGAATATTGCAACGGAACAACCGCGACTTGCCCCGGTCTTAAACAATGGGGAACGGTGACACTTGCCGAAGACGGTTTGTCTCCGCTTGAAATTCTTCGATATTACTATGGTTCGGGAGTCAACCTCTACACGGCGGATTTCATCGAGGGCATTCCCTCCTCCTATCCCGGCTCGCCGCTTTCGGTCGGAAGCACAGGTTCCGACGTTGTGGTTATTCAACAACAGCTCACAAGAATTATCCAAAACTATCCCGGAATTCCGGCTATCGGCGCAATCGACGGGGTGTTTGGTTCGGCAACCGAAGCGTCGGTTAAAAGCTTTCAATCGGTGTTCGACCTTGTGGCGGACGGAATTGTCGGAAAATCCACATGGTATAAAATCTCGTACATCTTCACGTCGGTTAAAAAACTTGCGGAACTAGGTTCCGAGGGTATCGTTGAACCTGCCGTTCCGGCAACGCCGCCTTCGGAATATCTTCGCCTTGGGTCATACGGCGAAAACGTAATACTCGCCCAGTTTATGCTTAACCTCGGACATAAATACTATTCCGAGATGAGTCCGCTCGAGGTAGACGGAGTTTTCGGAAACTTCACGAAACAAGCGGTCATAAACTTCCAAAAGTTCACCGAACTCGAGGCAGACGGAGTTATCGGTCCAAACACTTGGGAATATCTATATTATGTATACTATGGCGTTATGAACACGACAACCCCGTCAAGCCTTCCATATCCCGGAATCGTGTTGCAAAAAGGCTCGACGGGAACAAACGTCAACACTATGCAACGATATCTCAACGTCATATCGACGAGGTTTTCCGCAATTCCGTCGCTCACTATCGACAGCAAATACGGCATAGCAACCGAAGTTGCGGTTCGCGCGTTCCAGCTTTCGTTTAACCTCACGGTGGACGGAAAGATAGGCCCTAGCACATGGAACAGGATAGTTATTGCGTACGACTCGTTAACAGTTAATACGTTTAATTTTAATCGATAAAAGGTGAAAAGCCTCCCTCAAAGAGGGAGGCTCAGACTGTCAAAAAAGGTATACATGAATAGTTTTTCATTAACACAAGATACTACTAATCGACAACCTCTTCCGCGACGTCTTTGGCTTTGTCGGCCGTTTTCTTAACGGTTTTTTTTGCTTTGGTCGCAACGGTTTCTGCGGTAGCCTTTGCTTTCTCGACTACTTTTGGCGCTTCTTCTTGAAACTTATCGATAACTTTGTTTCCGGCGTCGGTCACAACCTTTCCGGCCGCTCCCATCTTTTCGGAAACTTGTTGAGTGTCTATGCCCGCTCCGTCGGCGGCTTTTTTAACGGAAGTTTTAACCTTTTCCGATGTCTCGGAATAGACGTCGACCGCCGCTTTTTTAACGTCGTCCAAAACGTCGCCTATGCTTTCTTCGCGGATAGGTTTGATATATTCGCCTTGTGCCGCTTTTTTATTTTCGCTGTATCTTTGTGCAATCTTAACCGCCGCAAAAGCCGCGCCTGCCGCCGCTCCCAATCCTGCGAGTTTTCCCAAAAATCCCATTTTACAATTCTCCTTTATTTTTCAATTTTTTGTGTATTTTGTTTACTGTCCTATAGTTTCAAGCGCAAGCTTGATAAAACTCTTTAGATCCTCTAAACTGCAAAGCGATGTTGTCATGTTTCGCAAAGCCGCCGCTCCCCTCATTCCTTTTATATACCACGCGGCGTGTTTTCGCGCTTCCCTAAGCGCTATATATTCCCCTTTAAGCTCGACAAGTCGTTCAATCTGAACTAAAAGTTCAGCAAGTTTTTGTTCAAGGTTTTTGTGTGGTTTAAGTTCACAAAGCCCAAGAGCCGAGTTAATTTCGTTAAACAAAAACGGGTTTCCAAGACAACCGCGTCCGACAAGCAACGCGTCACACCCTGTTTTTTCAAGCATATTCTGTGCGTCGTTTGCGGAATATATGTCTCCGTTTCCAATAACTCGAACCGAAACGGCTTTTTTAACTTCGCCAATTATATCAATGTCGACGGGTGGGCGATACATCTGGTCCCTCGTTCGTCCGTGCACCGCGATAACCGAAGCGCCCGCTTGCTCAAGGTGTTTCGCGACGTCGACGGCGTTTTTTTGGTCGTAGCCTGCGCGTATCTTGACGGTCACGGGGACAGACACGGCTTTTATAACCTCTCTTGTAATGTCGGCGGCAAGTTTCGGGTTTTTCATCAAAGCGCTTCCGGCGCCTCCCGAAACTATCTTGGGGGTTGGACAACCCATGTTTATGTCGATAAACTCAGGACAAACGGCGTTTTGCACAATCTCTGCCGCCTTTGCCATTATGAGCGGCTGCGAGCCGAAAATCTGGACTCCATACGGCGTTTCACTTTTGTCACGATACAAAAGCAGAGAAGTTTTTTTATCTTTAAGGGTAAGGGCTTTTGCGGAAACCATCTCGCTTACGACCCATCCTGCGTCGTTTTCAAGACAACAACGCCTAAACGGTGAATCGGTTGCCCCCGCCATTGGGGCAAGGCCCGCTCCTTTGAAAATCTCTTTAATAGTATCTGTATTTTTCATGCAAATATTATATCATAAAACTTTGAAATGCAAAACAAAAAACGTCGTTGTTAATAAAAAATTTCATTTTTATATTGTATAATAAAGCTAAATATAAAACTTGAAGAATATATACCCTGTGTGGTAAAATATAATATTGTATAAGAGTCTGTCAAACAGGCATGTTTGGCGGAGACGTGACACTTGATTGTGTCACAGTTAAAACATAAAGATATAGGGTTTATGGCGGTTTTGCCAAACCCCTTATAACCGCAAGAAAGGAACTATCATTTTTATGGCTAAACTAAACGCTGTTGTTATATTTGGAGGCGCTTCAAGCGAACACGAGGTTTCGAGAAACTCGGCGGCTTCGGTTATAGAAAACTTTCCGACAGAGGAATTTTCCCTTGTGACGGTTGGCATAACAAAAGACGGAAGGTGGCTTTTATACAACGGCTCGACCGACGAAATCCGAAACGGTAGTTGGGAAAAAAGCAAAAAGGCGGTGCCTTGCGTTTTATCCCCCGACCGAAAGACGGGCGGTATCGTTGCGTTTATGCCGGACGAAAGTTTTATGCGCCAAGACGTCGACGTTGTGTTCCCGGTGCTCCACGGCAAAAACGGCGAGGACGGAACTATGCAAGGGCTTCTCGAGATTGCCGGAATTCCGTATGTCGGCCCCGGCGTTTTAAGCAGCTCGATGTGTATGGATAAAGTTATAACAAACCTCGTGTTGGAACACGGCGGTTTTGAACATACTAAATGGGATTACATCGCAAAATCAGATATCGAACAACTTTCTCAAAAACTCGATTTAATCGAAAAAAACATCTCGTACCCTATCTTTGTTAAACCCGCTAACGCCGGAAGTTCGGTTGGAATATCTAAAGTTCGTGACAGGGCCGGCCTTGAAAAAGCGGTTGAGACGGCTTTTTTACATGACAGCAGAGTTTTGTTTGAAAAGGCGGTTGTCGGGCGCGAGCTTGAATGTGCCGTTCTCGGAAACGACGAACCGTTCGCCTCAAGGGTTAGCGAGATTATCCCGACAAACGATTTCTACGACTATGAAGCGAAATACGTAAACGCAAGCAAAACGGTTGTTCCGGCGGAAATTCCGGAACAACTTGAACAAAGAATACGCGAGACCGCGGTTAAAGCGTATCAAACGCTTTGTTGTAGCGGAATGTCGCGTGTGGATTTTTTCTATGACCAACAAAACGACAGCTTGATGATAAACGAGATTAACACGATTCCGGGATTTACCGCAATTAGCATGTACCCAAAAATGATGGCGGCTTCGGGGGTTGAATATAAACAGCTTATTTTAAAGCTTTTAAAACTTGCAATGGAGAGATTTAATGGTTAACAACCGCCCTGTTGGGTTTTTTGATTCGGGGTTTGGCGGGCTTACCGCCGTCCGAGAATTTATATCGCTTTGTCCAAACGAAGATATTGTGTATTTCGGCGATACCGCGCGCGTTCCATACGGCGACCGCGAGGCGTTCGAGATTGAACAGTTTGGACGACAAAACATAAATCTTTTGCTTGAAAGCGACGCAAAGATAATCGTCGCCGCGTGTGGAACCGTTTCCGCAACGCTAGGGCGAAAGGTTTTCGACAAAAGCCCCGTCCCGATTATCGACGTGTTAACGACCGCTTCAAGCGAAGCGATTGCTAAAACAAAAAATAAAAAAATCGGGGTTATCGCAACCGCGCGAACTATAAACAGCAAAAGTTTTGAAACCGAGATACACAAAAGAGACAAAAGCATAAATGTGTTTTCGGTGGCTTGCCCGAAATTTGTTCCGCTTATCGAAAGCGGCAGATACAGTCCCGACGACAGCGACGTCACGGCCGCGGTTGAACAGTATCTTTTTTCGCTTAAACAAAACGGCGTCGATGTTCTAATCCTTGGTTGCACACACTATGCGCTTATGAGCGAGGCTATAACAAACTATATGGGAGAGGGTGTTTTGGTTGTTGATTCGGGTAAACAAGCGGCGAAACAAGCGGCGAAACTGCTTAAACAGGTCGGCAAAAATGAAAACGGTCAAAACAAAAACCTTGCCTTTAAGGTTTCGGGGAAACCTAATGAATTTGTCGCTTTGGCAAAAACTTTTGTTGGGTTTGACGTCAAAGATTATGTCAAAAAAACAGATATTGAAAATGTTAAGGAGTTTTACTAATAACTAATGGAAAATAAACAAGAAGATTATATAATTTCAATCGACGGAAAACAAACAGTAGACGACAATTCCGATAAACTTTCGCTTATGACCCACGGAAGTTTCACCAAAAAAGACGGCAAATTCTACATCGGATATTCCGAAAGCGAGACGACGGGTTTTGCCGGACATTATACAACGCTTGAAGTCGAAGACCAAAACAAGGTAACTCTCCAACGCATCGGAAAGATTGGCTCGGAACTTGTCATAGAAAAAGGCAAGAAACATCTTTGCCATTATTTCACCGACTATGGCGAGATGTTGGTCGGAATTAGGGGACAATTAATCGAAAATTCGCTTTCGGACAACGGCGGTAGTTTAAAGCTTAGGTATAACCTTGATATAAACGCCAACGAAATTTCGGTTAACGAACTTAATATAACGGTTACCGAAAGAAAATTTAATTCATAAAAAAGGACATAAAATATGTTTGAACCTTCAAGACTAGCAAAGTTTAAAGCGAGAGAACTAATAAGAAAATCCCTTGTTTTATCTACCGAAAAAGGGCAACTAAAACCGGCGGAGATAAACGAATATAACATAGAAGTTCCGGCAGACGTTAAAAACGGCGACTTGTCTTCCAACGTCGCTTTGGTATCGGCAAAAGCTTTCGGTATGCCTCCGCGTAAGATTGCCGAAACAATTGTCGAAAATATAGAACAAGACAAAGATTTTTTCGAGAGCGTTTCGGTAGCGGGACCCGGATTTATAAATTTTTTCCTAAGCCAAAAATACTATAGCTTTGTTTTAAGCGGAATACTTGAACAAAAAGACAACTTTGGAAACACCGACTATCTCGACGGCGAAAAGGTCATGATAGAATTTGTTTCGGCAAACCCAACGGGACCTATGCACCTTGGAAACGCAAGGGGCGGCGCTTTGGGCGATTGCCTTGCAAGCATTATTTCGGCGGCGGGCGCAAACGTCACAAAAGAATTCTATGTCAACGACGCCGGAAACCAGATAGACAAGTTTGCAAAATCTCTTGACGCGCGATATCTTGCGCTTTATAAAGGGGGGGTCGAGTTCCCCGAAGACGGATACCACGGCAAAGATATCATCGAGCGCGCCAAACAGTTCGCCGAGATAAACGGCGACAGCTTTGTTAATCTTTCGGAGCAAGAGCGACACAAGGCTCTTGTGGACTTTGCGCTTCCCAAAAACGTCGAAGGGTTAAAAAACGACCTTTTGGCATATCGAATCGAGTTTGACAACTGGTTTCTTGAAAGCTCGCTATACAAAGCGGACGCTATAAACAAGATTGTTAATATACTAAAACAAAAAGATCTTATATATGAAAAAGACGGCGCGACGTGGTACAAAGCGTCGACCGTCGCAAACGACGACGAGGTTAAAGACGAAGTTTTAATTCGTTCAAACGGTTTTCCAACCTACTTTGCCGCCGACATAGCGTATCACTACAACAAGTTTTCCGACCGCGGTTTTAACCGCGTTATCAACGTTTGGGGCGCCGACCACCACGGACATGTCGCAAGGATTAAAGGCGCAATGGACGCGGTTGGTCTTTCGGGCGACAAACTCGACATCGTTCTTATGCAACTTGTGCGCCTTATGCAGGACGGCGAGCCGGTTAGAATGAGCAAGCGAACAGGCAACGCGATAACGCTTTCGGACCTTTTGGACGAAGTTCCTGTCGATGCCGCGCGGTTTTTCTTTAACCTTCGCGAACCGAAAAGCCACCTCGATTTTGATTTGACGCTTGCCGCAAAACGAAGTTCGGACAACCCCGTATACTATGTCCAATATGCCCACGCAAGAATATGTAGTATCATAAAATCTTTAAAAGCAAACGATATCGATGTCGATAAAGCCGAGAGTTTCGATTTCTCGACACTTTCGGCGTCTGAAGAGATCATGCTTTTGCGCCGCCTTTCGGAACTTCCGTTTGAAATACAAAACGCCGCTAACGAATATGACCCCGCGCGGCTTACACGATATGTCATAGACGTGGCGACGTTGTTCCACAAGTTCTACACCGCTTGTCGCGTGAAAGACGAAGCGGAAGAGGTTATGTACCCGAGAATTGCGATTTGTCTTGCGACAAGACAGGTTTTGAAAAACTGCCTGACGCTTCTTAAAATCGACGCACCGGAATCGATGTAGTTTTTAATTCGTAACGCGTAATTGTTGAGTGACTTGATTTAGTTAATAGTTGTTGTGCGCCTTACGGCGAAATTTAAATATATAGTTTTATAGAATTTCCGTTTGTTTGTG
>CAYJAY010000008.1:0-73356 GCA_964368445.1 uncultured Oscillospiraceae bacterium
CGTTCCAAAAAACATAGAGGATTTCGAGTGAGGGCCGTTATGACCACTTCGATACGTCTCCATATTCGGTTTTATACCTTGCAAAGCAAAAAAAATTATATTTTGTTTTTTAAAGCATAAAAATTATATCAAAAAAAAAATGGAATTGCAATAGTAAAAAGCGATATTTTGAATTTTTCTTTTAAGTTTTATTGTTAAACAGTTTTTTCAAAACAAATTATATCATAGTTTACAATTTTTTCGTTGTGTTTTTCATCATTTTAAACTATAATATAAGTTCAAAGCGTTTTGTGTATTGAAAGTTAAAAAGTTCATTGCGTGAATAAAAATAATAAAAACAATTAAAATATTTAAGTTGATAAAAGAGTTTTTTTAGAAATTTTATTTTCTTTTTGGGAGATTTATATGCAATATATGCAATATATGCAAGGACAAACATTAATGTATGTGGCAAGAATACTGGTTTTGTTGACCGTGTTGCCGATACATGAAGCGGCGCACGCTTGGGCGTCGTATAAACTCGGAGATCCGACGGCGAAACAACTCGGGCGCCTTACGCTTAACCCGTTTAAACATCTCGATCTTTTTGGTAGTTTGGCTATTTTGTTTTTTGGGATTGGCTGGGCGAAGCCGGTGCCGGTCGACCCGAGATATTTTGAGGACAAGAAAAAGGGCATGGCGCTTTCTGCGCTCGCGGGGCCGCTGTCCAATCTTTTGGTTGCGTTTATTGTTCTTTTTTTGAGTAGAATTTTGGCCTATATTCCGTTTGCAAATCAAGAGGTTTTTGATGTATTCCAGATTATATATATTGTTTTAAGCTATATTGCGATGATAAATGTTGTTCTTGGGATATTTAATCTTATTCCGATACCTCCGTTTGATGGCTCAAGAATTATGTTGTTGTTTTTGCCCGAAAGAACATACTTTAAAATTATGCAGTACGAGAGATATATAATGGTTGCGCTACTTGCGTTTTTATATCTCGGCGTTTTGTCGGGTCCTCTTTCGTTTATCCAAAGTGGCGTTATCTCGCTTTACACGCTAATAGCAGATGGTGTAATTGAGTTTGTAATCGGCATCTTTTCGATGGGCGAAATAGTAGGAAACTAGGTCGGTGAAAGACGCAGTTACAGAGAACAATTAGCAATTAACAATGAATAATTAAAAGTGAAATATTAAATCGGTGGCGCTCGCGACACATCAACTATTAACTATTAACTCAATATTCTACACTTTGCGTGGTTTTTATGTAGATATTAATATACAAAAAGGGGAGCTATGGAAGGGATTAATTTTAAGATCTCTAATTTTGAAGGGCCTTTAGACCTTCTTTTGCATCTAATTTCAAAACATAAAGTTAAGATACAAGAAATAAAGATTTCCGTTTTAATCGACCAGTACCTTCAGTTTATCGGAAAGGTAGGTCCCGAAGAACTCGACCCTACAAGCGAGTTTTTAGAGATGGCGGCCAAGCTTGTGTACATGAAATCGCTAGCGCTTCTACCGCGTGCAGAGGAAACCGAACGCCTTCAGCAGGAACTTGTAGGACAGCTTATTGAATACAGCCTTTGCAAACAAGCGGCGGCGCGTCTTGGCGACATGGCGGCGGGTATAATGTTTGCGGTGCGTGAGCCACTTGTGGTCGAGTTTGACGAAGAATACGCCGAAACCCACGACCCCGATGAATTAATAACCGCATATATGAACACGCTTGGAAAAAACACACGGCTTGTAAAACCTAAAATAGAGGATTTTGAAGAGATTATCTCTGCGCCGGTGGTGTCGGTTGGCTCTAGGGTTGTTAAGATTTTGCGAGGGATAAAAACAGGGGTTGCAAAAAAAATTGACGACCTTTTTTACGGAATTGAAACCAAGAGCGAGGCGGTGGCAACGTTTTTGGCGGTGCTCGAACTTATCAAGGTTGGACGCCTTAAAGTTTCGGAAGACGGAGATCTTATGAAAGGCGAAAAACATAGAGAGGTGGATTTAGTTGATGGAGAATAATTCAGTTAAAGGTGCTATCGAAGCAGTGTTGTTTGCGGTTGCCGAACCAATATCGATAGAGAGAATTTCCGAGGCGGTTGGTGCCGAAAAAGACGAGGTTAAAACCGAACTTGACAACCTTCGTGAACAGTATGACAACGAGCTTCGTGGATTTTGCCTTTTAAACTATGACGATCGATATCAATTGGCGTCGCGTGCGACATACACAATTCCCGTGACAAAAGCGCTTGATACGCGTCGAAACAATCCTCTTTCCCCGGCGTCGCTTGAAACGCTTGCAATAATAGCGTATAATCAACCGGTTTCACGCTCGTTCATCGAACAGGTTCGTGGGGTGGACAGCTCGTCTTCGGTTACTAATTTGTTAAATAAAGGACTTATTGCGGAAGCCGGTCGTCTTGACCTTCCCGGAAAGCCTGTGTCGTTTAAAACCACCGATGTGTTTTTAAGATGTTTTGGAATGTCGAAACTTTCGGAACTTCCGCCTATCCATTCGGAAGACATTACATACGAACAACCTGTCGAGCAAACGGAGCTCACAGAAGGACTTATAAATAGTTAATAATTAATAGTTAATAATTAATAGTGAAGGAGCGGCTTACGCCGCATTTTAAATGACAAGATTTTAGGGATGAAGGTCAAAACTTTTCACTTATAAAAAACGAGGATACAACATGTCTACAGTTTTGTTAATACTTGAGATACTCGGGCTTGTCCTTTTAGTCGTTCTTTTTCTTTTGATGCTTATAATTTTTGTACGCATACGGTTTAGCGTTTTATATGGTAAAGACGGTCTGGTGGTTAAATTAAGGATTCTCGGAATTCCGATTAACCTTTTTAAAAACCCTAAAAAAGAGATAAAGAAAAAGGAACAAAAAGAGCAAAAACAAACCGAAAACACGGAACAAAATTTACCCGAAAAAGAGAAATTTAAACTTAACATTAGTTTGATAAAACGCCTTGTACGAGATATTGTTACCGCAACGTTTAAAATTTTATCAAAAGTTAAGATCCATAATCTTTCAATAACAAGCGTCGTAAATGGAAAAGACCCATACAACATCGGGGTTGAGGCGGGAAAACAACTTGCGTCATTTAGCGCTATCTATTCAATTGTTGATTCGGTGTCAAAGATAAAGACTAAAAACCTTGATGTAATTCCCAATTTTGCCGAAAGCGACATAAAAAGCGAATATTATATTTGTTTTTCAATGAGAATTTGGTACGCTTTGTTTGAGGGTATAAAACTTGTAACGGCATACATTAAACTTTTGGCTGCCGAAAGACAGCTTGAAAAACAAGTTAAACAAACTATAAAACAAAATCTATAATCAAACCCAACCGACCCCAAAAGGGCGATTAAACGATTTGCTTTTTATAATCAATTAACAAGATATAAATAATCCGCAGGATTATTTACAATAGCTCTGCCGCAAGGCAGAGATTATAGAAAATGATAAGGAGAGCTTATGACAAACGAGAAACATTCAATTTCCGAGATGGTTGAAGCCGCAATTGGAAAGGTTAAAGAGGTTTTGGACAGCGAAATTTCTATAGGCAAGGCGGTGGAACTTCCGAATGGAGCCACGGCGATACCTGTGTGCAAAGTTTCGTTTGGTTTCGGAACAGGCGGAAGCGACATTCCGACAAGCCAAAGTTCCGCGTTCGGCGGCGGAATAGCGGGCGGAATCAACGTAACGCCGATAGCCTTTTTGGTGTGCGACCCAAGTGGAAACGTTAAGATACTTCAACTTGACACAATTGGCACAACCGCGGACAACATCGTTCGGACAGTGCCCGACGTGGTAGATAAAATCTCAGGTATTTTGGCGGACAGCAAACTAGGAAAAACTTCAAACAAACAATAACGACCACAAACCGAGTAAGACCCGGCGGTGACCATGCCGGTTTTTTAGATATTTTGTGTGCGAAAGGAACTTAGGCATAACAAATGAAAGAAAGAATACAAAAAGTACTGGCGACGGCGGGGTATTGCTCAAGACGAAAAGCCGAAGAACTCATAGGAAGAGGGAAGGTTACAGTCAACGGACATCCGGCGTCGATAGGGGACAAGATGGACCCTATGAAAGACATAGTTGCGGTTTCGGGGCAACGAGTGTTTATAAAAAAACATCAACAAAAGCTTTATTTTGCGCTTAACAAACCGAGGGGATACGTTACGACTATGAGCGACGAACACGACAGAAGATGTGTCGCCGACCTTGTTGCGGATGTTGAAGAAAGGTTGTATCCTGTCGGACGTCTCGATAAAGACAGCGAAGGACTTTTGATTATGACCAACGACGGAAGTCTTGCAAATCTTGTGTCGCATCCGTCGCGCGGAGTGACAAAAGTCTATCGTGTTTCGGTGTCTCCGAAAGCTTCCGAGTTTGAACTTTCAAAAATAGCTTCGGGGCAGATGATTGACGGCGAATTTATGCAGCCCAAAAGCCTTAGAGTTACGGGGGAAGGCCCCGACAGAAGCGTTATCGAGATGTCGCTTGCAGAGGGGAAAAACCGCGAGATACGTAAAATTTGCGAAGCGGCGGGGCTTAACGTGACGCGTCTTAAACGAACATCGATAGGGCCCATTCGCCTTGGAAATCTTGTTGCCGGAAAAAAACGAGAACTTACGGGAGAGGAGCTTTTGGCTTTAAGACAAGCGTGCAAAAAGCCACCTAAAAAGAGATGATTAAACTTAATATAATAGACGACTATTCAGCAATTCCGACCGAATACAAAAGCGATGATACCGTTTGTTATGTCGCGACCGATAACGAAGGATATATAGGACACTGTGTTTTTGGCGAGATAGGGGACAGCGTTGTTCTTTATGAGATCAAGACAAAGGACGGCAGTTTTTCTATGATCGATGGGCTTGCGCGCGCCTCGATTTTTAGCAAAAGCGAGAGGTGTAAATACGTCATCTTTAAGAGTAATGACGACGGGGTAGGGCGCTTTGCGGCGGCGTTTAAGGCGAAACTCGATGAGCCGTTTTCGGTTGAAAAGGTTTTTGAGCGTTGTTGCTAGAACAAAATAATAGGCAATAATAAAAAAAGGTGTAGCGCGTGGCTACACCTTTTTGCATTTTATCCAGCAGTTCTAATCTCGACGTTTTTGCTTGGTGTCGGGATTTTGTTTCGGTCAAATCTTTCGAGGTTTATCTTATCTTTTGCAACCGCTAGCATGAGTTTAATTCGGTTTTCTTGGTTAACCTTTGCCGCGCCGGGGTCATAGTCTATGGCGGTTATGTTAGCGGACGGGAAACGCTCTTTAATCGTCCTTGCCATACCTTTTCCAACGATGTGGTTAGGTAAACAGCCGAACGGCTGCGCACACACGATATTGTCGTAACCTTGTTCACAAAGCTCCATCATCTCTGCCGGAAGAAGCCAGCCTTCGCCCATCTTGTTGCCAAGCCCAACAGTGCCTTTTGTAAGCTTTTTTAGGTGTGAGAAAGCGCCGGGAGAGACAAACCTTGGCTGGGTTTTAACGGCGGTTATCATCGCGCTTTCTATCTTCTCAAAAAAGTTAAGTAATCTTGACATGAAAAAGTGTTTGATTTTGCTTCCACCATAAAGTTTTATGTCTTGCATATAGTTTTCAAGACAGTATAGTATAAATCCCATAAGCCCCGGAACCATATACTCGCAACCTTGTGAATGTAAAAATTGTTCAAGGCTGTTGTTGCCAAGGCTTGCAAATTTAACATATATCTCGCCAACAACCCCAACTTTGATTTTTTTGACATTTGTCATCTTTATGTTTGAAAAGTCAGAAACAATCTTTAAAAAATTGTTTTTCATCTCTTTTATACTTAGCTCTTTTCCTTTTTCAAACCGTTCGCAAAGGAACTCTTGCCATTTTGACACGACCGCTTCGGCGTCTCCTTCGCTGAATTCATATGGACGAACTTGGTTTTTCAAAAGCATAAGCAAATCGCCATAGCAAACGGCGGCGATAAGTTTGCGCATCATCGGAACGGTGAACTTAAATCCCGAGTTTTTCTCCATTCCTGTGGCGCTCATCGACACGACAGGAATGTCTTGATATCCCGCTTTGACGAGAGCTTTTCGCAAAAGATGTATGTAGTTGGAGGCTCTGCAACCGCCACCTGTTTGGGTCATCATTAAAGCGACTTTGCTCGTGTCATATTTTCCGCTGTCGAGCGCGTCTATCATCTGGCCAATTACGAGCAACGCCGGATAGCATGTGTCGTTGTGGACATATTTAAGCCCCGATTGAACAACGCCGGGTCCTTCGTTTTGCAACACGACAAGGTTATACCCGTAGCTTTTAAACAGTTCACTAATCATCTTAAAGTGAATAGGCAACATGCTTGGCACAAGTATCGTGTAATCCTGTTTCATCTGCTTTGTGAATTCGATTCGTTTAACGGTTGTTTCCATGATAGTTTATCCCTCCTTGGATATCGCGGCAAGTAAACTTCTAATACGTATTTTGGCGGCTCCGAGATTTGTTATCTCGTCTATTTTAAGCTGGGTATAGATCTTTTTGTTTCGCGAAAGAATTGCTCTAACCTCGTCGGTCGTAACGGCATCTACGCCACAGCCGAACGAAACGAGTTGAACAAACTGCATATCGTTTTGCATTGCTACATACCGCGCGGCGTCGTATAGCCTTGCGTGGTATGTCCATTGATTAAGCACATCTACAAAGGTTTTGCCGTTTGCAAGGTGGCTTATCGAATCTTCCGTTATAACCGCAACATTGTATGTCGAGATTAGTTTATCTATTCCGTGGTTAACCTTCGAGTCAAGGTGGTATGGCCTGCCCGCAACAACGATTATCTGAAAACCTTTGTCTCGCGCTTGTTGTATCATCTCTTTTGCTTTTTTGCGGATATCTAAAAGAAAATTTTCATGCTCACAAAATGCGTTTTTTGTTGCAAGCTTAACGACACGTTTGTCTAGGCCTTCAATGTGATTTGACAAAATTTCATATATTTTTTTTGTGAAATCGTTCGGACGATGTAAGCCGATATAATCATATACAAAGTTTAAGGTCTTAACTGCCGAAACGTTGTTTGCGATAGTTTCGGGATAGTACGCAACGACGGGACAGTTATAACAGTTGTCCCCCTTTTTTTCGTCAATATTGTAACTCATACAGGGGTAGAAAATAAAGTCGACGTTTGTTTTTGCAAGCTTTTCGATGTGTCCGTGGACTAGCTTTGCCGGGAAACAAATAGTGTCGGATGGTATCGAATGTTGACCGTTAAGGTATGTTTCGCTGTTTGAAAATCCTGTCGTCACAACCTCGTATCCCAGCGTTTCAAAAAACTTTGACCAAAACGGCAAAAGTTCATAGTTGTTAAGAACCATAGGAATTCCGACTTTTCCCTTTGGGTTTGGAATTTGCTTTTCAAAGTATCTCGACAGCAAAACTCTTTTGTATTCAAAAAGGTTTAACCCTTGGTCGCGAACTTGATTTGTGCGTGTCGGTATGTCGCAACGATTGCCGGCTATGTATCTTCTTTTACCGTCAAACATGTTTATCGTCAACGCACAGTTGTTTGCGCATCCTTTACAGTGGGTGTGTGTTACGTTGTGGGAAAAATCTTTAAGGGAGGATAAATCAAGGATAGTCGAAGCTTTTTTTGAACGTTGTTTTCCGTAAAGCGCCGCACCATATGCTCCCATTATTCCGGCGATATTTGGACGAACAACCTCGCCGTCTATCTCTTTTTCAAACGCGCGCAAGACCGCGTTGCTTAAAAAAGTTCCCCCTTGAACGACTATGTTTTGTCCAAGATCCTCTGCCTTTGTTGCGCGAATAACCTTGTATATTGCATTTTTAACAACGCTAATCGAAAGACCAGCCGAGATGTTTTCAACCGAAGCGCCGTCTTTTTGGGCTTGTTTAACCGAGGAGTTCATGAACACGGTGCACCGTGAACCAAGGTCGACGGGAGCGTTCGCGAACAGTCCGAGCTTTGCGAACGACGACGGCTTGTAACCCAAGACGCTCGCGAAACTTTGGAGAAACGAGCCGCAACCGGAAGAACATGCTTCGTTTAAAAAGATATCGTCGATTGCTCCGTTTGAAATCTTAAAACATTTCATGTCCTGACCACCGATGTCTATAATAAAATCGACGTCTTTATTAAATTTTTTGGCGGCGGTATAGTGGGCAATAGTTTCGACCAATCCGAAATCTAACGAAAACGCGTTTTTAATCATGTCCTCGCCATATCCCGTGACCGATGCTGAACGTATCGTAACGTTTGGATAGTCGTTATAAAATTTTTCTAAAAAGTGTTTTATAACCGGAATAGGATTGCCACCGTTTGGTTTGTATTCAGAAAATAAAATATGCTCGTTTTTGTCGATGACCACAACCTTTATGGTGGTCGAACCGGCGTCTATGCCTATGAAAACGTCGCCACTGTATGTTAAGTCGTCGTTTTGTTCAACCGTTTGTTTGTCATGGCGAGCTTTAAAAGCGTCGTATTGAGCCTTGTCTTTAAAGAGCGGTTCGGTTTTATTAAAACGAAATTCAGACCTATAGTTTGATAACCTTTCGATAAAATCATCTATGTGTATGACGGTGTCGGCACATATTGCACAGCCAATGCTAACATAGTTTAACGAGTTTTTAGGGCAGAGCCCTTTCAAGTTAAGCGAGTTGTCAAAACTTTTCCTAAGTTCGGACATGTATGTCAAGGGTCCTCCGAGATAAACGACGTTGCCTTTTATCTCTCTGCCTTGTGCCAACCCGGTTATAGTTTGGCCCACAACCGAATAAAAGATACTAGCGCAAAGATCCTCTTTTTTTGCGCCTTGGTTTAAAAGCGGCTGGATATCGGATTTTGCAAAAACTCCGCAACGCGAGGCTATCGGGTAAAGTTTTTGGTGTTGTTTTGCGTAGTCGTTCATGTCGTCGGGAGATATGTCGAGAAGCGTCGATATCTGGTCGATAAAAGCGCCCGTGCCCCCGGCACAGCTTCCGTTCATTCTAACCTCAAGGCCGGAAGACAAAAACAATATCTTCGCGTCCTCGCCGCCAAGTTCAATTATAACATCGGTGTCGGGGCTTAAAAGGTCGGCGGCAACTTTGGTTGCGAAAACCTCTTGCACGAACGAGATGTTCAAATCTTCCGCAAGCCCCATGCCGGCCGAACCGGTAATCGCCACCGAAAGATTTGATATGTCGGGAAATTTCTTTTTGACATCGCGAAGACATTCAAGAAGCTTTTCGGTTATTTTAGAATAATGCCTCTCGTATGATTTATATAATAATTCGTTTTGTTCCGTTAAAACCGCAAACTTAATCGTGGTTGAACCTATGTCTATTCCAAGTTTCATGTTGTTTTTGTTTGCCTCCGTTGGCTTTGTTGGCTTTAATTGGAAAAGCTTGGATATGATATTCCATATTAAAAAAATACTTAAACACCTATTTGATACATTATTATACAACAAAAAAAATCAGCCTACAACGGAAAAGAAATCTTTTGGGTTAGGTGATATAAAAAACAAAAACCAAACAAAATAATTGGTGATTTTGACAATGCGAAACAGAAAAAAACACACCTAAACGATGTCTTGTGTTTAAGTGTGTTTTCAAAATAGATTAATTTATTTTATATCGCTTAAAGCTTTGAAGCTGTCTTTCAAATTGTCATAAAGTCCGACATATATTTTATAGAAATCTTTATATTTTTCGCTGTTTTGCTGGGTCGGTTCTATCCTTGTTTTGACGTTAATCATCTTGTCACAAGCCGATTTAATGTCGGGATACATTCCGCTTGCAACCGAAGCGAGAATGGCAACACCAAGGGCGGGGCCTTCGTCGTTTTGCAACGTGACAACGGCGGTTTCGTACAGGTCGGCAAGCATTGAACGCCAAACTTCGCTTTTTCCGCCACCTCCGCAAGCATACATCGTGTCAAACGAAATTTCCATGTCTTTCATCAAATCGAAGTTTTGTTTCTGTGAAAACGCAACCCCTTCCATGACTGCGCGGAGCATATGATATTTTGTGTGAACCCCTGAAAGTCCAAAGAAAACTCCACGTGACTTTTCATCCAAAATCGGGGAACGTTCACCCATGATATACGGCAAGAATATGAGTTTGTCCGAACCTATCGGAAGTTTGTTAACCCCTTCGTCGATAAGTTGATAGCTGTCTTTTCCAAGATGGTTTGCAACTTCAACCTCTGCGCCGCAAAGGTTGTCTCGGAACCATTTAAGAGACATTCCGGCGGCAAGGGTACAGCTCATCACGGTGTATGCGCCGGGGATTGCGGAACAAAACGTGTGAACTCTGCCTTTGATATCGATTTGAGGTGCGTCGGAATGTGCGAAGATAACCCCCGATGTTCCGATAGTTGTGAACGCTTTTCCTTTTTCGATAACCCCTGTGCCAATTGCGGCAGAGGCGTTGTCTCCCGCGCCAAAACAAACGATGGTTTCAGTAGAAAGCCCTGTAATCTCTGAAGCTTTCGCGGTGACCTTTCCGGCAACATCGACCGATTCTCCGCAATCGGGGAACATCTCGCGGTCGAGGCCGAGTTTTTGTATGATTTCGTCCGACCATTTGCGGTTTTTAACGTCAAACAGGTTTGTTCCTGAAGCGTCCGAAACGTCGCCACCATAGTTGCCCGTTAGCATAAATCTTATATAGTCTTTTGGAAGAAGTATCTTTTTGCATCTAGCATAGTTTTCGGGTTCGTTTTTCTTTACCCACAAAACCTTGCCGGCTGTAAATCCCGTAAGCGCCGGGTTAGCGGAGATTTCGATTAATTTTTCTTTACCAATAGTCTCGGTTATTTCGGCGCATTCTTCTGTTGTTCTACCGTCACACCAAAGAATGGCGTTGCGGATAACTTTGCCCGCGTCGTCCACCATGACAAGGCCGTGCATCTGTCCCGAAATTCCGATGCCTTTGATGTCGGAAGGGTTAACGTCGCTTTTGCTTAAAACTTGTTTTGTTGTTGTTACCGCCGCTTCCCACCAATCGCTCGGGTCTTGTTCTGCCCAACCGTTTTTTGGTTGGATAAGGTCGTATTCAACGGTTGAACTTGCAATTTTTTTTCCGTCGCTGTCAAACAAAACTGTTTTTGTTCCGGACGTGCCAAGGTCGATGCCTAAAATATATTGCATAGTATTATATTCACCTTTCGTTGATTTTGTCTCATGTATTTTGCATGGCGACACAAAACGTTGCTTTGTGCCGCCATTGGTTTTAGCTGTTTTTTGAGATTAACCGAACATAACCGTGTTAAGTATGCTTTGGAGGTTTTCTTGTCTGCCGGAGCCCGGAAGTTCAACCGTTCCTTTTTTCTCGGCATATTCAGCAAGTTCTTCAAGCGATGTTTCGCCCGCAACTATCTTTGCGCCAATACCACTTTGATAGCTCGAATATCTTTCTTTCAAGAACTCTTCAATTCTGCCGTCGTTCATGAGTTTTTCAACATTTAAAAGGCCAAGGGCAAACGCGTCCATTCCAAGGATGTATGCATAGAACATGTCTTCCATCGTGTAGCTGGCGCGACGGTTTTTAGAGTCGAAGTTAAGTCCGCCGTTGGTAAGGCCGCCCGCCTTGATTATCTCATACATACACATGGTGGTGTCGTAGATGTTTGCGGGGAATTCGTCGGTGTCCCAACCGAGGAGTAAATCTCCTTGGTTTGCGTCAACCGAACCTAACATTCCGTTAACAGCAGCAACGCGAAGGTCATGTTGGAAAGTGTGTCCCGCAAGCGTTGCGTGGTTTGCTTCGATGTTAAGTTTAAAGTCTTTATCAAGACCATATTGTTTAAGGAATCCTGCGGCGGTTGCGGCGTCGAAGTCATATTGATGTTTCATTGGTTCTTTCGGTTTTGGCTCGATAAAGAAATCACCTTCAAATCCGTTTTTGCGCGCATACTCGACCGACATTTTCATGAGTCTTGCGATGTTTTCTTGTTCGAGTTTCATGTCGGTGTTTAAAAGTGTTTCATATCCTTCACGTCCGCCCCAGAAAACATATCCTTTTCCGCCAAGTTTAATAGTGATGTCAAGAACTTTTTTAATCTGTGCTGCTGCTGCCGCAAAGACATCGGCAGAGTTTGAAGAACCTGCGCCGTTCATGAAGATAGGGTTGCTAAACAAGTTTGCAGTAGCCCAAAGAAGTTTAATTCCTGTTTCTTGTTGTTTTTTAAGAAGATATTCTGCAATCTCGTCAAGACGGCTGTTTGTTTCGGCGATTGTTGCGCCTTCGGGGATAACGTCTACGTCGTGGAAACAGTAGTATTCAATCCCGAGTTTTTGCATAAATTCAAAGCCGATGTCAACTTTGCGTTTCGCGTGTTCCATCGTTCCTTTTTGTGCGCCGAAAGACTTGTCTGCGGTCTCTCTTCCGAACATGTCGCTTCCGCCAGCACAAAGGTTGTGCCACCATGCCATTGCAAATTTAAAATGTTGTTTCATCGGTTTTCCGAGCACAACTTTTTCCGCATCATAGTATTTAAACGACAATGCATTGGTTGATTTGGGCCCTTCATACTGGATCTTTTGAACGTTTGTGAAAAATTCTGACATAACTTAAAGTACCTTTCAATTATAAAAAATATTTTTTTATTTCAAACAGTATCTTTGATGTAAAACTTAATAAAAGATTTACATCGAAAACACTATATGTTGCTTAAATTTTATATGCCGGATATGAATTTTCTGATAAAATAAATTGCCCCGCCTATGCATGTTGTCTTAGAGCCATATTTTGAAAGACGTATATAATCCGCGTCGGCGTTTAACGCGTCATATTGTTTTATGTTTTGTTTTAGCAGACTAATATATGGTTTAAGATATTGGGCAATAGTTCCGCCTATAACTATATCTGAATCCATAACCATGTGCAGGTTGTTAATAGCTTTAGCAAGGGTGGCAAGATATTGTTCAAACGTCTTTAGATAGATAAGTTCGCCCGATTCAAGCTTTGTAAAAAAATCATCCAACGAACAACCGAAATCTTCGCTTATTCTGTCGATTGAACAAAATGCCTCGAGGCAACCGTTTTTTCCACAGCTACACAAAGGGCCGTCTTTGTCTATGCACATATGTCCAAACTCGGCGCTTTTGCCGGTGTTTCCGATGTACAGCTCTTGGTTGAAAACTATCGAACCACCAATTCCCCTGTCGACCGAGAGATACGAAAAGTTGTCTGAAAGGCGCTGTTCGGTCAACGCTCCGAAGTTTGCGTCGTTGTCTATATAACACGGAAAATCAAGAGTTTTATATATCTTGTTAAGCGAGAAATCTTTAAGCTTTAAAGTTGGGGCGTTTTCAATGTGGGTTTTGTCCCCCGAGACGATGCCGGGAAACGCTATGCCAACCCCCAATATTTTAGAGTGGTTAATGCTGTTTTGTTCGATAAATAGGTCTATTTGATGTTTTAAGGTCTCGTGTATCGTGGAAAAATCCATCTCACGTATATCGATTTTTGCGTAGTATTTTTCTCGCATACAAAGGTCGGCACACAAAATTCGCAGATTGTTTTGCGTGAGAGAGACCCCAATCGAACATTTTGCGTCGGAGTTTATGTCTATAATCCTTGGCTTTCGTCCTCCGGTAGACTCAAAAGTTCCGGAATATACTATTAAATCTTCATCAGAAAGCTGTCGAAGGTTTTGGGTTACGGTCGGCAAACTTAAAGAAAGGTCGTTTGCAATAGTCTGTTTTGTTGCCTTGCTCGCATTGTCATATATATATTGGAAGATGCGATTTCGGTTTTGTTGTCGGATAATTGAGGTTGCCGATTGCTTTTGCTCCAATACCTCACCTACTTTTGCAAAGTAATTTTGTATAAGTATATAATAATACCGAACGCTCAAAAAATCAACCTAATAATTAAACAAAATATTGCTGTTTTTTATAGACGTTTTGACGAGAGGAAGCAAACTTTCAAAAGATAATTATTTTTTGAAAAACAAATGTCTCAATTTTGAGATATTATACCATATCGATTTATTTTGTGGTACAATTGTATTTAACAGTGTAGTTTATGAATTTTATTTTTAAGTTAATAAATTTGACGATTTAAATTTAAAGGAATATTTATGAAGGAAAAACACAAGATAAATAAAATATGGTTTTTGCTGGCGGCTATCTTTGCTTTGTGCGTTTTTTTGTGGTATGCAAAGGGCGAATTAAGATATGACACCGCAAATTACACAGAAGTAGTTTCAAAAAACGGTGTTTGGGATTTAACCGAAATTGATTTTTCCAACACAGTTGTGCGCCTTACTGGGGATTTTGAACACATCGAAAATGAGATGTTAACGCCACAAGAGTTTAAGCAAAAACAACATCTAGTCGAACTTGGAAACCCTGTCGACGTTAACAGTTCGAGAACCGCAAGGCTAACCCTTTTGATGCCCAAACAAGACATATACAGTTTTAACATAAAAGGGGATTACGCAAGGCTTGTGTACATAAACGGCGAATATCGAGGCGCTATAGGCGTTCCGTCCGCGAGCAAAGAGACGTTTGTTCCGGCATATGGCGAGATCTCGGTCGACGCGTCTTCGGAAAATAAAACGTTTGAACTGATTATTCAAGGAGCTAATTTCAGCCATAGAGGAGGCTCACATTACACCCATGTTTTAATCGGAAACAACTCAGAGCTTAATTGGTTTGTCGAACTTCAGTCGTCGATAGAGATGTTTATGGTGGGGGTTTTGTTTGCCCTTTTTATAGTGCATTTGATGTTGTCGACAACGTTAAAAAACAAAGCTTTAAACCTTTGCTTTTCAGCACTTTGTTTTGTATACTGTATAAGGGTTTCGCTTACCGGCGCAAAAGTGTTTTATGATTTTTTCCCATCAATCCCGTGGGAATACACAATTAAAACCGAATACCACACCGTCGCGTTATCTGCGTTTTTCTTGTCATATGTTATCTCGTTACAGTTTAAAGGTTGTATAAATAAAGTAGCGTTAAACATATTTAATATCATAGTTATTTCGTTTAATGTCGCGTTTTTGTTTGTCGATACATATGTGGCGTCCCATCTCGTGCGCGGGCTGACCATTGTTTATTCTGTCGCCATAGTATTCTATGCAACTTCGTTGTTTTTTTGGTTTGTTAAACAGATTAAAAATAAACAAAAAATTAACATTGAACAGAAGATAACCGTAATGTCGTTTGCTGTTTTTTGTTTTGCCGCGGTTTGTGATTTTTTCTATTATAACGGAACGCCAATATTTTTCCTTCGTGACAGTTTAACCGAGATTGCGACTTTAATTTTCGTTTTGTTCGAGGCTCTGGCGATTTTCTATACAACTATAGAGGAAGCAAAAACCGCAAGAAATGCCGAAAGGGAAGCTTTAACACATGCGAAAAATCTTGAGAGCGTTATAAACATGAAGACAGAGTTTTTGCAAGACATGAGCCACGAGATGAAAACACCGCTTAACGTTATATCGACCGGTGCGGATTATGCGAAAAGGCAGCTGCTAGACGGCAATGTGTCTTTGGAACAAACGAGTGAAACAATTGATGTAATACGCGACGAGACCGCAAGGCTTGGAAGAATGATAGGCGGCATGGTTGACATGGCCAACCTTGCGGCAACCGAAAACCGCCAAAAGATAGACTTTGCAAAACTTTTGCACGACTGTGTTAGATCGTTTGAAGTTATAGGCAAAAAAACACAAAACAATCTTAACTCTTCGATACCGAAAGATCTTCCGTTTATCTTTGCGGACAAAGAAAGCATGATAACCGTTTTAAACAACCTGCTTATAAACGCAATGCAACATACGTCAAATGGAGAGATTAAAGTTTCGACATCGTTCGACAATTCGTATATAATGATTGAAGTTCGTGACAACGGAAGCGGAATAGACAGCGAACTGTTGCCCAACGTCACTGACAGGGGTGTCACCGGTGCAGACGGTATGGGGATTGGGCTTCATCTGTGTAAAACCGTTGTGTCGGCACATGGCGGGGAATTTCTGGTTCAAAGCGAAAAAGACGTTGGCACAACCGTTACGTTTACCGTGCCGGTATATGGCGGACAAGAGGAGGGACACAACATATGAATAAGATTATAATGCTTGTTGAAGATAACGAGCGGGTTCAAGAGTTTAACCGAAAGATGCTGGAATCGGAAGGCTATATCGCCATAACAGCAAACACCCTTTCTGAAGCGCGGGAAAAGTTAAAACAAAAAAAACCCGATATCATTGTGCTTGATATCGGAATGCCGGACGGGAGCGGGGTGGAATTTTTGAACGAGATACGAAGAAAAATGTCTGTTCCTGTTTTGATGTTGTCGGGATATAACCAAAGCGAAGATATTGTGAAATGCTTTCAACAGGGTTGCGACGATTATCTGACTAAACCGTATTCGTTTGATGTTTTGCTAGTTCGCCTTGAGAAACTTTTAAAGAACGCCGAACATTCGACAGAACTTATAAAAAAAGGAAAACTTGTGCTTAACACGTTACAAGGAAAGGCGTTTGTAAGCGGACAAGATCTTTTTCTAACACAGAAAAATTTTGTGTTGCTTTGCTTGTTTGTTCAAAACGAAGATGGCGAGCTTACGCCGGAACAGATATATGATTTTGTGTGGGGTGAAGAAATCGCTATCAATCCAAAAGTTATTGTGAATGAAGTTTCACGGCTTAGAAAAAAGATAGTTAATTCGGGATATGTAATTTCGTCGGTATATGGCGGAGGATATAGGTTTGAAAAGTGCTAGCGATTGGTTAGCGTGAGACGCAAAAAACCGAGGGTTTACAGTTTAAAGGATGTTTTTCCTTGTGCTGTAAGCCCTCGGTTTGATTTATGGTTGCTACATTTTGTTAATCGCGTCTGCTATTCTTTTCATGCCCTCTTGAACGGTAGCTTTTGGACAAGCAAGGTTAAGACGAATAAACCCGTCCGAGTTTTTGACAAACATGTTTCCGCCCTCTAAAAGCACTCCGGCTTGATAGGCAAAAAATTTCGAGAGGTCTTGAGTTTTATCAAAATAACCGTTAAGGTCAACCCAAGCAAGATAGGTAGCTTCAGAAATTTTAAACTTTGCTTTCGGAAGATTTTCTTTTATAAAACTTTCGACAAAACTAAAGTTCTCGTCTAGGTAGTCTTGAAGAGCCAAAAGCCAATGCTCACCTTTTTCGTATGCGGCTTGTGCCGCCACAATGCTTAACGGATGGTCGAAACTGTAGTGTCGCGCTTTCCAAACGTCTCTTAACTCGTCGTTGCGAATTAATATATTTGAAATCATCAAACCGGCGAGGTTAAACGTTTTGCTGGGCGCCATTGCGGTTACAAGACGGTTATATTTAGGCATTACTTTGCCAAGAGGAATGTGTTTTTGGTTTTTACGCAACAGGTCACAGTGGATCTCGTCCGAGATAACCCAAAGGTCGTTTTTCTCGATTATGTCTGCCATAGCTTTGAGTTCGTCCTCTCTCCAAACCCTGCCGCTTGGGTTGTGGGGATTGCAAAGGATAAGCAAGGTGGTTTTTTTGTCGGCGGCTTTTGTTTCAAAGTCGGCAAAATCAATTTTGTAGTAGCCATCATCATTTATAAGGTCGCTACAAACAAATTCGCGACTGTTAAAATCGGCGGCATATTTAAAATAGGCATATGACGGGGTTAAAAACAAAACTTTTTCGTCGGGTTTTGTAATGTGCCCGACAAGTTCATAAAGCGCCGGAATAATTCCGTTTGAGGTAACAAGTTCTTTTGCGTCAAAGCTAAAGTTATAACGACGTTTACACCACGCCGCAAAAGCGTCATGATAACTATCGCCAAAAATTCTGGTATACCCGAAAATTCGTTTGTCGAGACGTTCGCGCATCGCGTCGATTACAACGTCGGGGGTGGCAAATTCCATGTCCGCTACCCACATGCGAATAAATTCGTCATCGGCATACGGGAAAGTCATCGTGTGGTCGGCGTTAAAGATATACCCGCGAAACCCGTCAACATTAAGGGCGTTTGTGTTTTTTCTGTCGATTATCTCATCAAAGTTGTACATTCTCAAATTCCTTTCAAAGTGTAATTTGTTGTGGTGAATTGATGGTTAAAGTGTAACATTTAACTGTTTTTTCAAAGCTCTATATTTTCTGCTTCCAAAACCCAAGCTTTGCTCGACGCGTCGGACGGCATACGCCAGTCGGCTCGGGGGGATAGCGTAACTGAACCTATCTTAGGTCCGTCCGGCATACAGCTACGTTTATATTGTTGCGAGAAAAAACGACGATAGAACAAAACAAGCCATTGTTTAATCGTTTGTTTGTCAAACTCGTTTTCAAACGCAAGGCACGCGAGGCTAAAAGTATCTTGTGGCCGCCTGCCCCATCTTATAGTGTGGTAGAGGAAAAAGTCGTTAAGCGAATATGGCCCTACAATTTGTTCGGTTTTTTGATCGCTGTTTCCGTCGGTTGTCGGCAAAAGTTCGGGGCTAACCGGCGTGTCAACTATATCCAAAAGCACCGCTTCAAGCGCCTTGCTTGAACATTTTGCCTCGTATTTAACAAGCGATTTTACAAGGGATTTCGGAACGCCTGCGTTTACTCCGTACATGCTCATGTGGTCGCCGTTGTATGTCGCAAAACCCAAAGCAAGTTCCGAAAGGTCGCCCGTGCCCACAACAAGGCCGTTAAGCTTGTTTGCAAGATCCATAAGAACCAGCGTTCGAATTCTAGCTTGTGCGTTTTCAAACGTCACGTCGGCAGTAACGCCGTCATGTCCGATATCGCTAAAGTGTTGTTTAACCGAGTTGTGGATATCAATTTCTTTAAGGGTAACGCCAAGCGCTTCGCAAAGCGTGTGTGCGTTAGTTTTGGTTCTTGTGCTTGTGCCAAAACACGGCATAGTAACCGCGACAATGTCGCCAAGCGGTTTTCCAAGCTGTTTAAACGCCCTACAGATACAAAGCAAAGCAAGCGTGCTGTCAAGTCCGCCCGAAATTCCTATGACTGCTTTTTGGATCTTTGTGTGCTCAAATCGTCCGACAAGGCCCATAGATTGCAGTTTCAAAATCATCTCGCAACGCGTCGCCCATTCGCTTGTGTCTTTCGGAACAAACGGCATAGCGTCAATTTTACGCGTTATCGTTGCTTGTTGTTTTGGCATTGAAAACGACAGAGTGGTATATCCGTCTTGCTGTGCACAAAACGTGTTCATTCTTTGACGTTCGTGCAGTATTTCATGTAAATCAATATCGGTTATGGCGGCTTCTCCCGAAAAAGGGGCGGTTTCATTCAATATATAACCGTTGCTTGCGATTATGTGGTGGCCACCATAGACCGTGTCGGTCGTGCTTTCGCCCGACCCTGTGTTTGCGTAAAGATAACTGCAAACCAAACGTTGTGACGTGGCTTTTACAAGCGAGCGACGAAACTCGGCCTTTCCTATCGTCTCGTTGCTAGCCGAAAGATTGCACACAACTGTTGCTCCATTTAAGGCGTGTGCCGTGGAGGGTGGGCAAGGTGACCACAAATCCTCGCAGATTTCAACCGCCAAAACAAAATTTTGAACCTCGTCCCATTTGAAAAGCAATGATGTTCCGAAAGGAACTTGTTGTCCGAAAAAGTCTATCGTGGTGGTTTGTTTCGGAGCGGGCGAAAAATATCGCATCTCGTAAAATTCGCTATAGTTTGGAAGATGTGTTTTAGGAACAAACCCAAGAAGTTTTCCAAAGCAGACGACCGCGCCGACGTTGTATAACTTTCCGTTGACGCACAGCGGCAAACCGACAACAAACACAGTTTTAAATCGTGTGCTTTGTTCAACCAAAAAGTTAAGCGCGCTTAATGCGTCGTCCAACAATTTTTGGCTTAAAAACAAGTCGCCACAGGTATAGCCCGTTATGCAAAGCTCGCCAAAACAAAGCAAGTGGACAGGTTGCAACTTTTCAAGCGTCGCTAATATATTTTTGCTGTTGGCTAAACAATCTGCGACCACCACATGTGAATTTGTCGCTGAAACTTTTACGAAATCCATAGACTTAAAGTCCTTTCAAGAATAGTATATATCAATTAAATAATGTAAGCTTTTAGATGACACAAGTCGCTACATACCCGATAAGTTGCTTTTAATCGGAATAGATAACAGCTTCCGTTTCGTATACGTTGTTGTAGATATCGGTTAGCTTGAAGTAAACAATGGCATCCATGTTGCCGACATCTTGATAACTAACCTCGATATCGTCGGAACTCACGGTGTAAGCGTCACCCATTATATAGCTGTCTTCATACTCCCAATCGTATGTATAATAATCAAATATCCATTCGAGCTTGTCGCCTTGTTCAAGGCTAAACAGACCTTTGCCGAGCGGAGTTCCGACGTCGCTGTATTTACGATATCCCGAAACAAATCCTTCGGGGTTTCTGTCGTCCCACGTCACAACGATTTCGACATATTCCTCTTCGTTTAAAAGCGCCGGAACTATACCGTAGGTAGACCAGCTGTCGTCGTCGGCATAGTTTTCCTCTTCGGCATAATACGGAACGGTGTGGCCGTCTAGCGTCACCCATGTATAATCAAACTCGATTAGAAGGTCGCCGTCGTCGTCAAACGTGTAGACGTTGTCGCTTCCAAGGTCGATATATCCTTCGCCGTCGTCAAGCAATGCTTGCAGTTCAAGCTTGTTTATATCGTCCCATTCCTCGTCGCTAAGGCTTAAAACAAAGTCGTCTCCTTTTTGGTCGATTACAAGTTCCCCTAAAAATTCGCCTTCGGTGCTTTGCTCATAGCTTGAAGCGGTTTCGGGGTCATACCAATCTTCGGTTGAATAATCTTCGGTTTGCTGAGAGCCCGTAGAACGGCTGTATTGAGTTTGTCCGCCCGACATAGCGCTTATGAAAACATCGAAAAATCTTGTGTATTCGGGCGAGTATCCGACGCTGTGTAAAACCTGTTGCATGTCGGAATATTGGCCTATATATTCGTGTGGGAAATACATAGCAAGACCATAGCTGTCGTACACGTCCGAGCTGTTGTTATAGTATTTAACCGCGCTTGATATGGCCGATATAACGTTGTCGCCACCATCGACACCGGCTTTTAGGATATAGTCTACCATGTCGATCTGGTCGACTCCGCCCTCTCCGAAATCCTTTGCATCGCTTCGCGCAACAGAAATCTTTCGGTATTCATTGTTGAAAATATCTTGAGTAGAGTTTTCAAAATAATCGGTTAAAACGGAATAGACATGTGGCATCTGTCTAAGGTCCACTATCGAAAGCGTCGCGTTGGGGAAATATTGCTGGTCTTCGCAAACCTCGATAAAATCATCGATTATGTCGACCGCTATCTCAACGGTATCTTTAGAAGGGTTGTTGTTTAACTCGGTCAACCAGTTTGTGTAGTGCCAGCCCGAACCCGGTTCGAGCTCTTGCGAAGCTATCAAATAATCTGCATATGGTTCAAGCATAAGGGCGGTTTCGGCGGTAGCCATGAGGCATGCGTCAAACCCGACAAAATCAAACTTGACTCCGGATTTTGCAAACGAAGATTCAAGGTCAGCTAAAGTTAGCATCGACGAGGGATAATGTTCGTCGTAGCCAAAGCCGCTTATCGTTCCGCCGCCGTGGTCCCAAAGAATGAGGCTGTAGCGGTCGGCGGGGAACAGTGAAGACGCGTCGTTAATGAATCCCGAAAGGGTGTCGGGCGAGGCCATGTTCAAAAGTCCCAAATCGTCGTCAATCGAGATTAGTTCGCCGTCCTTTACTTGCCAATATTGACAGGTGTCGCTGCTTATATCATAGTTTTCCCATTCATACGCGCCCCCCGTCATAAGTATAACGTTGATGTTGTCGCCTATTTCGGCAGATAGCATCTCGTCTATATCACTCGAAGCGAAACCGCCTTCGGTTTCAAGGTCGGAGCCGATAAAATAAACCATTATCGTGTTGACGTCGGTTCCGTCTCCCTTGACTTCGGTGTAAAAGCTTCTAAGATCGGCTAATCCGAGATCCTCGCCGTATACGCCGCCACTCGTTGAAACGGTCGGGGTGTAGTCGTCGCTTTCGTCGTCAGACGGAAGGAGCATTATTATGACGAAAAGAACCGCAAGTATTATGAAAAAAATCAAGCAGCCTTTTTTGGCGCAACCGCCTTTTTTCTTCTGTTTTTTTTCGTTAAATGTTGGGGTGTTGTTGCTTGGGGCTGAGAATTGTTGCGTTGCGGGGGAGGGCGGGTTTTTTTCCTCGTAAGGTGCCCCGCATTGGTCACAAAATTTTGAATCTTGATCAAACTTGTTTCCACAATAACTACAAAACATAGATTAATTTTAAAATCCGAACATTTTTCTATGTCGGAAATTATTCCTTTCTACAATACATATAATACATCTAATTATACTAAAATTTTAATTTTCTTCAAGTAGGAAGCTATGATAAAAACATAAAGATACCGTGCTAGTCAAATAATAAGCACGATATCTTAATTAAAATTTGTTTATACATAGAAAAAATTGATGTTACTAAACTTGCAAGTTGAACACTATTTTGCCGACAAGATTTCGCCGCTTAAAACAACCGTTCCATCGCGATACAAAACAGCTCGTTGGCCTTTTGCCGGGGCACGTTGAGGCTCGATAAAATTTAAACAAATAGTATTATTTTCGACAAATTCAACAAAACATCGCGCAGGTTTTGACGCCGACCGAAGCTTTGTCGAAAATTCGTCGCCGTCTTTAACATCAAAGCAACTGTTAATTAAAATGTCGCCTATAAATACTTTTGTTTTGAAAAGAGCATCATTGTCCGAAAGAATAATATCGCCATTGCTTTTTATCTCGTTTACGTATAACGGATGTTTGAAACTCACACCCAACCCTTTTCGTTGACCTTGCGTGTAACATTCCACCCCGTCATGTGGCTTAAGTTTTTCACCTGTCTCCAAAACAAAACAACCCTTTTTCCCAAAAACACCTCGCTCTTTTAAAAAGCCGGGGTAGTTGTTGTCCGGAATAAAACAGATCTCTTGGCTGTCCGGTTTGTCCGCCGAAACTAAGTTAAGATCTTTCGCAACGTTTCTAACTTGGGGTTTAGTCAATTTTCCAAGTGGAAACACAACACGGTTTAAAATTTCTTGCGGAAGCGACGAAAGCATGTAACTTTGGTCTTTTTCTATATAATCGGCAAAACTTAAAACAGAAAAGTTACCTATTTTTTTAATGTTTGCGTAATGTCCCGTCGCAACTTCGGTTATGTTAAGGCTGTCGGCAAGATCACACAAAGCCTTAAACTTAACGTTCGGGTTGCAAACTATACAAGGGTTTGGCGTTTTTCCGTTTGCGTAGCATTCGCAAAAGTAGTCGACAACATGTTGTTCAAAGCGTTGTTGCATATCGACACAAAAAAACTCAATACCCAAAGAATTCGCAACTTGTCGCGCGAGTTCAACTCCGCTTGTATGATGTTTCGACATAACAAAATATACCCCAACGACGGTATATCCATCTTTTTGGAGTATATCGGCGGCGACAGAGCTATCAACCCCGCCGCTTAACGCCAAAACTATTTTTTTGTTTTTTGCTAAACTATCCATGGTGGCAAACATCACATTGAAGTTTTTTTGCACCGAGTTTTGTCGCGGGGTCGATGCCGTTTTTTGTATAATAATCGGTTAACGCTTCTTTAATCGCTTGTTCCGCAAGCACAGAACAGTGTATCTTTTCGCTTGGGAGCTCGTCGAGCGCGTCGACAACCTCTTGGTTGGTAAGGTCGATAGCGGTTTGGAGCGGTTTTCCCTTTATCATCTCGGTGGCGACAGAGCTTGTCGCAATTGCAGCACCGCAACCGAACGTTTTAAACTTTACGTCGGTTATCGTGTCGTCCTCTATTTTAAGATACATCTTCATAATGTCGCCGCATTTTGCGTTTCCAACTTCTCCAACGCCGTCTGCGTTTTCTATTTCCCCGACGTTTCTCGGGTTTGAAAAATGGTCAAGTACTTTTTTGCTATACATAATATATATAATTCCTTTCGTTGATAAAACTGCATACCGCGGTTGGTTATGTGTTTTCCTTTTTGATTTTTTCCCAAAGAGGAGACATCTCGCGAAGCCTCCCGACTATTCTTTCAAGGTTTTCCAAAAGATAGTCAACATCGTCGGTCGTGTTATCCTCGCCGAACGTCGTTCTAAGTGATCCGTGGGCAACCGCATGGGGCAGGCCTATCGACAATAAAACGTGACTGGGGTCGAGCGAACCCGAGGTGCAAGCCGAACCGGACGAAGCCGCAATTCCTGCCATGTCGAGCATAAGAAGAAGCGCTTCCCCCTCGATTCCCTCGAACGAAACGTTTGCGTTTCCGGGAAGGCGTTTTTCGCGGTCGCCGTTTAGGTGAACCCTTTCAAGCTTTAAAATGCCGTCGAGATATCTCTCTCGCAACATCAAAAGATGAGCGTTTTTTTGTTTGAGTTTTGACAGTGCCTCTTCTACTGCGACTCCAAGCCCAACGATGAACGCAACGTTTTCGGTTCCTGCGCGCTTTCTGTTTTCCTGGCCGCCGCCGTCCATAAACGTGTCGAGTACAACGCCTTTTTTGACATATAATGCTCCGATGCCTTTGGGGGCGTGGAGTTTGTGTCCCGAAAGCGAAAGCATGTCGATATTTTGCGAGACAACATCTATCTCGACTGTGCCGACCGCTTGAACAGCGTCGGTGTGGAACAATACGCCTTTGTTTCGACATATTGCGCCTATCTCGGCTATTGGCTGAACCGTTCCTATCTCGTTGTTTGCATACATTATCGAGACTATCGCGGTGTCCTCGCGAATAGCTTTTTCAACCTCTTTTGGGTCGACCAATCCGTTTGACATTACAGGAACGAGAGTGACCTCGAACCCTTCACGTTTAAGGTGTTCGACGGTGTGTAAAACCGCGTGGTGTTCAAATTCAGAGGTTACGATATGTTTTTTACCTTTCGCTTTGCCGCGCATAGCCGCGCCTTTAATGGCCCAGTTGTCCGATTCGGTTCCGCATGATGTGAAATAAATCTCGCGAGGTTCGCAACCAAGCGCTTTCGCAAGTTTTTCTCTCGAATCGTCTATTGCTTTTTTAGAAAACGAAGCAAGTTGATAAACGCTGCTTGGGTTGCCATAATATTCTTTAAGATACGGCACCATAGCTTCAAACACTTCGCTTGAAACTTTGGTTGTCGCGGCGTTATCGAGGTATATATTTTTTTTGTCCATAATTTTTGCCAACTTTCATTTTATAAACATTTTATAACGATTTATTCGTTCGTTGTTTCTCTACAATTAATAGTATACCAAATTAGTAGACTTTTGCAATACCTATATTGATTATTTAACAAATTTTTTATAATATTCAACCGCCAACACGTCGCAACGTTCGTTGTACGGGTGGCCGGAGTGGCCTTTAATCCATTTAAATGTAACGTCATGAAGTTTAAGCACAGGCAAGAGTTTTTCCCAAAGATCTACGTTTGGAGTTGGTTTGCCCGCGGAATTTCTCCAACCCTTTTGTTTCCAACCGTACAGCCAACCTTTTGACACAGCGTCCGAGACATATTTTGAATCGGTTACGACGGTTACGGAACATGGCTCTTTTAACGCCAAAAGTCCTTCGATGACCGCACAAAGTTCCATGCGGTTGTTTGTTGTCTGTTCGCTTCCGCCGACAATCTCTTTTTCTTTGTCGCCAAACACAAGTATTGCGCAAAAACCTCCGGGACCCGGGTTGCCCGAACAAGCCCCGTCGGAATACAGCATAATGTTTTTCAAAATTACAACTCCTTTTATTGAATAATCTTGTCAAATTTGTCAAAAATAAAAAATTTCTATTGTTTTTTGCCTTTATATGGCTAAACTGTTTGTTTTGTTACAAAATTGTGATATACTATTTTAACATGATGAAAATAAAATTTATAGTGTGTGACAACGTAAATTTTAAAAATATAAAAATTTTACATTAGAAAGTATGGAGGAAATTAATTGTCAGCAGATAATAAAAATTCGGCTGTTAAGGCGTTTGGTAAAATAGTTGTAGAAAAAGACACGACGCAAAAAACAAATAAAAACGACAAAAAACAAGGTCGTAATAAAACAGCCACAGATAAAATTAAAAGCGAACAGAAAAGAAGTTCGTACGGACAAAAATCCGCTCAGATTAGAAAGAAAGTTAAAAAAGAAAATCCCGAAACGAAAATCGCTCGAAAGACTATAGAACAAACGATAAAAAGCAAATCGCCCAAATCACTGGGCGACAAAATTCGTCTTGTGCCTCTTGGGGGTATCGGAGAAATCGGCAAAAACATGACGGTGGTTGAGATAGGGAAAGAGTCGATAATAATCGACTGTGGAATGAGCTTCCCCGACACCGAACTTTTCGGGATTGATATAGTTATTCCGGAATTCACCTATGTAACAAACATGGAGCAAAAGCCAAAAGCTATCTTCATCACGCACGGGCATGAAGACCATATCGGAGCAATTCCGTATTTTTTGCGAAAACACAACATCCCAATCTATGGCGGAAGGCTTGCCATTGGGCTTATTAAAGCAAAACTTAAAGAACACAAGATGCTAGACGTTGCCGAGCTTCACGAAATTGCTCCGGGCGAGGTTGTAAAGTTTAAAAAGTTTTCTATTGAATCGATAAACGTAAACCACTCGATACCGGACGCTATGTCGTACGCCATCAACACGCAAAACGGCCACATTATTTTTACAGGGGATTTCAAGATAGACTATACCCCTGTGTTTGGTGACGTTATAAACCTTGGAAGGTTCGCAGAACTCGGTCGCGAGGGGGTTTTGGCTCTTCTTGCCGACTCGACAAGTTCCGAGCGTCCGGGAACCAGCCTTTCGGAAAGGGTTGTTGGAGAAAGCTTTGAACGTCTTTTCGGACGTGCGGAGGGCAAGCGCCTTATAATTGCGACGTTTGCGTCCAATATCCAAAGAATTCAACAGATAATCAACCTTGCCGAACGACATGGTCGAAAGATAGCGTTTTCGGGACGAAGCATGGAAAATTACACCGAAATAGCCATTGAACTCGGATATCTTAAGGTTGGCGCGGGGGTTATAATCGGGGTTGATTCGATAGGACGATATAAACCCGAAGATATCATTATAATAACAACGGGAAGCCAAGGCGAATCGCTTTCGGCGCTCTCGAGAATGGCGGCGGGCAACCATCGTCAAGTTAGTATATGCAGCGGAGACGTTATAATCATCTCGGCAAACCCGATACCGGGCAACGAAAAGATGGTTTCTCGCGTTATAAACGAACTTATGCGAAAAGGCAGCGACGTTATATATGAATCGATGTATGATGTCCATGCGTCGGGACACGCTTGCAAAGAAGAACTTAAATTGATGTTGAAACTCACAAAACCAAAGTTTGTCATACCGGTTCACGGAGAGTATAAACATCTAATAAAACACGCAGAACTCGCGAAATCTATGGGACACCAAAACAAAGATATAATCCTTGCCGAGATAGGAAGGGTTATCGACATTAATAAAAACAAGGCTAGCCTTGGAGAAAAGGTTCCTTCGGGAAGGATTTTGGTGGACGGACTCGGAGTTGGCGACGTCGGAAGCGTTGTTCTTCGCGACAGAAAACATCTTGCGGAAGACGGGCTTATTGTGGTTGTTTGTTCGATAGATGTGGGGTCGATGGAACTTTTGTCGGGACCCGATATAATCTCGAGAGGCTTTGTGTATGTAAAAGAATCGGAACGTTTAATCGACGAGGCAAAGACGTGTGCAAAAGAGGTTATCGAAAGATGCCTTGAAAACAACTCGGGGGATTTTGGAGACATTAAGATTGCGCTTAGAAACGAACTTTCAAGCCTTTTAAACAAGAAAACAAAACGCAATCCTATGATACTTCCTATAATAATGGATATTTAATAGCGAGGGTTTAATGAATAAAAACAGGGGATTTACAACTGAAATATTATTTAGTCTGCTTGCGGTATGCTACGTTGTTTTGGTGGCATACCTTGTGGTGCTTCGCTCTGCCTATGTCTTCATAGCTATTGGTTTGACGATTTTTGTTGTTACTATCTTTGTATTGAATGTGTTCAGGCTACGACAAAGCATAAGCCGGATTATAAACGGAGCAAAAAAAGGGATTAACGAGGATAGACAGTCGATTTTAAGCTCTATGTCAACCCCTGTTCTTGTAACCGACCGACTAGGAAAGGTTCTTTGGTATAATTCGGCTTTTTCAAGCAGGGTGCTTTCACATAAACGATCTATATTTCTTGAGGATATAGTCGAAACGGTGGACGAATTTGATTCGGAAAAAAGCCTTTCGCCCGACGGATTGGGGCTGTATTACGACGGGAAGCATTTCACAGTTTATTCTAACATTTCGAAACCCGGTGTAAGCGCGCTTTATGTGTCGCTCTTTGTAGAAGACACCGAGAAAAACCGTCTTTCGGTTGAGTTTCAAAAACGCAGGCCCAGCATTATTCTTTTTATGGTGGACAACTATGACGAGGTTGGGGTTGAAACGGGGGAGAGCGAGCGTTCCGAACTTATGGCGATAGTCAACCGAACGCTTGAAAATTTTATTAACTCGACAAGCGGTGTTTTAACGCGAATAAGTTCAAGAAGTTATTTTGCTGTTATTGAAGAACAACATATCACCAAGGTAATTGAAAAACGTTTTGTGATTCTTGATGAGGTTAGATCTATTCCGACAAGCGGGAACATTCCGCTAACCCTTTCGATAGGGGTCGGCAGAGGCGCTAGAACCTATTATGAAAACTATCTTCGAGCAAAACAGGCGCTCGACATGTCGCTTGGGCGCGGGGGAGACCAAGCCGCGCTTAAGACAAAGGACGGATATGACTTTTTCGGAGGGGTTTCAAGGGCGGTTGAAAAACGCAATAAAGTTAAATCAAGGATAATCGGAGCGGCGTTTGCCGATCTTATAAAATCCGCCGACAACCTTGTTGTAATGGGACATAAGATGTCCGATCTCGATTCGCTTGGGGCTTGCGTAGGAGTTATGAGAATAGCGAGTTTTTACAATAAGCAGACAAAGATAGTTTTTGACCCAACAGCGACGATGGCGCTTCCGCTTTATGACAGGCTTATAAAAGAAGGCTATGGCGACTGTTTTGTTTCGCCGTCCAATGCTTTAGACGAATATACGAAAAATACTCTTGCAGTAGTGGTGGATTGCCACACCCCGGCCCAGCTCGACCGGCCGGAGCTTATAAACATGGCGGCCAACATTGTCGTAATAGACCATCATCGTAAGATGGTTAACCACATAGACAACGCGGTTTTGTTCTATCATGAAGCGTATACCTCGTCGTGTTGCGAGATGGTTACCGAACTCCTTCAAGCGTTAGGGTCGGTTAACATGAAACCGACAAAGGTTGAAGCAATTGCGCTTATGGGCGGCATAATGCTAGACACCAAAAACTTTTCCGTCAGGACAGGGGTTCGAACGTTTGACGCGGCGGCTTATCTTAGAAAACTAGGAGCGGACAGTTCCGAAGCAAAACTGTTGTTTGCGACGGGGCTTGATGTGTACTTAAAAAAGACCGAAGTTGTCTCGTCGGCGCGCATGTATAAAGGTTGTGCGATTGCGGTTTCGGACAATCTTTCAAACCAACTGGCCCTTGTCATTCCTCAAGCGGCAGACGACTTATTAAGTATCGAGGGTACAAAGGCTTCGATAGTTGCGGTTAAAAAGACCGATAAGATGTATCGTCTTTCGGCACGCTCGTTTGGGGAACACAACGTCCAACTCATTATGGAACTTATGGGCGGCGGCGGAAATCAGATGATGGCGGGCGCTGAAGTCGAAGCGAAAAACACAACCGAAGTTATCGCGAAGATGGAAAAAGCGATAGACGAATATTTGAGTTTGAACAATTAATTTTTAAAGTAAGTTTAAAATATAAAAAGTAATATCATTATCTATGAAAGAAACAAGAGGGTTTTTAAAATGAAAGTAGTTTTGCTTGAAGATGTAAAGAGCATAGGGAAAAAGAACGAGATTGTAAACGTATCAGACGGATACGCAAGGAATTTTTTGTTTCCGAGAAAACTTGCGAAAGAAGCAACGGCGGGGGCGATTGGCGAAGTTAACGCCAAAAATGAATCGATAGCGCGTCAAAAAGCAATTGAACTTGATGAAGCGAAAAAGCTAGCGCAAAAGATAGACGGCAAAGAGATAAAAATTCAAGCAAAAGCCGGCACAAACAATCGTCTTTTCGGTTCGGTCACGTCAAAAGAGATAGCGGAAGAGATTGAAAAACAACTTGGCGTTGAAGTAGATAAAAAGAAGGTAACTGCCGCCGAGATAAAGGCTTTCGGAAACTATGAAGCGACGGTTAAGCTTTATTCCGGAGTATCGGCAAAACTTAAAGTTGTAGTTGAAGCATAGCGCATTTTTTGTTTAAAACAACAAAGCAAAGAAAGGAACAGCTTTTACGTGGAGCAAAAAACAAACTTCAATTTTGAAGCTATGGGAATAAACGCCCCTTTTTCAAGTGATGCGGAGCAGGCGGTTATAGGGGCTATAATAACCGATTCCTCGACCCTTTACGAGGTCATGGGGATTTTGTCTGCCGAGAATTTCTATCATCAATATAACAAACAGATCTTTAAAGAGATAGTTTTGATGTTTACCGCCGGAAAACCTATCGACTTTGTTACGGTGTTTGACGCAGTGTCTACTGCTGGAGTTTTTGAAAACGACGGCGACGCAAAAAATTATCTGTACGGAATAACCCAATCGGTTCCGACCGTCTCAAACGTCGGAACGTATGCTAGAATTGTATATGATAAATATCTTTTGCGTTCGCTAATAATAGCATCAAAAGAGATATCGGAACAAGCGGCAGATCAAAATGAAACCGCAACAAGGCTTTTAGATTTTGCGGAACAAAAGATATATGATATACGAAACGGAAAGAGTTCATCTGAACTTACCCATATTGAAGCGGTAATAATGGAGACGCTTGAACATCTTTCCAAGATTTCGGGTCCCGATAAAAATAAATTCCTTGGGCTTAAAACGGGATTCACCCATCTCGACAGCACGCTTACGGGGCTCAACAAATCCGACCTTATAATCTTGGCGGCTCGTCCCGGCGTTGGAAAGACAAGCTTTGCACTTAACGTTTTGACCAACGTAGCAAAACAAAACGAACAAGCCTCGGTCGCTATCTTCTCGCTCGAGATGACAAAAATGCAACTTGTCGAAAGAATTTTAAGCGCCGAATCTGGGGTTAACTCGTACCTTTTCCGAACGGGAGAGTTTAAGGACGACGACTTTACCAACATAGCGAGAACGTCGGAAAAGATAAGTAAATCGCGAATATTCATAGACGACACCTCAGGTATATCGGTTACCGAGATTAAAGCAAAATGTCGACGTGTCGACAACCTAGGCCTTATAATTGTCGACTATCTCCAACTTATGGGTGGTGGAGGAAAACGAAACGAATCTCGAAACCAAGAGATTTCCGATATAACAAGGGCGTTTAAGATTATGGCAAAAGAGCTTGATGTTCCTATTATCCTTTTGTCACAACTAAGCCGTGCCGGAGACAAACAACAAACCCCAAGAAAGCCGATGCTTTCCGACCTTCGCGACTCGGGATCAATCGAACAAGATGCCGACATAGTTTTGTTTTTACACCGCGACAGGGTAGAAGAAGGCGAGATGGAACAAAGTTATCTCGAAGATATAAATCTAATTGTGGCAAAAAACCGCCATGGTGAAGTTCGTAACATAAACTTAAAATGGGACGGAAAACATACAAAATTCTCTTCTGTGGAGTATATGCAGGATGCGTGATGTCGTTTTTAATTCTCTTGAAAAAAGAGGTGTTTCTTTTCGGGATAAAAACGTATTAGTGTGTGTTTCGGGCGGCGCGGATTCAATTGCGCTTGCCGATTTTATCGTTCAAAACAAACAGGAACTTTGTATAAAAAACATCTTTGTTTGCCACTTTAACCATGGAACACGCGACAAAGAAAATTTTTTGGAACAACAACTTGTCGAGGATTTTTGCAAAATAAACAACGTGAAGATGTTTGTCGGTTTTGGAAGAATGAACGAAATTTCGCGGCCGAAAGGTATGTCGTTTGAAGTGTTTGCTCGAAATTTGCGACACGATTTTTTCAAACAGACGGCAATGCAAAACGACGCGTTAATCTTGACAGCACACAACATGAATGACCGCGCCGAAACATTTTTGCTTAACACTATAAGGGGAAGCGGAATTTCGGGTGCACGCTCGATAGAAGCAGTTTCACAACGTGCATACCGCCCGCTTATCGACGTGTCGAGACAGCTAATAGAGGACTATTGTAAAAAACGCAGTTTGAAATACGCTACCGACAGTTCCAACTTATCGGAACAGTATTCAAGGAATAAAATACGTCTTTCGGTTTTCCCAAAGCTTTTGGAGGTTAACCAAAAGGCTGTTGAAAATATATCAAGGTTTTGCGATGTCGCGCAGGAAGCGGATAACTTTCTTGCAAAAGAAACGCAAAAATTAATTGAAATTTGTGATAACAAAAATGGTGGATTTAAAACAGAACGGTTTCTTTTAGCGGATGAGTTTTTACAAAAACAGCTTTTAAAAAAACTTCTTTTTGAAAATTCCGATAATGTAACTGAAAAGATGATTAACTTAATATTAAAAGCTATTAAGAGTAAAACGACGGTTCAGGTTGAAAAAAACATTTTTTTTGTGTGTGAAAACGACGAATTTCGATTTGAAACCAAACAGCAAAACGAAAGCACGTTGCAATACCTAACGCAGTTTAAAAAGGGCAATTTAAAGCTAAACAGCATGTACAAAGCCGTCTGTGAAATAAAATTATTTGAATTTTCTCGGTTAAACGAAAAAAATTTAAAAAATGTTTACAATAATTGTCCTGATTGTGGTAAAATAGTTGGTGATTTATATTTTAGAACGAGAGAACAACATGATGTTTTTACTTCAAGGCGGCGCAACGTTTCAAAGAAACTGAAAAAACTTTTTAACGAGCTTAAACTTACCGAACAACAAAAGACGTTGTATCCTGTTTTAGCGGATGACGTTGGGGTTGTTTGGGTATATGGCGAAGGTGTCGACAAACGAGTTGCAGCGGACGAAAAAACAAAATCAATTATTAATATAAACATTGAGTTGGAGGTATAATATGCATCAAGACATTTTAAAGACCCTTATTACCGAACAGGAGATTGCAAACAGGGTTAAAGAACTTGGCAAACAAATCTCAAAAGATTATGCTAACTGTGAAGATCTTTTGGTTATAAGTGTCTTAAAGGGCTCAATACTTTTTGTTGCCGATCTTATCCGTGAGATTGACGTGCACACCGAGATAGACTTCATGGTAGTTTCGAGTTTCGAGGGTGGAGTTAAAAGCACCGGTGTTGTTAAAATAGTTAAAGACCTCGATATACCGATAGATAAAAAAGATCTCTTGATCGTAGAAGATATTTTAGACAGCGGAAAAACGTTGTCCTATCTTCGCGAGATTTTGAATGGACGTAATCCGAAAAGCTTAAAAATTTGCACTTTGCTTGACAAACCCGTAAGAAGGGAAGCGGACGTATACGCCGACTATATAGGCTTTACCGTTCCTGACGAGTTTGTCGTTGGATATGGGTTAGACTATGAAGAAAGATATCGCAACGTTCCTTATATCGGAATTTTGAAACCCAGCGTATACACCGCGCAAGACGCAAAGGATCTTGGACTGTAAAAAATAAAATTTAAATAAAGAGAAGAGAATTTAAACGATGCAGACAAACAACAATCGAAATAACAGAGGTGTGCCGATAATTGTATTTATTGTGTTGGCGCTCTCGATACTTTTTTTGGTTAACAATTTGGGGGATGAGCCAAGCGAGAAGTATTCTGAAATTGTAACGATGTTTAAAAACGATGAGGTATCCTCGTTCACGTTTGATTACGACAGCGGAAGACTTTCGTATGAGTTGTTCACCGACGAAGAAGGAGCGACACCACATATATACACAATACCAAGCGTCTATCAATTTGTGGAAGATGTTTGGGATTCCGTTGAAGTATACAATGATGAAAATCCTGACAATCCAATTGAATATGATATAACAAGAACCTCCGATATATGGAGCATGATATTCTCGGTTCTTCCGCTTGTGCTTATGGTTGGAGTTATTATCTTCTTCTATTTCTCGATGATGGGACAAGGCGGCGGAAAGATTGGTTCTGTCGGCAAGGCAAGAACCAAAAACGCCGCGGAAGAGGGAAGAAAGGCTACGTTTGAAGACGTTGCCGGAGCAGACGAAGAAAAAGAAGAACTAACCGAGATAGTCGAATACCTCAAAAATCCGCTTGATTTTGGAACACTTGGAGCAAAAATTCCGAGGGGTGTCTTGCTTGTTGGCCCTCCGGGAACGGGTAAAACTTTGCTTGCAAGGGCGGTAGCCGGCGAGGCCGGAGTTCCGTTCTATTCGATATCGGGTTCAGACTTTGTTGAGCTTTATGTCGGTGTCGGAGCGTCAAGGGTTCGTGACCTTTTTGACAAGGCCAAGAAAACAAGACCGTCGATTATCTTTATTGACGAGATCGATGCAGTCGGTCGCCGTAGGGGCGCGGGACTTGGCGGCGGACACGACGAACGCGAACAAACGCTAAACCAACTGCTTGTTGAGATGGACGGTTTTTCAACTAACGACGGAGTTATAGTCATGGCGGCAACCAACCGAAACGATATACTTGATCCGGCTCTTCTTCGTCCGGGAAGATTTGACCGCGAAGTTTTTGTCGGCTATCCCGACATGAAAGGCAGAGAAGAGATCCTTAAAGTTCATGCGCGAAATAAACCGCTAGGCCCCGATGTTGACCTCTCGACAATAGCAAAATCGACCCCCGGATTTACCGGAGCGGACCTTGAAAACCTTCTTAACGAAGCGGCATTGCTTGCGGCTCGTAAGAAGCGCAAAGCTATTACGGAGCAAGATATCGAAGAAGCTACGATGAAAGTAATCGTAGGACCCGAAAAGAAATCGCGCGTTGTAACGGAGCACGAAAGAAAACTCACGGCATACCACGAAGCGGGTCACGCAATAGCCCACTATTATTTCACACCGGACAAACCGGTACACCAAATTTCGATAATTCCCCGCGGTTCTGCCGGAGGATATACAGTGTCGTTGCCGGTTGAGGACAAACAATATAGAACCAAAAACGAGATGTATAACGAAATTATAACTCTTCTGGGCGGACGTGTCGCAGAGGCGTTAACGCTTGACGATATCTCGACAGGCGCGTCAAACGACCTACAAAGGGCAACAGCAATCGCTCGGGGTATGGTGACGAAATACGGATTTTCTAAAAAACTAGGCCCCGTTGTTTACGGCTCACAAGATGAGGTTTTCCTTGGAAGAGATTTCACACAACAACAAAAAAACTATTCCGAAAACTTTGCCAACGAGATTGACATCGAGATAAAATCAATCATAGAAGAATGTTTTGATAAATGTGAAGATATCTTGACGCAACATAAAGACAAACTTGAAGTTGTGACTTCGGCGTTGCTTGAATTTGAAAAGATGGACGGAAACACGTTTAAATCTATAATGGAAAACGACAGCAAGGACGGCGTTGACATTCTTCTTCCGTTAAAAGCAAAATACGAACAACAAAAAAACACAGAAAAGGAACAGGTTCAAGAGGATAGTCTCGACGAGACATTAAACGAACCAGTCGAAAGCGAGCAAACAAAGAGCGAACAAACAGAAAACGACCAAACCGAAGACCAACAATAAATTTAATTTTAATAAAACGAGGGAATGTTTTGGCGTTTCCCTCGTTTTATTTAATAAAGGTATGTATTTTATCATCAAGAAAGGAATAGAGTATTACTGATGGAAAATTTTTTTACTAAAGCAAAATCTAAAAATTCAACGACGGTTGCAAATGCCACTAATGTTGTTAATTCTACAATGGTGGACTATACTAAACATAAGCACGAGACCTTTTTACAAGACCCGTTTAACGAGATAGACGGTTTGGTTCTCGCGCAAGCGAGTTATTTCGACATCAAAGGAATGGTCGGAGAATTTAAAGATGATTTGGAAAAAGAAACTGGTGGTTTAAACAGGATGTTTAAATCATGGTGGCAAAATATAAATAATTCTAAGACCCCATTTTCCGCTTTATATAAAGCTGAGAAATTTGATGATATGTTGCTTCATACGTCGTATGAAGTGTCCAACCGAGAGATTTTATATGCCGTCTGCGCAAGCCCCAGATTTCGAGACGTTTTGATAGACTTTTTTTCGTATAAGCTGGATAAACAAACAGCGGAACAGTTTTCTGCCGTTACGTTCACCCTGCCGAGCGGTCAAACGGTTGTCGCTTTTCGTGGAACAGACAGCACGGTGGTGGGTTGGAAAGAGGATTTCAACATGACACATCTCCGCGCAGTTCCAAGCCAGCTTTCCGCGACAAGGTATCTTAACGTAGTGGGACGACAAGCAAAAGGCGATATCTATGTGGTTGGACATTCCAAAGGCGGAAACCTTGCGGTTTATGCGGGGGTTTTTGCGGACAAAGAAGTTCAAGACAAGATAAAAATTATCTATGATTATGACGGGCTTGGATTTATGCCGGATACATTTGACGACAAGCAAAAAAACGCCATACAGGACAGAATTATAAAGATAATGCCGGAAGGATCGATAGTTGGGGTCATGCTTGAAAGCATAGGTTCGATTAAAGTTGTCAAAAGTAACAAAGTCGGGATTATGCAACACGAAGCGGCTTCGTGGGAAGTCGAGGGTAACGAATTTATAAAAAGCGACAGCGTCACAAATAGGGTTAAATACATTGATAAAACGCTCAACACATTTATAAACAACCTCTCGCCCGAGCAAAGAAAAACTGTTATAGACACAGTTTTTTCGTTGATCGATTCGATTAAAGCGGAACGCCTTTCTGACCTTGGGCCGCTTATTTCAAAAGAAAAAGAGACGATTAGAAACTCGATTAAAGACATAGACGAAGAGACCTCTAAATGTATCAAAGAGGTGTTTAAGTTGTTTTTAAAAACATCGCTATCCTTTGCGTTCGGAAGAGAAGAACAGATAAACAAAGATATTGAAGATTTTGAAAAATAGCTGTTTATTTGAAATTTGAAAAAAAGTGATAAATATAATATAATATAAACAATCCTCACCTTCGGTGATGATTTTGGAAATACTTCTTGTCGAACTTCGTTCGCCATTTTGCACCGATGGTGCAAAAACCGTAGTATTTCTTGAAATCAAAGCTACATCTAAATATAATTTAGGTTGATTTTATCTTTTGTGTTCGGAGAGTTTGATGATATATCTTGACAACGCGGCGACGACAAGGGTTTCAAAACAGGTTTTATTTGAGATAACAAGGGTTCTCGAAGAGGTTTTTGGAAACCCCAGTGCGTTATATTCAAAGGGAATTAAGGCGGAACAAGAGCTTTTTTGCGCTAGAAAAACGATATCGGAAACTCTTGGGTGTGAACCGTCGGAACTTTATTTTACGGCGAGCGGCACCGAAGCCAACAACATTGCGATTCTCGGAGCAGTGGAAGCACGTGCTGCGTGGGCAAACGAGGTTGTTGTGTCGGCGTTTGAACATCCAAGCGTTCAAAACACCGCAAGAGAACTTAAGGCGAAAGGTTTTTTGGTTCGCGAAGTAAAGCCGAAAAACGGAATAATAGATGTGCAGGAGGTCGCAAGCCTTGTTAATTCGAAAACTGCGCTTGTGTCGGTCATGCGGGTTAACAATGAAACGGGAGCGATTTCGGACATCGAAACGCTTGCTAAGTTAGTTAAAGAAACCAACAAACGAACGGCGGTACATTGCGATAATATCCAGGGTTTTTTGAAATGTGACCTGCCTTTAAAAGACAAAAACATCGACAGCGTTTCGATAAGCGGCCATAAAGTAGGAGCCCCAAAAGGAATAGGAGCGTTGTATTTAAGAAAAGGTTTTAACATAAAGCCTATAATGTTTGGCGGTGGTCAGGAAAAAGGAATTAGAAGCGGAACGGAAAACGTTGCGTTTGCGGTTGGGTTTGCGAAAGCGGTTGAGATTTTTGACAGACAAAAATCCTTTGAAAACGCTATAAAGTTAAAACAGCTTGCGAACGAAAGCCTTGCAAAACTATCCGATGTTAAAATCCATTCTCCAAAACAAAGTTCACCATATATTTTAAACTTTTCGGTGGTTGGATATAACTCGGAAACACTAATTCACTTTTTGGAACAAAGCGAAATATATGTATCGGGCGGGTCGGCGTGTTCTAAAGGAAAGCGCAGCCACACTTTAACCGCGCTTGGAACGCTAGACAAAGAGATAGATTCGGCGCTTAGGGTGAGTTTTTGCGACAAGACGACAACAACCGACGTCGAAAGGCTTGTAGAGGAAATAAGAAAAGCACAACAAAGTTTGATGAGGAAGAAATAACATAAAAATGAACGAAATACTTTTAGCGAAATATGGAGAAATCGCCCTTAAAGGATTAAATAAAAGCAGTTTTGAATCGGCACTTTTAAAGACTATTCGAAAAAGAATGGCGGAATGTGGCGAGTTTAAGGTATACAAAGCTCAATCGACTATATATATAGAACCTAAAAATGACGACTGTGATATAGACAAAGCTTGCGAAAATCTCAAAAGAATATTTGGTATATCCGCTATTAATCGCGCGCTTATAGTCGAAAAAGATTTCGACAAGATCTGCGAAGGCGCCGTTTCATATCTTGCGGACAACCTTAAAAACGCAAAAACGTTTAAAGTTTCGGCAAAACGTGCCGATAAAAAATTTCCGCTTGACTCGATGGAGCTTGCAAAACGGTTAGGTGGACACATCCTTTCAAAGTTTCCGCATTTAAAAGTATCGGTTAAAGAGCCACAGCTTAACGTTGTTGTCGAGGTGCGAGATTTTGCCGCATATATACACAGCGGAAAGATAGATGCGGCAGGAGGTATGCCGACAGGAAGTTCGGGACGAGGGATGCTTATGCTGTCAGGGGGGATAGACAGTCCTGTTGCGGGATACATGATGGCAAAACGTGGACTCGATCTTTGCGGTATACATTTTATGTCGCCGCCCTACACAAGTGAGAGGGCGTTTCAAAAGGTTAAGACGCTTGCCGGTAAAATATCGCTTTACACAGGTACATTCGCGCTTATTTCTGTACCTTTTACAGAAATTCAACTCGAAATCGGCAAAAAATGCCCTGAAGAATTGTTTACAATATTAATGAGACGTTCGATGGTCAGAATAGCTAACATAGTTGCCGAAAAAGAGTTTTGCAAAACGGTTATAACAGGGGAAAGCCTAGCACAGGTTGCGTCGCAAACCCTTATGGCGATAGCGTGTACAGACGAGGCGGCCAAATTTCCGATTCTTCGTCCGCTAATAGGCATGGACAAAACCGAGATAGTAGACATAGCGCGAAAGATAGACACGTTTGAAACGTCTATTCTGCCGTTCGAGGATTGTTGCACCGTGTTCACACCAAAACATCCAAAGACAAAACCTAAACTTCAAGATGTTTTGGAAGCGGAAAAGCTTTATGATTTTGAAACGCTGGAACAAGCGGCAGCTAGCCAGGTTAAAATCGACATGTTTCACTTTTCTAATGTAGATTAAGATATAACGGCAAAGGAATTAGTTTTATGAGAGCAGAGATAATTTCGGTAGGTAACGAGCTTTTAAAGGGTTACACTCAAAACACAAACGCAACTTTTTTATCCAAACGTCTGTCGGATATGGGGTTCGAGGTACACCGACATTCGGCGGTGTTAGATAGCCGCGAGGATATCCATGAAGCTGTGGGGCTTGCGGTTGGAAGAAGCCACATAATTATCTTCACGGGGGGACTAGGTCCTACCGACGACGACATGACAAAAGAATCGGTGGCCGAAGTTTTGGGTCTTCAACTTATACATAACGAAGCGATTGCAAAAGCGATTGCGGATTACTTTAATTCGCGCGGCGCAAAGATGACCGACAACAACTTAAAACAAGCGATGATTATAGAAGGAAGCGAACCGGTTTTTAATGCACACGGAACAGCTCCCGGAATTTTCTTGCGTCGCGGAAACCAAGCTATTATTCTTATGCCGGGGCCACCAAACGAACTTGAACCGATGTTTGACAACGAGGTAGCTCCACAGCTTGAACTGTTTATCGAAGAGCGAGTAGCCTCGCGTGAACTTCGTATCTTTGGTATCGGCGAATCTGCGCTTGAAGAGAAAATCAAACATCTTTTATACGCCGAAAACCCAAGGGCGGCTTTGTATGCCGGCACGGGAGAGGTTAGCGTTCGCATCTCGGCATATGCCGACGAGATAGCGATAGCCCAGCTTATGTGTAACGAACATGCGCAAAAAATCCGCAATATTGTAGGTGAACATATATATTCGGACGACGGAAGCAAGATGAACAAAGCGGTGGTTGAAACGCTTAAACGCGTTGGTGCTAAAGTTGCGGTTGCCGAAAGTTGCACAGGCGGACTTTTGGCGTCGGAACTCACCGAAATTGCTGGAGTGTCCGATGTGTTTGAATTTGGCGTAGTGTCATATGCCGATTGGGTTAAACATATGATGCTTGACGTCGAACGTTCGATACTTTCCGACTATAGCGCTGTAAGTTCGGTGACGGCGGCAGAGATGGCAAAAGGCGCGATGAAAAACGCAAAATCCGACATAGGCGTTGGAATAACGGGACTTGCAGGCCCTACTGCCTCGGGATATTTTAACAAAACTATCGGCACGGTTTACATTGCAATCTGCGACCACGACGGGGTTGTTGTCAAAGAGTTTAGATTCGGGACAGCAAGAACAAGGGAATTTGTACGCGAGATGGCGGTTAAAAGCGCTCTTGACATGTTAAGACGTTTTGTCACAAATCTCGAGGTAGAAGGCTCGAGAGAATTTAGGCTAGGAGAGATAGCCGACCTTGACAACCCGGGACGACCGAAACTTAAAGTAAGTTCAAAAACCACAAGGGCTTTTGTTTCTGTGGTCGCAATAGCTGTTGCGGCGGGGTCGCTTTATTTTGGTGGCTCGTCTGCTTATGACTATTTCAGAGGGAGCGTTTACAATTCGGTCGAGGTTACATATAACGAAGCGGCACAAAACAACAACACGGTGCAAGGGTTAACACAACTTAAACAGACTAACCAAGACACGGTAGGTTGGCTTAAACTCGGCGATGAAACGATTAACACCGTTGTCGTGTCCGCCACCGATAATGAATATTATTTTGAACACGATTTTGGAAAATCGCGAAACAACCTTGGATGTCCGTTTTTGGATAGCGGTATAACAAACCCGGATATAGCAGACAACAATGTTATATACGGGACAAGCGTAAACGAGAGCTTGATGTTTGGGCCTTTGCTCGAGATGACCGACCGTGAATATGCGACAGAAAACATGATTGTCGATTTTGAGACATTAAACGGAGAAACACAGTATAAAGTTGTGTCTGTTTACTATGCAAACACAAACGAGGCTTTGGGCGAGGTTCAAAATTTTGCGAAATCTGATTTTGAAGACAACAATGAACTATCCGACTTTGTAGTGGATTTTAAGATGAGATCACTTTTAAACATAGAAGTAGACATTCAAACGGGGGACAGGTTTTTGACGTTTGCAACCCCTGTCGACAACTGGGACGGCGCGTATTTTGTAGTTGTAGCACGTGCAGTTCGCCCCGGCGAGGTCGTTTTGGTTATGCCGGACGCGATTCAACGAAACGCCGCGCCGCTTTACCCCGACGAATGGCACAGGATAAACGAGACTACATCGGCGGTTAACGTGCCGATTGAACAGGATAAATGGAGAAACTGGTTGGCGCAAAACGACCCCAACTTCTCGGTCACGGTGGAGTTTTCCGAGATGCCGTTGATAGATTCCCCGAATCCGCTTGAGTCAAACGTTCCGAACTATCTTGAACAAGGAACCGTTCCCGCTCAAACCTCACAGTCGTTTAACAACGCAACGTCCACCACGATCTCGATTACCAACAGCCTAACGGGCGAAGTTGTGACCAACACGCCGCTCGAGATTGTAAGCATGATTGTTGAAGCCGAGATTGGCTCAGCCCTTTCGGTCGAGGCGATTAAGGCACAAGCAGTCGCGACAACGACATACCTTAAATATATGTTAAGAACCGAAACCGCGCCGTCGTTCCCGGCGGAAGAGGCGTCGAATACCGTTCGCGAAAACGTTGAAGAGGTTATCGATACCGCGATGTATTTTAACGGAAACATAATCTTCTCGCCTTATTGCGCTTTGGTAGCGCAGGGGACACAGTATGCAACCAATGTGTTTGGAATCGACCTTCCGTTTTTAAGCGAAACAGAGAGCGCCCACGACACGTTGTCACAGTCGTTCAACTATCAGTATACCTTTACGGTAGACCAGATGAGGGCAACCCTTGAACAGGAGTTTAACGTGACGTTGTCGGAAGATCCGTCAAAATGGATACAGTTTGTTTCGCTCAACCCCTATGGATATGTTAACCGAGCCTCGATAGACGGCGTAGTCAACATTTCGGGAACCGAACTAAGAGAAGCCCTTGACCTTCGTTCAAGCGCAATAGAGTTTGTGTATGACGCCGCAACATCTAGCTTCAACTTGACGACGGCGGGCTATGGACACGGCGTAGGAATGAGCCAATACGGAGCGCACTACTACGCACAAGTAGAGGATTGGGATTATATAGACATTCTCGAACACTACTATCTTGGCATCGAGCTTGGCGGAGCCGAGTGGTAGAAAAAAATTAATAAACAGTTTGTTTATAGATAAATATTTTATGCTAAACTAAAGTTACAGTTAAAGGAAGATATGGAACAGATAACGTTTTCTAACGAAACTATCGGCTTCGATTCGTTGCCGGCTATAAAAACGGTGTACTATCCCCAGGCAATCGACGGGTTTAAACCGTATTCCTACGCGCGCCTTGTGTATGTTAAGGGAAAAGGGCTGTCGGTCGATTTCCTCGCATTTGAAAGAGACCCCGTCGTGACGCCAAACGTTATGGACGGAAGCGCGGTTGCGGTGTCGTTCAACTTTAGCCCACAAACCGAACAAAAAGTTTTGGTGGTGGTTTTAAATTCAAAAGGACAAAACGAGGTATATCTTTCAAACAAAAGCGACCAAGTCGAAAGCAAGCTTTCTAATACGGTTTCGTGCGAGTGTTACGCCGGAGACGACGAACAAGGCTGGTATTTTGGGACAAGGTTTATTATTCCCGAACAGCTTATAAAAGAACATTTCGATGTAAAGCTTAACCAAGGAGATGTTATTAAAGGCAACGTGTACAAATTCCAAAAAAGCGGAAGCAACCGACATTTTGGTTCGGCGGCAAACATAGGCGACAGTTTTATTTTTACGACAGAAGGTCTTTTGGAGTTTTTACTGTTGTGAAAATGCTACATAAATAAAAAGGTCAACCATAAGAACACGGATTGCTGTGCTTGTTATATTTTTCAATCTATCATTCACCCATTTTCTTAAACGAAAGGAACGAAAAAAATGAAATATGTTATTTTGATTATCTCGATAGTCACGTTTTTGGCGGTGACTACAGACAGGTTATATTGCTTCTTAAGTAAGAACATACATAGGTACATCACAATAAAAGGCAATAATTTCTAAGAATAGTTAGCTTAGAAATCGGACATAATATAATCAACCGATAGAAAAGCGCAAGCAAAAATGTTTGCCGTCGGTACTATCCAAATAAAAGGAGTGATTTGTTATGCCCGGAAGAAAAAACACATGTATAAAATGCAACGTTTCAAGTTGTAGAAACATTTGTGACAGCGAAAATTATTGTTCTTTGGACACAATAACAATCGGTACACATGAGAACCATGCAAGGATGAACCAATGCACAGATTGTCTGTCCTACAGCAACAAAAATAGCGCCGAACAGTCTTATGCGGTCGCAAAAGAAAAAGCAGAGCTGCAAGGATTTTTTAGCTAGAACAAAACCAAAAATAAATCGCATAAAAAATACACACGGTATTTATTTAATAATACAGTGTGTATTTTTTTGCTGTATAACATCTTTGCGCAATCTAAATGTCTCTGTTTTTTAGAAGAGTTTCAAAATCATAGTTTGAATAGAACTGTTCAGCATCGTTTAAAATTTGTTTATAGTTGTGTTCAGTCAAAAGATAGGTCTCTTTAGTGAATTCATTAGCCATAAACGAATTAATATCGGGGCTATAGTGAACTGTGTCTATGTATTTACCAAAATCTGTGGTTATGCTTGTTTCCCCCATAAAGAAATATGTATTTATATTGGGTGCGCTTAAAAGCTGTTCGATAATAAATTCTTTGCGATCAAACCAATAACTTATCGGGTATACCACCTTTACATCGTTCCACCATAGCACACAGTTTGGAGGAAAAAACACTATAAACTCAACATCGGGGTAGCTTTTTGCCAACCGCAAAATGCCGTCCTGTGCAACTTGTTCAATCAGTTGTTTTTCCTGTTCGTCAAACGTTATATCGGAAGAGGGGGTGGCGTTCCAAAGCACATACCGATTAAGGAACGCCTCGTCGTCAAAGACGGTGTCGTGCCAAAAGGAATAGTCGTCGAAATTTGGTGTCGTTTCTCCTTGCGAGGTATATTCCAAAACCCCCAAAGTGTAATCGGCGAAGATCTCTTTATTTAATAGATAGTTGGTGTCGTTAAATAGGTTGTTGTCGTAAAGATATTTCGGTTGGTCAAATTCGGCATAATCGGCGCCGGATTTCAAAAACATATTAGAATTAAGATTAAACACAACGGTGTCAAGATTTGGATTTGTTTCCAAAGCGGTTTCAACAAGGCTTAGAGTTTCGTATCCTGTGGCTCCTTTTAATGGAAGTTTGACGGCGTTTTGCTTGTTAAACAGCTGTTCAAACTGAGAGGTTAGAAAGTTTTCCGTGACACTTGAACCTGTTATAAGCAACTCATAGTCAAAGTTTTTTGCTATGCCATAGCTTATCTGTCGTTGCATATTGTCCGGCATAGGATATTCCAAAGCCTTTAAAGGTTGGTGATATTGGAAAAAAGGGTCGATGATAAATGTTATTGCAGAGAAAAGGACAAGTGTTGTAAAAAGCAAAATTAATGTCACAATACTCCAAGTTTTATATGTCATTCTGATTCCTTTTAAAGTCAATTAGTTTAACAAAGTTGAATAATTATAGTTTAAATAGAACTGTTCGGTTTGTTCTAAAACTTCAATATAGTTTTCGTTGGTTAATAAGTAGGTATCTTGCGCCAAGTGTTCGGTTAACAAGGAGGCTATTTTGGGGCTATAGTGTGTTGCATCTGCATAGTTATTGTAATCTGTTGTGATGTCTGTTGCATTTTTAAAATAATAGGTTTTTATGTTGGGTTCGGTTAAAAGCAAAGATATGATGTATTTTTCAACATCGACCAAATAGCTTATAGGGTATTGTTGGCTGGAATAGTTCCACCACAAAGATGAATAAGCAGGAAAGAAAATGATAAATGTCACATGAGGGTTTTGTTTGGCGAGTTTTAATATTTCATTATTAAAGTTATAAGAAATTGTTTGTCTTAGCTGTTCGGTTAAAACAAATTCGCTTGGATTTTCGATATTATTTTGTTTATAGGTGCTTAACAAAAGCTCTTGGTTAAACTCAGAATCGCTTGACCATGCAGAGTAGCTATCAAATGTATCAGAAGGTTTACCTTGTGATGTGTTGTCTAAAACACGCAAGGAGTGGTTGAAAAAAACTTCTTTGTTTAAAAAATAGTTAACATCGTTTAGAAAGTTTTCATCATATAAATATTCGGGATGGTCGACCATTGTTAACATAGCATAAGGATCAAAATACATATGCATGTCAAGGCTGCGAACTACAGTGTCTAAGTTGGGGTTGTGTTCAATTGCTTTTTCAATAAGATTATTAAGTTCGTTATCGCTTGCTCCCGCAAGGGGAACTTTAACAGATTTTTTGCCAAAGACATCTTCAAGATCTGTTGTTTTAAAATTATGTGTTAAACTAGTTCCGGTTAAAAGAAGTTGATAATCAAAATTTTTTACAATTCCATAACTTATATGCCGTTGCATATCATTAGGCAATGGATATGATAAATCTGTTAGTGGCTTGTGATATTGGAAAAAAGGGTCGATAACAACGGTGACAAAGGCGAATGCGAAAAGTGCGATGAACAAGACAGCAAGTGTCACCACTGCCCATTTTTTGTGTGACATGGGTAAAACAATATCCCCCTTTCCTAGAAGTTGAAATACAAGAAGGTTGAAACACCGCTAAATGACACTATCGACCAAAATAGAAACAACACGGTGATTAGTGACGTTGAAACGGTGGGTTTAAATTTAATTTGATTGATGTTTTGCAAAAATACCGCTACTAAAAATGCGATTACAACAAATGATATCATTGTTATTATATCCACCGAAAAGTTAGTCGAGCCGAACAACGCAAACAAGCTGTTAATCTCGACAATGCTGAAACTAGCCGCAAACGTCTGGCTAACCGTAAAACCGTCTGACAACAATAGAACTTTTTTAAACATATCTAAAAGCTGTTCAACCGTTTCGGCACGAAATATAATCCAAGTTAGGTTGACAAAAACAAACGTGATAAGCCATCGTAACGGCATGAGCATTTTATCCCAATACACTTTGATTAATCTTGTAAACACATTAAACGCCCCGTGCAACAGACCCCAAAACACAAATATCCACGTTGCCCCGTGCCAAAGGCCGCTTAAAAAGAATACGATCATAATATTTATATAGGTGCGAAATTTGCCTTTTCTGCTTCCACCAAGTGGAAAGTATACGTAGTTTCGCAAAAATCTTGTAAGGGTTAGATGCCACCTATCCCAAAAGTCTATTATAGACACAGCCTTGTACGGCGAATTAAAGTTTGCCGGCAAAGATATGTTGAACATCTTCCCAATACCAATAGCCATGTCGCTGTATCCGCTAAAGTCGAAATATATCTGAAACGTATATGACAGCATGACAAGGATGGCCTCGGCCGACGAAAGGATTTCGGAATTTGCATAGCCATATGCCACAGCGTTGCCAAGAGTATCGGCTATTAAAACTTTTTTGAAAAGGCCTATTGCGAAAAAGTGTATACCGCACGAAAGGTTTTCAAAGTTTAAATGCTTTTGTTTTTTGTCTTTAAATTGTGGTATCATCTCGCCGTGGAGCGCAATGGGTCCCGCCACAAGTTGAGGAAAGAACGACACGAAAAGGGCATAGTCGACAAAGTTGTAACCTTTTGTTTCGCCTTTATAACTGTCTACGACGTAAGAAACCTGTTGAAATGTATAAAAACTTATTCCGAGAGGAAGAAGAATGTTTCGCAAAATAAAGTCTGAACCGAAAACAGCGTTTAAATTAGACAAAAAGAAATCGAAATATTTAAAGTAGAAAATAAGCGAGAGGTTAAAGATTATCCCGGCTATTAAAATGATTTTTCTAACCACATTAGAAAAGTTCTCTTTGTTTAACAGTTTTGAAACAAACCAGTTGACAACGATGCTTGCAACCATTATTAAAAGATAGCTATAGTTAAAATATCCATAAAACCAAAGAGACATTGCTATTAGAAATATCTTTGATGTGTTAAAAAGGCCAAAACGGTTTAAACAAAAATAACCTATGACCGAAAGTGGAAGAAATGCCAGAGTGAATATGTAAGAATTAAACGTCATTTTGACTCCCATAAAAAAGTGACATATATTGTTTGTTTTATTTTAGATAAAAAAATTAAATGTAGGGACAACCCTTGCGGTTGCCCAATAAAGAAAATATCGTTCTTATATCAAACAAGGGCAAGCCTTTGTCCCTACTAATTTATCTAATTAACTTAACTCTCGTAACGAGTCCTGTAATATTCGCGATATTCTCCGCTTGTGACGTCGTCTACCCATTGTTTGTTGTGGAGATACCAAGCAATAGTCTTTTCAATGCCTTGTTCAAACATTGTTTCGGGCGCCCAGCCGAGTTCTTTTCCAATCTTTTCTGGGTTAATTCCATAACGTCTGTCGTGGCCTTTTCTGTCCTCGACATGTTTTATAAGCTGTTCCGAAACTTCTCCGTCGGCATTTTCTTTAACATAATCTATGATAGTTTTGACTATAAATATGTTGGGATGCTCGTTGTGTCCACCGATGTTGTACACTTCGCCGAGTTGTCCGTTTCTCGCCACCATGTCGATAGCTTTGCAATGGTCTTCGACATAAAGCCAGTCGCGTATCTGCATACCGTCACCGTAGACCGGAAGACTTTTGTGGTTTAAGCAGTTGTTGATCATAAGCGGTATAAGCTTTTCGGGGAACTGGAATGGACCATAGTTGTTGGAACATCTTGTTATGTTAACAGGCATCTTGAACGTATCAAAATATGCTTTAACAATTAAATCTGCCGAAGCTTTTGAAGCAGAATAGGGGCTGTGTGGGTCGAGAGGGGTTGTTTCCTCGAAAAATCCCTCTGCTCCCAAAGAGCCGTATACCTCGTCGGTTGAAACTTGTAGAAATTTTTTGTCCAACATAAACTCGCCGCTTGGAAGTTCCCAAGCTTTTTTTGCGGCATTAAGCAATGTTGCTGTTCCGATTACGTTGGTTTTAATAAAAATCATGGGGTCAGAGATAGAGCGGTCGACGTGGCTTTCTGCCGCGAAGTTTACGACACAATCAAAGTCATAGTCGTTAAAAAGTTCTTCGACCAAAAGAGGGTCGCAGATATCACCTTCTACAAAGATATGTCGGTTGTCATTCTCGATAGAACGCAGGTTTTCAAGATTTCCGGCGTATGTAAGGGCATCAAGGTTAACTATGGTTATATCAGGGTATTTTGAAAGCATGTAAAGAATGTAATTTGAACCGATAAAACCGGCTCCTCCGGTTACTAGAAAAGTTTTCATAAAAGATTTAGTCCTCCAAAGAGATTGTTTTAATATGCTCGGATATTGCGTCTTGCCACGAACGCATTTCGTCCCCCACTGTTGCTTGCAACATGACGTTTTCAAGGGCAGAATATGCCGGTCGTTTTGCCGGGGTTATATATTCATCGCTCGAACAAGCAACAACCGTTGCATCAATGTTTGCGAGCGTAAATATTTCTTTTGTGAAGTCATACCAACTGCATATGCCGTTGTTTGTGCAATGATAGACCCCGAAATTATCTGTTACAACCATTTTAAGTATATGATACGCAAGGTCAACACAACTTGTCGGGTTACCAAATTGGTCGTTAACAACCTTGACTTCGCCTTTTTCCCTGCCGGCATTCATTATGGTTTTTACAAAGTTGTTGCCATTTTTGCCATAAAGCCAGGCTGTCCGAACGATGAAGTAATCGCTGCAACGTTCGCGCAAAAGGTTTTCGCCCATAAGCTTTGATTTGCCATAGGCGGTTACGGGACAGGGTATATCATATTCGACATATGGTTTTTGTGCATTGCCCGCAAAGACATAATCTGTCGAGACGTGAACCAATTTTGCCGAAAGAGCACTTGCGGCTTCGGCGAGATATGCCGGAGCCAAAGCGTTGGCTTTGTAAGCCGCTATCGTTTCTGTTTCGCAAGCGTTGACGTTAGTAAAAGCTGCACAGTTTATTATTATATCAAACTTTTTGGAAAAACAAAAGTCTAAAATCTTAGTTTTATCAGAAATATCTATTGTGTCCAAATCAACCGCTACAATTTCGGCACTTTTTAACAATTTTGGTATTTCACCCAATGAGCAACCTCCATTTTTAAGTTGCTCTATAAGCTCTGTTCCGAGTTGGCCACGAGATCCGGTAATTAAAATCTTCAAGATATCGTTTCCTTTCGTTACACCTTTTTGTTGGCGATTGTAAACAGATATTTTCCGTATTCGGTTTGTTTAAGTTTTTCGGCAACCGTAAGGAGTTGATCTTTGGTTATAAACTTTTGTCGATATGCAATCTCTTCGAGACACGCAATATATAAACCTTGTCGTGTTTGAACAGCTTCAACAAAGTTGGACGCTGCAAGCATCATTCTGTGGTTGCCTGTGTCAAGCCACGCCATTCCGCGGCCAAAAAGTTCAACCTTAAGTTGGCCGTTTTCGAGATAGTGGTTGTTAACTGCGGTTATCTCGATTTCACCCCTTGCAGAGGGTTTGACGTTTTTTGCTATGTTGATAACGTTATTGTCATAGAAATAGAGTCCCGGGACAGCATAGTTGGATTTTGGGTTTTCGGGTTTTTCTTCGATCGAAAGAACATTTCCTTCGCTGTCAAACTCGACAACCCCCATTTCGCTTGGGTTGCTTACATGATATCCAAATATAGTTGCGCCTTGTTTGCGAGAAGCCGCAGCTTTAAGACGTTCGCTGAAACCATATCCGTAAAAGATGTTGTCACCGAGAACCAAACAAACATTGTCATCACCTATAAATTGTTCACCTATAATAAACGCATCCGCGAGTCCTCTTGGTTGATCTTGAACCGCATACTGAAAGTTGACCCCTATTTCGGAACCGTCTTTCAAAAGTTCCTTAAAACCGCCTATGTCACGCGGGGTAGAGATGATCAGAATATCTTTTATTCCCGCAAGCATAAGCGTTGATATCGGATAATAGATCATAGGTTTGTCGTAAACCGTTAACATCTGTTTTGAAACCGCAATGGTAGAGGGATAAAGCCTTGTACCGGCTCCGCCGGCGAGTACAATTCCTTTCATAATAAAACATGCTCCTTATATTTTTTTATTTTTTTAGTTTATATTTAAATTGCCAACCCCATTTTCCGAAATACTTAAACATTCCATTGATGAGGATAACAAAATATTTAAAACTTTTTGCGGAAGAGCGCTCCCAAGCATGGTATACATAGGTTTCCGGGTAGTAGACCGTTCGTTTAATGTTTTTTGCTCGTCTGGTTATGTCCATATCTTCAAAATAGATAAAAAATCGTTCATCAAAACCACCGATTAATTTATATATATCGGTTCTAATTCCGAAAAAACAACCTGTAGCAAACTCTATATCTATCGTCTTTGTAAGATCTTCGTCAAGCATTTGATAATGCTCGATTTGGTCTTTGAGCGCGCCGCCAAAAATCCGTCGTCCGACAAGAGCGGCAACGGTTGGGTTGCGTTTTGGCAAGAGTTGGTCGGTTTTGTCGGGGTTTAGTATCTGTGGAGTAACCAACCCGATATCGGGGTTTTTGTCGAAAAACTTCGATATTTCGGACAAGACATCTTTATCGATTACTATGTCGGGGTTGACAACAAAGTGATATTTGCTGTCTAACAGTTCGAGAACCTTATTGTGTCCGTGTCCAAAACCTTTGTTATTTGGGTTTTGGATAGCTACAATTTCAGGAAACTCTGATTTAAGTTTTTCAAGTGTTCCGTCTTTTGAGTTGTTGTCGATTACATAAACCGTGACATCAACATCTTTTGTGTGTTCCAAAAGACTTTTAACCGCGTCTTTGCATTTATCGTAACCTTTATATGTAACTATCGCGGCGCTTACTTTTGTTTTCATATTATAATTTTTTTTACCTTTTGTTTTATTAAAATCCGAGTTTTTCCTCAACAAGGATAACCTTTATGCGGTTTGCGATTCTTTGGAACGAAAGGGTTTGGTATATACAACAAATCCTTTCGGGGCTTTGGCAGTCCATGCAAACCCCGCTTTTTACGCAAGGGGTTGCGGTGTTTAATCTTTTTGCGTTGAGTGGAGCGGCCGTTTCTTTAAGCCTTTTTTCCGCGTCCGCAAGCGTTGGAACAATCTTGTTTGTTCCGGCAACAATAATAACGTTTCGAGGCCCATTGGCTAAAGCTGAAACTCTGTTTCCGATTCCGTCGACATTGTAAAGCTCGCCATTTTCGGTGATGGCATTACTGCTTGAAAGGTAATAGTCGCAAGCTTTGGTTCTCATGGCTATTTCAAACGCTTCTTGTTCACTTGCGTTGGGTTTAAATCTGTCAAGAAAACTGTAGTCGCCGCTGTCTTTTAAAAGTCCCTTTATATCACATTCTGCAAGAGTCATAGAACCGCCGTGGGCTACCATGCTTCCCTTTGGTATTAATGACTGGACAAGTTCTCTTGCCGCCTCTTTAGACGACACTTTGTAAACTTCCATTCTATTTTTTCTGAGATTTTGAATTGTTTTTTCGATGTTCATAAAGATACCGCCTTTTTTAAAATTAATAATTATCAATGCGTAATTCGTAATTAAGGTGCGGCTTACGCCGGAATTAAATAGTTGTTAATTATTTAGTTAATAGTGAGTAGTTAATAGTGAATAGTGAATAGTTAATAGTGAATAGTTATTGTGTCGGCTTGCGCCGACAGCATTTAAATAACAAGATTTTGACACTTCCTTCGAAGAGGGAGGCTAAAAGCCGTAAGGTCGACGGGAGGAGCGAACTCTTAAAAACGTAAAACATACTAAATCAAATGTTTAAAATTTCGCCCGTAAGGGCGCACATAAATTACGAATTACGAATTACGAATTACGAATTAATAACCCTATTTATTTTTAATATAGTTTAAGGTTGGCGAACCCTTTTCGCCCCTTGCTTCTATATGGAATTTGTTTGAGGATTTAATCAAATTTGTCAACGTCTTGTGCCCAAAGTTTCTAACGTCAAAATCGGGGTTGCTGTTTTTAAGGAACGTCCCAACTTTTCCAAGATAAACAAATCCGTCGTCTTCACAGTTATCGTCGGTGAACTTAACGATAGTTTGAATAAGTTTATTAAACTCGTTGCTGTTTTTGGAAAGCGCTTCTTCGTTGCTTATAACTTCGAGATATTTAAACGATTCACATGCGGTTATAAACGGTTTTGGGGTTTTCCTCTCTCCCATTCCGACAACCACCATTCCCGATTCTCTAAGCCTTGAAGCTAGCCTTGTAAAATCACTGTCCGAGCTCACGATGCAAAAACCGCTAACACTTCCAGAGTAAAGAATGTCCATAGCGTCGATTATTAAAGCCGAGTCGGTCGAGTTTTTACCGCTTGTATAGGAATATTGTTGTATCGGAGTTATCGAAAAATCGAGAAGAACCGATTTCCAAGCTTGCATCTTTGGGGTTGTCCAGTTGCCATAGATACGTTTTAGAGTTACCTTGGTGTCGGGATAGGTTGAAAGTTCTTTGAAGATATGCGCTATATATTTGTCTGAAACGTTTTCCGCGTCGATTAATAGCGCCATTTTATTTTCCGTTGTTGTAATCAAAAGTTTTATCCTTTCGTGTTTATGTCGGAACGCAAAATTTCAACAGCTTTTCGATAGCCGTTTTCCGCAATCGCGAACCAATCGGAAACGACTGGTTCAAACGTCTTGTCGATAAGTTTTGCGAAATAATCGATAAGCAAGGGGTTGCGCACCAAGAGTGGCCCCGAAAGTTGGGTCGCATGAAAGTTGCCCTTAACAATTCCTTCATACTGTGTGTAGTTTTTAGAAGAACAGATTTCTGTCGTGAAAAAAGGTTTTTCATGACAGACTACCGCGAGTGACGAGTTTAAACTTCCAACAACGGGGTAGTTGAAAACATCGGAACGCATAATATATTCATCGTAACTTCTAGTCGGAATTTGCTTTATTTGCGTATCGAAAAAACCAAGCCCCTCATATTTGTTACCCGAAAGGTCGGTTATGCTTTCACCAAAAAGCGCAAACGAATTACCTGTGCAAAGCATCGGTTTGTTGTTTGCAAGAAAAGTTTTGATGTCGTTTTTGAAACGTCGAACGTCTTTAAGACCCGCTAAAAGGCTTTTTTCGGTTCCGGCGCCGATATAGATAAAATCTGCGGTTTCAAGTTCGGTGTATTCTTCGACCGAAATGTGTTGGATTTCAAGCGTTTTGCCGACGTCTTCAAAACGTTTTTGCAACACCGCCAAGTTGGCATAGTCGCCATATAGGTTTAAGAGATCGTGGTATAAAAATATCGCTTTCATATGTCTTTACTGTACCCCCTCTGAAAGCATCCGTACTCGACTGTTGAATTTTGGCATGTCGGTGAAACAAGTGAGAACAAAGATATCCCCGACAGAGTCACTACAAAGCTTGCCAAAAACGACATCGATATCGGTGTCACATATGATTTTATCAAAAGAAATTCCGGCAAACATAAGTCTTAACACAACGTCGTTTGCAAACTTACCTGAAACAAAGAGTTTCTTTATACGAGGATTGTTTAAAAGTTCAAAATCAATATCCCAAAGCCACGACATATCGTTGGCTATATATTTCCTGCTTAACAAATCGACAAGAAGATAGACAGAAATTTCGGCCGCATCGCTTTCAAGCACGGCAGCAATCGACTGGTTGTATGACATAGAATTTTCATGTTTGCTTAAAAGAGAGACGGTTCTGTGTCCGCCGATAAAACGGCTTTCAATCCGCCCGCTTTTTATAAGATATCCGCCAAGGCTTTTCGCCACATTTTCGCCCGAAAGGCCAAAAATCTCGACACCAACCGTCATGGCGGCCGCAATGTTATATCCAAACATACCGCTTAAAATTTGAGGTTTTATGATAAATTCATCGTCTAAAACAAAACTCTTGCCTTGAACCGCGCTAACCGCATGGGTAAACGGTTGGTGGGTAAAGCCACATGATAAACAGCTGAAGTTTCCAAGATGGTTGTGTACTCGATAGGAATATGAAAGCCTTCCTTTGCAAACGGGGCAAAAAGCTCCGTCGAAATAAGCGTGTTTGGTTTCGAGCGGCTCGCAAATCGCCTCGCCTTTTATTCCGAAATAAAGGCTGTTTTCGCGACCTTGACCATATGACGCAACAAGCGGGTCGTCTGCGTTTAGTATCAAGATCGAATCTTTGGGCAATCCTTTTTTTAGTTCGCCATAAACAAATTCGCTGTTTCCGTTTCGCGTTAGCTGGTCACGGTTGAGGTTTAACACAACGATTGCTGTCGGTGAAAACCCGGAAAAGCTATATTGACAGTATCTCTCGTCGCTTTCAAGAATCGCTATGTCGGCTTGAACTTCTCCTTTTAAGTTGCAGTTCTTCAAAAGAACCGTCGCAATTCCCTCGATTTGGTTACTACCTTGTTTGTTTGTAATTATTTTCTTGCCTGTTGTTTTTGCAACTTCAACGATAAGTTCGGCAGAGGTAGTTTTGCCGTTAGACCCACTAACCGCAACTACAATGTCGGGCATTTTTAACCGCGAAAGGATAGCGGGGCAAATCTTTAACGCAATTCCTCCCGGAAAACTGCTCCCTCTACCAAGTTTTTCAAGAAAATACGAAAGAATTTTACAAATTAATATTGCTAATTTCAAATTTTGGCTCCATAATAATATTAAGATTAGTTTGTATACACCACTATAATAACAGAATTCCCTGTTCAATACAACAAAATATAACGTTAGAGTTAGAAGATTAGTTTGAAACAAAGTTTCAAACGTGAGTTTTGTGCTTTTCGGTCAATACGCCGCCCGAAATTTTGCCACAAAAAAACCGATGTGGCAAAACCGCCCAAAACATCAAGAAAGGAATGGAGATTTTTATGGGAGTCCCTTTAAAAGGAGATATTTTGGAAAATTTCGACATGTTTAAGCGCGAGACTTTGGAACTAGGGATTGTTAAAACGATAGGAGACCCGTACAAAACGTTTGAAAAAGACCCGAAATTAATGTTGACGGCGTTAAGAATAAGTGCTGCGCAAGGGTTTATAATCGACACCGAGACGCTAAAGGCGGCACACGAGAAAAAGGAGCTTTTGAAACAACTTTCAAGCGAGGATATTAAACCAGAGTTCGAGCGGTATATCGTGTTGGAAAATGCCGGCCGGCACTTTTCAAAAAATAAAGATATATGGTTTGAGATTTTTCCCGAATTTAGGTCGTGCGTCGGGTTTGACCAACATAACCCAAACCATTGTTATGACGTGTTTTCACACATAATGGCGACGGTAGACGCGGTTGAACCAAAGCTAAATTTAAGGCTTGCCGCTTTTTTTCATGATGTTGCAAAACCTGTTTGTTTTACGTTTAACGAGCAAAAGATGGGACGTTTTTACGGACACACCGACAAAAGTGCCAACATGGCAAAAGACGCGCTCGAACGCTTGAATTTTAACAACGACTTAATTGCTAACGTTTGTAAATTAATCTCGCTACACAATATATCAAAAAGGGATAGCGATGAATATGCAAAGATGTGGATTATGAAAAGCTCAAAGCAAGATGTTTTGGAACTTTTGGAGCTTGTGCGCGCAGATTGCTTTTCCCACGACATTTGTTACCATGACAGGCTGTTGACTCTTTCGGGACTTAAAGCGAGGATTGAAAAACTACTTTTAGAGGACGGATGTTTTTTTGAGAACGAACTTGATATAGACGACGGCGACTTTATAAATCTTGGAATTAACGAACAAAGCGTTATTAAAATGACAAAAGCAACGCTTTTACATAAAGTTGTGTTTGAAGGGCTTAAAAATAATAAACTGCTTTTAAGCGAAAAGGCGATTGAGATTGTTAATTTTGGGGTTTTTTGTGACACCCCGACACCATAATTTAGTGGTGTATACAAAATGTTTTGGTAACATAATAATTTGATTTGTTTTTTTTGCTCTTAAATGTTAAACTTATCTTAGGTTGGCCTTCCGGAAACCGATCGTTTTGGGGAGCCCACCCTAAGTATTATTTTATTCTAATAGGTGTTTATGCGCGAAGCTGTTGGAAAAATAACCGAATCAATTGAACTACGCTGTGCCGTCGAAGTGGTATGGCAAATTTTGGTTGATGTCGAGAGTTATGGAGAATGGTTTGACATAGACCGAAAGCAGACATTAAGAACGGTTGAGCCGGAATTTTGTGAAGGTGGCCGTTTGGTGTTTAATGACTCAAAAGCTTCAAGTAAAATAATAACTACCTGTAGAAAAAACAAAGAATTGTCGTTTGGAGATGACTTTTCCAGAGAAACATTCACACTGCAAGAAACCCAAAGAGGATCAAAACTAACTGTTTTGATAGAGCTTGCCGAAATAGAAAATTTAGACTTGGCAGTTATAAAATCCAAAGTCGCCGTGATGTTACGTTCGATTAAGCTTTTGGCGTATGACCGAAACGAGGGAGGCTTTGAACATAACGCAAAGAGAAAAGATCGAAAGAAAATCCCGATAGCCACAAGAGTTTTTACGATAGTGTTCAAAGGGTATAAGACAGCTGAACTTCACGACACAAGCCGTGTTCGAATAAACAGTCAGATAAACCAGGAGATAAGCCCAAACAGGTGGCAAACAATGGCGGGGGGACTGTTTGCTATTGGCCTGTTTATCGTGCTTATTTATACGACTGCGATGGAAAAACCGGGCGTTGTGCGGTCTTCGGGGCTTTCGATATATCAAAGCGAGAATATAACTAAACAGGTGGTTGAATCAATCGATTTTGACGAAACAAAACTTTTATTAGAAAGAAATTTAAGCTGTGTCGGAATGTCGGTTAATGAAGACTTATTTAGCTATTCTTCGGTTGATACGTTTAACGACAAACCGGAAATTCAGATGTTTATTATGTATGACACACACAACATCGTGAGAAGATATGGTATTTTAGACTATAAACAAAGCTATCAAAGATATTATGGCGAGATAGAGGATTTTTGCACGTCGATTACATTCGATATGACATACACCGATATTGAAGCTGTTGTGGGACAAAAGCTTTCGGGGTTTGATGTAGACAAAAACGGAACCGCAAGATATTATTTCGGAAAGATTGATGAAAGAAGAGATATCTTTGACAGATATAACTATTCCGAACTTGTGATAACTATCGACAGCATAAACGACGTGATTAAATGCGAATACTACTACCCACCGATACTTTCGGGAAATCTCCCGATCAACGAACTTACAACGAGCATAGAACGCCAGTTTCCTGAAGAACGCGAGTATGAAGCTTCGAAACTTTACGGAGACAGGGTAGTTTTATTACAAGGTCTTTCAAAACAAGAGGTTGAAACGGTGTTGTCGGTCGACGGCGTCGAGATAACACAAGATGAATATCTATACAACGTTGATCCTCCGTATGACGACAACGAGTCGCAAGGGTTCACATACAGAATCCAATATCAAGATAATATAGCGGTTTCGGTTGTATTTGTGAACAACAAACTGTTAACCCTAGAAAGGGACACCCTTTCAGAATCGTTGACAGGGGAGCTTGCGGTTGGAATGTCGGGGAACTTGGTTGAACAAAGAATGGGAATTGTTCCGACGGCGATATATTCCGATGGCGAAAGCATAATAAGCGTATACGGAACAACGGGTAAACTTGATTTAGCGCATGGCGAAACAACCGAGCTTATAGAACTTCTTAGGCAACAAGCACCAATATCAATAACGTTAGAAACAGACGGGATGACGGTTATCGAAATTTTGTCTAATCAATAGGAATAGGTTTTTATTTATGGAAAACAAAACTTGTCAAATCACCGTTCATGTCAACGCATCAAGGGAGGATGTTTGGGGAATAATAACCTCTCCTGCCGAGATGGCAAGTTTGATAGGGACAGAGATTAAAACAAAATTTAAATATTTCGGGGACATTGTAAACGGAAAACTTGGAGCTCTTGACAGAGTTTTTGAGGTTAGAATTAAACCACACGATATCGAGATTTTTGACGAGAAGATAAGGGTTGGGTTTCGCGTGACGCAAAACCCCGATTTTACGTGTGAAATCCTCGCGGTGGCTATAAGCTCGGACCCTTCCGACGCCGAAAATGCGCCGGAAATTTTGACCGAGATTTTAAGAAGGGTTAAAATAACCAGCGAACCTGCCAACGAAATATCTGCCGAATATACAGGGCAAGAGCAACAGCCTTCTTCATACCAACCGTTTAAGTATAAAGCGGAAAAAAAGCCAACGCCTACCCTCGAAACAAACGAGCAAAATCAACAACAAACATACATCGCCCCGCAAACTACATTTCAAAAGCATGTTGCGCCTTTTTTAATATATGCTGCAACCGTTGTTGTGGCGGTCTTGGGGTTGTTCACATATAACGAAGTAACCGCCGCAAAGGCGCCAAAGGTGGATACCGAGATTTTGAGTGAGTTTGTGACGTTTGAAAACGTAGGAACGATAAAGATCGGAGACACAAGGCAGACGGTCGAAACCCTTTTAAAGACTTCGGGCGAGGAAAAAGACGGCGAGACTTTTTATAAAAGCCTTGAAGTTTTGCCTGTTGGAGAAAGTAGTTATCAAACATCAATAGGATATGACAACGTCGGAAACGTTAATAGGATAGAGTATATCGATCTGTCGATAAGTTCTGCTATCGAACCGTTGGTTTTGTCGGGTACAGGCGAAGTTACGGCCAATATGACGATGTTTGACGTTGAAAATGCTATTGGTTCAAAAGTGTCTTTGTTCAGAAACTATATCGACGCAAACGGAAACGAGATGTTAGAGGTTCATTTTGGATATTCCGATCCGTTCGCTAGTTTTAGCAACTCTTTCAGAGGGGAATATGCGGTATACATCAACAGGACAACGGGCGAAATAAAACGCGAACAACTTAAAGAATACGAGGGGTATGACCCTCTTTTAATACCTTCGCTTGAACAACATCCCGCAAGCGCACAATATGCAAGTTATGATGAGTTTATAGCGGATAGATATATAACGCAAAAGGCGGAATTTCTTGCCAACGACTATAGCAAAGGCGACCTTGCGGCGGTATTTGATGCGTCGCTTGACATATACAGCACGGTTAACAACAACCTGTTGCACAACGTTAATTCTGCTACAGGTCCGCTTGTCGCAAATAATTTCCGTGATGCCGGAAACTATAAGTTAACCGCGATACTCGATGAGAACGGCGCGTTTAAACTCGGCTCGTTCACAAACTTAAAGCTTATGACCAAAGAAGGCATGTTAAACGAAACTAGGTTTAGACAGGTTTCGAGGGATATGTCAAAAGGTGAAATCGACGCAATTATGCCGGTGCTTCCGACCTCGATTATTTTTGACATCAACAGCATAACATATTGCTATGGAAGATACCTTGAAAGAACCGAGGTTGACCAACAGTTTGAAGTTATTGTGGTGTATGACAAAACGACGATGCTAGCGGAAAATGTCTATATTAACGCACAACTTGCCGAAGGCGGAACGAGCGGACTCATAACGACACCCGAAGAGGTAACGCCGGTTCCGGAGCACCAAGGCGAGATGCCGCCGTCGGCGGGAGAACAGCAACAAGCTATTGAACAAGAACAGCAACAAGAAGAACTTGAAGCAACACAAGCAACACAAGCAACACAAGCAACGCCGGTTGTCGAAGGACAAACAGACACGGAAAATCAACAAGCTCAACCCGAAGGCGATGATACTCAAACGGGTGAGCAAACACCGACCTAAAAAATCGGATATATGAGGGAACAATAGGATTAATGTAAAAGTTTTTCGGGGGATAGAACAAAACATGTCTAAATTAGTGATGAGCACGGTTCAAAAAAGAATTTTTAACGTCGTTTCGACCGAACAAAGTTATTATAACAGCGACATAGCGTTAAAAATTCTTCATTTCTCAACTTATTCTTTTGTTATATTTACAATCTTTTTAAGTGTGATAAACCTATTTTCGGTTGAGATTATTAAGCAAACGGAATATTATTTAAATTTCTCGTTAATTATTTTTGGCGTATTGACTTTAGAGATGTTGATATATACGGTTTTGGTCAAGTTCTTTTTGGGATTCGATTTTGGACTTGTTATGTTACATTCGGCTTTTTGTTATGTTATAAATATTTTTACGGGATACTGTTTTTTCAGGTGCTTATGGAACTGGATGCTTGATGGATATATAGTTTACAATCTCGATTATTCTTTTGTGTTGGACAGAGTAATTCAAAATTCACTCGGACTTGCGGCGATGATACTTGCCGGATATCTAATCATTATGATTATAGGGGTGATAAATGACAGGGTGGTTTCGCCTAACATATGGAGAATTGCGGTTATATTTCCGATTATAGCGATGTTGGCATCGGCTTTCTTGATTATATTTATTCCTCGCTCGCTGGTGTACAACTTTTCGGTTGTTATCTGCCAGGTATACTTTGGCTTTATAATATACCTTGTTGTTAGGTATCTCGTTCAGATGTTGTTTCATTTTTTGATGGTATCAAGTGTTTTGGAACGACTTGAAAGACCGAAAAAAGTTGTTGAAAAGGTGGATACAAAATATTTCGGAAAAGTAATGACTATCGAGGACAGATATAAGAGTTCTATCGAAGCGGTTGGTGAACGTTTTAAATTTGCCAAAACCGCAGGAAATTCGCTTGCTTTGGCGACACAAAACGGAATTAAAAATATTAACATGAAGTTTGCCGTTCCGGAAAAAGCGAAGAAGGTTGTGGTTGTTTCAAAACCACCGTTAGAAAACAATAAGCCCGTTGACGATATCGAGCTTAAAGAAATCAAGATGCTTGCAATTGAAAACGATAAACTAAAGACAGATGTCGAAAACGATAAACAGCCAATAACAGGCGAGCAAGATGTCAATAGCGTTGAGCAACCAATGACACAAATTGAAAACGTCGATGGACAAACAGAGAAACAAGATAAAAAACAAAGCGAAGACAACGAAAAAGCTGAAGCAGAAGTGAAAAATAACGATGTTAGCGAAACTGAACAAAAACAAGAAATTGAAGTTTTAAGCGAAACAACCGAACATCAAGATAAACAAGACAAAGACGATAAAAAGGATAAAGAGGATAACGTCGAAAACGTCAATAACGTCGATAACGTCGATAACGTCGATAACGTCGATAACGTCAATAACGTCAATAACGTCGATAACGTCGATAACGAAGAAAAAGACGAAATAGTTAAGGAAGAAAGCAAAGAAAAACAAGACGAACGCGAAATAGATAAAGCCGAAAACAAAGAAAAAAGGCACGACCAAGACCAACAAAATACCAGCAAAGATAAATCGTCCGAAACTCCAAAAGAGCCCGGCATTTTCAATATGTTTGATAAACTGAAGAAAAAGACCGACGATAAACCTGATAAATCTAATGATTAATAAAGTAAGGAATGCTGAAAATGAAGTATGACATAGCAATTGTGGGAGCGGGCCCTGCGGGGATATTTACGGCGCTTGAATTGGTGCGAAACAAGACAAACTTAAAGATTGTAATAATCGAAAAAGGCGAGAAAGTTTCAAAACGCCACTGTCCTAAAGATAAAACTAATGTATGTGTAAACTGCAAACCAAACTGTCACATAACAACAGGTTTTTCGGGAGCCGGGGCGTTTTCAGACGGTAAACTTTCGCTTTCATATGAAGTTGGGGGCGAACTTCCCGAACTTATCGGAGCGGACAACGCTCAAAAGCTTATCGAATACACCGACAAGATATATCTCGAGTTTGGCGCAGACCCACATATCGAGGGTATCGAGATGACGGACGAGATTTTGGCGATTAGAAGAAGGGCGATTAAATCTAACCTTAAACTTGTCGATTGTCCTGTGAGGCATCTTGGAACCGAAAAGGCACAGATCCTTTATGAAAGTATCGAAAATTTCCTTTTGCAAAACGGAGTTGACATTCTTTTTAACTCGTATTGTGAAGATGTCATAATTGAAAACGATATATGCACAGGTGTTTCTATCTTTGAAGGGGACAAAAGCCGAACTATCGAAGCAAAAGAGATAGTAATTGCGACGGGAAGAAGAGGCGCCGACTGGCTTGAGAGACTTTGTGAAAAGAAAGGGATTTCGCACAAACCCGGCATAGTTGATATCGGGGTTAGGGTTGAGGTTCGCAACGAGATAATGGATGTTGTTAACCGTGCGCTTTATGAATCTAAACTTATAGGATATCCGTTGCCGTTCAAAAATAAAGTTAGAACGTTTTGTCAAAATCCGGGCGGATTTGTTAGCCAAGAAAACTATGACAACGATCTTGCTGTAGTTAACGGCCATTCATATAAAGACAAAAAAAGCAACAATACAAACCTTGCCGTCCTTTGTTCCCACCGTTTTAGCGAACCGTTCAATCGCCCGATAGATTATGCGAAAAATATCGGAGAGCTCACAAACATGCTGGGCGAGAATAGAATTTTGGTTCAAAGATACGGAGATATTTTGGACGGAAAAAGGACATGGATGCGCGAGCTTAGCATGTCAAACGTCAAGCCGACGCTTTGCGACTGTGTGGCGGGGGACATAACTGCCGCCATGCCGTATCGGACGATGGTTAACATAATTAACTTTATAGAAGCGGTGGACGGAGTTGTTCCGGGATTTGCGTCGAGGGAAACTCTTTTATATTCGCCGGAGCTTAAATTCTACAGCAACTGTGTTAAGATGGACAAAGATCTAAACACCAACATAGGCCATCTCTACTGTCTTGGTGACTCGAGTGGTTGGACAAGGGGACTTATGATGGCGTCGGTTATGGGGGTTTTGCTTGGGCAAAAGCTTTCAAAAAATTAGAGCTACGTCGAATACAAATAAACTCCGTGCTTCGTCGAAACTGTTGAAAAAAAGCTTCATCTAACATAAAAAAATATCGATAGGATAGATTAAAGTGGAATATATACTTGTACATGACCTTGGGACTTCGGGAAATAAGGCGACACTTTTTGGGACAAACGGTGACATAATAAAAAGCGCGATTTTTGATTATCCTACGTTTAACCCTTCGCCGGATTTCTTTGAACAAAACCCAAATGATTTTTGGGGAGCGGTTGTTGACACAACTAAACAGATAGTGGCGGATATCGACGCCACAAAGATAGTTGCGGTTTCGTTTTCGGGACATATGCATGGCATGATACCGATGTCGAAAGACGGAAAAAATCTGTATAATTCTATTATATGGACAGATGGGCGCGCAAAACAAGAAACAGAATATCTTGTCGAAAAGCTGTCGGTGGAGCGAATTTATGAGATCACGGGACACAGGCCGTTCCCGATGTATTCGATTGAAAAGGCTATGTGGATTAAAAATCAACGCCCCGATATCTACAACAAAACATACAAGATACTGAACAACAAGGATTTTGTCATATATAAAATGACGGGTGAGTTTGTGACAGATCATTCCGATGCTTCGGGAACAAACGCGTATGACATAACCGATAGATGTTGGTCGAGTGAAATTCTAAATGTAGCGGAAATACCGTTAGAACTTATGCCAACAATATTAGAGTCGACCGAAGTTGTAGGGCCGTTAACCGAACAAGCGGCAGAGCAACTTTCGCTCCCTGCCGGGATACCGATTGTTTGCGGTGGCGGCGATGGAGCTTGCGCAAACGTTGGGGCGGCGAGCATTGAAAACGGCAATACATATTGTTGTATGGGCAGTTCTGCGTGGATTGGCTCAACCGACGACAAACCGGCTACCGGTAGCGACATGAGACTAATGACATTCGCCCATCTTATCCCAAACAAATATATGCTTTGCGGAACAATGTCGGCTTGTGGGCTTTCATATAACTATATTTTGGATAAACTCAACATAAAATCAAAGGCGGACAACGATATACATCAAGTCGCGGAAGAGATGTTGAAAAACTCTGAAATCGGCGCAAACGGAGTTTTATACGTTCCGTACCTTAACGGCGAACGATGCCTTTATTGGGACAGAAAAGCGAAAGGAGCGTTTCTCGGGTTAACAGCAACCGATAGCGACAACAACATTTTGCGCGCCGTTATCGAGGGCGTTTCGCTTCAACTTTCTGCGATTCTTGATATTTTCAGAGAGATATTTGAAGTTAAAGAGATGAACATAATAGGGGGAAGTGTCAACAGAACCTGGATAGGAATAATGGCTTCTGCGCTTGACGCCGACATATATTCTGTGTCCAACAGCAGGTATGCAACATCTATCGGTGCGGCTGTGGCGGCAGGTGTGGGCGTGAAAGTGTTTGAAGACTTTTCGGCGGTTAAGTTGTTTTTGAAACGTGAAGATAAGTTTTTTAAACGCGAGTATGACACTAATTTTTATAACCAGAGAAAACAACTTTTAATCGAAAGTTATGAAGCGTTAAAAAAAATAAATTACAAGCTTTAACATCGAGGTGGACAATGGAAACAAAAGATAAAAACATCGAGCAGTTTATAACAGAGCTTTGTTCTTCGTCGCCAACTCCGGGCGGAGGTGGCGCCTCTGCCGTTGCGGGCAGCCTTGCTTCGGCGCTAGGTTCGATGGTGGCAAACCTTACAATCGGAAAAGCAAAGTACAAAGAATTTGAACAACAAAACATAAAAGCCGGAGAAAAAGCGAAACAACTGGCGCATAAAATGCTTGAACTTTGCGACCTTGATGAACAGGCATTTTTGCCGCTTTCCAAGGCATATTCATTGCCAAAAGAAACAGACGAACAACTTAAACATCGTAACGAGGTTATGGAAGCTTGCTTGAAACAGGCGGCAAAACCTCCGTTTGCCATGCTTGAAGCGCTTGACGGGATTGCAACGATTCTCGAACAGCTTTCGACCACAGGGTCGATAATCGTTTTAAGCGACATAGCGGTTGGCGCAACGCTCGCGAATTCGGCGGCAATTGGAGCTTCGATTAACGTTTTAATCAACACAAAATCGATGACCGACGTTCAATATAAAACAAAGCTTGAAAACGATGTTAACAATCTTGTCGAGTCGGTTAAAATGAAAACAGAAAAAGCCATCGCAAATTCAAACGATAGGCTTTTTAAATAGTAGTATTAAATTGTTAAATGTTTATTCCCCGATAATTTTAATCAGCACACGCTTTGTTCGTTTTCCGTCAAACTCACCGTAAAAAATCTGTTCCCATGTTCCAAAATCGAGTTTGCCATTTGTTATTGCAACCACTGTTTCGCGTCCCATAATCGTGCGTTTGAGATGTGCGTCGGCGTTGTCCTCGAACCCGTTGTGGGCATATTGTGAATATGGTTGTTCGGGTGCTAGATTTTCAAGCCACCGCTCGAAGTCGCTGTGTAAACCGCCTTCGTTGTCGTTGATAAATACGCTTGCTGTTATGTTCATGGCGTTGACAAGGCAAAGGCCTTCTTGAACTCCGCTTTCGTTAACGGCGCTTTCAACATTTTGTGTTATGTTAACAAATCTGCGCCTTGTCGGTGTATTCATCTCGAGAACTTTTCTATAACTTTTCATTAAATAAAATCCTTTCGTATAATGGCTATTAATATTTAGATGTAGCTTTAATTTTAAGAAATACTACGTTTTTTGCACCAACGGTGCAAAATGGCGAACGAAGTTCGACAAGGAGTATTTCCAAAAGCTTCACCGTAGGTATCACCGTAGGTGAAGATTGTTTATATAATATTTGTTCCAAATATTATATAAATTCGCCATGTGGCTTTGCCACGGCGTCTTCAATACTATTTTAAACCGCCTGACCAAAGGTCAGATGCGGAAATATAAATAATCCTGCGGATTATTTATATTATATCATCGTAAATATTTTTTTTCTATAGTTTTGAATAAGTTTTAAAATATTTGGAACAAATAATTTTAAAACTTTGTTAATGAAAAAACACGACAAATATAGTATACTTAGATTTATTAATTACGGTAAAATTATATTAAGGAGAAAAAAATGCATTGTATAAAGAAGGTTACAGAGGACATTTTTTGGATTGGAGTGTCGGACAGAAGACTTGCGCTTTTTGAAAACGTCTTTCCCGTTCCAAATGGTGTTTCATACAACTCATATGTCATAAACGACCAAAAAACCGCGCTTCTAGACACGGCAGACAAGGCGGTTTCGGGGCAGTTTCTTGAAAATCTTAAACAAGCCCTTTCGGGCAAACCTCTTGATTATATAATAGTTAACCATATGGAACCGGATCATTGTGCCGTTATCGAGGACGTTATTTTGCGATATCCGGGAGTTAAGGTTGTGGGCAACAAAAAAACACGCGACATGCTTTCGAGATTTTTTGGCGATCTTGATGTTGACGGGTGTTTTATCGAAGTTAAAGAAAACGACAGCCTTTCGCTTGGAAAACATACGTTAAACTTTGTTATGGCTCCTATGGTGCATTGGCCCGAGGCGATGGTAACGTATGAATCTACCGAAAAGATCTTGTTTTCCGCCGATGCGTTCGGAAGCTTTGGCGCGCTTTCGGGAAACCTTTTTGCGGATGAGATTAACTTTGAAAATGAATGGCTTTCGGAAGCTAGAAGATACTACACTAACATTGTCGGAAAATACGGAACTCAGGTAATTGCGTTGCTTAAAAAGGCGGCAACACTCGACATCTCAATTATATGTCCGTTGCATGGCCCACTTTTTCGAAAAAACATAGCGTGGATTGTGGATAAATACGTCAAGTGGGCAACTTATACACCGGAACAAAAAACCGTTATGATAGCGTATGCCTCGGTTTACGGAAACACCGAAAACGCTGCTAATATTCTTGCTGTTAAGCTTGCCGAAAAGGGAATACGTAACATATCGATGTATGATGTTTCGGTTACGCATCCGTCGTATATCGTGTCCGAAGCGTTCAGGTGTAGCCACCTTGTTTTTGCTTCAACAACATATAATGCCGGGATTTTTGTGAATATGGAGACGGCTCTTGTCGACATAGCGGCGCACAACCTTCAAAACAGGACGGTTGCGTTTATCGAAAACGGAAGTTGGGCAGCGACAGCCGGAAACCTTATGCGCGAGATAATAGCTCCGCTTAAAGGCACAAAGATTTTAGAAACCGAGATATCTATCCCTTCCTCCGTTAAAACACAACAGATGCAACAGCTTGAGGCATTAAGTGAAGAGATAGCAAAATCTATATTTGAAGATGAACAATCAAAGGCAAGCGAAAGCGAAAAGAAAATTGTCGACGGTTCGGCTATGTTTAAGATGTCTTACGGATTGTTTGTGTTAACGGCGAAAGATGGTGGAAAAGAAAACGGTTGTATAATAAACACCGCCATGCAGGTTTGCGACAGTCCAAAAAGGATTTCGATAGCGGTTAATAAATCTAACCTTACCCACGACATGATCGAAAACAGCGGAATGTTTAACCTTTCGGTTTTGTCGACCGATGCAACGTTTGACATCTTTAAACATTTTGGGTTTTCAAGCGGAAGAGACACCGAGAAGTTTAAAGACTACGAAAATTCTAAAGTTTCACAAAATGGTTTAAGATATATCGAAAACCAAACAAACGCATTTTTCTCGGTTCTTGTCAACGAAAAACAAGATTGCGGAACACACACGATCTTTACAGGTGATGTGACTGAAGCTGTTGTGTTGTCGGAACAAGATTCCATGACATATGAATACTACTTTGCACATGTTAAACCGAAACCGCCCGTTTCGGATCAAAACAAGGTTGGGTATGTTTGCAAGATTTGCGGCTGGGTATACGAGGGCGAGCCACTCCCCGAAGACATTATATGTCCGCTTTGCAAACATGGAGCGTCGGATTTTGAAAAGCTTTAAAATCACCTGCATAAAGGTGGAGGGAATAGTTAATAATTAATAGTTAATAATTAATAGTGAATAGTGAATAGTGAAGGTGTCGCCGTTCGGCGACAAGTTTAAAATTGGTTGGTTTAACAAGTAAACTTTTTTTACAAAGCAATTTTTACAGAGCAAAATTAAATTTATATAATATTTAAAAGGAGATTTGCGACTATGGATAAGTATGTATGTGACGTTTGCGGTTATGTCTATGACGAGGCTGCCGGTGACACCGATAACGGAGTAGCGGCCGGAACCGTCTGGGCGAATGTGCCGGAAGACTATCTGTGCCCTTTGTGTTCCGTAGGAAAAGATCAATTTACAAAGGAATAGGGGACATTCCGAAAAAGCGATAAAAACAACCGTAAGCAATCGTTAAAAAGCTTACGGTTGTTTTGTTGTAGGGTAAAGTTACAAGTCTTTTGAAATCTTTTTTGAGATAAAAGTTATTAATTCGTCGGGTGTTGGGGTTTCCCCTTTTCGGGGAATTTCGTTTTGCAACATTTTTGTGTTTTCACTTAACTCTTGGTTTTTATATGCTTGTTCGATAGCCAATCGCATATCGCGCTTTACTTGTTCGACGCTAACGCCATGTTTTTTTGCGATTTGTTTGTAGATTTTTCGGTTAAACATAATAGAGCCTTTCAAAAAAATATAGTCCCTCTGCATTTACTATCATAACACAAAAATTGCTATTAGTAAAGTTAAAGGGACTAATTAAAAATCCATGCACTTTATACTGTTTTTAGTAAAGTAGCAGGGATGTGAATTAAATGAAACTTAATATAGCGGTTAGTAAAAGAGTATTGGGACTTTTGGAAAGTAGAGGTATGACACAGTATGAGTTGTTTAAAATTAGCGGGATACCTCGTTCTACAATTGGAAATATAGTCAACTGTTCTTATTCCTCTGTTAAACTTAGAATTATACATGAAATTTGTCTAGGTTTGGGAATAAGCATAACTGATTTTTTTAATGACCCATTGTTTGATATTGAAAATTTAGATGATTAAATCGAAACAGTTTTTGTATTTATATAGTGTGTAAAAAGGCGTGACTTTACTTTTTAATTTGAAGGTAACATTCCTACAGTTGAAAAAAATTGAAAAAACAAGTATAATATCCCATAAGTAAAACTGTAAAGAAGGTTTAAATAAATGCAAAAAGTTGCGGTGGTTACGGGTAGTTCAAGGGGGATAGGCGCCGAAACTTCGATGGCTCTAGCCCGCGAGGGATATTCGGTTGTCATCAATTATCACAAATCCAAGACACAAGCCGAACACATGAAACAACTGATTGAAAATGAAAACGGACACGCCGAGTTGTTTAAAGCAGATGTTTCGAAAAGTGAGCAGTGTGACGCGTTGTTTGAGTTTGTTCGCGAAAAGTTCGGCCGTCTCGATGTTTTGGTGTGCAACGCCGGAATAGCAAAACAAAACGTTTTAAGTTCGGTTAGTGACGACGAATGGAAACAGTTAATAGACACAAACTTGTCGTCGGCTTTTTATTCGACAAGGGCGGCAATTCCGCTTTTACTCAACTCGAAAACCGGCGCAATTGTGGTTGTGTCCTCGATTTTCGGAATTACGGGGGCTTCGTGCGAGGCGGCATATTCCGCGTCCAAAGGCGGGCTAATTACGTTTTCAAAATCGATGGCAAAAGAACTCGCGCCCTCGGACATAACGGTTAACTGTGTGTGTCCCGGGTTTATAGACACCGACATGAACAGTAATCTCTCGGATGAGGAGAAAAAGGATTTCATCGAAAATATTCCGCTTTGTCGCGCGGGAAAACCAAGCGACGTTGCTAACGCTGTTTGTTTTTTGGTTAAAAGCAGGTACACAACGGGACAGGTTTTAGCGATAGACGGCGGATATTCGATATAAAATTTACAGATAATTTTAGCTTTAAAATGTAGCAATACTACGGTTTTTGAACAGGCGGCGCAAAATGCGAGCGAAGCGAGACAATGAGTTTTCAAGAGTTTCACCGTAGGTTAAGATTAGTTATAATTTTTTGGAGGGGTATATGACAACTTTAGTTATTCTTTGCGCGTTTGTGTCGTGGTTTGCGGCGCTTATGCTTGGAATTAAAAACAACAACAAAAGCTTAATCGCGGCTTCGTTTGTTCCGCTTGTGATAGGTGTCATTCAGATCGTTATGCTGTTGGTGTAAACATTGTAAAGGCAAACAACAACAAAACATAAAACGACAGATTTCGTTAGAACATGTGTTATATTGTTATTAACGAGGACAAGAGATATCAAAGTGTATGTGGGGTAGGGCTAGATGACAAAAGACAAACTCAAGTGGGAATGGAGCGTGCCAAACGGTATATCAATCTTTAGAATTGTATTAATTCCTATATTTGCATATCTTTTTTTATATGGTAGGCAACAGGGCGACATGTCGTATATTTTGTATGCGACGATAGTTTTGGCGGTGTCCGGGTTAACCGATATGTTTGATGGTTTGATAGCGCGAAAGTTTAATCAAATAACGGAACTTGGAAAATTGCTTGATCCGTTGGCAGATAAGCTCACCCAGTTTGCGGTGCTTGTTTGTCTTTCGGTTGAGCATGCCGAGATTAGAGTTCTAACGCTCATAAGCTTTTCCAAAGAAGTTATGCAGCTTATAGGTTTTTTGCTTTTGTATAAAAAGATCGGAACGTCGGGGCTTGAGGGTTCAAAATGGTTTGGAAGAATTTCGACGTTTGTGTTCTACGTCTCGATGCTTATCATCGTGTTTTGGACGACCTTGCCAAGCTGGCTTTACTATAGCCTTGTAACAACGGTTGCGGCGCTTATGTTGTTTGCGTTCTATCGGTATTTTAAAATTTATAGCTACATTAAAAAGAAGATAGGGTAGTTTTTTTCGTGAAAAGGTTCGCTCGCAAGAGTGAACCTTTACTATTAACAGATACCCCTATTTTTGGCCAAATTTTAACATTAAATATTACAATAATTACAACTTGCATTGTTGATTTTATTGTGTTAAAATACAAAGTGATTGTGAGAATTGTCGAATAGATTGGAAAATAATTGTTGAATTTGACAAAAAATGAATTGTGTTTTTCTTGCACAACGAAAGGACACGAATACCAATGAAAAAAATTATGGCGAGCATACTCTTTATTTTATTAATTACCTGTCTTTTTTCTGCAACAGCGTTTGCGGCGGATGTAATTTTTACATTTGATAGCTCTGCGCTGTATGATGCAATGATTGCTAAACATAGTCCTAAGAACCAAGATAGATCTACCCTTACCTTGACGTATGATGATTCTGAAATATGGGTTTTTACAAGTTTTTACTATTCCCCTAATACAATAACTAGTTTAACTCTAAAAGATTTTCAACAATTAGCCCAACTGCCAAATCTTAGTGTTTTGAATTTTTCAAATAACAATTTGAGTACTTTCCCAGATCTTACCGGTCTTAGTTCGGGTGCTTTTAGCAGTTTGACTGAATTAAATTTATCTCACAATAAATTGACGGAGATACCTACTTTACCTAATGGTACGTTTAGTAATTTGAAATCACTTAATTTAATGAGTAATAAAATAACAGACATGTCTCCTCTTGCTAGTAGTACGTTTAGTAATTTGGATCAAATTGAGTTAAGCTTCAATGAAATAACGAATATATCTGCGCTTGCTGGTAGTACGTTTAGTAATTTGACAAAGCTTGAGTTAGAGAGCAATAAAATAACGGATATATCAGATTTAACAAGCTTAATTGATAGCAATAATTTGCCGAAAATAAATTTCTTAAATTTAAGAGTGAATAACATAATAAATTTCGGCACGCTGGAAAAAATCGCCGGAACAAAAGTTGTTACATTGGAGTTTGCCGAACAAAATTATACGATTACAACGTCGCAAACAAAAGGAATTATTCTTCCATATTTTATCGCTGAATTTTTAAATTCATCTTCTTTGTATTACGGTCAAGATACTAATTATACAGCTACACGGATAATTAACCCTACCGATTGTATTAGTAGCGATGGTTACAAAACTTTGGATTTGATTAACCCAACCCCCGGTAGTACACATTCTATACATTTGACGGATATTGACGGGGGTGGGCCTAACCGAGATAACTCATTACATGGAACAACCTTAACGATAGTCTACGACCCGAATGCGTCAATTCTTCCTCCGGGAGTACAGGGTGGATTAACATCCTCTGCGCCACAACCGTTCGAACGCGATGTTTTCTATAATGTGTGGGAAAGCAACGTTTCAAACAGCGGATATAGGTTCATTTCAGATGGACCGTTTGCAAAGTTCGAGGGAGTTTGGATACATGGTTTCGCTATTTCGCCTAGTAACTATATGGCGAGCGTAGGAGAAGACGGGTCTACCGTTGTGACATTAAAACAAAGTTTTGTCAATACAATTTCAGACAGCAGAGATATTCTTTTGCATCTGGTTTTTAATGACGGTTACGGCGTAACAAAGTTTGATAAATAATTAAAATAATTTAAAAACCGCAGAGATGCGGTTTTTTGTTAAGAGTTTTTTAAATAGGAGAAACAAAAGATGTTAAAAGAGAGAAAACTTAAATTTCTTATAATATGGGGAACGGCCATTGTTTTATGTTCGGGTTTTCTACAGATGCATTTTTCCTCTGATACATACGTTCTTTGGGATCTCGGATATATGAACTATCCGCAACAATATTTTTTGCTTGACGGAAGGTTAATTTCGGCGCTTGTTTGTTTTTTTGCCGGTATACTAAATCTACCGCTTGAGGTTTATATAATAGGTATGACGTTTATCGGAATATTTTTTCTGTCATTTGCAATTTTGTTAACGACGGATATTTTAAACGAGTTTGTAAAAAAACAAACAACTACTACAAATATTTTTATAACAGCTATTTCGTTTATACTAATTCTTT
>CAYJAY010000009.1:0-68710 GCA_964368445.1 uncultured Oscillospiraceae bacterium
TCTATCGAAACATAGCTTCGATGGAAAAAGAGGGGCTTTTGTTCCGTGTTGCAAGCGAAAACACAAGCGAAAAGCTTTATCGTTATGTAGATCATGAAAGTTGTTGCGGGGTTATACATCTTATATGTGAAAAATGCAACACGACACACCATTTAAGCAAACATGTTTCCGAGATGATTTCGGGGTTGGCGTTTGAAAACTTTAACTTTTCTGTCAACAAACAAAAGGCGGTAATATATGGATTGTGCGACAATTGTTCGCAAATTCAGATTTGAAAATAAATTATAATTTTGGGGGAATGAGTGTTTTATGAAAAAAGGATTTTTTAAGTTGCTATTGATTGTCGTGGTTACGTTGTCTATGCTACTTTCTGCTTGTGGACAACCAATTGAGCAAACGACGACAGATCAGCCGACAAACAACGAAGAGGCACAAAAATTAAAGGTTATTGCGACGACGTTTCCAATCTATGATTGGTTAAGAGAGATAATAGGGGAAAATTCTGAAACAATAGAGCTTTCTTTACTTGTAGATAACGGCGTTGACCTACACAGTTTCCAACCTTCAACACAGGATATTGCCAATATATCAACCACAGATATGTTTGTTTATAACGGCGGAGAATCGGACTTCTGGGTAAAAGAGGTATTAGAACAGGCGGTCAATCAAGAGATGATAGCAATTAATTTGATGGATGAGCTTGGCGATGAGCTAGAGGTTGAAGAGCTTGTCGAAGGAATGCAGGAGGATGACCACTCTCACGCTCATGACGAGGACGCTCACGATCATGACGAGGACGAACACGACCACGACGAGGACGCTCATGACCACGACGAACACGCGCACGATGAGGATGCACACGACCACGACGAAACGGCACATTACGATGAACATATTTGGTTGTCGCTTGAAAATGCCGAAGAGTTGGTGGAAACTTTGTCGGGTTATCTAGGGCAGTTTGACCCTCAAAATGCGATAATATATCAAACTAACGCTCAAAATTATATTACAAAACTTGAACAACTTGACGAAAGATATGAGCAAACGATTGAAGCGGCGACAAGGGATACGATTTTGGTTGCGGACAGGTTTCCGTTTAGATATCTTGTAGACGACTATGACATCAACTATTACGCCACGTTTTCCGGTTGTTCTGCCGAAACCGAAGCAAGCTTTGAAACTATTGCTTTTTTGGCGAATAAAATTGATGAGCTCGAAGTTCAAAATGTGCTCATGATAGACGGCGGAAACCAAAGTATTCCGACAACGATTATAAACACAAGTGAAAATAGTGACGCACAAGTTTTGGTTTTAGATTCGATACAATCGGTTGATAGAGATGATATACAAAACGGGGTTACCTATCTTTCTGTTATGGAACAAAATCTAGAGGTTTTGAAAACAGCGTTAAGCTAAGGAAAATATAAATGAAACAATTTGTTTGCGAAAATTTGGCTGTCGGGTATGACGGCAACGCGGTTCAACACGGCATTAATCTGTCGATTAATAGCGGAGACTATCTTTGTATAGTCGGCAAAAACGGTGCAGGGAAAACAACACTTATGAAAACAATACTGGGGCTTATCCCCCCGGTATCGGGGAAAATGTCGCTTGGTGAAAATCTTGACACAACCGACATTGGATATCTTCCGCAACAAACACAAATTCAAAAAGATTTTCCGGCGTCGGTTTTTGAGGTTGTTCTTTCGGGCAACATAAACAAACACGGCAAAAGGTTTTATTATAACAGAGCGGAAAAACAAAAGAGCCTTGAGCTTATGGACAAGATAGGCATATTAGAGCTTAAAAACAAAAGCTATAGCAAACTTTCGGGAGGACAACAACAAAGGGTTTTGTTGACAAGGGCACTTTGTGCCACAGCAAAGGTTTTGTTGGTTGACGAGCCAACAGCAGGGCTTGACGAACATGCGGGAAAAGAGCTGTATAACATAATCGAAAGATTGAACAAAGAAGGTGTCACAATTATCATGATTACCCACGAGACCCAAAATGCCATTAACTATGCTAATTATGTTTTAAGTTTAAACGAAAGTGCACAGTTCATGACCAAAAGCGAATATATCGAACAGACTAGAGGTGGCGACAGTGAGTAATATTTTAAGTGATCTTTCGTTGTATTTTTCGTACGATTTCGTAATATATGCGTTTGTAGTGGGTGTTTTGATTGCGCTTTGTTCGTCGCTCTTGGGCGCGACGTTGGTTTTGAAAAGATTTTCTTACATAGGCGACGGGCTTTCACATATTGCGTTTGGCGCTATAGCGGTTGCTTCAATTTTAAAGATAACGAACCAGAATTTTTTGGTGTTTCCGATAACCGCAGTTTGCGCCGTGTTGCTTTTAAAAATTGGGCAAAACACAAAGGTTAACGGAGATGCCGCAATAGCTATGATGTCGGTTGGGTCGATGGCGGTTGGATATTTTCTTTTGAACATATTTCCGGTGTCGACAAACCTTGCCGGTGATGTCTGCACAACGCTATTTGGTTCGACTTCGATACTGACATTAACGCAAACCGATGTAGTTATCTGTTTAATATTAGCGGTGTTTGTCATATCGGTTTTTGTGTTATACTACAACAAGATTTTTTCAATAACGTTTGACGAGACGTTCGCACAAGCTACCGGCGTTCAAGTCCAACGATATAATTTTATTCTTGCAATAACCGTTGCTGCGGTGATTGTTATAGCGATTAATCTTGTAGGGTCGCTTTTAATTTCGGCATTAGTAGTGTTTCCGGCGCTTAGCTCTATGCGGCTTTTCGGAAATTTTAAATCGGTTATAATCTGCTCTGCGGTTATTTCGGTTTTTTGTGCCGTTGTCGGAATGTTGGTGTCGATTATTTTTGGCACGCCGGTGGGATCTACCATTGTAATTATGAACATACTAACTTTTGGATTATCCGTTTTGATTTGTAAAATTTTAAGGATTTAATGTTATGAATAATACTAATCTCTCCTTAAAAGATAGACAAAAAATCTCTGTTAAAAACCATATATTAAAGCTTTTAACTCGATTTTTTGCATCTTTTTTTAGTCAATATTATTATAAGAAAATTTTTGTTATTATCATTGTGATATCGATGATGTTGCTTGTTGCCTCTTGTGGACAAACCTCGCAAGAGGATGTTTCTAACGAAGTTCAACAAATCGACATAGATCTAACTGAGATGAGTGGAACAATGGTTTATTCACAGATTTATGATATGATGATAAATCCATTAGACTATATGGGACAAACGATAAAGCTTGAGGGCGAATTTTACTGGGAATACTATCAACCTTTGGACGAGACGTATTATTTTGTCATTATAAAAGATGCGACGGGGTGTTGTCCGCAAGGGTTGGAGTTTGTAAACAACAGTGACGTCGAGTTTCCCGAAAGCGGAACGGTTATCGAAATGGTTGGGGTGTTTGATAAATATCAAGAGGGCAACAATGAATTTTTCAGGATAACAACCGACGAGATAGTATATCAAGAGATATAATGTGAATAAAAACTTTATAAACCTCCACCTGAAGGTGGAGGTTTTGGAAATAATCTACAGAATTGTTTAATTAAAAAACAAAAAGGCTAATTATTTGGCTTTTTTGGTGTAATTTTATAAAATATTGCAAAAAGAACAGACTATATAATATGTTGCTTTTTTTTGCAAAATAATATATAATTAACACTGGTATGCAAATGAATAAATTATTACAAAAATTTGTATAATTAATTTTATGGGTACACTAAATGAATTACAAGGGTAAGTTTGAAAATAAATTTTCAAACTGGAAATTTTGTGTTTTTCGGTCTTGCAACCGAAATTTCGTAACTATATTAAAGAACAGTTGCGAAACCGCCCAAAACGTTCCACCTGATGAAGAAAGGAATCATCATAATAATGAAAAAAACTAATAAAGGCTTTACATTAGTTGAACTTATAATTGTTGTTGCAATTATAGCCGTGCTAGCCGCTGTTCTAGCTCCACAATATCTAAGATATGTCGAGCGCTCAAGGGAGGCAAACGACATTCAGGTTGCGACCCAAATAATGAGGGCGGCGACGGTGGCTATGAATGACCCGATTAATAATGTGCCGTCAGGGGCTCAAGTAGAAATTACTTGGTATACAGCAACTACTCCGCCGGCTATGAATGGCTATGGATCAGATCCAGGAGCAATAGGGCTTGCGGAAGCTTCTGGAAATACTCACTTGCTGGGTAATAATGGCGAAACAGGTGGACAAGTACAACAGCGTTTTAGGTTTGCTATAATTTCGACTATGGGGCTTACTCATCCAAATCATACAAATCCAACTTTTGCAGGCAATGGTGGCTATGATAGTCTTGGGGTTGAAGGTCAATCAAATGTAGCCAATACGGTTGATTTTTCTTTTCAAATAAATTCAACAACAGGCGAAATAACGGATATTCCAACTGAATGGGTAGACCTTGGAATTAAAGGGTAGTTTTTACAAGAGAGGATTTAATATGCATTTTAAAAACAACAAAGGTTTTACTTTAGTAGAACTTATTATAGTTATAGCGATAATTGTTATATTGGCAACAGTTCTAGCCCCACAATACACAAGATATGTTGAAAGAAGCAGAGAGTCAAATGATCTTCAAATTGCAACTTCAATAATGGACGCAACGATTGTCGCGATTTCAGACCCGAAAAATGAAGTGCCTAGCAATGCTTTTATAAGAGTTGCTTGGTTAACGGCAAACGGAGGGCAAACCATTGAGGTTGGAGAAGCAAGTGATTCAGGAATAACAAGACTTGAACATTCTAACGGGTTATATTTATATGAACATCTTGAGAATGAAATAAAAGCAATTATTTCACAGGGGGCATCTTTTGGCGCAGAGTCTGCCGTTGGAAAAAGTCAACACTTTGTGTTTGGGGTTGATGTAGACACCGGTAGAATTGAGGTTGCGGGAACTAACCCAACCCCCGACGCAAATGGTTGGAATGCCGGTAGCGGGCTGTGGGTTTCGGAAATCGGCGTTAATGCACCGCTTGGATCTTTCCATTTTCATTATTAAGAAGACTGTTTAAACAAAATTAAAAAAGACAAAAACATTATGCTAAAAAGGCACAGTGTTTTTGTCTTTTTGTTTTGCAAAGTTTAGCCACCCAAGCTCGACACGCTTAAAAATTTATTTAAAGCGTTAGACAACGGTTTATACAATAAAAGCACGCTGAAAAAATTTCCGACACAATGTGCAAAATCAAACGTTATGCCGGCTATGATATACGATATTCCGCCACCCGGCCCGCCCGTTATAAAATAGGGGATAGAGGTAAGCGTTCCGAACAAAATTCCGAATATTCCGGCTATGACAGCAAGCACAATCGGGTTGGTTGTTTTTAAAAGATAAACGATTAAAAACAAAATTGTCCAAACATACATATATGTAACCCACCAAATCCCAAAACCATACACCAAACCTTGAAGTAAAACAAATGTGTAGATAATAAAAAGTGTTTTCTTTTTAAAAGCTCCTGTGTATATTATGACAAGCAGCGAAACAAGCTCGATGTTTGGTAGGGGAGCTAGCGCTATTTGGGCAACAAACATAATGGCGGCACAAAGGGCATAAAGCACCAAACTTCTGTAAGTTGAGGTAGTAGCCATTTGACTAATATCCTATGATAAGGGAAATTTCAAAGTTGTCGCCGTCATAGATTGGGGTTGTGTCAACTCCGGTCTCAACATATTCGCCACGTTTTGTGAACGACCACCATTCTTGGTTTGCGTCGTCGACGGTATACCCGTCAACCGTTTTGACAAAAAGTCCAAAATCGCTTTCTTCCCCCGCTATAATTCCCTCAGGTTCGAGAGCGTCACGCAGGAATTCGGCGTCCGTTTGAACGGTTAGTTGGTTTTGTGAACCGTCTTTAGCCGTAATAGTTATACCTATCTCTTTTGAGCCTGTTGCAGTTTCGGGTTGATAGGCATACCAAAGAGCGGCAAACAATCCGATTAAAAAAGCAAGTATACAGATAGATGTGATTAGAATTTTTTTGTTTTTTGTTGACATAAAAAAGCCTCCATTTCATTTTTAAATGAATCGGAGGATACAAAAGAGCATAAAAAGCCCTTGCACCCACACCGATACCACGCAGTGTCAGTAGCCACAATGTTCTTGAAGTCGGTTTTCTGGCTTGAACATCAAACGCTTTTGTTTCGCCTTCCCAAAATTAATCAGTGGCATACCTGAAACAAAAACTCTGTTCTCACAGCGACGGGTTCGCACAGGATTTTAACCTGTTTCCCATGTTGCAAACTGCAACTCAACAAGAACCTTAAACTATTAAACTGTAGTTAATATTATATAGTAAATATTTTTTAAGTCAATATCTTTATTCAATAATTTTGTTATAATTTATGTTATCTATCTCGTCAAATACAAAACCTTGAAGTTTAACTTGTTTTATAAATTCATCAAGTATTTCGGCGTTTGTTGAAGAAACGGTGTGAAGAAGATAGATGCCGCCGCCATGTGCAGACGACACAAGTTTTTGCAAACTTTCTTGTGGGTCGGGTTGGTTGTCGGTTTCCCAATCGAGATATGCAAAACTCCAAAAGATGCTTTTGTATCCAAGGCTTTGAACAAGGCTCAACGTTTGTTCGGAAAATTCTCCTTTGGGAAATCTAAAAAGAGTCATCTCATAGTTGAACTGTTCCAACACCATGTTGTGTAGGTTCATAACATCGTCGGTGGCGTCTTGTATCGAGATTTCGGGAAGAGTTAGGTGTCTTTCTGTGTGGTTAGCGAGAATATGTCCGTCGTCGATTATTCTTTGAACGATGAGCGGTTCGCGTTCGAGATAGTCACCCGTTATGAAAAATGTTCCCTTTATATTATTTTGATTTAAGATGTCGATGATCGTTTCGGTGTATCCGTTTTCATATCCTAAATCAAACGTCAAATAGATTGTGTTAGATTCCGATGGATAGAGAAACACACCGCCCAAGTCGGAATACTGATTTTGTGCGTTAACCGCGTCGGTAGGCTGATTTGAAGCGTTTCGGCTTTTGCCAAGTCCCCAACCTATCTTGTTGTCCGAAAGGTTGCTAATCGGTATATCCTGTTGAATAGAAGAGGCTTCCGACTCGTGGCTATATGGTTCGTTTACGGCCGAGTTTGTGCGGCTTTGTTGTTCGTTTGCTATTTCGGCAGGCGTTTTGTTTTCAACTGTCAACAATATAACCGCCACCATCAACAGAAAAGCCGAGCAAGAAAGCACCAATGTTTTAAAAATATTCATATTAATTTCCTTTTAAATAAAAAAATACCAGCATTGCGTATACAACACTAGTATTTGTAAAAATCTCGGATTTATTTAATAGGATGTTAAAAAAATTTAATTGTCTATACAGTTTAATTGTTTTCGTTAACGATAACAACAACCTTTGCCGGCATACAAACTGCGTTTTCAAATGGATTTCTGATGTATCCAAAACCCTCACAAAGATGGTCGGGACAAAGCGATTGTACAAACCGAACAGCCCCGCTAGAAACCTCAAGCGTTACATGATAGTCTGCCTCATAAGAATAGATGTTATCAATCGAAAGGTCGATGGTATCGATTATTTCACCATTATAATATACATCTGCTCTTGTGTTGCTTGAACTGTTAAGGTTGATAATCAAGGCGGCTAAAAGTGAAACAGCAAGCAAGCTTAAAACAATAATAATTTCAAATTTTCTTTTTTTCATGGTGTTATTATAACACATTTTATGGTATTATAAAATAAAATAATTGAAAACAAAATAATAACAATAAGTATAGATTGGGAGGGGACTATGCAACAGGATTTAAAGGGATATATTAATAAACATCTCGAGGATATAAAACGCGATTGCAAAAAACTCATCGACATAAACAGCGTTAAAAGCGAAGCGAAAGACGGCGCACCATATGGAGAGGGGATAAGAAAAGTTCAACTCGCGGCTATCGAGATATGCGAAAGGTTGGGATTTTCTGTTGTTGATTGCGAAGGGGTGTTGGCCTATGCGCACTATGGCAGGGAGGATAAGTTTATCGGAATGGCGTCCCATCTTGACGTTGTGCCGGCAGTGGATGGTTGGGACAGCGATCCCTTCCAGTGTACCGAAAGGGACGGTTATCTTGTTGGACGCGGGGCGTATGATAACAAGATTCCATTCGTTTTAACCGTTTATGCCGCGAAGTATTTCATAGACAACAAAATACCGTTAAAATATGGTATCAGGATATTTATGGGGACAGACGAAGAAAGCGGAATGACCGACCTTGAATATTATCTTAAACACTACAAAGCGCCGGTGTTTTCGTTTACGCCCGACCACAGATTTCCCGTTTGTCATGGTGAAAAAGGACGTTTTGAAACAAACTTGATTTCACAAAAAATCATCGATCGCGCAGTAGTTTCGCTTGAGGGTGGAAACGCGTCCAACGCTGTGTCTGATAGATGTAAAGCTGTGATTAAACCGGAGTTTTCCGAAAGATTGATAAAGACACTAACGGGGAACAGCAATGTTTCATATTCTTTGGAACAAGATTCAATAGTTATTACAACTGCTGGACAATCACAACACGCAAGTAAACCGCACAACGCTACAAACGCAAATCAAGTGATGACAAAACTTTTGCTTGAAAGCGATATATTAAATGGAGAAGAAAAAACAATAGTTGAGTTTATTAACGGATCTCTTGAATCGTTGGATGGAGAATTTTTTGATATAGTGTCGGACGACGGCATCTTTACTCCACTTACTATAATAGGCGGAAAGTTAAACATAATTAACGACAGCTATGTTTTAAATCTCGACAGCAGATATCCGACATCTATCGAACCAAAACAACTAGAGCAAAAGATATATCAAAAAGCTGTTCAAAATAAATTCACGATAGGCACAAGCGAAAATTCCCCGCCGTACTATATATCCACAGAAAATCCCGCGATAGAGGCTTTAATCGAAAGTTATAGAGAGGTTACGGGATACGAGGACACGCCGTATGTTATGGCGGGCGCAACATATGCAAGGGTTTTGCCCAACGCGGTGTCGTTCGGCATCAAGTTTGATAATAGAAAGAAAGAGCAATGGGCGGGGGAGGCACACATGAAAAACGAAGCGGTTCCCGTTTCGGACATGGTAGACGCCACCGAGATATTTATAAAATCCATCATAAAACTTCAACAGCTTGAATTTTAACAACAAAACAAACCTGTGGTCGAGTTTAATCGTCACAGGTTTGTTTTGTTATCATTAAAAAAGTTTACCATTCAAAAGTTAAATTATATCTTGATGTTTTTTGAACGTAAGATACAAAGCTTAACAATAGAAACTATACCGATATAGATAAAGAAAACCGACATCACAAAAGGCAATATGTTGTCTGACAGGGTGTTATTTAATATAAAGAAACTTTTGTTTAATATGTTGTATGAAACAAAAAACATAGTCAAGTTTATAAAACCTAAACTAAAAAATAGAACGGGACATAGGTCGATATACCGTGAAACAGTTTTGCTGTAACAATTCATATAGACAATTAAAGTGAAATAATACATCAGTGAAGCACATAATAAAACGCTAGACTGAATTAGTGGAGAAGCCCATATAAACTTCATATTTACAACAAAGTTAATCAGCACTAGAAACAGGGATAATATCAGTGTTTGAAAAGCTATCTTGGTACCTAGGGATATTTTTTTTGGTTTGAAAGCGCTTTTATCCAATTCGACACCTCCCGTTTGTTGAAAAAAATTATGAAACATATACTGTTTTCATAAAATTATTTATTGATATTATATGAAATTATTTTGAAGTAAATGTATAATACTTGTGTTTGTTGTATGAATAAACTGTTAATAATATTCAGGAAAATTAATTGAATGTTTTTAAAAAATAATATTTAGTAATAATTTTAATATTGACTTTAATAATATTAAATGATACACTAAATATTATTAAAGGAGGTGACGTGTTGGCTATCGAAACATTGCCTGAATGGATGAGGGAACTGGACGAACAAGATTTGAATTTTATTAAAAAGTTTATTTTGTCCTCCGGTTCGTTAAAAGAAGTAGCGGACATTTATAAAGTGACCTATCCAACGGTTAGGCTAAGGCTTGATAAACTAATCGGTAAGATTAAGATTGTGGATGACACGGCGAACGAGCCGTATATATCGCTTATCAAGCGGCTTGCTGTGGACGACAGGTTGGATTTTGACACCGCAAAGATATTGATTAACGAATATAAACGAACGAAAGAGAAGGATAATTAGATGTCAAATTTAATAGTTCTATTGGTTTTTATAATTACAATTCCGACGATGTTATTTATTATAGAGTTTTTGCTTTGTAAAAAACATTCAAAGTTTGCTGTGGTTTTGCCTGTAATCGTGGCTTGTTTTGCGGTGTTGTTTGGTTTTTTGGCGATTATGGTTAGCGCAATTATGTTTTTGATCTATTTTGTGTTTACATTTTCGGAAAAAGAAAAGATAAAAAAACTTTCCGAGATTGACAAGATGAACATAGAAGATCTATAAAAATGGGAGAAGAGATGTATTTATTAAATGTTTTAAGCTTGGTTTTAGGTTTGTTGTCGTGGGCGCTACCCTTAATTGCGTATGTTAGAAATCTCGAAAAAAACCGAAGCTTGATGTTTTTGTTTATAAGCATGACAAGTTGTATAATTTCTTTAGTTTCACAGATGCTGTATCAAAGGTATCTTGCGATAGCGGAAGCGGCTTCTGCTATTTTTGATACAATGCCGTCTGTTGCTTTGGTTTCGGCTACGCTCGGTTTGGTTACGATAGCACTTAACGGCGTGGTAATGTTTAATGTCATCAGTCAAAAGAAATAGATAACAAATATAGCGAATATAAAAAATTCATTTTTTAATTGTTGTTTTTGTCTTTTTCAAGGGTTATAATTAAAGCCTACTGAATGACTAGTTGTTCGGTAGGTTTTAATTAATTTAGTATAAAAAAACCTTGGGTTTATTTTTAAAGAAAGATGGGTTTTTAAAATGGAATCGCTAAAAGAATTATATCGAATTGGAATAGGGCCTTCGAGTTCACATACAATGGGTCCTAATAATGCGGCTAAACTGTTTCTTAAAAATAATCCAACCGCAACGAGTTTTGAAGCGGTGCTTAAAGGATCTCTTGCCAAAACCGGAAAGGGACATTTAACGGACAAGGCGATTATTGACGGTTTTTCCCCGAAACCTTGTACAGTTGTCTTTTCGGACGACAAGACCGAATATTCCCACCCCAACACCCTTGAACTTAAAGCTTTTGACCGTGACAAAAACGAAATTATGTTTTGGCGCGTGTTTAGCGTTGGGGGCGGAAAGATTGTTGTTGAGGGGGAACGCGTTCAAGACAAACCACAGGTATATCCGCACAGATATTTTGAAGATATAAAAAAATATTGCGACGACAACGGAATTCGCCTTTTTGAATATGTAAGACAGTTTGAGGGTGAAGAGATATTTGTTTTTTTAAGCGAGATTTGGGACACCATGAAAAAATCCATTCGAGCCGGAATCAAATCTGGGGGAGAACTTCCGGGAGGACTTGAAGTTCAAAAGAAAGCAGGTATTCTGTTCAACCAACGGCATATAGACGAAAGCCCCGAAATTAAAGAAAATCGGCTAGTGTGTTCATACGCTTTTGCGGTTAGTGAAGAGAACGCGTCGGGGGGAACTGTTGTAACAGCGCCTACTTGTGGGGCTTGCGGAGTTTTGCCGGCAGTTTTGTTCCATATGCAAAAAAAACGAGGGTTTTCCGACGAGGAGATTGTGCGGGCGCTTGCGACGGCGGGAATTGTAGGAAACGTCATTAAAACTAACGCTTCGATAAGCGGCGCGGAATGTGGTTGCCAAGCCGAGATTGGAAGCGCTTGTTCGATGGCGGCGGCGGGGCTTGCTGAACTTTTTGAGATGGATATCGACCAGATAGAATACGCCGCCGAAGTAGCAATGGAACATCATCTTGGTCTTACGTGCGATCCGATTAACGGCCTTGTGCAGATACCGTGTATCGAACGAAATGCTGTTGCCGCGATGAGGGCGATAAACGCGTTGAGCCTTGCAAACTTTTTGACACATACTCGAAAGATATCGTTTGACGTCGTAGTCAAAACTATGTACGAAACGGGCAGAGATCTTTTTAGCAAGTATCGAGAGACGTCGGAGGGCGGTTTGGCCAAGACGTATATTGAAAACATATAAAGAAACTCCGCCTTTCGGCGGAGTTTTGGCGTGTCAAAAAAGGTGCACACTAAAAATTATTGTTAAAAAGTATTGCACAAATAAAAAAGAGACCTGTAGGGACATGGCTTGCCATGTCCACTTTTTTTAAGTTAAACTGTTTTTATGTAAACCGTTCTGGTTCGAGGCCCGTCAAATTCACAAAAATAAATCGATTGCCACGTTCCTAAAATTGGTTTGTTGTTCTCAACAATAACCGTTACCGACGACCCAACACAGCTGGCTTTAAGGTGTGCCGTAGAGTTACCCTCGAAGTGTCTGAAGTTTTCGTTTTCGGGAAATGCTTTATCAAGCCCCAAAAGAATATCTTTAACAACATCAGGGTCGGCGTTTTCATTTATCGTAATTCCCGCCGTAGTGTGTGGACAGAAGACAACACAAATTCCGTCGTTTACTCCGCTTTGAACAATCGATGCTCTGACAAGTTCTGTTATGTTGTGCAACTGTTGCGGTTCGGTTTTCAAACTGTATTTTTTAAGCATTATATTATTTCTCTTTTTCTAAAAACTATGGTTAAAAACTACATATCATTTTTAATCAGTCTTATGTCGTTTCCGACAAACGGTAAAGTTGTGTAACAACCGACAAGCCTAGAGCTTATCTTTTCGCCATATCTAACCGCAAACAAACTGTCGTCCAATATGTTTGTCGTTATAATTGTCGAAAGTTTTCGGTTTAGTCGTGTGTTGATTATTTCATATAAAGTTCCGGTTATAAACGCATTGTTGAATTCGGTGCCAAGATCGTCCAGAATTAAAAGTTCGGTAGAACAAAGTTGTTTTAACGTGTCGGTGTTGTGTCCGCGGTCGAAATATTCTTGTTCAATCTGTTTCAAGATTGTTGAAGCGTTACAATATATACAATCAAAACCCTTTTCAATGACGCTGTTTGCAATGCTTAAAGCAAGATGGGTTTTGCCAAGACCGGCGTTGCCAAGCATCAAAAGATTTTGTGAGTTTTTGAGATAGAAGTTTTCCGCAAACGATCTGCATGTTTCTAAATTTGATTCCATTAAACTTCTAGGGGAAATTTCAATCTGGGGATCTATCTTTTCAGAGTAATATGAAAGTGAAAAGTCTTTGAAACTGCAAAGTGAAAGTGAAGAGTTGTTTGATATTTTTTTTCTGTTAAAACTGCCAATCAACTGTTTGTAACAGGAGCAGGTTTTTTGCTCGACCATGCCTAAATCTTTACACAAGACACAGTGGTAATGTGGGGATTTTACGCTTTTGTCCAAGTCGACGGTATCAATAAGTTGTTGTCGCTTTGAAACAAGTTTTTGTTTTTCGGCTTCGGTCGCTTTTTTTTCTGTTAAATTCCCGAGAACACCTTGTTTTATAGAGCTTATCCCAAGTAAAGAAATATCGCGATTTAACTGTTCAAGAGACGGTATCTTTTCAAGCAAAAGCTGTTTATTTTTTTCATCGATTTCAAAATTTCGCAAACGTCGACGATTAAGCTCGTTCTCGGCATATTGAGTTGCATTTTCAAAAATAGTCATATGTTAATCCATCACATTAAATTTGTTTTTTTACCGCACGTTTTATCAAAGAATCTTTGCTTTTGTCGATCTTTGGAACAGGGGCAGGGGCGTTGGAGGGTTGTTTGTTTCGTGTGTCTGCAACCGCCTTAACGCCGTTTTTGTGCCAATCTTTAAGAATCGAATTTATGTAGGCAACCGAATGTTTTTGCTCCTCATTGCAGTATTTTTGAGCTTCTTCTATTAAAGTGGAGGTAAAACCATATTCCTCATACCACCTAATTATATGTTGTTTATCTTTATATTTGAAACTGTCGTGGTCAACGTCTAAAGTCCTTGCAACCTTGATTTCGCGTCGCTCTCGTTTTTCAAGGAGCTTTAGGTGTTTTTCTGCTTTTTCCACACAGTCAATTTGTTCCTCTTTCCAAGCTCGACATATTTTTTCGATATAATTAAACAAGCTGCGCTTTGCCCTTTTTTTGCTGTACGCGATTATCATAAGCAAGACATCCACAGGAAGTTCAAACGACATATACATCGTAAACAATCGTGAAGTTTCGCTGTCCGAAATGGTTCTGCCAAGATATCTTTGTGTTTCTTGGAAAAGGTGTGAAATCTCGGGGTTGCGAAGCAGGTTTTTTTCTATTTCAAATATCGAGTATTCTTTTACGGTTTCTTGTGCATCGTTTGTCACAACAGCTTGCGGTTTTATGTTTTTCGAAGCCGCATCTTGATTTGCGTATGATAAAAAACCACAATCAGTCCAAAATTTGAGCGACTTTACGACCTTGTCAATCGGAATATTAAGCTCGGTTGCAATTCTTTTTGGTTCGCTTTGTTTGTTCAAAATCATAAATAGCGCAACTTTAAGAGACGCCGCGTCCGCCAAACGATAGCGTTCGACTAAACTTAGCGGTAAAAAAGATGCGTCTATATCGTTTGATAATGAATACAACTACAGTTTCTCCTAAATATAATTGGTAGTTTTAATTTTAAATAAAGCTACGAGAGAAGTCAAACAAAATACAAAAAACAAAGTCTAAATTTTTTTGAAACAAAAGAAATAATACAAAAAAACTGACAGGCATGAAAATCCTGTCAAAGTTCTTTTTTTATCGGTGATAAACTAATCGTTTTCCAACAGATATGTAGCTTGCAAATCTGCAACATGAAGCTTTACCGCTAAAGGATATTTTGAAAAGGCGTTGCTAACGCTATAGCCGCCTACCTTAGCGTCACTGTCAAAGCCGCCCATGTGCCAACGTATAGCTATAGCTTCTTCGTTTTTTAGCTTAAAAAACCGCTCGATAAGATAAACTGATTTTTCGCCGTGTCCAAACGGGAACTTATCTTCGATTGAATAGTAGGGAACCTTTTCCCAAGCACCGGTTTGTTCGTTTTTAACGTTACGGGTAGATTCTTTGTAAAACTCGACTTTACAAAGATCATGGAGCAACGCCGAAATGGCGATACTTTCAAGCTTTTCTTTGTTTTCCGAGATCTCTTCGTTTTTCATCATGACATCAAAAACGTTGAGTGAATGTGAAACCAAACCGTATTTACACGCGCTGTGAAACTTTGTGCTTGCCGGCGCAACAAAAAAGTCGGTCGTGTCAAGCCAATCGAGCAACTTTAAACTTCCTTCGCGTTCGATATGTTTGCGATACAATCCGATAAATCGATCTCTAAACTCTGTCACGACCACCCCTTAAAGTTCCATTTCGTTTAAGATCTCTTTTAAAACCTTAATCTCTTCGATTGAAAGGGAAATTCCTTTTCCCATTTTTTCGTTACCGGGCGCCCAATCCCTTATATCATATTTGGGATCTCTTCCGTTCCAACTTATAAGGTTAACCGAACGGCTCCAACCGTTTGCATTTTCGGAAAGGGTTCCGATGTTTTCGACTATATCATATGTGAATTCAGCCATTTTACAACTCCTCTTTTTTATAGAAAATAGGTGACAACCTGCCACAATATAAATATACTTTATCTATGAAAAAAAAACAATAGTATAATTTAAATAAAAATAACAAAAATTTTAATATATTATTACTTGTTTATTATTAAATTAAATAATAATAGCGATTGGCGATGAATACATATTAGTTAAAAGCTCAATTGAAAGGAATTAACTACTATGTTTCTCGCTGTTTCGGTGATAGTATTAAACGTCTTTTTTGTCACATTGATTGTGGTTAGAGAGATATCTAAAAGCAAAATTCCGTTTAAAATTTCCGTTTGCTGTGTGGTGGTTGGAACCGCTTTTTTATATGCATTGAATTTTATCGGAGAGAGATTTGCTACAACGCTAAACATAAACTATTTGACAACAAGCACGGCTTCGTTGCTCGGAATTCCCGGAATTATAATAATGTATGTGATTAGGTTTGTCGAGATACTTCTCGTATAATCTTTGCCTTTTGCAGAGATGCTTATAGCCTTAGACAAAAATATATTTCATAATTAAATTTAAAAAGAAAAAAGTAGGTCTTTAAGCCGAGTTCTGTCTTGAACGACTATCTATCTTGGCCATGCGTCGCCGCTATGGCTCATGCCACGCTTTCGGACATGCCGGGCCGGCTTAATGTCCATGTCGGTGTTGCTCCGAATAGGGTTTGCAGGGCTATTCGGTCTCCCGATAGCCGGTGAGCTCTTACCTCGCCTTTCCACCCTTACCGTTAAAAACGGCGGTATATCTCTGTTGCACTTTCCCTGAAGTCGCCTTCGGCTGTCGTTAACAGCTATTCTGCCCTGTGGAGCTCGGACTTTCCTCACGTTGATATATCAACGTGCAGTCGCTCAACCTACTTTTTAAGCATTATATCATATTTTAAACGATAGTTAAATATAAAATGATAAACAATTTTTCTTTACTGTGGCAGTTTGCGGTGTTATAATTGGTTTAGTTTTAGGGTGGAAACTACCTATGAAAGGGAATGTATAAAAATGTCTAAAGATGTAAAGGTGTTTCACAATTATGCCGATGAAAAAAAAGAGTCTTTTTCCGAGGTTGTTGCGGAATGGAAACAGCGCGCAAAAAAAATGTATGATGAAACTAACGATGAAACTAGAATACAGCGTTGGAGTTATTCCAACGGGCTTTATAAATATTTTGACAACCCTGGCAAAGAGATAACCGACAGCAACCCGTATCTTATGTTTGTCGATCTCGACGAGTATGACAGGTTTGTTAAAAACCAACCGATACCGCTTGACCCTCCGGCGTTTAACAACAAAAACAGGCCTAACTTTTTTGGAACTTCTATGGATGAAACGTTGGATGACCCACAAGAATATAAACACCACCTACAAACGTCTTTTGAGAGAATAATGAACGAAGCAGAGGGGATAGACCTCCCTTCGGTTGCAAAAAATAAAACGTTAAACCCCGAACAGCTTAAGCAGGCGATAATAGATTTTGCAAAAAGCCTTGGGTTTAAAAGTATAGGTGTAACCAAAGTGGACAGGCGCTTTGTGGCGGTTGAGGTTGACGACGCTATTATATTTGATACGATAATTATTTTAGGCTATGAAGTGCCAAAAGAGATTGTGCAAAGATACCCCGAACCAAAGCACGACACCGCCGCATACTACGGATACTACAGCTGTGCAAAACACATCCACACCGTTGCGGATTACATACGAAGCCAAGGTTACGATTGTCGGGCGCGTTCGTGGGAAGGTTTTATAAAATATCCCGTCCACGCAGTTAACGCGGGAATGGGAAACATGTCTACGTATGGAATTTGTCACACCCCCGAAATCGGCACAAGGCTTAAATATGCGTCTATTCTAATAGATGCCGAACTGCCTTTGGACAAGCCGAAAGATTATAATATAGAGGAGTTTTGTTCCAGATGTCGTCTTTGTCAGAAATCATGTCCTGTCGGCGCCATTCCAAAAGACGCGAAAAGATATCTTGGAACGGTTCGCCGAGTAACCGATCATATAAAATGTTTTGAATCTATGTGTACTCGAAAAGAATGTGTCGGTTGTTGGAGGGTTTGTCCGATAAGCATGATAAGCTATGACCATTGCATGACAACGTTGCCGTCATACTACTACTACAACCCAAATCGTGACGATATGCCTATCGACAAATACAGAGAAGAGGTTGAACAAAAAAGATGATTAGAACATTTAATATAATCGGAGATCTAACGGAAAACAAAATTTCCGAGATAGATATATCGAAATCTCCGCTTGATATACTTGCGCAACTTAATATTGGCATGAGAAACAACAGCAAGATAATCGGTGTTCAGATAGGTGGAGCGCTAGGGGATATTGCTTTTGGAAATCAAATGCTTGAGCCTATAGAAAACCGTCTTAATGACAAGACAGCAGACTATATTATGTTTATAGGCGAACAGTTTTGCCCTGTAGATTATCTAAGATTTCTCTCTCGCTTTTTAATTCGAGAGGTAAGAATAGAGAGCGACCAAGCGAGATATCTAAACAGTTGTATAGAAGACATAACGCTTAAAGAAACGAAGCACAATTCGATAGACCGGCTTAAACAAGCGTTGGCACAGCTTTCAAATACCTATGCGGAAATTCGTGTAAGTGAACTTTATTATCAGATAATCGATCGTTTTGAAGAGGTTATCTTGGAACATATTAACGACAAGTTTTGTGCGACAAGTATATGCAGAACGCTGTTTATCGCCCAGTGTGTTAACGCTTGCCCGGCTCATGTTCACATACCGGGCTATGTCGCGTTGATGAAACAAGGCAAGGAGGAAACGGCATATCATCTTATGCGCAAGACAAACCCTCTGTCGCTTATATGCGGAAAAATATGTGCTAGACCTTGCGAGCAACGTTGCAGAAGAAAAGAGATTGAAAACACCGTTGGAGTGCGCGCGTTGCAAAAATATATCTCGCTTAATGCTTTGACTAACGGAAACTTTGTCGAGGACAAAGCCGAGCCAAACGGTAAAACGATAGGCATAATCGGAGCGGGCCCTGCGGGGCTTACGGCGGCATATTTTTTACAAAGAACAGGATATCAAGTCGAGGTTTATGAACAACTTGAAAAAGCTGGTGGTATGCTTGCTAGCTGTGTGCCGTCATACAGAATGCCGGACGGTGATCTTGATTTAGAGATAAGCTCGATTGTCGCGCTTGGTGTTAACATACATTATCGTTGTGCGGTTGGAAAAGACATAACGATTGGTAAGCTTAAAGCAAAACACGACGCGGTTATCATTGCTATAGGCGCACAGTTTGGGCGAGAATTAAAATCGCTTTCAAGTGAAAACACCGTTACAGCGGTAGATTTTTTGAAAGATGTGCGAATTAACGGAAAAAAAGATGTTCCCGAAAACGTTGTTGTTTTGGGCGGGGGAGACGTTGCGATAGATTCGGCGCGAACCGCCGTAAGACTTGGGGCGAAATCCGTCACGGTGGTTTCGCTTGAAACGTTTGAACAGATGCCGGCAAACTATGAAGAGAAAGATTTCGCAATTAAAGAGAACATTAAATTTGAAGATGGATACAGCATTAAAGAGTTTAACGATAACGGTGTTTCGCTTGTGAAATGTCATGCCGTCACCGACCTAGACGGCAGGTTTGCTCCGATTTTGTCCGACCAAGTTTCAAAACAAATCAAAGCAGATTTTTTGATAACGGCGGTAGGGCAGCGTTCCGACTTGTCTCTTTTACCCGATGATATCAATATTAAAAACGGGTTAATACAAGTTGACAAAACAAGTTTTGAAACTTCGTGCAAAGGAATTTATGCCGTTGGCGACGTTGTGAAAAACGGAATAGCTATTCGCGCAATTGCCGAGGGCAAAAGCGTGGCGGAAAAGGTTGACGAAGATTTAAGAGGGGTTGGGCTGTACGTGGGTGAGCCGATAGAGATTCCCGAGATGCCGCTGTCTATCAAAACTTGGGATGATGAGATATGTCAAGAAAAAAACCTGTCGCCGGCTTCTTTGAAAGATAACTTTGAGGAACTTGTCCAACCGTTTAACCAAAACGAGGCGTTGTACGAGGCAAACCGTTGCATGAGGTGTGACAGAAATTCGATTCAACCGTTGTGGATACGACCGAAAAACATCTAGATACAAAAAAACGAAAAGTGGGTTTTTTAGGAAACCCGCTTTTGTTGTCCAAGCTATGTATCAAATGTTACAAAAATATTAATTCAAAATTAAGAAAAACGACCAAGTTGGTTAAAGTGTATTGACATTTTAGAAAAATATGTGATATACTGCCGTTAAATTCAACTGTGCACATGCACAGTTATTGCGAAGGCGAAACGTCTAACGGAGAGTTAGTTATAAAATATCCGTGCAAAAACTGAAGCGCAAAGGAGCACGAATATGTCGATAACGATGAAAGAAATTGCCCAAATGGTAGGTACAAGCAGGGGAACTGTTGACAGGGTTTTTAACAACAGGGGTAATGTAAACAAAGATTTAGAAAAAAAGATACTCTCGATAGCAAAAAAATATGACTATGTGCCAAACTCAACAGCTAAACTGCTGGTTGCTTCCCAAAAGAAAGTCAAAATAGGGGTTATAATTAATTCGGTTGGTAACGTTTTTTTTGATGATGTCTTGGAGGGTATAAACAAGGCAAAACGAGAATGGAAAAACAATATAGATGTTGTGATTAAAAAGCTTAAAGGATACAACCCCGAAGATCAACTTAACGCTATTTCAGAGCTTTGTGATCAAGGCATCGAGGCTTTGGCGATAACGCCGGTTGACGATTCGATGATTGCTTTTAAGCTAAACGAGATTATCGCTCGAGGGGTTTGGGTTAACTTTATTAATGCAGATATCGAAAAAGTCGAAAGGCTTGTAATGGTCGGAGCGGACAACACAAAGATTGGACAGATTGCGGGGAACATTGCGCATATCCACTTAAAAGGCAGAAAAAATGTAGCGATAGTCACCGGTTCTTACAACAACTCAAGCAACAAAAAACGCGTTGCAGGTTTTGCCCAAGTTGTTCGAGAAGATAGCAACCACCAAATTGTCGATGTGATAGAAAACCACGATAACGATGAGACTTCTTATAGCGTTGTGAAACGTCTTCTCAAAGACGGCCAAGTGGATTTAATTTTTTTCTGTGCCGGTGGAATTATTGGCGGCATAAAGGCGATTGAAGAATATAAAGGAAACATTTCGGCGATAACCGTTGACATGAACGACAAGATTAAACAACATTTTCAAACCGGTTTAGTCATAGCTTCGATAACCCAAGACCCGAAAACACAAGGATATCTGCCGATTAAAGTGCTTGTTGAAAAAGCTGTATTTGGCAAAGATCCTTCAAAAAGAAAGATACACACAGAAAATAAAATAGTGATGAAGTATTCGTATTGAATTTAACTATGTGAAAGGTCGCTTTTTACGCTTGATTGTGCACGTGCACAGTTATAGTTTATTTTGTTTTTTTGTAAAATATCTTTGCAACCGGTTAGTAACTCGTTAGCAAACCGGGGAACAAAGATGTAATATATGACAAAGGTTAAAGGAGATTAAAAAAATATGAGCAGACTAGTTACTTTGACAACCTGCCAATGGGCAGACATTCCATTCGACGAAATGTGCGAATTGGCTGTTAAAATGGGATATGACGGGTTGGAACTCGCGACATGGGGAAACCACGTCGACATCGATAAAGCGTATAGCGACGACAGCTATGTTGAATATATGCTTGAAACGCTTAAAAAACACGGTCTTGTTTGTAAAGCTCTTGCAACTCACATTATCGGACAATGCGTTGGCGACGCTCCCGACCCGAGATTGAACAACTTCGCACCGGCAGAACTTGCAGACGATCCGGCGGCAATTCGGGCTTGGGGAATAAGCCAGATGAAAAAAGTTGCGGTTGTCGCAAACAAAATGGGCGTTAAAGTAGTTACCGGTTTCACAGGTTCGCCTATCTGGAAATATCTATATTCTTTCCCACAAACAACGGTAGAGATGGTGGAAGCCGGGTTTGATGAGATTGTTGAACTTTGGACGCCTATCATGGAGGTTTTTAAAGCTAACGATGTGAAATTCGCTCTTGAAGTTCACCCGGGCGAAATCGCGTTTGACTATTATTCAACTAAAAAATTACTTGAAAAATTTGCAAATTGCGAAACTTTCGGTTTAAACTTTGATCCTAGCCATTTGATTTGGCAAGGCGTGTGCCCACATCTTTTCCTTCGCGATTTCGCAAGCAGAGTGTACCATGTGCACATGAAAGACGCCGCAGTCACACTTGATGGCAGAAGCGGACTTTTGGGTTCACACATCGACTTTGGCGATTTAAGAAGAGGCTGGAACTTCCGTTCATTGGGTCATGGAGATGTTGATTTTGAATCGATAATAAGAGAACTTAACGCGATGGGTTACACAGGCCCGCTTTCGGTTGAATGGGAAGACAGTGGAATGGAAAGAGTCCACGGCGGAACAGAAGCCGCGGCTTTTGTCAGAAGAGTTGATTTTTCGCCGTCAGACGTTAAGTTTGACGAAGCTATTTCCAACTAGAGGGGTGTCAAAAAATGAGTATTATTAAATACGGCATGGTCGGCGGTCATATGAATGCGTTTATCGGCGAGGTTCACAGAAACTCAATCGGATTAAACCACGAAATACAGTTGGTTTCGGGGGCGTTTTCTAAAAATTCCGAGTTAAACAAACAAACCGCAGACACATATCACATCGAGCCACAAAGGGTGTATGACGACTACAAAGCAATGGCACAAGAGGAAAAAGGAAAGATTGACTTTGTTGCTATATGTACGCCAAACTTTACACATTACGAGATAGCAAAAGCCTTTTTGGAAGCTGGTATAAACGTTGTTTGTGAAAAACCGCTTTGCTTTGAAGTTGAACAAGCTCTCGAGCTTGAAGCTCTTGCAAAACAAAAAGATCTTCTTTTCGGCGTAACCTACACATACACAGGGTATACAATGGTTAAAGTCGCAAAAGAGCTTATCGCAAAAGGCGAGATTGGCAACGTTATCAATGTTAACGGAGAATATGCTCAAGAATGGCTTATTGATGAAGTCGGAAAAGATCAAAGCGACACAGCCAACCTTTCGGTTTGGAGAAAAGATCCGAAACAATCGGGAATTTCAAACTGTGTTGGCGACATCGGAACACATCTTGAAAACATGATTCACTATTTGACCGGCCTTGAAATCAAACGTGTTTCGGCAGTTTTAGATAACTTTGGCAACCCGCTTGACTTAAATGCTAACATGCTTGTCGAATACACAAACGGAGTTCACGGAAACTATTGGTCGAGCCAGGTAGCTTGTGGACATTTAAATGGACATAAATTCAGAATTTTTGGCGACAAAGGTGCGCTTGAATGGGATCAAGAACATCCCGACCAACTTAAATTCACCAAAAAAGGTTGCCCAACTCAAATTCTTGAAAGAGGCACAGGATACCTTGGGGTTGACGCGGCAAACTGCTCACGCATTCCGTTCGGACATCCGGAAGGGTTGCACGTTGCTTTTGCAAACATCTATAAAAATTATGCAAACGCACTGAGAAAGAAAAAAGCAGGACTAGCCTATGATAAATACGACCTCGATTTCCCGTCCGTTTCGGAAGGTGTTTCGGGCGTTAAGTTTATACATGCAGTAGTCGAAAGTTCTAAAAATGACGGTGCATGGGTTGAGATTAAATAACCCGGTCGACCGATTAATTCTTTGTAATTAAGTTTTAAAAAAACTTAATATAATAAAAAATAGGAGAAAAAAACAATGAAAAAATTATTAGCAGTTCTATTAGCGCTAGTATTGGCGTTCTCGCTCGTAGCTTGTTCGGCTCCGGCGACAACAGAACCCGAAGCAGAAGGCGACGAACAAGCTCCGGCAGAAAAACAAACCATCGCTATCTTGGCTCCCAACCCAACCCACGACTGGACAGGTTCGGTTGGTTTTGCAGCAGAAGCAAAAGCTGAAGAAATCAACGCAGCAGGCGTTTATGACGCAACAGTTTTAAGCAGCCCCGATTCGGCAACACAAATCAGCCAAATCGACGATATCGTTGCTAACAAACAATATGATGCAGTTGTAATCCTTCCTATGGATAACACAGTTGAAGCATCGCTTACAAACCTTGTTAACTCGGGAATCCCTGTAGTTCAATTCGACCGTTTGATAGCTTCGCTTGAAGACAGCGTTGTTGCAAACGTTATGGGCGACAACAGTGCCATTGGTTACGAAACAGCTTTAAGATTTGTTGAAAACGGCCTTGAAAAAACAGACAAAATCTTGTTGCTACAAGGCGACCTTTCTTCGGTTCCCGGCATGAGAACAGACGGATTTAAATCTGGCCTTATGGACAGCGGTTGGACAGAAGAAGAAATCAACGCAGCTATTGTTGACCTTGGTTCAACAGGTTGGCAAAGATCTGAAGGCGAAAGATTGTTCACAGACTGGTTGAACGGAGCTTCTGACGAAGATATCGCTTCTACAACTTGGGTTTTCACACATGACGACCCCATAGCAATGGGTATCTTTGATGCTCTTTCCAAAACAGCTATTGAAGACGCGAAAAAAGACGCTTTCTTGGGATCAGAGCCGAGAATCAACCTTGCTTCGTCCGCTGGTGCTGCTGAAAACTACACAGTTCTTGCAGGAAACCACAAAGATCCGGCATACAACGAAATCTACACAAAACTTGCTGACTATTTCTCGGTTACATATTCTCCGTACATGATGGAAGACGCTATCCAAGTTATGGTTGACCACCTTGACGGAAAAGCTATCGAAAAAGTTACAGTTATCCCGGCAGAAGTAGTTGATGCATCTAACGTTGCAAACTTCACAGGATTTGGCGAAGAATAATTAACAACAGCAAATATGTCAATGACATATAACACTTTTTTGAAGCAATAAAATTAGCGATGCTCCGAAAAATCTCTTGGAGACGCATTAAGCGACAAAAGCAACAAGAGTTTTTTCGGAGCAAATTTTTCACATGACTGCATTTCTGATTAACACCGTTAAACGAGGGCGAATTGCAAAGAGCAACAGTCCCATGCTTTGCAACAAGGTGTGAATTAGATGTATTTTTTTACCCCTTAACTGCAATCAAGAGAGGAAAAGTAATATGAACATACTGGAGATGTCCAATATTTACAAAGCATTTTTTGGTGTCAGCGTTCTCAACGGTGTTGATTTTTCAGTTAAAAAAGGCGAAGTTCACGCCCTTCTTGGGGAAAACGGTGCCGGAAAATCAACGCTTATGAACATATTAGCGGCTGTTCATACAAGAGATAACGGCACGATTATGTTTGACGGACAAGAGATTCCGAACAATTCTACTATTCAATCGGTGGAAGGCAGAGGGGTTGCGTTTGTTCACCAAGAACTGAATTTGTTTAACGATTTAAAAGTGTATGAAAATATGTTTTTAACCAAAGAATTAACAAACAAGTTTGGTATGTTAGACAAAAAAACCATGATTGAACAATGTGAAAAGATTTTTCAAGATCTTGGTGTCGATATAGACCCGAGAGAGACGGTTGATAATTTAGAAACAAGCAAAAAACAGCTTTTAGAGATAGCAAAAGCTCTTTTCAGTAAAGTTAAGCTGATTATACTTGATGAACCGACAACCTCACTTAACAATAGCGAGATTGAACTTCTGTTTAGCATTGTTAATGATTTGAAGAAAAAAGATGTTTCGTTTATATTTATATCTCATAAAATGACCGAGATATTCAGCCTGTCCGATCGCTACAGTGTGTTGCGCAACGGTGACCTTGTGGGAGTGGGCGAGATTAAAGACATAACCCCTGAAGAGATAACCAAACTGATGGTTGGTGAATCGTTCACAGAGGGCGAGTCGTACATAAAAAGAGAACTTGGCGAAACTGTGCTTGAGGTTAAAAACCTCACGGCAAAAGGTTTTAGAAATATTAATTTGACGGTTAAACGCGGCGAGATTATAGGCCTTACGGGTCTTAAAGGAGCCGGTGTTAGCAGTTTTCTAAAATGTTTATTTGGAAACAATCGAGTTGTGACAGGAACGATAGAAATTAACGGCAAACAGGTTAAGCTTGACGAGATAAAACAAGCTATGGGCGCCGGAATAGCTATGGTTGCGGCAAACCGTAAAGAAAACAGCATTATTCCGGATTTTACATTATTAGAAAACACATATATAGCAGAACAGGTTCTTTCTGCAAAAAAACAACTTATCTCAAAAAAGAATGAGATAGAAAAGTATAATAATTATAAAACTATGCTTTCGATTAAAGCAAACAGCCACGAAGACTTGATAACAAGTCTTTCGGGCGGAAACCAACAAAAGGTTATCCTTGGCAGGTGGCTTAACACACAAGCGGATATTTTGCTTCTTGACAACCCGACGCAAGGCATTGATGTTGGCGCAAAAGCAGAGATATATAAACTCATTTTAAAGTTGTCCGAGCAAGGCAAAACGGTGCTTGTAAACACTTTAGAGATTGCAGAGATTACTCAAATAGCGGATAGATGTGCTGTTTTTTATCAAGGTGAGATCAAGGTTATTCTTGACAGAAAAGACATTACCGAACAACAAGTTATGCTGTATGCGACCAACGCAATAGCGATTAGTGGGGGTAGATAATAATATGAATGCACAAAAAAACACAAACGTTGAAAAAAATTTAGACTTCAATAGTTTTAGCAAAAAAGCCGGAAGAATAGTTTCGGATTACAACTTTGTAATTATATGCTTGGCTATATTGGTGGCGTATCTAATAACCGCCGCCGGTGGAATAACATATGCAGGTGTTATGAACATCTTTAGACATTCTGCCGTGGTTGGCGTTATGGCGCTTGGCATGGGCATTGTTATCATAACAAAAGGTATCGACCTTTCGGTTGGAAGTATGCTGTCGCTGGTTGGCATTGTTTCTGTTTTGGCGTTTAATGCAACGGGCAGTATAATTTTGACGTTGTTAACCTGCCTTTTATGCGGAGCGGCTTGTGGGCTTGTTAACGGAGTTTTAATCGGAAAAGCAAAACTTCCGCCTTTTATCGTAACTTTGGCAACGATGCTTATATTCCGTTCGATGGCGCAATATACCTGTCGTGTTGTTTCGGGCACAAACCAAATAAGCTTGGACCATGCCCAAGAAGCGAGAGCGACACTGTTTAATTTCGGCAACTCGTTTTTGTTTACGATACCGATGTCGGGCATTGTGTTTGTGCTTGTTACGATTATAATGGTTATAGTAACAACCAAAACAAAGTTCGGAAAGTTAATCTATGCTGTTGGTTCAAACGAAAAAGCGGCACTCCTTGCCGGTATTAATGTAGATTTGGTTACCGTTTCGATGTATCTCATCACGGGCGTGTTGGTGGGTATCTCGGCGTTTTTATGGATAGCGATGAACGCCGCGGTTGACCCCGCAACGCTTGGAAGCTCGAACGAGATGTATGCAATTGCTGCCGTTGTCATTGGCGGAATTTCGATGAGTGGCGGAAAAGGCAAAATTTTGGGCGTTTTGTTTGGCGCGATGTCTTATTCTATAATCGACAAAATTATAACCTCTCTCGGAATGGACACACTGATTAACAACACGATAAAAGGAATAATCTTGTTGCTTGCTATCTCGGTTCAAATAACGATTCCGATGATTAAGAATAAAATTGAAACCAACAAGAGAAGAAAAGAAATTGCAGAACTTGCGATGTCCGGACTTAAAAACGCATAGATATAAACATCAATCTGTGACAACTATAAAGGTTAAAAATTCAATGTTTTTTAAGCAATCGCCAACTTTATGTTGGTGGTTGCTTTTTGCGTGCTACGGAATAAATTGGGTGGGCTATACATTTCTCTTTACTGATTTAAAGCTTTACTCTGTTAAAAAGTGCATAAAACAAACATGGTTGATTTTAAAAAAAATAGTAGGATATACAATTTTTTTGAAATCAGTGAATTTATGGTGTTTTTCATTTGTTTTTATTTAATAAATACACTATAATAACATACAAAACTATAAAAATACTGTGAGGTTTAAAAGATGGAGATATTAAACAGCTATCTTGACGGAGTTTACAAAACCGTTAAGGTTAGAAATGCGAACGAAAAGGAGTTTCTTCAAGCAACACACGAGGTTTTAAGTTCGCTTATTCCTGTTGTCGAAAGAGACTATAAATTTGAGAAGTTTGGTGTTATTGAAAGGATTGTCGAGCCCGAAAGGTTTTTGCAGTTCAAAGTGCCATGGGTTGATGACAACGGGAAGGTTCAAGTTAACCGCGGTTTCCGTGTACAGTTTAATTCGGCGATAGGTCCTTACAAAGGCGGTCTGCGTTTTCACCCGACAGTTTCCGGTTCGGTTATTAAATTTTTAGGATTTGAACAGGTTTTCAAAAACAGTTTGACATCGCTTCCAATGGGTGGCGGTAAAGGCGGAAGCGACTTTGACCCAAAAGGCAAAAGCGACATGGAAGTCATGAGATTTTGCCAAAGCTTTATGACCGAGCTTTGGAAATATATCGGCTCAAACACCGACATTCCGGCAGGGGACATCGGCGTTGGGGCGAGGGAAATCGGATATATGTTCGGCCAATATAAACGTCTTCAAGGAACGTTCACAGGTGTTTTGACAGGCAAAGGTTTGACATATGGCGGAAGCCTTGCAAGAACAGAAGCTACCGGATTTGGGCTTTGTTATTATGTCGAAGAGATGCTAACTTGCATGAAGAGTGAAAGCTTTAAAGGCAAAACTGTGGTAATATCGGGATCGGGTAACGTTGCTATCTATGCTGCGCAAAAAGCCACCGAACTTGGCGGAAAAGTTATCGCGATGTCCGATTCAAGCGGTTACATCATCGATAAAAACGGAATTGATCTTGAAGTTGTTAAAAAGCTAAAAGAGGTTAAACGCGAGAGAATAAGCGAATATATCAACTACGTTAAAAAGGCAACCTATCAAGAAGGTTGCGCCGGAATTTGGAGCGTGCCTTGTGAAGTTGCGCTTCCTTGCGCAACACAAAACGAACTTGACGAAGCGTCGGCGGAAATTCTTATTAAAAACGGCGTTATAGCGGTTGCCGAGGGCGCAAACATGCCGTGTACAACGGAGGCTGTTGAACTGTTCCACAAGAACGGGGTATTGTTCGGACCGGCAAAAGCGGCAAACGCCGGCGGTGTTGCGGTTTCGGGGCTTGAGATGAGCCAAAACTCGATGCGTTATTCGTGGACATTTGAAAAGGTTGACATTAAACTTAAATCAATCATGACAAACATTTTCTATAATTCTTACAACGCTTCGAGGGATTACGGCGTAGAGGGCAACTTGGTGGATGGCGCAAACATAGCCGGTTTCTTAAAGGTTGCTGAAGCTATGATAGCACAGGGGATTTGTTTGTAGGAAAAATAAAATATCAATTAAAAAGACAATCGTTTTTCGGTTGTCTTTTTTGCGAAAAAACACCTAAATAGTTATATAAAAAGCTACCACTTTTTTGTTATCTATGTTAAAATAAATTACATATAAGTTTGTTTTCGTAGTTGAATCAAATTAATAATTATAGGAGCTTTATAATGAACAGAACAGCTATTTTTGAACTATATAAAAACACAGGTCTAAAGGACGGCGACACGGTAACGGTTGGCGGTTGGGTTAAAACGGCAAGAGAACAAAAAACTTTAGGATTTCTTGAACTTAACGACGGAAGCTCGTTTAAAAATATCCAGATAGTTTTGGAACAAACTAAGGTCGAAAACTTTAAAGAAGCGGCTAATGCTTCGGTTGGAAGCTCTGTTTTGGTAACGGGACAGGTAGTTTTAACCCCAAACGCAAAACAGCCGTTTGAGATAAACGCTCAAATCGCCAAGATTATGGGGGGCTGCGACAGCGATTATCCACTACAAAAGAAAAAACATTCGCTTGAATTTTTGCGCACAATTCCTCATTTAAGGTGTCGATCAAACACGTTTAACGCCGTGTTTAGAATTAGAAGCGAAACAGCTTTTGCAATACACAGCTTTTTCAATCAAAACGGTTTTTTATATGTCCATACCCCTATAATAACGGGAAGCGATTGTGAGGGAGCTGGCGCGATGTTTAAAGTGTCGACGCTTGATGCAAAAAATCCTCCGCTTGATGACCAAAAAAATATCGATTATTCTAAAGATTTTTTTGGCAGAGAAACAAGCCTAACCGTTTCGGGGCAACTTGAAGCCGAGGGAATGGCGATAGGTCTTTCTAACGTATACACGTTTGGACCAACGTTTCGGGCGGAAAACTCCAACACCCCTCGCCACGCCGCAGAGTTTTGGATGGTGGAACCCGAGATGGCGTTTGCCGACATAAACGACAACATGGATGTCGGCGAAAGCATGATTAAATATGTTATATCACATCTTTTGGAAAAATGCCCCGACGAGCTCAACTTTTTCAATAGTTTTTACGATAAAGGGTTAATCGAACGTTTGACAAAATTAAAAGACAGCGAGTTTGGAAGAATAAGTTACACCGAAGCTATCGAACAGCTTATGAAACATAACGACGAATTTGAATATAAAGTAAGTTGGGGAGTGGACCTTCAAACGGAACATGAAAGGTATTTAACAGAAAAGATATACGGAAAACCGCTTTTTGTTATTAACTACCCGAAAGAGATAAAATCTTTTTATATGCGCTTAAACGAGGACGGAAAAACCGTTGCGGCTATGGATATGCTTGTACCCAGCGTTGGAGAGCTTATAGGCGGAAGCCAGCGTGAAGAAAGATACCAGAACCTTGTTGCAAGGATTGAAGAGATGGGGCTTGAAAAACGGGATTATGAATGGTATCTTGATTTAAGAAGATACGGCTCGGTTTATCATAGCGGTTTTGGCTTGGGGTTTGAGAGGCTTCTTATGTATGTAACAGGGATATCGAATATAAGAGATGTTACGCTATACCCAAGGACGGCAGGCGGGTTTTAGGGGTTGGAATCCAATTAAATGCGAATTAAGATTCGCGCCATTTTCCTTGACAAAAATCCAAAATACCTGTACTATTCAATCTATATGTAATATAGTATTTATAAGAAATAATTTTTTTAGGGGTGTTATATGAATCTTCCCGAAATATTCGGAAACATGGTTTTTAACGACAAGGCGATGAAACAATGGTTGCCAAACGAAACCTACAAATCGCTTAAAGAAACTATTGCAAGCGGAAAAGAACTTGATATAGCCATTGCAAAGGTTGTCGCCAACGCCATGAAAGAGTGGGCAATCGAAAAGGGAGCAACACATTATACACATTGGTTTCAGCCGATGAACGGTGTAACCGCCGAAAAACACGACAGTTTTATTCGTCAAGGAGAAGAAGACGGAATTATAATGGACTTTTCCGGTAAAGAGCTTATTAAAGGCGAACCGGATGCATCGAGTTTTCCGTCGGGAGGTCTTCGAGTAACGTTTGAAGCAAGGGGATACACCGCGTGGGATCCCACATCATATGCATTTATAAAGGACAACACGCTTTGTATACCGACGGCGTTTTGTTCCTATTCGGGTTATGCGCTAGACATGAAAACTCCGCTTTTGCGTTCTATCGAAGCGTTTGAAAAACAAGCAGGACGTGTTTTGAAGTTTTTCGGCGACGGAACAGACCGGGCAACCTCGACGGTTGGTGCGGAACAAGAATATTTCTTAATAGATAAAAGGGTGTTTTTAAAACGACCCGATTTAATCCATTGTGGTAGAACTCTTTTTGGAGCAAAACCCCCAAAAGGTCAGGAACTCGACGACCATTATTTTGGAGCAATTAAACCGCGAGTGTTAGATTTTATGAAACAACTCGACGAAGAACTTTGGAAACTTGGGGTTCTTGCTAAAACGGAACACAACGAAGCCGCCCCCGCCCAGCACGAACTAGCACCAATCTTCACAACATGCAACACTGCGTCGGATCATAACTATCTCACGATGGAGATGATGAAGATGATAGCCGAGCGAAACGGCCTTGCGTGCTTATTACATGAAAAACCGTTTGCCGGAGTAAACGGAAGCGGAAAACATAACAACTGGTCGATAACGACAGACAAAGGCGAAAACATCCTAGCGCCCGGCAAAACCCCATCTCAAAATACAAGGTTTATGTTGTTTTTAGTTGCCGTTATAAAAGCGGTTGACGACTATCAAGACCTTTTGCGTTTTTCGATAGCAAGTGCCGGAAACGACCATCGTCTCGGCGCGGCAGAAGCGCCTCCTGCAATTGTATCGATGTTTTTAGGGGACGAACTAACCTCCATTATAGAACATGTTGCGAACGACGAACAGCACGAAGATTGGACAAAATCCAAACTTTTAACCGGCGCAAAAGTGCTTCCGGATCTTTCAAAGGACACGACCGACCGAAACAGAACGTCGCCGTTTGCTTTCACAGGAAACAAATTCGAATTCAGGATGCTAGGATCTGCGACGTCGGTTGCGGGCTCTAACATAATTATAAACACAATTGTAGCCGAGTCGCTCAGGCAGTTTGCGGACTATCTCGAAAAAGTAGAGGATGTTGAAACCGCGATAAACGAGATTATTTCGACCGCAATTAAGATGCACAAAAGAATAATATTTAATGGCAACAACTACAGTAACGAATGGGTTGACGAAGCAAAGAAAAGAGGGCTTTGTAACCTTAAAACGACGGTAGATGCGGCGCTTAGTTTCCCGACAAAAAGGAATATTGACCTTTTTAGAATACATGGCGTATATTCCGAGATGGAGGTTCGCTCTCAATTTGAGATTAAACTCGAGAGCTATTCCAAAACAATAATGATAGAAGCGCTAACCATGATCGATATGGTTAAAAAAGGAGTTATACCAAGCGTTCTCGAATATCAAACATCGCTGGCAACATCTGCGAATCTTAAGCATTCAGTTAACGGAAACTTATCTACCGTTATGGAAGACGGTTTGCTTTCAAAGATTTCGGACAAAAGCGAAGAAATTTGGGTTAAACTTGAAAAGCTTGAACAAGCGGTTTTAAAGGACAGAAAATTTATAAACGCTCTTCAAGAAGCTGAATATCACAAAGATGTTATTTTAACCGGAATGGATTCGTTAAGGGAAACTATCGATATTGTAGAATCAGAGATAGGAAAAAGATTTTGGGAATACCCAACATATTCCGAAATGTTATACAGTGTATAAAACCAAACTCACCAAAACTTTACTTGCATGTTTAAATTATCATAAATAAGGAGGAAAATAATATGTGTGGAATAGTCGGATATATTGGAGAACAACAAGCTGTGCCCGTTTTGTTTGAGGGGCTTAACAAACTTGAGTATAGGGGTTATGACAGTTCGGGAATTGCAATTTTAAATAAAGATAATAAAATCACAGTGAAAAAGCGCAAAGGTCGCCTTAATATCCTTGAAAAGGAACTTTCGGGCAAACATCCCGAGGGAGTTGTCGGAATTGGGCACACACGTTGGGCAACCCACGGCGCGCCGGCCGATGTTAACGCCCATCCCCATGCAAATTCAAGGGGCGACATCGTTGTTGCACACAACGGCATTATTGAAAATTATATTAAAATTAAGGAATGGCTAAGTTCAAAAGGTTATTCTTTCAAATCACAAACCGACACAGAGCTTATCGCTCACCTAATTGATTATTATTACAAAGGCGAAACAACACTTCTAGACGCGGTTCAAAGCACAATTAGACACCTAGTGGGTTCATATGCGCTACTTATAATGTCAGCCAACAACCCCGAACAACTTATTGTGGTTAAAAAAGATAGTCCGCTTATTATCGGCATAGGCCAAGGCGAAAACTTCATAGCGTCTGACGCTGCGGCGCTGCTTAAATATACCAGAGACGTATACTATCTTGAAGATGGCGAGATAGCTATTGTCACAAAAGATTCTATCGACATAATGGACAGCTATGGAATTCCGGTTTTTCGTGATATTTTTCATATAACGTGGGACATTGAAGCGGCCGAAAAGGGCGGATACCCCCACTATATGCTCAAAGAAATTAATGAACAACCAAAGGCGTTGAGGGACACTTTAAACGCAAGGCTTACAGAAAAAGGATTTGATTTTTCCGACCTTAAATTGTCGGAAGACTACATTAAGAGTTTTTCAAGAATAGTTATAATTGCATGTGGCACGGCTTATAACGCCGGTATTGTTGCAAAATATATGTATGAAAAGATGCTTTCGGTTCCGGTTGAAATCGATGTTGCGTCGGAATATCGTTACCGTGAACCTGTTATTAGCAATAATGACCTTGCGATTGTCGTAAGCCAATCGGGAGAAACACTGGACACAATTGCCGCTATGAGAATGGCAAAAGCAAAGGGTGCAACGATAGTTGCAATAACAAACGTTATAGGAAGCGTTATAAGTAGAGAAGCCGATGCGGTTATGTATACCGTTGCGGGTCCCGAAATAGCGGTAGCTTCGACCAAAGCATATACAACCCAGCTTATGTGTCTTTCGATGTTTGGTGTGTGGCTCGGAGAGATGCGGTCGTCGCTTTCAAAAGAAAAAGTACAAAGCTATATTAAAGATCTTAAAAAGATACCTGATATTGCATCCGAAACGTTCCAATCGGAAGAAAAACTCATGAGAACAGCAAGCCTTTTCAGCTCTCGTGAGGATGTCTACTTCCTAGGTCGAAACATCGACAGCGCAATTGCAATGGAAAGCAGCCTTAAACTTAAAGAGATATCATATATCCATTCTGAATCTTTCCCGGCAGGCGAGCTTAAACACGGGCCAATTGCATTGATTGAAGAGGGAACGCTTGTCGTTGTAATCGGAACCCAAAGTAAGCTGTACGAAAAAACCGCGTCTAACATAAAAGAAGTAAAAGCTAGGGGCGCATATGTGCTTGGCGTTTGTTCCGAAGGGGAAACCCTTATCTCGGACATATGCGACGAGACAATCTTTATCCCAAAAGTAAATGACGATCTTATGGCGATACCTGCAGTTATTCCTATGCAGTTGTTCTCGTACTATTGTGCTGTTGAACGAGGCCTTGACGTGGATAAACCTCGAAATCTTGCGAAGAGCGTGACGGTTGAATAGTTTTTTTTAATGAGGAATTAGGAATTAGGAATGTTGGTGTCGCCGTAGGCGACGAATAAAATGGGGCTACGCCCCAAACCCCGAACCTCTACAATCAGCTATCCGTAGGGGAGAGACTGCACGAAGATGAACTGAATGCAGCGTGGACAGCGTGGAACGAACATGGAGAAATAATTTCCCTCATACACACTTCCTAAATCACAATATTTAAAGTATAATATAAAAAGATAATAACGTTTTAAAAAGGAGCATGAAAAAAAGTGTACAACAAAGTCACTACAGATCTTAACTTTGTCGCAAGAGAAAAAGAGATCGAACAGTTTTGGAAACAAAACGAAATCTTCATGAAAACAATTAACAACCGCGAGGGGTGCGAAAACTATAGTTTCTATGACGGTCCCCCCACGGCTAACGGTAAACCGCATATAGGACACGTTTTAACACGTGTTATAAAAGATATGATACCGAGATACCACGTCATGAAGGGGAAAAAAAGCATACGTAAAGCCGGTTGGGACACACATGGGCTTCCGGTTGAACTTGAAGTTGAAAAAGAAATCGGCATAAACGGAAAAGAACAGATAGAAGAATATGGCCTTGAACCGTTTATCGCGAAATGCAAAGAGAGCGTTTGGCGATATAAAGGCATGTGGGAAGATTTTTCCGACACGGTTGGTTTCTGGGCGAACATGGACGATCCGTATGTAACGTATGAAAACAATTTTATCGAATCTTCGTGGTGGTCACTTAAAAAGATATGGGACAAAGGGCTTCTTTTCAAAGGCTATAAAACTGTGCCATACTGTCCGCGTTGTGGAACTCCGCTTTCTTCACACGAAGTTGCACAAGGGTACAAAGACGTTAAAGATACCTCGGCTATAGCTAAGTTTAAGCTTAAAGACGAAGAGGGTTATTTTCTTGCGTGGACAACCACTCCGTGGACGCTTCCGTCCAACGTTGCGCTTTGTGTTAACGCAAAAGAGACATATTCTAAAATCAAAACCGAAGGTGGCGAAATTTATATTCTTGCAAAAGAATTGATAGATAGCGTTATCGAAGAAAAATACGAAACGTTGCAAGAATATAAAGGCAAAGAGCTTGAAAACAAAGAGTATATTCCACTTTGGGATTTTGCAAAGGTAGATAAAAAAGCGTTCTATGTTCTTTGCGATAGCTATGTAACGCTTTCGGACGGCACGGGAATTGTTCACATCGCGCCGGCTTTCGGCGAAGACGACTCGAGGCTTGGACGTCTTTATGACCTGCCGCTTGTTCAGTTTGTCGACGGCAAAGGAGAAATGACAAGCGAAACAAAATGGGCGGGCGTTTATGTTAAAGATGCCGACCTCATGATTTTGAAAGACCTCCACGAAAGCGGGCTTCTTTTCAAAAAAATGTCGTATAAACATAACTATCCACATTGTTGGCGTTGTGACACTCCGCTTTTGTATTATGCGAGGGAATCTTGGTTTATCAAGATGACGGCGGTTAAAGAACAACTTATCGCAAACAACAACACGATAAACTGGATACCGGAAAGCATCGGTAAAGGCCGTTTTGGCGATTGGCTCGAAAATGTTCAAGACTGGGGACTTAGCCGAAACAGATATTGGGGAACTCCGCTTAACATCTGGGAATGCGGTTGTGGTCATATGCATTCGATTGGTTCTATCGAAGAACTAAAATCAATGTCGGACAACTGCCCCGACGACATCGAACTCCATCGCCCGTTTATCGATAACGTTACGATTAAATGCGAAAAATGCTCTGCGCAGATGAAAAGGGTTGAAGAGGTTATCGACTGTTGGTATGACAGCGGGGCGATGCCTTTTGCACAGTTTCACTATCCGTTTGAAAACAAAGAGCTTTTTGAAGAAAACTTCCCGGCAGATTTCATCTCGGAAGCGGTCGACCAAACGAGAGGTTGGTTCTATTCCTTGCTTGCAATATCAACGCTTGTTTTTGACAAAGCTCCGTTTAAAAACGTCATAGTCATGGGACATGTTCAGGACGAAAACGGACAAAAGATGAGCAAATCGAAAGGCAACGCAGTCGACCCGTTCGACGCATTGTCGCAACATGGTGCAGATGCAATTCGTTGGTATTTCTATGAAAACTCGGCGCCGTGGATCCCGAACAGGTTCCATGCCGGCGCAGTTACCGAAGGGCAAAGAAAGTTTCTTGGAACGTTGTGGAACACATATGCATTCTTTGTGCTCTATGCCAACATAGATAAATTTGACGCGACAAAGTATAAACTTGAGTATGACAAACTTTCGGTCATGGATAAATGGCTGATTTCAAGGCTTAACTCTACAGTTGAAAAAGCGGATATGCACCTTGCAAACTACGAGATTCCGGAAACCGCAAGGGTCTTGCAAGACTTTGTCGACGAGCTTAGCAACTGGTATGTCAGAAGAAGCCGTGAACGTTTCTGGGGCAAAGAGATGACCGAAGACAAGGTAAATGCGTTTATGACGCTGTATACCGCCCTTGTGACGCTCTCCAAAGCGGCAGCTCCAATGATACCGTTTATGACAGAACAGATATACAGAAACCTTGTGTGCACGGTTGATAAAACTGCTCTTGAAAGCGTACACCTTTGCGACTATCCCGAAGCCGACCAAAAACTCATAGACAAGCAACTTGAAAAAGAGATGGAACTGGTTCTTAAAATTGTTGGACTTGGAAGAGCGGCGCGAAACGAAGCTAACATCAAAAACCGCCAGCCAATCGCAAAGATATACTTTAAATCGGCGTTTGAACTTTCAAGCTTCTATCAAGGTATAATCAAAGACGAGCTTAACGTCAAAGAAGTTGAATATAAAACCGACCTTGAAGGGTTTGCCGACTATATCTTTAAACCGCAACTTAAAACGTTAGGGCCAAAGTTCGGTAAGAAGATAGGCGCTATCAAAAACACGCTTATGGAACTTGATGGCAGGGCGGCAATGGCACAGCTTAACCAAAACGGAAAGCTCGACATAACGGTCGACGGAGAAACGCTATCGCTTGTTACCGAAGACCTTTTGATTGAACAGAAAAAGAGCGAGGGCAACGTTTCGATGACCGACGGAGAAAACACCGTGGTTCTTGACACAAATCTTTCGGAAGAGCTAATCGACGAAGGTTTAAAACGTGAGATTATAAGTAAAATCCAAACTATGAGAAAAGATGCAGGATTTGATGTTATGGATAACATCAACGTGTATTTAAAATCGACCGATCGTATCGAAGCGGTTGTAAATAAATTCATGTCTGACATCGCGACCGATGTTCTTGCCAAAAACCTATTCGTTTCGCAACAAAAAGATGGCGGAAAAGAATGGAACATTAACGGCGAAAATGCAATTATAGCGGTTGAAAAGATATAAAAAAATAATACTGAAACATAAAAAACAACCGGCACAGTGGGCTTTCCACAGTGTCGGTTGTTTTGGTATAAAGATAGTGAAATCTAGTTGATAAGTTTAAAGTATTGTTCCATTGTAAGGAACTCGCCTTCGTGGCAAAAACGAACGGTGCCTCGGCCGTCTTTTTTAACGCGATACATTGCGGTGTCCGCAAGATGGAAGATGTCCTTGGAGTTTTTGGCATCGGTTGGATAGTGTGCTACACCTATACTACAGTTGCACCCAATATCTTGTCCTTCATAGCTGTATCTTTTGCGGAAGATAGCGAACAGGTCATCTATAACTCCGGCGATAAAATCCTTTGAGCCTTTGTCTTTCAGAAGAACAACAAATTCGTCGCCACCTTGGCGATATGCCCTGATGTATTCCGAGGAGGCGTTTTTAAGGTCGTTTGCAATCCCAATCAACAGAACGTCGCCGGCTTGATGTCCAAACGTGTCGTTTACCGATTTAAATCCGTCAAGATCGATAAAAAGCAGATACCACTCTTCGCCAAAAACCTGTTTATTTCCTATAAACGATTGAATATCGTCGTGTAGACTTCTTCTGTTTGGAAGCCCCGTTAAATGATCAAACAAAGCCAGTTTTTCTATAAGCAGCTGGTTTCTTTTGTTTTCGGTTATGTCAACACTTGCGACTAGGTGGGCTATTCGTCCGTCTGTCCACGTGAAAGAGGAACTGAGAACTCGAAACCAAGATTTATCAAACGGACGTTCATAATCCCACGTATATGTTTTGTTTGGTTCTCCATTCTCGTCAAGCAGTTTCGGTTGCGGACAAAATTCACATTGTTCCACTTTATCGTTGAAGATAGACCCCCAACATTTTTTGCCTATCATATTTTTGACGCCGCCATAAGGCGCTGCCATAGATTTGTTTACATATAATACGTCGTGTGTGTAATAGTCGTTAACGTATATGTCGATTCCGATGTGGTCAAGAACGTTGCTTAAAGCTTCCTCGGTGTTTGCTATTCCTTTTTGAAACATCTCAAGCTTAATTTCGTTTGCAAGTAAAGACAATAAAGAGCACGACTTTTCTATATCGATCGCCACAGAGTGCCTAGCTTTTCTTCGACGGTCTCCAAGCCCAACAAACCCGGCCAGCTCATAGTGTTGGTTTAGTATTGGAATAAATATCAGTGTGTTGACGTTTAAAATTTCGGATAGTTTTTTCTCAAGCTGATTTTTTTCTTTTTCGCCGGAAAATGTAATAACTTTTTTTGAACAAAGTTCACTTAAAAGCTCACGCCCTAAAAGTTTTTTTATATTAAGGGTGTCTAAAAGAGAAATTGTTTTAACCGTTTCAACATATTCTTTTTTGTGAAAATCTCCCGAATGATCTGATTCATAGATGAAAGCGTGGGAAATATCAAAAAAAAGACAGATGTCTTTTAAAAAATTGTGTTTAGACAGCTCTTGTTCGTTTAATATGCTGAGTTTCTCTATCATCATTTGAAAAAAATTTTCAACCGAGCTGCTCATTAAAAATCCCCCTGTTAATAATGGACTGTTTTTGTAAAACATAGGTATTATATCATGTTAATATTATTAATTCAATTTAAATCTGTTAAAATTTATTAATAAACAATTAAAAAACCATAACAATATAAAATAGCTATGGTTTATAGGATTACAATTATAACAAAAACTCTGAAGGGTCATGGATTTTTAATTTTTCTGTGCGCTTTGGAGTTCTTTTAGATGGGTCATACTGAAACTTTTTACATCTTGAATAAGGGGAAACCACACCTTTGTATGAGCATAATAAAGGAGAAGTAGGTTTCTTTTTTTTGCCGTTTAAACAGTATTCACAAGCCGGAGTTATGTCGAAATTAAACATAGTCACTTCTTTTGGCTTTTTAAGTTTGCCGATATATCCCATGCTTTTAATGTCTTTCATCTTTAATGTTCACCTGTAAAAATAATTTGTTAACTATATATATTAAGTATAAAAAAAAATAGAAAAATGTCAAACGATATTGAAACTTTTTTTGCCGAAAAGTAAAACCAACGCCACCAAAAGAAGAACAACCGAGCTTAAAGGGGAATAGCTAAACGGAAGTTTAACGGCATCGTGGTTTAAAACGGCGACATTTAAAGTTATTGGAAAAAATGTGAGGAAAAGTTTTGTGAACACAGCAGATACTGTGAAGTGGATCACCCTTGAAATAAAGAAATATCTCAGAGTTATATTATAACCGAAAAAAATCGATTTAATCTGCATGACGACAGAAAAACCACACATCGAAACAGCAAAAATAACAAAGTAAATCTTAAATTCAAACCCACTGCTCGCGATAACTGTAACAGCATTTGTTACTTCGATCAGCGATATAGCGACACAACCGACGTAAGAATTGACCAACGGAACGAAAAAAACTTTTAAAAATTCAATTATAAACGAAAACAACACGATAAAACCCGAGATAGTCGCAAGGGCGTTGATTGAAGATTTAACCGAATCGATAATGTTTGGATTTGGCTTTATGTTGTTGTATGTTTTTTTGTTTTCGATTAAACCACAACTACCCTTAAAAATACAAAAACAAAATAAAGATGCTATCGAAGATGAGATAAATATAATTAACCCTAATAACGAGCTGTTAAACAAAGAAAAACCAACTATGCCGATTAAAAATCCGGGGCCGGGATTAACAAAACCGGAAAGCATCCGCGAGGCAGTTTGTCGATCTATATCCTCGCTGTCTAAAAGATTTCTGATCATCAAAGCCCCGCTTGGATAACCGCTTATGAGGCTTAAAAAAAACAAGGTAAAAAATTTTGGTTTTTCGCCGTTCCCCGAGATAGCTTTCGAAATGTAATCGGTCAATATTAAAATTGGAAAAAGGGACGGTATTATCGAGTTTAACACAAGTTCAACCCCGTTTGCGACCCCGATTTTAGTTATCTCTTGAAAACAAAGCGACAGTATTAATATTAAAACCGCAGCACCAGCCTTTAGAAAAGTTATTATTTTTATTGTACTTGTAACTATAAACAAACCACTGCTCCTTATGTGAATACGTAACAATCATGATGAATATATATTAAACGTATGCAACTGATATGAAGAAATATATCTTTAACTTGAAAATTTGAACTTTGTGACGGTTTGATTTTTGTAAAAAGGAGGGCAGAATGTATATGAAAAAAAACAAGATTGATTTAAATAGTGAACTTAAACAAAGCTTGTTGTTCGAGCTTACTTCGGCAATTAGAATTGTTGGAGACAGCGCAATTACAATAGAGGGTTGCACAGGTATAATAGCATATACCGATAGCAAACTTGTTATAAAAATGAAAGAGTTTAACCTTTCGATTAAGGGGGACAACATCTTGATTACAAAGATGAGCAGAAAAGAGTTTAATATCATAGGTAAGATTAGTGGATTGGAGTTTTTTCCGAATGATTGTTAATTTTTTTAATCTGCCTAAAGCTTTTGGATATATAACCGTCGAGTCAAGAGGAGGTTTTTTTGAAAAAATTTTGGAAACGGCGGCAAAAAAAGGCCACCTTATTTGGAACATCAGAAAAGATAAAAATAAAATTCTTTTTAATGCAGAGATAAAAAGTTATCGCTTTTTGCGACAGGTTGCGAGAAAAAATCAATGTAGAATAAGGATTGCTAAAAAATGCGGAATTTATTTTCGTATTAAAGAGATAAGAAATGTTAAACGTTTGCCGTTTGGAATTGCGTCTTTTTTTATAACGTTATATGTTCTTGGGGGATACATCTTCTCTATAAACATAAATGGTGAAATCCCGTTTGAAAGATCGGTTTTCTTTGACATTCTCGAACAAGCATCGGTGACATATTTTGCCCCGATTAGTGATATAGACGCAGGTGCCGCAAAACAAACAATCCTTATAAATGCCAACGAATTTTCTTTTGTTGCGATTAACCTGTCATATGGCAAAGCCGAAATAGAACTTCGTACACAAAAAGAAAGACAAGAGGTGGACGAGGGGACTTTTGGAAACCTCGTTGCAAAGCGAGATGCTGTTATTTACTCTATCGATACAAACAGCGGTAAGGCGGTGGTTTCCCCTAAAGATGTTGTAAAAAAAGGAGAACTGTTAATCGAACAGGCGGATGTTAAAAACGAAAATTCATGGGTTCAAGGAACGATAGCGGAAGTTATCGGTACAACCGATCATAGGTTTGAAGTTAGGATAAGCAAAAACAAAACGATATCGAGTGAAACGGGAAATGAGAGTACATCCTATTTTATAGATTTTAACGGGCAAATAATAACCCTTAAAGATCATTCGCCAAATATAAATCTTTTTGAAACGACAAACGAAAAAAAACAGGTGATTATCTTTGGTTGCGAATTGCCGATTTATTTTGTCAAACAACAAAATTTTGAGGTTACAAACGAGCAAAAATCAAGAACTTCTGTCGAGATTGAACAAATTTTAGAGGATTTTATAGAACAATACCTAGAGGGAAATACTACCAAAAGTGAAATTATTGACAAACAAATTGAGCAAAAAGATGACAAAAACTCGTATATTTACCATGTTACATTGAAATTACGCGAATCTATAGGGGTTTCAGTTTGGCAGGTTGACGAAAATTAAAAAATTCTTATTTAACATGTATACAAATTAATATATTTTTGCTAAAATAAGGTGTAAAAAAACGAGCCTAAAAAGCTTGATGTGTCGGAAGGAAAATTTAATGGTGCAAAGCGAAATAAAATTTAATAATCCGGAGGTTGCGGCGTTGGTTTTCGGCAACCTTGACGAGAACCTTTCGGTTATTGAAAAAGAGTTTTGTATCGAGGCAATTGGCAGAGGAGACGTTGTTTCGTTTGCCGGAGAAAACGGTGCGGTTGAGCAAGCGATTAAAGCGGTTGAGGCGATGAAAAAGTTTATCGAAACAAACGGTTCACTCGATGACCAAACTTTAAGATATTGCATTAACCTTGCAAAATCGGAACAAGAGGGTGAACTTTCAAAGCTTGATGGGTCGCACATTCTGATAACTGCAAAAGGTAAACCGATTAAACCGAAGACGTTGGGTCAAAAAAAGTATGTAGAAGCAATAAGCAACAACTTCATAGTTTTTGGGATTGGTCCTGCCGGAACTGGAAAGACATATCTTGCGGTGACGATGGCGGTTAAAGCCCTTAAAAATCATGAAGTTTCAAGAATTATCCTAACTCGCCCTGCGGTAGAGGCGGGGGAAAAGCTTGGCTTTTTGCCGGGAGACCTTCAAAACAAGGTTGACCCGTATCTGCGTCCGCTTTATGATGCGCTTTTTGACACAATGGGTCCCGAAGCATTTCAAAAGCAACTTGAAAAGGGGATTATAGAGGTAGCACCTCTTGCATATATGAGAGGAAGAACACTTGATTCGGCGTTTGTAATATTAGACGAAGCGCAAAATACAACGCCGGAACAGATGAAGATGTTTTTAACAAGGCTTGGAGCCGGCTCAAAGATGGTTGTTAACGGCGATGTAACCCAAATTGATTTGTCGGATAACCAACGGTCGGGACTTCTCGAAGCTACGAGGATACTTAAAAACATCGAAGGCATAGACCGTATAACGTTCACGGACAAAGATGTCGTAAGATTTCGGCTTGTAGGCGATATAGTCAAAGCCTATGAACGAGCAGAGAAAACAAATACAAGGAGAAAAGTTTGAGCTTTCAAGTAACACGCACAAACCAAAAAATAAGAAAGGAAAGGTCATAACTATGGCTAACAAAGTTTTAATTACAAATAAACAGGAAGATTTTAAAATTCCGTCTGGGACTCGTCTACTTATTAGAAGATGTTGCAACGCGGTTTTGCTTAACGAAGATTTTAATCACCCTACCGAAATTGGGGTAACTTTTGTCGACAACAACGAGATAAAAGAGCTTAATTCAAAGTTCAGAAACAAAGACAGCGTTACCGATGTCTTGTCTTTTCCACAGTTTGAGAATATACAAGACGTAGCGGTAGACCCCCAAAAAGGAATTGTGCATCTTGGCGATATAGTTTTGTCGGTTGAAAAGGCGGCGGAGCAAGCCGAGGAATATAACCACAGTTTCCAACGCGAGATAGCATATCTAACGGTACATTCAATGCTTCATCTTTTGGGTTATCACCATGAGGGCGGTGGACTTCAAGAGGTTCACATGCGCGAAAAAGAAGAGGAAGTTTTGAAGAAACTTGGCCTTCAACGTGGTTTCAGTTATACCGAATAATAAAACAAAAAGCAAAAACAACGAAATAGGATTTAGCCAAGTTAAATGGCGACAGGATTTGTGCGAAAAATTTAGTTGTAATATTTTATAGGGGGGCTTTTATGCCCTCCTATAATTTGGTATAATTACAATGTATTAAGCTTCACTTGTGGTGGAAATGATGAAAATCTTCGGTGTCTTTTTGTCACGAAAATTTTGATATAATAAATAAATTAAGGATAAATATCTAATGGAACAAAAGTCAATATTTGTAGCGATAGCCGGAAAACCAAACGTTGGAAAATCTACGCTTTTAAACTGTCTTATACAAGCGAAGATAGCGATAGCCACACCAAAACCCCAAACTACACGTAACCGAATCATGGGGGTGTACACTGAAAACGAGACACAGTTTGTTTTTATCGACACACCCGGGTTTCATGTGCCCAAAACAAAGCTTGGAGAAACGATGATAAAAGGGGTTCGCGAGTCGGTTTCCGACGTCGATGTTGTGTTGTTTGTGGTTGAACCTAAAATGCCGTCCCACAACGACCGCTTGCTTTTAGAAGAACTGTTAAAAAACAAAATTCCCATAATGCTTGTTATAAACAAGATAGACACGCTTGAAAGCCAAGAAAAAGTGCAAAAAGTTGTTGATATGTTAAAACAAGAATATTCAATCGACAATGCTTTTCCTGTTTCTGCTATCGAGAAAACAGGAACAAAAGGTTTGATGGAGATTCTCAAGCAAAACGCCGTTCAAGGACCACACCTTTATGAAAGCGACGCGTTGACCGATATCCCCGAAAAGGTCATAGCCGCCGAGATTATACGGGAGAAACTTCTTTTGTTTTTGAGCGACGAACTTCCACACGGTTGCGCCGTAGTGATTGAAACTTTTAAAGAACGTGAAGATAAACCGATTTTGGACATAAGCGCAACTATCATAAGCGAAAAAAATTCCCACAAAGCTATGATCATCGGCAAGGGCGGTAATATGCTTAAAAAGATAAGCAGTTCTGCGCGGCACGAGCTTGAGAAGTTTTTCGACATAAAAATTAATCTTAAATGTTTTGTCAAGGTGCGCGAGGGATGGAGAAACAACGATCTTTTCCTTAAAGAATATGGGTTTAATTAGGAATTGGGAATTAATGTGCGCCCTTACGGACGAAATATAAATAGTTGGATTTAATGATTGTGACGTCTTTTTAAATGACGTTAACGCATGTTACACTACACCTAAAAATCGCATGGACGACAAGGGTTGTGCACCTATGCTTTTGTGGCACTAAATGTCATGAAAAACAACCTAATAATATTTATTTTTTGATAATAAATATTACTCTTTTGAGAGATAATATATTTAACAAAATATTATCTTTAAAAGGGGAAACAATATGGACTCGCGAAACTATTGGAAAAGATTTTTGTCTACCGGAAGCGTATCAGATTATGTAAACTATAAAAATGCGGAAAAACTTGAAACAAAGCAGCATTTAGAGGAAGAATATGAAAAGTTCGATCAACGGTTTGGTTATCTACGAGAGCAAGACGAAGGAAGCGGACAGGGTGGTAACAATTCTTTCTGAGAACGGAATAATAACGGCATATGCCGCAGGTTCCTTACGCCCTAAAAATAAACTTACATCGACAACTGCTTTGCTTGCATATTCAAATTTCGAACTGTATTCGGGAAAAAATATGTATCAAATCGACGACGCAGTTTGCATAAATCGGTTTGTTAGATTATATTCCGATAGCAAAAGCTTAGCAGTTGCCGCGTATTTTTGCGAACTTTTAAAGAATGTTGTCCAACAAGGGGAGATAGCCAAAGAATACCTCCCGTTTGCGCTTAATGCTCTTTATATGTTAAACTCAGGGACAAAGCCTCTTCTTTTGATAAAAGCCGCGTTTGAGTTTCGGCTAATCTCGATGGCGGGGTTTATGCCCGACATTGGCTGTTGTGACGGTTGTGGTTCGTTTAGCGCGACCAATAGCCACTTTGATTTTGTAAAAGCGTGCTATCATTGTGAAAGTTGCGCAAATGAACTTTCTGAAAAACTAAACTGTAACGGATCTTCGCTTTTGGCGATGAAATATATTGCGTCGTGTGATGTCGGAAAAATCTATTCGTTCGATATATCCGAAAGCGCAGTTAAAAACCTCTCCGCCATAACCTCAAACTATCTGTTGACACACATAGGCATAAAACTAAACACATTGGATTTTTTAAATATGATGCTTGATACTTAAAAGGAATAATATGAACCGATTATTACGCTATAAAAAACGACTCGAATTTGATAAAATTTTAAACGAAATTGAAAGCTACGCTGTGTCTTACGACGCAAAAAACAACATTTTAAACATTGTTCCGACAAACGAAATTCAAACCGTTTCGTTAGAACTTTTAAAGGCAGACGCGTTTCAATCGATGATAATAAAACATGCCGTACCAAACCTCTCGGACGTTTTTGGCATAAAAGAGATTGTGTTAAGAGCTAATAAGGGCGGGCTTTTGTCGATGGGTGAGATCTTAAAGATTAAGGCAATACTAAGGAACGCAAGGCTTTTAATCGCTTGGTATCACCCTTTGGAAAGCCATTATGACGTAACAGACCCTATCTTTTTTCCGTTATATTCCGACAGTTCGCTTGAAAATGACATAGAGCGTTCTATTTTAAGCGAAACCGAGATGAGCGACAACGCAAGCGGACAACTCGCCACAATAAGAAAACGCATAATAGCTATGCAAGCTTCAATTAGGGATAAACTTGAAAAGATAATACGTTCCGATACAAATCAAAAATATCTTCAAGACAGCGTTGTCACAATGCGTGGCGGACGTTTTGTTGTGCCTGTCAAAAGCGAGCATCGAAACAGCATAACCGGTATGGTACACGATGTATCGTCAAGCGGTTCTACATATTTTGTCGAACCGTCCGAAGTTTTAGAGGCAAACAACGCCATTCAAAAGTTAAAGGGAGACGAAGCGGCAGAGATTGAAAAGATTTTATATTCGTTTTCCGCAAGGATTTCAGAAATTTCAAATCAACTTAAATATAGTTTTGATGCGTTTGTCGACATAGACAAACTGGTAGCTATTGCACGCTATGCAAACAACATAGATGCCGCTATGCCAAAACTTAACGATAGAGGATATATTAACCTGTTCAGGGCAAGACACCCGCTAATAGACAAAAAGTCGGTAGTTGCGACCGATGTTTCGCTTGGCGAAAATTATTCAACTCTAGTCATAACAGGACCCAACACAGGGGGCAAGACGGTGACGCTCAAAACTATCGGGCTTTTTTCGTTGATGGCAATGTCGGGAATCCCGGTGCCGGCAACACGGGAGAGCGAACTTTCGGTTTTTGACGATATATTGGTCGACATTGGGGACGAACAAAGCATTGAACAAAATCTTTCGACATTTTCGGCGCATGTCAAAAACATATCGGAAATTCTTAAAACGGCGAATGCAAAATCACTCGTATTGCTCGATGAACTAGGCGCCGGAACTGACCCCGCCGAAGGGGCAGCTCTTGCGAAAGCTATTCTAGAGCGTTTACGCCAAAGCGGGGCAAAGGTGGTTGCGACGACTCATTATGGAGAAATAAAGATATATGCTATGCAAACAGACGGGGTTCAAAACGCAAGTTGTGAATTTAACATCGAGACGTTAAGCCCGACATATCGGGTTACAATCGGGCTTCCCGGAAGTTCCAACGCGCTTTTGATAGGCAAAAGGCTTGGGCTTGATGACGATCTTTTAGAGACAGCGCGGCAAAACCTTTCGTCGGAACAAAAACAGATGGAACAACTTTTGTCCGAGATAGAACAGCTTAAAAGCGAAGCGGCGGCAAAACTAGACGAGGCACAGGAAAAAACAGACCAAGCACAAAGATTACATGACCAAGCCGAAGAAGCAAAACAACGTGCGGAAAAGGATGCGCAAAACAAGATTAAACTTGCCGAAACCAAGGCGCGACAACTGTCATCTGATGTAAGCGGCCAGGCATTTAAGCTTCTTGACGAAATTAAAGCGCTGGGTGTAACAAAAGAAACCGCGATGATAGAGATTTCAAAAAGGGCAAAAGAGATAGCGAACAAAGAAAGCGTTAAAATTCTCGACATGGCTCCGCAAAGCGACACACACTTAACACTTAACCTTGAACCTATCGACAACGTTAAAAAAGGAATGACGGTTTATGTTCCGTCACTTTCCGGCGTAGCAGTTGTTTTAACCGATCCCGATAAAAAGGGAGTTGTCGAAATTAGCGCAGGAATTATAAAAGCTAGAATTAATGTAAGCGAACTTAGAAAACCGCCGAAATCGCACGTTGCGCAACTTAAAAATCGAAACAAAGCCGGCAAAAGCATGTTCAGTGTTTCGGACAAAAAGAGCGGAAAAAGCGAGATTAACCTTTTGGGATTAACCGTTGAAGAGGCTATTATGGAGGTTGACACATTTATCGATGCCGCGGTGCTCTCGCACCTTGTAAGCGTCCGCATAGTCCATGGAAAGGGTACTGGAGCTTTGAGAAAAGCAGTTCATGCAAAACTTAAACAAAACAAACATGTAAAAGAATTTCGCCTTGGTCGCTTTGGCGAAGGGGAAGATGGCGTCACGATAGCGGAACTTAAATAAAAAGCAACCCACTCTTTAAAATGACAAAAAAATTAAAACGCATCCTTTATTATCTAGTATATAAGGGAGCGTTTTTTGTTTTGAATATTATATATATTGATGTGTTGTTGGTTGTTAACCTCATAATCGATTATTTTCTGATTAAAGCCACCGAATTTTTCACTGGCTCAAATACCTCTAAGGTTAGAGTGTTGCTTGGCAGTTGCTTTGCCGCGTCTACCTCGCTTTTGATACTGTTGCCAAACCTTGGTACGTTTTCAATTTTGATAAAAATAGCAATGGCGGTTTTGATATCACTGATAACGTTTGGATTTAAAGGTGTGCGAGCTTTTTTAAAAAACACCGTTTATTATTTTATCGTGTCATTTTTGTTTGCCGGTTTGATACTTATTATAAATATTTCGTTTTCGCCAAATAGCCTTGCGACAAATAACCTGACGTTTTATTTTGATATCTCACCAATTTTTTTAATATTATCGGTGCTCGTGTTTTATATGCTTCTTTCGTTACTTGAACTTTTTTTCAAAAAACCATATGAAAAACCCGACCTTGTCGAGGTTGAACTTTCAATTTTAAACAATAAACAACATTTCAAGGCGTTTGTAGACACAGGGAACAAACTCCAAGACCCTTGTCTTGGAAAGCCGGTTATGATAGCAAAAAAAGAACTGGCGGAAAAGCTTATGCCGAAACATCTTGCGGTTGACGTTATTAATTCAAACATTGATGCCTTTGAACAAAGATCGCAAAACGATATCAACGTTCGTATAATTCCATATAGTGCGTTGGGTAAAAGTGGGGTATTGCTTGGCGTTGTTGCGGATTATTGTTTGATACTCGGGAAAAAAGTCAACAAAATCTATAGTCCTGTGGTTGCGTTTTCCGATATTCCCGAAACGGATTTTAATAATTCCGCGATTATAGGAACGGATTTTTTTAATTGAAAGGAACACCGAATGACAAATCTTATAAATCAAGTTCGATTTTTTATCTTAAAAATTATAATTGTAATTGCTCCGAAAAGGGGATACCACTACATAAACGGCCCTGAAACTTTGCCTGCTCCGCTTACGCCGGAACAAGAAAAGTTGACGTTTGAACAGCTTGAAACCGATCCGGAACAAGCACGACAAACGCTTATAACCCACAATCTTAGGCTTGTTGTTTATATAGCGAAAAAGTTTGAAAACAGCGGACACAGTGTCGAAGATCTTGTGTCGATTGGAACGATTGGACTCATAAAGGCTGTCAACACTTTTTGCCCAAATAAAAATATTAAGCTTGCAACATATGCGTCAAGATGTATTGAAAACGAGATACTTATGTTTATGCGCAAGGTTTCCAACAAAAAAATCGAAACTTCGATAGACGAGCCGTTAAACACCGATTGGGACGGGAACGAGCTTTTGTTTTCCGATGTTCTGGGGACAGACAGCGATATAGTTTCACGGGGAGTTGAAAAAGAAGCGGAACACAACATGATCCACAGTGTGGTGGCAAAGCTTTCAGAACGTGAACGCACGATAATTGAGATGCGGTTTGGGTTAAACGGCAAACAGGAGATGACTCAAAAAGAGGTTGCGGATTCTATTGGGATTTCCCAATCGTATATATCACGCCTTGAAAAGCGAATAATTAAAAGGTTAAAAAAAGATATCGACAGAATGTCTTAAATATGAATAAAAAAGAAAATTATTACCAACACTCTTGTCAACAAAACGACAGGAGTTAAATTTTTATGCAAAACTGTAAAGTAGAGATATGCGGAGTTAACACATCAAAACTCACGCTTTTAACCGAAAAACAAAAGATAGCGCTCATTAACGAGATGAGAGATGGAAATAAAACAGCAAGAGAAACGCTTATAAGTGGGAACCTTCGTTTAGTTTTAAGTGTAGTGCAAAAATTTTCCAACAGGGGGGAGCAAGCGGACGATCTTTTTCAAGTTGGGTGTATCGGTCTTATGAAATCGATAGACAACTTTGACACGTCACATGGAGTTAGGTTTTCGACATATGCTGTGCCTATGATAATAGGAGAGATTAAACGCTATCTTCGCGACAACAGCAGCATAAGGGTCAGCCGCTCGATTAGAGATCTTTCATATAAGGCTATGCAAGCAAAGGAAAAATTGCAAAACCAAAACAACAACGAACCGACAGTGTCAGAAATTGCGAAAGAACTCGGCGTCGACACGATGGACGTTATAATGTCGCTTGAATCGGTGTCGCTTCCGATTTCGCTCAACGAGCCGCTTTTCTCCGACGGCAACGATGCTGTTTTCATCATGGACCAGATAAGCGACAAGGAGGGGGAGAGCGATTGGCTTTGTGAAATATCCCTTAAGCAGGCGCTAAAAAATCTTTCAGAGCGTGAAAAAAGGATACTTGACCTTAGATTTATGAAAGGAAAGACGCAAACTCAAGTTGCAAAGATAGTTTCAATCAGCCAAGCACAGGTGAGCCGACTTGAAAAAAATGCATTAAAGACGATTAAAGAGATGATATAGTTAGTTAGGAATGAGGAATGAGGAATGAGGAATGAGGAATGAGGAATGATGGAGCGCCTTACGGCGAAATTTTAATACAAGATTTTTGAGAGTTTTCGTTTAATGTGGGTTTGTCATTTCACATCAAATGTTCTAGATATGATACGATATGTTAGTCTTCGCTGTCGTGCAAATCTATATTACTGCTGTTAAAGTTAATATACATTTCTTCGCATTCTTGTTGCGCTTCAATTAACTTATTGATTGCATCCTCTGTTGCGTTGAATAATTTTAAATAAAGTGCTTTGTAATCATCCATACAGAAATCCCCATTAATTTTACATTTTAAATAATAGGCTAAAAATAGCGTATAGGCTAATAATACACCTTATATTAGTATAATGTCAAGAGGTGTGTTATGATAAGTTATGAACCTTTTTGGAAAACGCTAAAAGAGAAAAATATAAGCACATATTATCTTATTAACAAATGTGGGATAAGTGCCAGTGTAATCACTAGAATGAGAAAAAATGAATATCTTGGGCTTCGTAAAATTAACGATTTGTGTTCGATATTAAACTGCAAAATACAAGAGATTGTTCAATATGTGCCGGAATAGTTACGATATATAAGATTTACTTTTATTTTAAAAATCGGTACAAATTTTTCGACTTTCGCATACTATTATATTAAGACAAAAGTTTTAATCAATAGTACTATGCGGAGGTTTTTTTATGACATTTTCAAAACTATGCGAAAAAGAAGTTATCTCGATTAAAAGCGGAAAAAAGATAGGCTATGTCGATGATGTCGAGTTTGATAAAGGCTCGGCAAACATCGAAAGGCTTATAGTTTTTGGTAAACCAAAGCTTATGGGTTTTAAAGGGAAGGAACAGAACATTATTATCGATTGGTGTGACGTCGTAACGTTTGGCGATGACACAATTTTAATTAAAGGGGACTATGAAAGGGTTAGGGTAGAGGTTAAACAAGTAGAGATAGGGTAAACAACTAGAAACATAAAACAATTTGCAATAAAAGACTAAATTGTGGTTGAATTTGTATTGTAAATAATATGTATTTATGGTAGGATTAACTTTAAATAGTTAAAGTTAAAGGATGTTTGAATATGAAAAAAATTGTATTAATTCTGCTGTTAGTTGCTGTTTGTATCTCTCTTACTTCGTGCGCATTACAAGTTATTGATGTTATTGTCGAACAAGTACAACAATCGAATGATACTCAACAAGATGATTTTTTTGAAGATCAAGACCAAAATCAAGACAATCCGGAACATAACGACACCGTTGATTTTGGGGAAATTTTGCTTGAGTCGGGCGAAATTGAGCTTGATATTCTTGTTGTCGATAACGAAGAATGTCTAATTAAAATTACTGGTCTTGAAATTGACGGACAACGGGAATTTGCACACCTTAATGTATATTTTGAAAACAAGTCAGATGATATGACGTATTTGTTTAGAGCCGAAGACACTAATATTAACGGTGTTTTTGTTAACTCCAGTTTATATGCAACGGTAGCACCCGGGAAGAAAGATAACGCACGAGCTATTTTTTTAATAGAAAGTTTTACAAGAAACGGGCTTGAGGCAATTACAGATTTCGAAATGACATTTGTATTGACGGAAGAGGGAAACTTTGATGATACGATTTTAACCGAATATGTTCGCTTTTACCCCTATGGGGAACAAAACGCAACAAAATTTGAAAGGACACCAAAAGAAAGCGATGTAGTTGTTTTAGACAACGAATATGTAACGGTTATTTTTACCGATTACTTGCAAGACGACTATTTCTATATGATCGACTATTATATTATTAATAAAACGGGGAAACCTATTAAGATATATACTTCTGATACTTCAATCAACGATTACATGTACAGTTTATATGTGTATACATATTTGCCGGCGGATGCATCGGTGTTCGATAAGATCGATATTTATAAAGCAGAGTTAAAACGAAATAATATCGAAACTTTAGAAGAAATAGAATTGAGAATTATTGTTGAAGATGAAGAAACCTATAGTATTATAGGAAAAACCGATTATATTACAATTAGCTCAAAAGAGTTTGGATCTTTATATAATAATTATAATTACAGTGGTAATCAACTTGAAGACGAACAAGACGAAGTTGATGAAGAGCAACTACAAGCCTCCACACCAACAGATATTATATATGAAAAACCGTTTGGTAGCTATATTGTCCCAAGCGATTGGCAGGAAGATACCGGATATTACGAAGGGGTGTTCACATATATACACGAGGATGATATTTTCGGTTTTGAAACGGTATCGGCAGGTTATATTGAGAATGGATATGCGCTTGAGGAACATGAAGAATTTAGAGATGAAGTTTTAAATACAATTCTTACAGAGGTTAATCCAGAAGACTACGAGGAACTATTGGGCGAAGGATTTATAACCGATAACGGATACAATTGCTATCTTTTTACTATTGTGATTGATGAGAATTCCGAATATCTACAAGCGTTTATTATTGGCGATTACAAATATGTGTTGGTAGACCATTTTTATTATATAGATGGATTGGGAGAGCAAAGCACAGAGGTGTTTCACCAAATAATTAACAGTTTTACATGGAATGAAAGTATGTAAGGTATCAAATGGATAAACAAAAACCGAACAGGAGAAAATCCTGTTCGGTTTGCTTTTATGACATTTTCAATTGTTAAATTAAATCAATCACTTGTGTAGGGTAAAAGAGCAAGGTGACGAGCTCTTTTAACAGCAACCGTAATGTCACGTTGGTGTTTCGCACATGTTCCGGTTACGCGTCTCGGAATGATTTTTGAACGTTCCGAAACAAATTTTCTAAGACGAGCAACGTCTTTATAATCTATTGAACCCGCTCTGTCTACACAGATTTGGCAAACTTTTCTTCTGCGTTGACGCATGTACGGATTGCCTTGAGGTCTTTCGTTTTGTCCGTTTTCCATTTTATATGAAATCTCCTTATGTTATTTTTTAGAACGGAAGATCTTCATCGTTTGTCACCACCGAAAAATCATCCGGTTCTCCCGCAGAGAAAGAAAGGTTATCTTCTTCTGCGGGGGGGGCAAACTGATATCTGTCTTCTGTCGCTGTGTTGGAAGAAGAAGCTGAAGCTTTGCTTTCGGTGAAATAAACGCTATCCGCAACTATTTCGACAGCTTTACGTTTCTTTTCTTCCTTGTCCACATAACTGCGTGTTTGGATTGAACCTTGAACCGCAATCATCTGGCCTTTTTTGAAGTATCTGCAGATAAATTCCGCTGTGTGTCGCCATGCGACAACATCGATAAAATCCGCTTGGCGTTCGGCACCTTGTTTTACATAGGAGCGGTTAACCGCCACCGTAAAGGTGGTTACGGCAATGTTATTCGGAGTGTGCCTAAGTTCCGGGTCGGCTGTGAGCCTGCCCATGAGAGCAACCGTGTTTAGCATTTTTTAGAAACCTCCTATTTGTTGTTTTTTCTCTTATTGCTCTTTTTTAACAGTAAGCGAGCGAAGAAGTCCATCGGTTATGTTATAGATACGATCGAGCTCTTTAATGAAATCTGTTTCAGATTGAAAGTTAATTAAAACATAGTAACCTTCAGTCTCTTTTTGGATTTCGTAAGCAAGTCTGCGCTTGCCCCATTCCTCGACCGAATCGACAACACCATTTTTTTCGATGAGTTTTGTGAATTTTTCGATCATTGCTTTTGTTGCTTCCTCATCAAGTTTGGTGCTGATAACCATAATGGTTTCATAATTCGTTTTCATGTGTTCTACCTCCTTTTGGACTTGTGGCTCTTGAATATATCAAGAGCAAGGATGCTGTTAATATTAATACATGTTTAATGAAATACATGTTACAGCCATAGTATTATATCAAAAAAAACCATTTAAGTCAAACTAAAATTCGAGTTTTTTAAGATATTTTTTGAAATCTTGCCCTATTTCGGGATGTTTCAAGGCAGTTTCAACGATAGCCTCCATCATGCCGAGTTTATTTCCCATATCATAGCGCTTTCCGATAAAGTCAACGCCGATAACTCCACTTTTTCTTGCTATCTCTGCAATGGCGTCAGTGAGCTGGATTTCACCGTTTGCTCCCGGTGGCAGTTCGCTTAAAATGGGGTAGATTTCTTTTGTTAAAAGACAACGCCCCAATATCGAATAAAGCGACATGATTTTGTCGGGCGAGGGCTTTTCTATCATGTCATCTATCTTAAATAGGTTGTCTTTGATGTGGGCAACGTTTAAAGAGGAATATTTTAATATCTGTTCTTTTGTAACCTGTTTCATTCCAAGAACAGGAACGGAAAACTCCTCGTAAGCCGAGATAAGTTGACTTGTGACTGGGATTTCGGAAGAGATAACATCGTCTCCGAAAAGCACAGAAAAAGGCTCGTCCCCCGTGAAAGCTTTTGCACAATATATGGCGTGTCCAAGGCCCTTTGTTACCTTTTGACGCAAAAAGTAGATGTTAGCAAGGTTTGCAGACTCAACAACGCTGTCGTAAAGGTCGGTTTTGCCCGATTTAATTAAAGCATCTTCAAGTATTGGCGTCCTGTCAAAATGGTCTTCTATAGAATCTTTGCCACGGTTTGTTATTATTAAGATATCTTCAATACCGGAAGCGGTGGCCTCCTCGACGATGTATTGCAATGCAGGTTTGTCCACAATCGGTAACATCTCTTTTGGTATCGCTTTTGAAGCAGGAAGAACCCTTGTTCCAAGACCTGCCGCCGGAATAACCGCTTTTTTAACTCTCATTATATAATATCCTCCAACATTTTATAATTGTAAAACTAAAATGATAATATTTCACACCGTAGAGCAGAGATGTTATAGTCCGAAGTTAGCATATTGATTGATAAGTTCCATAGGCGGTTCATAACCGAACGCCATCAAAACGGACATTACAATGGTAGATAAAAACATAAGGCCGAAAAAGAAAGCTATTATGTTTGCATAGGAAGGGTTGCTTCGGCGAAGTTTTAAGCGGTAGTCATAGTCGTTTGTTGCGGTTTTCTTAAGTTTTTTTATTCTTTTTGCCGATTGAGTTCGGTATATATAAACCGCAAACACACCACACAAAAGGTTGAAAAACAACAGCACAGAACTTCCAATCGTTCCGGCGTTTGTAACAAACGTTTCGCTAAGACCGAGTGTATATCCTGCTTGCCAAAAAAACAGATAGAAAAACGATGGAATGGAACAGATAAACTCAATTGCAAACATTATTGCTGCGGCACTCCAAAGTTTGCGATATATGAAGTAGACAAGAGGTATAAATGCCGCAGACCAAGTGAACGCGGTTTTTCGCTTAAACTTGTCTTGTGCCGCAAAAGAATAGAGGTAATATTGAGTTGAAGGGCCGATATATTGAACCCAATCTTCAACCGGAATTCCGTCTATTTCTTGTTTGTCGGTAATGGGAACGGTGTTCTCGACATTTTGCATAAAATTAGAAAACAACCCCTTGTTTTGTTCTGGTGGGAGAATGTTTGGGTTTTGCTCGTTTTGTTCTAGGGGAGAAAGCTCAATTTTAATATTTGGGTTATCAAACTCAAAACCCTCATCATGGAGCTTATCGTTAAAGCAAACTCCGTTTTGTTTGTAACATTCCCTGTGGTGGGGAGTTCCGCAAACGGGACAAACGACGTTGTCTGCGCCCTCCAATTGTTTTTCACAATATGGGCAGTTTAATCCTTTATAGTTTGTCATTAATTTTTTCCTTTTTGTTTTAAAGCATATATTATTATATTGTACAATAATTAGCATAAAAAGCAAACATTTTTTTAATTTTTCGATTCAATGTGGAGGATGTAGACTATTTATGTAATGCGAAGCATTATATAAATTCGCCATGTGGCTTTGCCACGGCAACGCCACGGCGTCTTCAATACTATTTTAAACCGCCTGACCACAACCTCCGCCATAAGGCGGAGCTGGTCAAGATGCACAATCTCCACCTGCGGTGGAGCTAAATATAAATAATCCTGCGGATTATTTATATTAGATGTAGCTTTAAAGTTTAGAAATACTACGGTTTTGCGCTATCGGTGCAAAATGCCAAGCAAAGCGAGGCAAGGAGTATTTCCTAAATCTTTATCATAGGTTAAAGATTATCTATATATAAGTATGAGTTTGAAAAGAGGATATATTTTGACGGCGGATATTTCGCAAACTTCGAGGGAGTTTGAATACACGGACATGCCGTACCAAACGCGGCGTATAGCGTTGTTCAAAATAACGGTATCGCATATGTGTACCTTAACGAGGGTTATCTATACAACATTTTAAACCTTTCTAAAGGCGAGGAGCACCTTTTGCACGCAGTTTTCAGCAACGGGTTTGGAATAACGAAATATACATATTAAGTTGTAAACATAAAAATAAAATATTGTCGTATTGTTTTTCGGGTACGGGCGGATAGTATCTGCCCGTTTTTTGTTATTTAAATTAAACGTCTAAATTAAGAATCGACAACCTACATATTATTCTAGAGTATATTAAAACATAATATCTGTGCAATTATTAATTCCGACGTGAGTTATAAAATAGCTATTTTGAAAACAAAACAATATATTGAAAATCATCTTACAGAGAAGATTGCGATAAAAAACATATCTTGCGAAGCTCATTTAAACTCGGCATATTTAAGCCGCATTTTTCATCAAGAAACCGGGTGCACGCTAACCGACTATATAACCAAAAGGCGTTTAGAGCAAGCTAAAACCTTACTTGCAACTACTGAGGAGACTATAGGAGAAATAAGCGAAAAAACAGGATTTAAAAATGCAAATTATTTTTGCAGAATATTTAAAAAAGAAACATGAAACTCACCGATAGTATATAGGAAGTTGATTAGACAAAAAGAAAACGATGTTTATAGATAGTGTTTATCTTTGAAATAAAATCACTTGAGATAAACATGTTTTTGCTACGAATTGAAAGAATGGTTAAAAAAATCGGGATATCACTAAAAAAAGTTTTCAACACAAGCGGACTTTTGTATAAATCTATGGGTTTAAAGGATAAACTGCCGTCTATGAGTGAAGATGAACAACTGAAACTTCTTTCGACAGACGGCATGCTTGTTAAGTGACCTCTCGTTATCGGTGATGATTTTGTGCTTGTTGGCTTTAAAGAAAACGAGTGAAAAGAGAGGACATAAAGCAAAAATCATAGAAAAATGTTAAACAAACTTATCTGTATTGAAAATTTTTGCGATTACCCACGGCGGTTTCACTAAAGATTATTTGTTAAATTCGTGTGGTGCTACAGAATTGAGGAAATCTCAATTAGTTATTAAAAAAAATATAGACATTGCTTTTTCGGTTTGTTACAATCAACATAAAATATCTTCAAAGGGGAAATTTGTATGCAAAAAAGAAACGGCATCTGTTGCGCCGGAAACATGATTGTCGACATAACCTATCCTATTTCTACTTGGCCAAATCAAAATGAGCTGGTTCACATCACCGAGGGCATAACAAGCACAATTGGTGGTGCGGCTTGCAACACGGCGCTTGACCTTGCAAGGCTAGACAACAACCTTAAGCTTTCGGTTTCGGGGTTTGCGGGGCACGATGCCGAGGGTGACTTTATCATAGAAGAGATGTCGAAGTTTAAAAACATAGATCTTTCGATGGTTCGGCGAGAGGGTAAAACTTCTTTCACTGCCGTTATGTCCAACAACCAAACCAAAGAAAGAACCTTTTTTCAATATGCCGGCTCCAACGCAGATTATAACGAAAACCATATAGATTTTGAAGCTTTAAAAGATACCGCAATTTTACACATCGGCTATATTCTGTTGCTTCCCGCCCTCGACCAAGAGGATGAAACATATGGAACAAAGATGGCGCGGCTTTTACACAATGCCCAAAAAAGCGGGCTGAAAACCTCTATAGATGTTGTTTCCGAGATGGGTCGTCGGTTTAAAAAATTGGTTATACCATCTCTTAAATATTCCGATTATTGCATAATAAACGAACTGGAAGCTTCACAAACAACAGGCATAGAGCTGAGAACTTGCGACGGAACGTTAAAGCGTGAAAACATGAAAGCGGCTCTTGAAAAACTTTTTGAGCTTGGTATTTCAACGTGGTCGGTTATACATTGCCCCGAGGCAGGGTTTGGACTTGACACAAAAGGGAACTTTGTTGTTCAAAACAGCCTAGAACTTCCCAAAAGCTATATAAAAGGCACGGTGGGTGCAGGAGATGCTTTTTGTGCCGGTGTTTTATACAGCGCACATCAAAACGACACGTTGCAAAACGCCTTGCGTCTTGCGGTGTGCACAGCCAGTGTTTCGCTTTCGTGCCCGGGCGGAACCGAAGGGGTGTGTTCTGTCGACGAGGTGTTAAAGTTATATGACAGATATCCACCAAAATAGCAATAGTTAACTTTCACTATGATGAAAAAGACAGGTTCGCCTGTCTTTTTTTGATGTGATAATCACCAATAACATACAAACTAAAAAATATAAACAGGCAATGTTGCACAATCAAAAAGTTTTTTTGTTATGAAAAATGCTGTTTTATGCAAGATAATTTAACTTGTTTGCAAATTTGTTGAAATATGCAGACGATTAAAAACACCGTATAATTGAAACATCAAATGAGACACGATATAAAAATTTGCGGTGTTTAAATTCGCAAAAGTTTTAAAAGCATTACGAAACGAGGATCTTTTGTTATGAACAACAATCTCAAACAACAATCAATTCTTAAAAACAACGGTGGAGTATCGGGGGCTGTTCGCAGGTTTTTTATGCAAAGCTACTCCAGTGCTATCACAGCGAGCATTTTGCTTGTGTTGATATTTTCGATTTTCACCGATTCATTTTTGACAGAATACAACATGTTTAACCTGTCGAGAACCGCCGCAGTATATGGCTTCATAGCGGGAGCACAACTCATGGTTGCCACTATCGGCGGAATGAATCTTGCGGTTGGTGCGGTTGGCGGGCTTTCCTGTGTAATACTCGGGGAATGTATCCAAAACCTTGGATTAAGCAGCCCGGTTGCAATTGTTATCACTTTGTTGGTCGGTGCGCTTTGTGGGTTCATAAACGGATTTTTGGTTGTAAAACTCAAACTTTCGGGCTTCATAATAACACTTGCTATGTCGTTTGTATATGGCGGAATTGCAACGGGTCTTTCACATGGTTACCCGTATGAACTAACCGAAAACTTTGCAAACCTTGGTCGCTCAAGGGTTGGGATAACTTCCGGATTGTTCGTTTTGATGTTGATATTTGTTGTTGTGCTCGCTGTGTTTTTCCACAACACTAAATTTGGACGAAGTATTCTTGCAACGGGTGGCAACCAATCGGCAGCACGTCTTTCGGGCATCAGTGTAGACAAAGTTATCATCGCTTGTAACGTTTTATCTTGTGTGCTAGCTTCTGTTGCGGCACTGTTCTGGAGTTCGAGAACAGGTTCGGCAACCTCTTCGACCGGTTCCGATTGGATGCTATATTCATTTGCAGTGTGTGCCATAGGCGGAATTAGCTTGAACGGCGGCAACTTCACCTCGATAGGGTTTTTGTGCGGCTCGTTGATACTCACCATGATACGAAACGGACTTACAATGCTAAACGTCGACATTTATTACGAAGAAGCTTTTTTGGGTGCAGTTATACTCCTTGCGGTTTCGGTTGAAAGCTTACGCACAAGATTGGCGCAAAAACTTTAAATAAAAGAACATTCTTGCATTAGCAAGGGTTCAAATAAAAAATCATAAAAAATAAGAGAGGGAAACAACATGAAAAGACTATTAGCAGTTCTTTTGGCTTTAACGCTTATGCTATCTTTGGTGGCATGTGCAGCTCCGGCAGAAGAGGTAACAACAGAACCGGAAGATACCTCGACAACCCCAGAACAAGTAGTTGACACACAAGGCGCAACAGAAAACCTTGGTTGGGAATTCCAACAAGAAGAATATAAACTAGCTTGTTATTGGCCCGCTCCCGATACCTATTTCGACAGCTATGTTAAAAAAGGCATGGAACAATTTAACGCCGATTACAGCCAAGATGTTGAGTGGATGGTTGGAACAGATTGGACACAAGACGTGGAAAACCAATCGGTTGAAGCGATGGCAGCGCAAGGATACGATCTATTTTATATCTTCGGTGCAGACAGCACAGGGGCTAACGCTTTGTATAAAGAGCTTTATGACGCAGGGTTTGAAGTTGTAAACTATGCAGGCGCAGTTGCAGACCCCCAAGAATCTGCTTTAACTCTCGCTTCCAACGTATATCAAATGGGATATGACAGCACAAAACTTCTCATAGAATATATGGGTGGCGAAGGCAAGATTATCAATGTTTTGGAAAACTTGAACGATGTTAACACACAAAAAAGACAACAAGGTGTTGAAGATGCAGTTGCGGAACATCCCGGTGTTGAGATAATCCAAACGGTTGCAGATATCGCAACGGTTGATGCAGGATTTGAAAAAATCTCGGATGCACTTGCGGCTAACATGGATGCCGACGCTATCGTTGCAACGGGAGGCACCGCTTCAATTGCTCTTGCAAACGCAATGGGAGACTACTACGGAACAAACCCTGACGCAAAGCATATCTTTGCAGGAACAGTTGACCAATCAAACGAAGTTATGAACGCTATCAAAGAAGGCCACATCGACCACACTTTGGCACAAAACGGCTGGGGACAAGGATATATCTCTCCGCTAATTCTTATGTACCTTAAAGACGGCTGGGAACCCATCACTTGGGGCGAACACATCGACTCTGGCTCGCTTGTAATAACGGTAGAAAACGTAGACACATGGCAACAAGATATCGAAAAATTGACGATGGATATAATCGCTTCGATAGAAACTGATATATTAATGCAACCGTAACAAAAATTAAAAAAATAAAAAATAGCACAGTATGCAACAAGCAACTTAAACTAGATATGTGTATCTCTTCCTGCCTATGGTGGGAAGAGATACACAATAAAACGGCAACTTTACCGTTGCTGCAAAGCTGGTTATAAATCCAATAAAAAGGTTCAAAATCCGGAGGTTTCAAATGCTAAAGTTAAACAACATTTCCAAATCGTTCCCCGGCGTTAAAGCGTTAAGCGATTTAAGCGTTGAGTTTCTGCCAGGAGAGACACACGCTTTGCTTGGCGAAAACGGCGCAGGAAAAAGCACATTAATGAAGATTATCTGCGGTGTTTATCAAGCGGACAGCGGAGAAGTTTTTCTTGATGGTAAGAAACTCCGGCTAAAAGGATATAGTGATGCTGTCAATGCACACATCAGCATTGTGAACCAAGAAATCACGTTAATTCCCAACAGCTCGATAGCAGAAAACATCGTGTTGGACAAAATGGACAAATTTTGCAAATATGGTTTTATGGACTGGAAATCGGTTAACGAAACCGCAAAAATATACATGGAACGTGTGGGTCTTGACATGCCGCCCACAACTCCGGTGCGGCATTTAAGCGCAGCCCATAAACAGCTAATTCAAATAGCAAAAGCGTTGAGTTCCAACGCAAAGGTTCTTTTGCTGGATGAGCCAACCTCCTCGCTTACACAGTTCGAGGCAGATATTTTGTTTGATATATTGCGCAAATTAAAGCAAGAAGGCGTAATAATGATCTATGTTTCCCACAAGCTTGAAGAAGTTCAGATGCTTGCGGACAGGGTTACGGTTTTAAGAGACGGAAAGTTAATTGGAACCGACACGATTGATAAGATGGACAGAGACACAATAGTCAAGATGATGATAGGACGAAATTCGTCCTTTGTATATAGAGGCCGTTTAGATGCAGAGCAAAACCCTGTGGCACTAGAGGTGGAAAATCTTTCGTCCGACATTCACGGCATCGTAAACTTAAATTTTTCGTTAAAAAAAGGCGAGATCTTGGGATTATACGGCTTGGTTGGTTCGGGCAGAACCGAAACTATACGCACAGTTTTAGGAATAGACCCAAAAACAGACGGGTCGATTAAACTATATGGCCAGCCGGTTAAAACAAAGACGTTTTACGCAACACTGCAAAAACACAAGATGGGTTATGTTTCGGAAAATCGCAAAGAAGAAGGTTTGTTTTTGGAACATTCGGTGGGGCGCAACATCTGTATAAATTCGTTGCAAGACCTGTACTATTCAAAATTGTTACCGTTTATCAAGATAAAGAACGAGCAAAAAAGAGCCGAAGAATATATTGAAAGGCTCGAGATTAAAACTCCAAAGGTTGAAACTAAAGCCGGTTCTCTTTCGGGCGGTAACCAACAAAAGATAAGCATTGCAAAATGGTTGAGTGTCGGCTGCGATGTTATAGTTATCGATGAGCCGACAGTTGGGGTAGATATAGGTGCAAAGGAATATATCCACCAACTTATTTGGGATCTTGCGGCAAAAGAAAACAAGGCGGTAATCGTGATATCCTCCGATATGAACGAGATAGTTTCACTGGCACGAAGAATATTAATCTTTAAAGATAAAAAGATAGTGAACGAATTAATGGGCGAGGAGTTTTTTGAACAACCCGGTGAAATAATATGTAAAGAAATCGGGAAGTATTTCATTTAACGAGCGTGGCAAAATAGATTTTAGGAAAAAACTTCAAGCTAAATCAACGCCGTTTTCCACGTAATATTTGGCAAAAAACTTGACGATATGTATATAATAAAATTAAGGTGGTGGCAATCACCTTAATTTTCGCATTATGTAAACGGATATCGAAGGAGTGGCTATGAAAACAAAACTTTTGCTAACAAAACTTTCGTTTTGTGTAATCTTTGCTTTGCTTTTAGGCGGTTGTAGTGATTCGCAATTTGTTCCAAGCGAACTACCCAAAGACATAGCCGAGCCACAACAGGTGAAGGTAGGCGCTGTCGAGGGAAAAAGCCTTGAAGACTATAGGTTTGGGTTTTCGTTCGGTGGTGTTGCAGATTATTCGATACCACTTGAAAAGATGGCGTTGCAAGCTTGCGAAGATCTTGATATACCGTCGATCTTGATAGACACACCGGAAAATTGGATTCAATCGGAACAAGATTTAGCACTGGATAACCTTGTTGAATTGGGGGCAAAAAGCATATTCATGATGCCGTCGGAGGCCACTGCGGGCAACGAAAAAATATCGCAACTTTCACAAAATGGGTTAGAGATAGTGTGCGTTGGAGGTGCACCGGATCTTCCGTCTGAAAGTGTGTTAACGCTTGAAACAGACAACTATCAATGTGCATATGACGCCACACTTAAAGTTATCGAACACATGGAATACGAAGGAAATATAATAGGAATTTCGGGGGCCGAAACCGACACCAACAGCAAAAAAAGGCTGCAAGGAATAGCAGATGCTTGCGCAAGATATGAGGGAATTGTTTTGCTTGAGCTTGTTAATGGAATTTCGACCACTCAATCGGGGCTTGAAATTGTCGGTGAAGTTTTACAAAGGCAAGGCGAAAATGTCGATGGCATTGTGGCTATGGACTACTATGCCGCACAAGCTATGGCATATTACCTTTTAAACCAACCGCAACACCAAGACATCTCTTGTGTCGGCATAGACTCCGACCCACTAGTTCTTGAAGCGATAGCACAAGGAAAGATGTTGGGGTCGATGTCGCAAAATCCGTGGGCGCAAGGATATATTGCGGTTTATACACTTAAAATGTTGGAAGATGGGTGGATCTATAAACAAAACCAACCGCACTTGATAGACACAGGAACACTTTTAATCTCGGCGGACAATACAAATGATTTTGAACAACAGATGATAGACCAAACATATGACATGGTGAAAACTTGGAGCGACCGTTTTCACCCTCCTCAAACTTCATATTAGATGAAGCTTGAAAAGCTCCGCCGCATGGCGGAGGTTATTCATAATTAAACGGGGGAATGAATTTGAAAAAGCACAGCTATCTTGTGATGTTATTTGTTGTTTTAACTGTTTCTTTTGTATGTGTTTTGTTGTTCAGCTATCGTTTTTTGGAGCAGGAAAACAAAGCACCTAAAGAAAATCTGCGAGTAAGCGTTATTTTGCCGACAAACAAACAGGAATACTGGGTAGAGGTATCAAATGGCATTGAACAAGCTTGTTCGGATGAAATTTCGATTTCGTTTCATTTTTCGGAAAACAACGTTTTAAGCGACCAACTGGAAAGTTTGGAGATGGCTATAGCCGCACAAGTCGATGGAATTATTGTGCAAGTTTCGGACGATATATATTTCGAAACAGCATTAAACCGAGCAACAGCCTATGGCATACCCGTTGTTGTGATAGACGGAAACGCAGGTGAAAACCATTATTACGTTGGAAGCGACAACTATCAAATTGGTTATCTTGCAGGGCAAGCAATGGCGAATATCACAAACGAAACAGCAAACATTGCAATTATAACCGAAAACGAAAATTCATTTAGCCAAAACGAAAGAATAGATGGTTTTAAAGCTGCTATAAATCTGTTTGAAGAGATGTCGATAACAAGTATAGAGTATACAAATCCCGACATAATAGAAGCTGCCAAAGTGGCAGAAGAAGTTTTAAAAACCCACCCCGAAACAGATGCTCTGTTTGGGGTAACCGGCATTAGCACCTCGGGAATTGCAAAGATGATCGAGACAAAATTCAACCAAACCTCCTACAGCGTTGTTGGGGTAGATAGCACTGCCGATACCCTGAAGGGGCTGGAACAAGGCTATATAAGCGAAACGGTGGTGCAGCAACCAAACGAAATCGGAAAACAGGCCATAACAATATTAAATCAAATGTTAGTTGAAAAAAACTATCAACAAAGCAGATATAACTATACGCCTATACAGCTTGTTATGGAACTTTCGTCTATTGAAAATGAGCGATGAGGAGATTTGATGAAAAAAAGTAAAAACTCTACACGTTCTATGCAACTTCACATTCGTATACACTACGGGATAACTGTGGTGTTAATGATTTTGATATTTGGCATTGGTATTTTTCTTAACGCTATAATTGCGGCAAGATACAACCAAGTTTTAGACAGCAACATGTACTATTCGGAATATGAAAGTGCTTTGCGTGAAACGTATCAGTCTTTAGACAGGTTAATCTACTACAGCACCGAGCCGGAAAACGATTTAAACGAAAAATCCCTCGAATTTTACAAGCAGGCCGAGATGTTGCCTGTCAGAATATCGTACGAAGGGTTTTCGCGCGAGGCGCAAGATTTGAAATATATGGCACATTCTTTTTTGACACAGGTGGGCAGCGCGAAAAGATTGGCGGAAAACGGATATATTGATGCCGCCATACCAATATATCAAGATTGCGAAAGAATTTTCTCTTTGATTTTGCAGTATCACGCAAACAGCAACAGCACCCTTGTCGAGATAAACAAACAACAGCAAAGTCTCGTTAACGAATATAGGGAACTTTTGCTTATAGTCAATTTTCTTTTGGCGGCGGTGATTTTAGGTGGAAGTTTCCATCTTATAGTGCGGCTTATCGACCGAACGGTGTACCCGATAGAAACTCTGACAAAACAGGTGTCTGAAACAAAGACTTTAGAAAACACTATTCCACCTTTGCCGTCTATTGATTGCCAAACAAAAGAGGTTGAAACGTTGCGAGAAGCATACAACGTTTTTATAGACAGGATAAACAAACAGTTTTTACACATTAAACAAACCGGTGATCTTGAAAAACAACTGCTTGAAAACGAGGCGCAAAACCTACGCACCATGCACATGCTTAAAGCCAGCGAGCTTAAAGCTTTGCAAAGCCAGATAAATCCGCATTTCATGTTCAATGCACTTAATATGGTTACTAGCAGTGCGTATTTGGAGGGTGCAGAACACACCACACTTTTAATGGAGCTTCTTGGAAGCTACCTTAGATATAACCTTGATTATGCAAACCAAACGGTCAAGATTTCGGACGAAGTGAATAATATAATCGATTATCTCAAAATTCAAAAAATACGAATGGGGGAAAGGCTTGAATACGATGTACAGTGCGACAGTCTTGCGGCAGGGGGCAAAACCGCAAGTTTCATACTTCAACCGCTTGTGGAAAACGCATTGCATCACGGACTCAACTCTATTGTGGATGGTGGTTGGGTTAAAATTTCAATTGCTGCAAAAAACAACCGCGTGGAAATCCGTGTTGCCGACAACGGGGTTGGGATATCAAAAGAAAACCTTGAAAAATTAAACGATTTAACGACAAAAGATCCATTGAGGGAAGACAACGAACATGGAATAGGGATAAAGAATGTTGTGTCACGGTTGTTGCTTTTTTTCGATAGTGATGTTGTTTTCAGGGTTACAAGCGAGCCATATAAAAAAACCGAATTTGTTCTTGATTTGCCTTTCACTTTGGAGGATATAAATTATGGGATATAAATTCCTGATAGCCGATGATGAAGCGATTGACCGCCAAGCATTAAGCAGGCTTTTAAGACAAGAAATTTCCGACATAGAAGAGATATACACCGCCAACAGTGGGGTTAAGATGCTTGAAATTCTTGAAAAGCAGGAGATTGACGTTGCTCTTGTCGACATTGAGATGCCGGGCATGAACGGGCTTGAAGCGGTTCGACAACTGCGGCAACAACACAAAACTGTTAAAATCATAATGAACACCGCATACAGCAGTTTTGGCTTTGCAGTCGATGCGCTTAAACTGGCGGCAGACGATTATCTTGTTAAGCCGTTGATACGCGAGAAGTTCCTTGAAGCAGTAAATGGTTGTTTGAAAAAAATCAAGGAAGAAAAGGAGGCGGAAACCGAACAAAAAACAATGCTTTCAACCATTCGCTCGACGGTTGCAGACAGTGCCATGCGTTATATTGTGGAGGACAAGATTAATGCTAATAACATCAAAATTCTCGAAGATGTTTTGGGCCTTTCGCAAAAACAAAGCGTTATGTGCGTTTTAACTATGCAGTATGAACGTGCCGAAATGCTGGGGCAAATAGTCGAGCATAGCAAAAAGATGCTGCCCGAAGGGTTTTATTGTTTTTCGTATGAATTGGATAAAGAGCGGTTAGTTTGTTTGATAAGCACAGGGAAAGAGATTGCGCAAAGCCGATTTGAAGACAGTGTATACAAGATTTTGCAAAGTATCTGTGAGGCGGTTAAACGCAGGCTTTTTGTTCCTTGTCAACAACGGTGATAAAATGAACAAAAGTAGCGTTTAAAAAATGAACAAAAG
>CAYJAY010000010.1:0-64460 GCA_964368445.1 uncultured Oscillospiraceae bacterium
ATATTGAACTGCCGAAATTAAACCAAAGCAAACAAGAGAACTATCAAAAGGTTTTTGGGCGAAAAGAAACAGACCGAAGCGCTTAACACTTCGATCTGTGCAAAAATTAAAACCCACAAGAGCCAAAGCCCTTATGGGTATTCAATATGGTGCGGATGAAGGGACTTGAACCCCCACGTCAAAGACACTAGATCCTAAGTCTAGCGCGTCTGCCAATTCCGCCACATCCGCGTAGCATATTTGTAAGACACAAAATCTTACGAATATTATTATAACATGAATAAAAAATAAATCAACCTATATTTAAACTTTTTTTAAAAAATCTTTATTATTGTTGAATATTAATTGGTTTTAATATATACTATATCTTTAAAGTGAGGTTATATTAATATGATGAGAAAATTGTACAGATTAAGCTATAAATATGGAAGATACTCAATCCAAAACCTTATGCTTATAATCGTCTGCGCACAAGCATTTGTTTACGTCGCAAGCATGATGAACGGAAGCTTTGTTTCTTTACTCACCCTTGACATGGATATGGTTTTAAGCGGTCAAGTTTGGCGATTGATTACGTTTGTCTTTATCCCTCCGGCAAGCAGCCCTATTTTTATTCTAATAGCGTTATATTTCTATTATATGATAGGCTCTGCTCTTGAAAACCAATGGGGTTCATTTTTATTTAATGTATACTATTTAATTGGGATACTAGGGGCGATTGTTGCCGCAGTTATCACCGGATATGGAACCAATGTCTATATCAACCTATCGCTCTTTTTTGCGTTCGCAATATTATTCCCGGATTTTGAACTTTTGTTGTTCTTTGTTCTTCCGCTAAAGATAAAGTATCTTGCTTTATTTAACGCAATAGTATACGGATATTCTTTTATCACAGGAACGTGGTACATTAGGGCTTCGATAGTCTTTTCTCTTGTAAATCTTGTTTTGTTTTTCTGGCCTAATATAAAGATTATGCTACGAAGACTTACAAAAAAATAATTGAATAACTCTCTTAAACTACACTAAAATCAAAAAACGCCGTTTGGCGTTTTTTATTTTTTCTATTTACAACCAACTAATCAAAGACAACACTACCCCAGCCCCAAAAAACTCTTTGTTTCCGGCCTTTGCGGATTTTTCAAAACCTCTTGTGGTGTTCCGGCTTCAACTATAACACCATTAGCCATAAATATAACCTTTGTCGCCGCTTCCATCGCAAACGACATCTCGTGTGTGACGACCAACATCGTCATCTTTTCGCTCGCAAGTTTTTTCATAATTGACAAAACCTCGCCCGTAAGCCTTGGGTCAAGCGAACTTGTCGGCTCATCGAACAACATTAACTTGGGTTGTTTCATAAGTGCACGCGCAATCGCTACACGTTGTTGTTGTCCTCCCGAAAGGCGACTTGGATATTCATTAATTTTGTCCAAAAGACCTACCTTTTCAAGAAGCTTTTCGCATCTTTCTTTAGCGTCACCGTTCTCTTTAACCGTCATCTCGTATGGCTTTATAAGATTATTCGCTACAGTATAATGTGGAAAAAGATTAAACTGCTGAAAAACCATACCCATCTTAGACGTAACGCTACGCATATCTACCGCACTAACAGGCTTTCCGTCTTGTATATACGTTTGGTCACAAAAAGAAGCCGCCCCGGCGTCAACCTCTTCAAGGCCTATAATACACCTCAACAGTGTGCTTTTGCCCGATCCCGACTCCCCTATTATTGCAATAACGTCTCCTTGTTCAACGTCAAACGATACACCCTTTAAAACTCCCAGCTGTCCGAAATTCTTTTTAAGATCTTTAACTTTTAATATATTCATTCTCAATACTCCATCTTCTTTTCAATTCGATTCATTACAAAAGTAACAACCGCATTAAAAACTAGATAAATAACCGCCGCCACAATAAAAGGAAACGTGTCCCCTGTCGAGTTAACTGTGGTTTTTGTAAAGTGAAGCACTTCCGGAACCGAAACGGCGTACATTAACGACGTGTCTTTTACTAATGTTATCGTTTCGTTGGAAACGGAGGGCATAGACACGCGTAGCATCTGCGGAATAACTATCCTCGTTGTAGTCTGCCATTTGGACAGGCCTAATACATAACTTGCTTCATACTGCCCTTTAGAAACCGCAAGAAGTCCTCCTCGAAATATTTCGGCAAAATATGCGGAATAGTTTAATATAAACCCTAGTATCGCGGCATTAAATCTTTGTAATACAAGATACTCCCCAATATACGGTATAAACGGAAGCCCAAAATAGATAAACATAAGTTGGAGCATTAACGGCGTACTTCTCATAACATATATAAATGTTTTGGTAGCACCGCTCACAAACTTTATCTTGCTTTTAGCTAAAAGCATCACGGCAAAACCCAAAGGCAGCGAAGCCACTATTGTAATAAAAAACAATAGCGTTGTGTTTCCAAGTCCGTCTAAAATTCTAGTTACAATACTTAAATAATAAGCAAAATCCATAGTTTCATTATCCTTATAAATAATTCTTCGGAACGACTAAGACCAAATGATAAGCCCAAACAAGCGAAACTTCTGCAAAACTGCTTTTCAAATTTCGCTCGCAAGGGCGCTCATTCACTATTCATTTTTCACTATTAATTATTAGCTAAAAAATTATCGTATCAGTTCCAAACCATGTGTTCGATATCTCTGCCCAAGTTCCGTCCTCTTTCATTTCGTTCAAAGCACCCACAACTTTGTCATAAAGTTCTTGGTTGTCTTTTTGGAACCCAATGCCGTATTCTTCCGGGGCTAGTTTTTCGTCAATCACGGTAAACGGATATTCTTTGTCTGTTATATAATAGTTTGCAACAATAACGTCGATTGCTACCGCATCGATACGCCCAATTTCAAGATCGGCAAGAAGCGTTACATAATCTGCGCCTTGGATAATCTCAGAGGCTTCGCTTGAGATAGCATCTTTCGACAACGCTTCCTCACCCGATGATCCGGTTTGAACGCCTATAGACTTTCCGGCAAGGTCGGCTTTTGCTGAAATTCCGCTGTCGTCTTTAACAACAAGAACAATTGAGTTTTCAATATATCCCGCTGTCATAAGCATATCTTGTTGACGTTGTTCTGTTATTGTCATTCCGTTCCAAATCACATCAACGTTTCCGGCGTTAAGCTCATTTTCTTTGTTTGCCCATTCAATCGGTTGAAGAACTAGTTCCATTCCAAGTCTTTCGCAAACTTCTTTTGCAATGTCGATGTCATATCCGACTATTTCGTTGTTATCATCGCGATATCCCATCGGGGGGAACGAATCGTCAAGACCTAGCACGAAAGTTTCTTTTTCGACTTCGTTTGAGCCCGCACAAGCGGTAAAGATTAGCATTGCGGCAACTATAACTGCCATAATTTTCATAAGATTAGTTTTTTTCATTTTTTGTAGTTTCCCTTCCTTTTTATCATGTGCCTATTATACACTTTATCTTTTTATCACGCTACCATGCTAAAGTGGTAAAATCCATTGAGATTTTTATATATCTCGCGCTTTCTCTGAAATTTATGCAAAATTAAAGTAATTCAATCTATTTTTAGCTTTTCATTTCAAGGTACTCTCCCGCTAAATACAGTGAACCGCATATAATCACACCATCTGTTTTGTGTGAAAGAGCCAATGCTTCGGCAGTCTTTAACGAAGTTTCTACTATCGCGGTTGCTTTATGTTTACATTTAATGTAGTTATATATTTCTTCTTTTGGCAAAGCTCGAGGATTGTTTGGTGTCACTAAAACAAAATCGTTTGAAATCTCGCAGAACACATCAAACATCTTGCGCCACTCTTTGTCGCAAAGCACTCCCGCTATGACGGTGAACGATCTGCCGTTAAAGTGTCGCAGTACCGATTGTGACAAACTTTTTGCTCCGGCAACGTTGTGTGCTCCGTCAACTATTATAGGTTTATCGCTATCGAAAAAAACTTGGAATCTTGCGTTCCACACCGTTTGCCTTAAACCCCGTTTGAGTTTGTCGTAAGACACAAAAAGAGCTTTGTCTTTGCTGTTTATCGTTTCTACCGTCTCAATCGCAATAGCGGCGTTTTGAATTTGATGTGCCCCCAAAAGAGTTATCGCGTATATTTTTTTGTCGTACTCAAATTCTTGTATCATGTTGTTGTGAGAAATCTCTCTTATCGCTGTTTTGCCGACCAAAAAAGTCTCTGCGCCTTTTTGACTGGCGAATGAAACGAGAATTTCTTTCGTTTTTGAAAACTCTCCGACAACAACCGGGCATCCGCCTTTGATTATACCGGCTTTTTCAAACGCTATTTGTTCCACAGTGTTTCCCAAAAAATCGGTATGGTCAACTGAAATCGAGGTTATCACTGAACACAACGGAGATTTTACGACGTTTGTTGCGTCAAACCGCCCGCCAAGGCCGGTCTCAAGGATAACTATATCACAGTTGTTTTCGCTAAACCACAAAAAAGCCACCGCCGTTAATATTTCAAATTCGGTTGGCTTTAAGTTATTTAATTTTGAAACTATTGATATCGTTTCAACCAATCTAAATAGTTCACTGTCTTCAATCTCTTTTCCGTCTATTCTGAAACGTTCGTTTACCCTAACAAGGTGGGGCGAGGTGTATAGCCCTGTTTTAAATCCCGATATTTTGTAAACACTTTCGAGATGCGCGCAAACCGAGCCTTTGCCGTTAGTGCCGGCAACATGGATAGTTTTGCAGTTGTTTTCAGGGTTTTCAAGTAGATCACAAAGTTCCTTAATCCTTTCAAGACCCGGAATCGATCCGGGTCTTGAAAATGTTTTTATTATGCTGTCTAGTTGTTTATATTTCATCTAATATTATTACTCCGCAACTTTTAAAGTAACACTATCTTTTCCATAATATTGTGCAACCGCTGTATTAGGCCAGTCGTCTTTGTTTTCGGACAAGCTTTCTTCGCCAAATATAAACGATTTAATATGCGATTCAAAAACAACATCTTTTATACTGTCGTCGTTCAAAAGCTCAAGCCTTTGTTCCATCTGTTTCTGATATATTTTATGTGTGTTTCCGCGCATCTCTGCTAGCACCATTCCCGAGGTTGAGTATTGATAGAAGTTAGAGCCCAACAGAAAAATCCCTATTAAAATCACTAAGCTACAAACGCCGCTTACCAAGTTTTTATAAAACAAAGGTATAACAGAAAAATCTACCTTTATTATCTCTTTTTCCTGTAGCAGCCCAAGCAGATATCCATATATAACTATCATAGATATAAGAAACACTGCATAGATAACGTTTGTTACGCGCCCTGCCCCAAAATGACTCGCACCCAAATAGATGGTACAAAGCATTCCACACACAACAGCATACTGTGCAAGGAACAACAAAACAAGCGTTCTAAATTTAAAACCCGACAGTTTTTTTGTTATGTTAACTACAAACGGTGTTATGAAAAGAAAAAACAAAAATTGCGAGACGCCAAACCAGTCGTTAATCGCAAAATCAAAATATTCGATTGCTGAAGCAATTATTGTTTCAAGAACAGTCGGAGACACAGACCCCATAGCTTCGGCAGCCTGTTGCCTTATCGCGTTTCCGGGGGCTAGGAGCATTATTGCAAATCCCATCAATGATACAAAAAGAGGAATCAACAACGGCTTAATTTTTGTGATTTTTTTGTCTATAAGCACAGCATATAAATTGATTAAAATTATAATGAATATATTTGAAAATGCTGTGAGTTGGTTCCCTCCCGACAATAGAAAACCAAAAAGCGCACTTAATATAATTTGTGTCCTACTAAACCCAAATTTATATCCACTTATCAAGATAGCCATTGTAATTAGTTGCAAACATAAAAACGGAATATAGTGCATAGCGCCATTAAACCAAAAAAGCCCCTCTTTTATATCCGGCATTGTTTGTATATAAAAAAACCATATACACAAACTTATGAAATACGCCTTTTTATTTTCAACGTTTAAGCAGTTAAGTATTTTTTTGCCTGAGTAAACAAAACTAAACAATGTGAATATCAGCAACACCCATGTAGTCATAAAATAATACTGTTCACCAAATATTCCCGGTTGAAACGTCATAATAAACACCGAAGTATATGTGCCTTGCCAACTGTTGTATACATCTTGCACCCTTGTAATTGCGGCGTTAATCAAAGCAGTAATTGCATATTCCTGTGTCTCTAATACCGCTTTCGTTGTAATCGAATTGTTGAAATCGTCCAGCAACGGATAGGAAAAAAAAGAGTAGTACAACATTGGCAGTGTAATCACAACAATGAAAACAACTATCCATGTTTTTATATTAATTTTTTCAATAAGTTTTACAAAAAAACTCTGTTGTATTTTGTTGTTCATTATCACCTCAAAAATCGCCAAATAATTACATTTTATTGTTTTGTTTATAATTTATTCTTTCGAACTAAGAACAACACTGTCTTTATTGTAATATGCTTCAACTCCATTATTTACCCACCAGTCACTGTCTTTACTCAAAGTTTCCCCACCGAAAAAAACTGAGTATATCTGGGGTTCAACAACTATATCTTTTATATCTTCATTTTTATACAGCTCTAATCTTTGTTCCATTTGCTCTTTATAAATTAAATGTGTCCTCCCCTTCATCTCAGCCAATGCCATTGCAGTTGTTGAATATTGAAGGTAGTTTGACCCCATGAAAAAAATCGTTAACAAAACAATTAGCGACCCTATCCCACTTAAAAAGTTATTAGTAAATCTATTCTGTATATTGAAGTCAAAATTGACCAAATTTAATTCTTTCAGCAAACCCAAAAAATAACTATAGATAAAAATTGATGATAATAAAAAAGTTGCGTAGTATACATTAAAAGCTCTTCCTGCTCCAAAATCTCCAAGAGAAAAATATACGGTACTCAACATTCCACAAATAAGCGTAAATTGTACTAATACAAAAAAAATAAAGCAACTCAATTTAAAACCTTTAACGTTTTTTATAATCTCAACTATTATCGGAGTTAAAAGCAATAAAAATAATATAAATGATATATTAATCCAATAGTCATTTAAAATATTAAAATAACCACTTACAACAGTAAAAACTGTTTCAATAATAGGCTTGGAATTGCTAGCCAATTCTGCTCGCACCCTGTTTCCAGGTGCTATTGCCATAACAATAAATCCTATAGTAGCAGATAAAAATGGATATGCTACTGCCTTAATGTTATATTTTTCTTTGTACACAATTAACACACTTAATAATAAAATTGTTAAATGCAAGAAATTTAGAAAAGAAACTGGAACAGCTGCCCCAGATACAATAAACGCCAATGTTATGCTGATAATATTATTAATTTTGAATTTTTTATTATCCGAAAAATATTGGCTTAAAATCATCGAAAAATTAATAAGTAAAACAGAAAAAAAACCTACATATACTAATCCTCCATTAAACCAAAACAGCCCTTCTCTTGGATTAGGCATAGTTTGAATATAAAAAAACCAAGTGAGTAGAGAAAAAAACATTCTTCTTTTTTTCGCAACTTTTAATAAAGTTAATATTTTATTACCACAAAACAAAAAGGCAAACAATGACAAAAACAGCAGGATCCAAATTGTTGAAAAATAATACTGTTCACCAAATATTCCCGGTTGCAAAGATGAAAAAAAAGTTGCGCTATACGTTCCTTGCCAACTATAATAAACTTCAATCATTTTTGCAAATGCAGTTTTTATTAATTCAAATAAATTGTAATTTCCACTTTCAACAACTTGTTTCATTTTTAAGCTGAAGCTAAAATCATCTGCATACGGAAATGAAAAAAATGAAAAATATAGTATCGGCAAAGTCATAACAACAATATAAACAACTATCCAAGTCTTTACATTGATTCTTTCTACAATCCTAACTGCTTTTTCTTTCAACATGTTCTCCCCCTTTGTTTAACTAAGATTAATTGACTCGTCCATCGAAGCCTTTAAAGACACACTATCTTTGCCATAGTACTCTGCAAACATATCATTAATCCAGTATTCGTTGTCTTCTGTTAATGTTTCGCTTCCAAAAAAAATTGAGGAAACTTGTGGCTCAAAAACAACATCTTGAATACTTTCATCATAAAGAAGCTCCAAACGCTCATCAATTTGTTTATTATACGTCGTATGTACTCCATTCATAATCTCAATTAAAGCCATACTTGAAGTAGAGTATAAGAAATATTTTGATCCGAGAAAAAGTATTAACACAAGGATAAAAAGTGATGCAGCTCCACTAATAAGATTTTTTGAAAACTTTGAAATGCTGGGTAGGTTTTCATATGCAAATATCTTTTTTTGTAAAAGCAACCCGATTATATAATAGTATAAAACAACCATAGCAACTATGAACGCAAAGTATATTGAATTAACAACCCGCTCGACATCAAACCTAGCTGCGGCAATATATATCGTACAAAGCATTGCACAGATACAAACATACTGTGCTACAAAAAGCATTGCTAATCCCCTATAGCTAAAATTGGACGTTTTTTTTATGGTCGTAATAAATATCGGGGTCAAAAGAGCGAGAAACAGCACAAGTGTAAACCCGAACCAATAGTCGAGTACAAATTCAAAATAACTGTATGCTGCAACGAATATAGTTTTAAGTACAGACGGATTGCTTGTGCTAACTATGTATCTGTTCGCATTCCCCGGCGCTGCCGCCATAATTATAAATCCAACTACTGATGCAATATATGTAATCAAAATCGGTTTAATATTTTTCTTTAGTTTATCAAAAATCAAAATGTAACCGATAAGCATAGTCATAACTAAAATGCTTGAAAATGATGTAAGCTGATTTCCTCCCGACAGAATAAACCCCAGCACAGAGATCAAAACAACCTGTAATTTTGTAAATCCTTTAACATAACCTTTTATCAGCATTGAGTTTACTATTAAAGCCAATGCCGAAAAAGGCATATAATGCACAGCTCCGTTAAACCAAAAAAGTCCTTCTCTAGGGCTTGGCATAGTTTGAATAAAATAAAACCAAGCCAAAAGTCCAACAAAACAACCCGTCTTACCGCTTACATCGATTGACTTCATAAGGTTGTTCCCGGAAAACAAAAAACCAATTAATGTTATTCCCATCATAATCCACACGGTTAAAAAGTAATATTGTTCACCCAAAACCCCAGGTTGAAGAGCCATTAAAAACACTGATGAATATGTTCCTTGCCATGAAATATAAATATCCACAACATGATTCATAATAGTTTCTATTAACAAAACAATATCAAAGTTCTCTGCTAAAAAAATTTTTCTAACTTCTATTGTGTTAGCAAAATCGTCCGCATACGGAAACGAAAAAAATGAAAGATAAAGTATCGGTATCATCGTTAAAACGACAAACGCAACAATACAAGCCTTAATATTGACTTTTTCTATTAATCTAACAAAAAAAATTTGTTCTGTTTTATTTCGCATAAATACACCACACTTTTATTCACAAAAGAACTATAAAAAACGACACAAACGCCTTGAAAATTCATAACTTTTTTCTTTAATACTTTATATTAAGTACCTTTTTAATGCTGATAACTCATCTCGCAATCTATTACGTCCCAGCGTGCTCAACGTTTAACCCCACACTTTCCTTGCCATAATATATCGCTATCCCTCCGTTTGGCCAGTCCCATTTGTTTGCAACAAGTGTCTCTCCACCGAAAAACGCAGAAGTTTCTTCAAGCGGGTCAAATACTGGGTTTAATATATTGTTATCATTTAACACGGCTGTTCTATGGTCCATCTCTTGTTTGTATGCAATGTGCACACCCCTGCCGATCTCGTCAATAGCGGTTATCGTCGTGGAATAGTCAAAATAATCTGACCCAAAAAATAAAATCCCACCTAATGCCACAGTCGAACAAAAAACTACAGCTATCTTTTTTACATATGTTGGCGCATTATCAAAACTAACTTCAAGCAATTTAATCTGCTGAAGCCAGCCTAGTGCATACCCATAAACAACAATAATCGTCAAAACAAACACGGCGTATATAACGTTTGTTACCCTTCCGTCGCCATAATAACCCATTCCGTGATAGGGACCTGCTAGCATTCCACACACCAACATAAAATGTGCTAAAAACAGTATTATCAGTTTATAAAACTTAAACCCTATCATATTTTTAGTTATTCTTAAAGCAAACGGTGTTAGAATTAATAGAAACAAAAAAAACGATATGTTAAGCCATGAAAAAGCTGAGGCAAAATAACCTGTCGCACTTGCTACTATCGTTCTCGTTATTGAAGGCTCAAGAAAAAACTCCTGTCTGTTCGAGTTCCCCGGAGCAACATACATTATAATAAATCCAATAATGGCCGCCACAAGCGGAAAGATATATGGTATGCATTTCACTTTAGCTTTGTCAAAAGCCAAAACATACCCAATCATTAAAATCATAAACAATATGTTGAAGAAAGCTACCGGAACGCTTCCACCCGAAATAAATATCGCAATAATTGAAGTTAAAACTATTGTTGAAACTCTAGAGCCGTTTTTGTGTTGTTCAAGCAAAACCGTTAAATTCATCATAGTTATCGCAAGAAAACCAATATATGTAAACGCTCCGTTAAACCAAAACATTCCTTCTCTAGGACTTGGCATCGTTTGAAAAAAATAAAACCATATTACAAGACTTAAAAAAATCGCTGTTTTTTTATCAACATTAATTAACCAAAACAACCTTTTTCCGGTAAACAAAAAACCGATTAAACAAAGGGCTATCATTATAACCGGTGTTAAAAAATAAAGATGTTCTCCAAAAACACCCGGTTGCAACGCAGAAACAAAAGTTGCGCTATACATTCCCTGCCAACTGTTATAGTAATGAACCACCGTGTCCGACGCGGCTTTTATGTAGTCAATTGGATTGAACGATCCCGTTTCAACAACCGCTTTGGTTCTGCTTCCAAAATCGTAATCATCTACAGATGGTGATGAAAAAAAAGAAAGATAAAGTACCGGAACTATTGATAAAGCAATCAAAAAAACAATACACTTTTTAACGTTGATTTTTTCTATTGTTTTTGCTATTTTTTCAACTGACATTTTACTCCTTTATATCGGCTATATTTTAATTAATTTTAGCTACATAATACCCTGATAATTCTACACTTTAATATAAAATATGTCAATAAAAATAAGCTGTTTCAAAAAGCGCACACAAAACAACAGTTTTTAAAATAACTATTGCTTTTTTTTCGTTTTAGTGTTAATATAATTATCAATATGATAGAGGCGCGAAGTCGAATAGGTATGCAAAAGCCGGCAGGCAACGACGGCATATCCGAGGCACCTTCGCCGAATTGTATTTTTGGGCACAAAGATACAATGGGGTAACGGAGAATATCCGTTACACTGTCTGCAAAAATTGCAGGGGGGCTATCTTGTTTGCTTGATTGTTTAAGCGGCGGGAATGGTTTCTTGCCGCTATTTTTATTACATTTTTATAAAATCGGAATTAGTACTCGTCGTTAAATAAAACATTGATAGGTATAAGCCGAAACACGAAAGGAATGATTTTTTATGGGCGTTGTCCACAAATACGGAGGAAGTTCTGTTGCGACGGTTGAAAAAATCAAGGCAATTGCAAAACATATTGTCGAGATTAAAAATACGGGCGAAGAGATAGCTGTTGTTGTAAGTGCGATGGGAAAAACGACAAATGAACTTATAGCAACCGCAAAAGAAATTTCACAAAACCCGAACGCGAGAGAACTCGACAGCCTTATGTCGATAGGCGAACAAAAAACTATTACCCTTCTCGCTATGGCTATACATGAACTTGGAGTTCCGGCAATATCTTTAACAGGGTTTCAGTGTGGTTTTTTAACAAACAACAACCACAACTATGCCAAGATTGTCGATATAGACGATAAACTTCTTAAACAGTATGTTTCAGAAGGCTTTGTTCCTATAATAGCCGGCTTTCAAGGGATCGACCAATATAAAAATATAACGACACTCGGGCGTGGTGGTTCCGACACAACTGCGGTTGCAATCGCTGCAAAACTCGGGTGGGACTGTGAGATTTATACCGATGTCGATGGAATATACACTGTCGATCCGAGGGTTTGTCCCGGCTCAAAAAAGCTTTCCGAGATTACCTACGACGAGATGATGGAGATGGCGTCACTTGGCGCAGGGGTTCTTGAAACACGAAGTGTAGAGCTTGCCAAAAAATTTGGGGTTAAGTTGCTTCTTGCAAAGTCGCTTGAAAAAGACAAAACGAAAGGTACATATATTATGGAACAAACAAACTTTTTTGAAGAGATGCCGATAACCGGAATAAGCATCTCGAAAGATGTGTCGATGCTTACTATTAAAGGTCTTCCGTCCAACGGCGAAGCGGTGGACGAAATCTTCAAAGCTATCGCGGAACTCGATGTAAATGTAGATATGATTTCGCAACAAATTTCGGACGACAACACTGTCATGCTTTCGTTCAGCTGTTCCCACGCAAGAGCAACCGAACTTGTTAAAAAATTCGCAGATTTCGACCTTCCCTATCGAATAGTTGCACATTATCCCCTAACTAAAATTTCGCTTGTTGGGGTCGGCATGATAACCCACAGCGGAATAGCAAGCAAAGCTTTTACAACGCTTTTCGCGAACAAAATAAACTATTATCAAGTTACGACATCCGAGATTTCGATCTCGATGACGATAGACAGCGATAACACAGAAAAAGCAACAGCGGTTCTCGCCGATGCATTTGGTTTAAGAAATTAAAATTATTAATATTATGGAGGGCAAACTCATGGTAAAAGGTTCAATAGTCGCTTTAATCACCCCATTTAATCAAGACAAAACGGTTAACTTTACAAAACTCGAACAACTAATCGAATGGCATATCGAAAACAAAACCGATGCCATATTGGTTCTTGGAACTACCGGCGAAAGCCCCACAATGTCACACGAAGAGGACGACGCAGTTATCGAGTGTGCTGTTAGAATTTCGGCAGGTCGCGTTCCAATAATCGCCGGAACCGGAAGCAACAGCACCGAAACGATGCTTGAGAAAAGCTTGCGCGCCGAAAAATCGGGGGCTAACGGCCTTCTGTTGATCTCGCCGTACTACAACAAAACCAACCTCGAAGGGATGTACCAACACTTTAAAACGGTCGCAGACGCCGTTAATATCCCTTGTATTTTGTACAACGTTCCGGGCAGAACCAGCTGTGAAATCCCTGTGTCGGTTGTCGCCCGCCTTGCACAACACAAAAACATCTGCGGAATTAAAGAAGCTTCGGGCAACATGTCATACTCGATGAAAGTTTCTCGCCTATTAAACAAAGATTTTTGCATGTGGAGCGGAAACGACGACATAATTGTTCCGATAATGTCGATAGGCGGCAGCGGGGTCATATCGGTCGTTGCAAACGCGCTTCCAAACGAAACACACATGATGGTTGAAGATTACCTTTCGGGCAACTATCAAAAATCTCTTGAAGCCCAACTTCAACTTCTTCCGTTTATAAACAATCTGTTTATCGAGGTTAACCCGATTCCAATTAAAACCGCTCTCATGCTTATGGGCAAAGATAACGGCGTTTTCCGTCAACCTCTATATGAAATGGAACAATCGGCAAAACAAAAACTCGAACAATCTATGAAAGATTTGGGGTTAATATAATATATGGATATTGTTTTAATCGGACACGGGCGAATGGGCCAGCTTATCGAAACTGTCTCGACAAACCGAGGACACAGCATAAAAGCAATTATAGATATCGATAACATCTCTGATTTAGCCTCGCTTGAAAAAGCGGATGTTGTGATAGATTTTTCACATCCTGCCATGCTCTCACCCGTTTCGGACTATGTAAAAAGGACAAAAACGCCCTACCTTTCGGGAACGACCGGACTTTCTAAGGGTGACCTTGAAGCTATTAAACAACTCGGGGAACTTACCGCAACGATACACAGTTCCAACTATTCTTTGGGTGTTGCGGTGTTCAAACAAATTCTTGAACAATTCGCGCCGACGCTTAAACAACTTTATGACATCGAAATTATCGAAACCCACCACAACAAAAAAGCCGATAGTCCTTCGGGCACGGCTAAACTTCTTCTCGAAGCGGTCGACCCAACCGGCGAATACACACCCGTTTACGGTCGCGAGGGTATGGTGGGCGCTCGGACAAAAAAAGAGATTGGCGTCCACGCAATTCGAGGCGGAACGGTAGCCGGCGAACACACGGTATCTTTTTTCGGGGAAGATGAGATTTTAGAGATTACCCATAAAGCCTCGAGCCGAATTATCTTTGTAAACGGCGCGGTTGTGGCGGCAGAAAAACTCCACGAGCAAAAACAAGGATTTTACACGTTGCAAAAACTTTTGTCAAGCAACCAATAATATTAAAAATACCGTTAATAAATACTTAAACAAAAAGGAAAACACAGCAATGATGAATGCAATAGAAATTATAGAATACATAAGCAAGAGCAACAAAAAAACTCCCGTTAAGCTTTATATAACCGAAAAACAACCAATAGATTTTGGAGAGGACAGCACAGTTTTCGGAAACGACAGTAAAATTGTTTTTGGCGAATGGTCCACGCTTTCCGAAATTATAGAACAAAACAAAGACAAAATTGACAAGATAGTTATTGAAAACGACAGAAGAAATTCGGCAATTCCTATGCTTGACTTGAAGAACATAAACGCAAGGATAGAGCCGGGCGCAATCATTAGAGAACAAGTAACTATAGGCGACAACGCAGTCATTATGATGGGCGCTATCATAAATATCGGGGCGGTTATCGGAAGCGGCACAATGATAGACATGGGCGTTGTATTGGGTGGCCGCGCCACCGTCGGCAACAATTGTCACATCGGCGCCGGCACGGTTCTCGCCGGTGTAATTGAGCCACCTTCGGCAGATCCCGTTGTTGTTGAAGACAATGTCATGATAGGCGCAAACGCGGTGGTTTTAGAGGGCGTCAGAATAGGCGAAAACTCGGTTGTTGCGGCGGGGGCGGTCGTCGTGTCCGATGTTCCAAACAACGTAGTGGTTGCAGGGTGTCCGGCAAGAGTCATAAAACAAAAAGATGAAAAAACTGCAAGCAAAACAGAAATTATGCAAGCTTTAAGAGAGATCTAGTTTATCTTTTTGTTTCGCAAAAAGATGAAAAAACTGCAAGCAAAACAGAAATCATGCAAGCTTTAAGAGAGATCTAAACAAACAAAAAAACTCGACAAAACATAAATGTTTTAAGCCGAGTTTGACCAAAGATTCATTCTCGACAAAACGCGAGAATGAATCTTTGGTTCTTTTTGAGTTACAACAGGCAAACATCAAAAAGAACTATCTTGATTACATATTTAGGTCAAAAAATCTCTCCCATTATATCAACCTAAATCACCGTATGCAATCATCAAAATAATAACGTTAACATTTGCAAAAACAAACAAATCATCTTAAAATAACTTGAAACAACTTCAAAGAAACATTCGAATAAATGCGCAACTTAAAAATAAAGCTTAAAAAATTTTATCTTTATAAAAGAAACATCTATTTACCCAAGTTAAATTAATCAGTAAATTAATTGCTGCTTAAACAGAAAGTTAAACTCACCCACCGACAATCTTTAAATATCGCTTTACTGTAGTGTTATTATAAAAAAAGCCAATATGGTAACCGCAAATGCGACCCAACCGGCAATTGTAACATTTCGATAAAAGAGCTCATTACTTCTATCTTCGTGTTCATCTTTTTCTAAATACGCCGTTTTATCGTTAGACGTTTGATAAACTATACCCTCATCGCTGTTTGGAACAATTAATTGTTTGTAATCAAATTTAATCGAAGGAATTGCTTTTGATTCCGTGTTTTCCACAATAGAATTTTCTACGTTTTCTTTGTTTTTGTTATTTTTGTTGTCATTTTCGTCGTGTCCACAACGGTCATACATAACTTCGCCAGAGTTTTGCTCGACACTTTTTTGGGAAAGCTCTTGTGTTTTTAACATAGGTTTCAAATTTCCTTTCGGTTTATTTTAAATCACTCTTTAAATACACTTTAGGAACCTAGCTTTTGTTTGACGGCTAGACACATAACATTGTTGAGTAAATCGCACAACGCCACTTAGAAATTTTTTCCAATTTATATATTGTTCTAAAAAATTTAACAACTTTTGATTTTTTTTGTGATAATATATTTATTTGTGATAATAATTTTACCAGTTTCGCAGACGTTTGTCAAACAAAAATAATAAACGGTAAATATATTTAACAAACGACATTTTTCAGGAGTTTATCTTGTATGAGAAGAAATAACAATAGCCAAAAAAAAATTATTGAGATGACACGTGAAACTTTACATGGATTTTATGGTCGTTCTGTCGAACATCTAACCCATCTTTTAAGTGATGACTTTGTTTGGATTGGAGCCTTTGATTTTCAATTCACGCACGGAAAGCAACATTTCATCGACACCGTACAAGCCGAACTTAATTCGATAGCCTTTAATATTAACGAAGAAAATTACGAACTGGTTGTGCGAAATCGGGATATATTTATAGTCTGTTGTAGGTTAAAGTTGACAAGCGATCTCGATTCAGGATCCTATTTGCAGATGCACACCCGTTTAAGTGTGGTGTGGAAATACATCGACAATGAACTGAAACTGGTTCATATCCACGGTTCTAATGCGCAAGACATACCGCTCACCGTTGCGCAAAAAAAAGCCTCACCCAAAAACAATGACGGCGATTTTATCGAATACATTCTATCTGCTTCAGAGAAAAAAACGACAAAAAAAATTATGTTTCGCAAGACAACGGGTGAATATTGCGTGATATCAGAAAGCGATATTTTATATATACAAGCAGACGGACAAACTTCTCGAGTTTACACCAAAGATAGCTCTGTGGAAGTTTCAGGTGTTTTGCTCACACATCAACAAACCCTTTCGGACAATTTCTTCCGCTGTCATAAATCATATTTGATAAATACGGCATACATAACGAATTTTCGCCGATATCAAGTCACGTTGCGTAGGCAAATCGAACTGCCTATAGGCAAAGAAAAGTATCTAAATTTAAAACAACTGTGCACTGAATTCAGCGACGTCAATTAAAAATATACTATTAAATATATCCAAGACTAATCTTTCAAAGCAATAGTTTGGATACACTGCATAAACTTGATATTTCCACAGGTAATATGTTGACTATAGCGAAAATTAAAGATAAAATAATATAAGAATAAAACCACTTATTAACTAAAGGATTTTTTTAGAAAGGTCTGACATGTAAATGAAAAGAAAACTGCAAATTCTTCTTAACTCTTGGTCGGTTGCAATCGAAACGGTTATAGGTGTTTTTGTGCTTTTGGCTTGTGGTATAGGCGGGATTGGAGTCATTCTCAACACCAACGTTCCTTCTTTGTTTGCGAGTCCGGAATATTTCATAGAATGGATAAATGTCATCTGTTATTTTATCATTGGCGTTGAGTTTGTGAAGATGATAACAAGTCACAGCGTCGACTCTGTTGTTGATGTTTTGCTTGTTGCGCTTTCGCGCCAAATGATCGTTGAACATGTTCCGCCGCTCGATGCGTTGCTGATAGTTGTTGCCGTCACTCTTTTATTTGTTGTAAGAAAATATCTTTATATATCAAAAATAGATAAATTTTCTCAAAGAGAAAAAGATTCAGAATAGACTTTTGATATAACAAAAATATAAAATTAATTTTGGGAGAAATATTTAATCATGGGTTCGGAAATTGGGTTGCAACTGTTTATTCTAGTTTTGTTAATCGGAGGCTCGGCATTTTTTTCAATGTCGGAAACGGCTCTTATGTCGATAACAAAACTAGACGTTAGGCATATGACAACCAATAAAGTTAAAGGCGCTAAACTGGTTGGGACCCTAATCGAGGACACATCTAAACTTCTCGGTTCAATTCTAGTCGGAAACAATCTCGTAAACATAGGCGCTTCTGCCCTCGCAACCGTCGTAGCAACCGACTTGTTAGGAAACGCCGGTGTTGGAATTGCAACAGGTGTTATGACCCTGTTTGTGCTTGTGTTTGGCGAAATAACTCCAAAATCAATAGCGAGCAAAAACCCTCAAAAAATAGCGGTTCTTGTTTCAAAACCTATATTTTTGGTCGTAACCATCGTCTCTCCGATAGTAAAAATTCTTATGGTTATAACCAACGGTTTGGTTAGACTTTTGGGTGGAAAATCCGACGCAAACGAATCGTTTATAACCGCAGATAAACTTAAGACGATTGTGACGGTAAGCCACGAAGAAGGTGTAATACAAAAAGAAGAAAAAGAGATGCTCCACAATATATTCAATTTTGGCGACTCATACGCAAAAGATGTTATGATACCAAGAACTGATATGATAACGATCGATATCGAAGCCTCTTATTCAGAGGTTATGGAAATTTTCAAACAACACCAATTCTCTCGTATGCCGGTTTATAAAGATTCAAACGACAACATCGTCGGAATGTTATATATTAAGGATCTTTTAATGAATTCGGTTGACCACGAACAATTCGCAATATCCTCTATTTTAAGAGAAGCTTTTTTTGTTCACGAATTCAACAAAATTGATAAGCTGTTTAAAAAACTTCAACTCAAAAAAATAGGCATGGCGGTTGTGGTTGACGAATACGGAGGCACCTCGGGTCTTATAACAATCGAAGATTTAATCGAGATGATAGTGGGCGACATTGATGATGAATATGACCTTGACCAAGACGATTTCGTGCAACTTAGCGAAGACGAATATCTTATAGACGGCTCATTTAGAATTTCCGAGTTAAACGAAAAGATGGAGTTAGATATCGTTTCAGACGAATTTGATTCGATTGGCGGATACCTTGTCGGGGTTGTTGACAGATTTCCACAAAACGGAGAAACCGTTAAGACCGACAACTTAACTTTTATCATAGAAGACGCAGACAACAAAAGAATAAACAAGATAAGGCTTATTTCAAAAACAAAAAACAACCAAGAATAATCTCTTAAACTATTTATTTTCCGCTCGACTTCAAGCAGAAATTCTTTCATATAACTAGAATACCATTTTTAATAAACTACAATCCTTTAAGATTAATTTATAACCCTGTGATAAGGTAACGCCTTAGTCACAGGGTTATTGTTATTAGCCGTACCATCGCAAACACGACTTTCTTTTCTGTTTGTGAAAACTTGCGAAACCTCTTTGCAACTACTTGTTTCACAATACAAAACATCTGTTTTTAATCTATAGATGGTTTAAAAAATTTAAGTCTTAAAGCGTTTGACACAACCGAAACGCTGCTTAAACTCATTGCAGCGCCGGCAAACATCGGGTTCAGTTTCCAACCGAGTATTCCAAAAAAAACTCCGGCCGCCAAAGGGATTCCAACTACGTTATATATAAACGCCCAAAATAGGTTTTGTTTTATATTTCGTATGACTGATTTACTTAATTGAACCGCCTTCACGCCGTCTAAAAGATCGTTTTTAACCAAAACAATGTCGGCCGATTCAATCGCAACATCTGTCCCCGCTCCGATTGCAATTCCAACATCTGCACGAACCAAAGCCGGGGCATCGTTTATCCCGTCCCCAATCATCGCTACCTTTTTTCCTTGTTCGATAAGGTCTCGAACATGTTTTTCCTTATCTTGCGGCAAAACTTCGGCTATTATCTTATCTATGCCAAGCTTTTGTCCGATAGCGTTTGCGGTGTGCTTGTTGTCACCCGTCAACATAATCACTTCGATTCCCATCTTTTTAAAAGAATCAATCGCCTTTTGACTTGTGTGTTTAACAGTATCAGCTACCGCTACGATACCCAAAACCTCGGTGTCGTTTGCAAAAAACATTGGGGTTTTTGCGTCATCGGCCAGTTGCTGTGCGACAACATCAAAACCACCAAGCGAGATGTTTTGTTGTTGCATTAGCTTTTTGTTTCCCACAAACACATTAATGTTGTCAACAACCGCTTTTATGCCTAACCCATGTAAAGCTTCAAATTGTTCCACCGACAGTGTGTCCAAAGATTTTTCTTGCGATTTTTTCACAACAGCTTCCGCCAAGGGATGTTCCGATTGCTGTTCAACCGATGCGCAAAGTTGCAACATTCTTTCTTTCGAAATTTTATCCGAGACTATTAAGTCTGTGACCTGTGGCCTCCCGTTGGTTATCGTTCCTGTCTTGTCCATTACCACGGTGTCAATAGTGTGCGCTATCTCTAGCGCTTGAGCCGATTTTATAAGTATTCCGTTTTCTGCTCCTTTTCCTGTCCCAACCATAATTGCTGTTGGCGTCGCAAGGCCCAAAGCACAAGGGCATGATATAACCAAAACCGAAATACCGATAGAAAGCGCAAACTCAAAAGAATAGCCTAGCAACAGCCATACACAAGCCGATATCAACGCGATTGTTATAACGACGGGAACAAACACGCTGCTAATTTTATCCGCAAGCTTTGCTATTGGAGCTTTTGATGAACTCGCCTCTTCCACAAGTTTAATAATCTGTGAGAGAACGGTGTCTTCTCCTAATTTAGAAACCTCGAACTCAAAATATCCCGATTTGTTTATACTTGCGCCAATAACCTTGTCGCCGCTTGTCCTTTCGACAGGTAAACTTTCCCCTGTTAACATAGACTCGTCGATAGAAGTCTTTCCTTTAACAATAATCCCATCGGTCGGAATAATTTGGCCGGGTTTAACTACTACAATATCTTTTAACTCGAGATCTTCAACATCAATCTCGAGTTGTTTTCCGTTTCTAATTACAACCGCAGTTTTTGGCGTTAAATTGACAAGTTTCTTTATCGCTTCCGAAGTTTTGTTTTTTGCCCTCGCTTCCAAGAATTTTCCGAGAGTTATAAGCGCCAAAACTACCGCCGCGGATTCAAAATACAGATCCATTGTATATTGACTAACAACTTCTAAGTCGCTAACCCCAAGTCCAACGCCAATCCTGTATATTGCAAATATTCCGTAAACTAACGCCGCCGACGTTCCAATCGCTATCAGTGAATCCATGTTAGGATGTTTTGCAAAAAGCGATTTAAATCCCACAATATAGTATTTCTTATTAACAAAAACCACAGGTATTGCAAGCAAAAATTGAGTAAACGCAAAAGTTATAGCGTTCTCAACACCATGAAAGAAATCGGGCAACGGCCACCCCATCATGTGACCCATAGAAATATAAAACAAAGGAACAGAGAAAACCATCGAAATTATAAGCCGTCTTTTCATCTCTAAAAGTTGTTCTTTTTCAAGGTCATTCTTTTGTTGTTTAGGTTCTTTTTTTTCGGATTTTTTTATAGGAAATGCTTCAAACCCGGCATTGTAGACTGCTGTCACAATGTCGGTTTCTGAAACTACATTTTCATTATATTCAACGGTCATATTATTATTTAACAAATTAACCGAAACTTCGTAAGTTCCGTCAAGCCTGCTCAACACTCGCTCGATATTGGCAGCACATGCAGAACAGGTCATTCCAACGACGTCAAATCTTTGTTTCATATAAAACCATCAACCTTTCATTGAAAATAAACTTTTACCTTTAAAAAAAACATAATCTGAAAAGGCAAAAGCTTCTTTTTACAAGGTATATTTATCTTTAAGTTAAATAACCTTTGCGTCAAACCCGGCATTGTACACAGCCTTAATCACATCATCGTTTGTCAAAGTTGTTTCATCAAAATCTACAGTCATATATTTTTCTTCCAAAACAACTTCCACGCTTTTAACACCTTGCAGCCTGCCCACAACTTTGCTTACCGTTGAGCTGCAACCCGAGCAAGTCATTCCTAAAACTTCAAATTTTTGTGTCATTGTGCAATCTCCTTTTTTATATTTAGTATCTAGTTTAGTTTTAACTAACTAAGTATAGTGTACATCAGTATACGCAAAAAGTAAAGAATTAGACGCTTAAAACGGTGTGCTTTCAATTGACGTTTGTCGACAATTCATCGAGGTTATTATTATACAACTAAATTAATACGCTCTCAGCGCAAAAGCAGACTAAAAACGTTGTTTTTTTTCTATTATTATTATAAAATATATATAGGTAAATAAATCAAATAAATCAAATAAATCAAAACAATCAAAACAATCAAAAGAAATTGTCGAAAATTAATTAATCAGTTAAGTTAAGGGAACAAAAACAGATGAAACTTGTCTTGAAAAACAACACCGGAACGGCTATATATCAACAGATAGTTGAAGAGATAAAAAAACAAATCTTATCGGGGAAACTTTGCCCCGGCGAAAAGCTTCCAACCGTCAGGGAACTTGCGAAACGCATGGATATTGCAAACGGAACTATAAAACATGCGTATGATGAGTTGGAGGCGTTGCAACTAATCGAGATGATTCAAGGCAAGGGAAGCTATGTTTGCGCGATTGAAACAAGCGAAATCACGTCGAGAAAAGAAACCGCGTTAAATGCTATCGACGAGATGTTCGACAAACTTGAAAGCCTTGGGTTTTCTTCCAAAGATGCTGGTTTTTTTATTAAACTTAAACTTAACGAAAGAGAATATCCCGACGATTTAATTAAAGTTTTGATAATCGATTGTAACCCTGAAACGCTTGAAATGATGGAGCGACAAATTTTACGCAACATAAAAGTTGAGATATACAAACTATCTTTAAATGATTTTATGCGTAATCCTTATACAATAGGGGATGAATTTTCTTTTGTCATAACAACACCAACACATGTAAATTTTTTGGAACGATTTGTGTCTGATACAAAGAAAATGCTTCTAGTAGTTCCAACCCCGAGTTTCAGAACAATTTCAAGTCTGTCAAAAATTTCTATCGATAAGCCTATCGTCATTGTTAGCAAAAGCTATCGTTTTTTCGAGATTGTCGAAGGAGGCTGTCGAAAAATTCATGGACAGACAATCGATATCAAATCATGTTTATTTGGAAACGTCCTTAGACAAAAGTCGATTTTTGAAACGGCAGGGGTTTTGATTTTGCCCCCTAACTATCTTAAATACTGTGACATAAACGAACAAAAAATAATAAAGGAATTTGGTAAAACAAACACTGTTATTATATATGAATATGGCGTAGACGATGGGTCGTTTTTATATCTTAAAAACAAGATCGAAGCGGAAAGATCAAAATTAAATTTGGGCTAGAATAAAACAAAATAGGGCCTAATCAAAACAAGCCTAATCGTTATAAAAATCTATCACGTATTGGTCGCGACCGTTGTCTTTTGCTTGATAAACAGCTTTGTCGGCAAGGTTAAACAGCTCTGTCCAATTTAAGTCGTTGTTTTTTTCACAAAACACCGCTCCAATGCTGGCAGTTAATTGAACTTGATCCTTTTGATTAAAATACTTGATTTTAACAGAAAGCAGAATTTCCTCCAAACGCAGGTGCAAAACTTCTTTTGGTATGTTTTTTAAAAAAACTAAAAACTCATCTCCGCCAAAGCGACCGATTATATCTTCTTTTCTAAAAATATCTTGTAATTTATTTGCTGTGTCTATAATTGCTTGGTCTCCGACCAGATGTCCAAGCGTGTCGTTGATTTTCTTTAAGTAATCGAGATCTACAACTATTAAACTTATAGCTTGACTGTTGTTTTGAGCCAAAAACTTTGTCACGGCATCTTCAAATGCAGTCTTGTTTAAAATTCCGGTTAACCCATCTGTCGAGGCTTTTTGGGTCAACGCTTCCTTTATCTTGTTTTCCTCATGCATTATATCAACATATGTCTGGGATTGGAAAAACATATAATAAAATATAATGCTAAGAACTGTACAAATTTGACTTATATCTCGAATATTAAACATCGCCTCTGTCACAATGCTAAAAGCAATCAAAGCCACCACCGAGAAAACAATTATAGTTTCCAGTTTTGACCTTGTATGAAACTCCGTGATTACTGTTATCAAGATAGCCGATAGATATAATATCGATATAACATGAGGAATATAACCTAAAGGCCCTCGAACAAATTCGTTTGTGATTGTATATGAAAAAACTATATCTGAAAAAAACGCTGAAAAAGAAGCCACAAGATTAATATAAACCGGAACCGAAATCAACCTTAGAATTTTTTTATTTTTTAAGTTACGTATACTTAGTCGCAAAATTATGTAAGCAATTATAATCCTAATTGAATAACCAAGAGCCGACAACAACGTTCGCGCCATAACCGGTTCGGAAAACGTCGATGTCCATAACTCTAAACTATAAAATATAATCTGTGACAGTTCCAAAAAAATCAAGGCATAGAATGCTCCTTTAATTTTTTTGCTTAGAATCGAGTTATTATATAAGAATATAAGCAGAAAGATAACCCCTATACAAGGTGCAAAAGTTATTGAAAAATAGTTGTAAGTTTCCATAAAACGCGCTCCTTCATGTACAAATACAAATGCATATGCATTTGTATTTGCATATACTATATTATAACATAGTTCACCAAAATTTAAAATTTTTTTTACAAAAAACACTATCTTTTTTGAAGATAGTGTTTTTCGATTATGTGTTATAAAAAAAGAACGACAATTCTCAGTTTTTCTTGCGTGTCAATATTAAACCAACTATCGACCCGATAAAAATAATCGGCGCAATCCTAACAAATATCCATTCAAAGGCGTGGATAGCTACTCCGACAACGGCTGTTTCGGGGTCGCTATAGTCCCAATTAAGGTATGGGCTTCCATAGCTAGCAATTGCCGCAAAGGTCGCTATTATTCCTATACATAGTAATATAAACAACATATGAAATATTTTTCGTCTTGTGGTATTTCTTTGCGCCAACTGTAGGTTAATAATCTCTAGTTTTTCTGAAATTGCTTTTAAACCCTCAGCTTTGGGTTGGGCGATAGTCTCTCCTAGCAAAACGCTTACCGGCGTTTCAAGTTCCTTTGATATCGAAATCAACATATCGACATCGGGTACAGACAAACCTTGTTCCCATTTTGATATTGTTTGCCGAACCACGTTTAGTTTAATAGCAAACTCTTGTTGTGAAAGCCCTTTTGACTGTCTAATTGTTTTTAGATTTTTGTTTAACATAATTGATAACCTCCTGTTTTGTGTTTTGTGACGTTAGCAATATTGTATGCAAAACAATCCGTTGCCACAAGCAACGCATATTAACATTTTTACAAAAGTACATTTCTACAACAAAACCTTGTTTATGTCATACCCCTCTTTGCGGTTAATCTCCTCGCCGACAAGACCAACTAAAATATGGTGGTTTGTGTTTGGGTCGAAGAAAAATTCGTCGAGCAGTCGAAACTGCTCTATTTGCCCTGTTGAACTTACGTGGGTTCGAGGGCCTGTACACGGGTGGACAATATCGCCGATTTTAATATGTCTCTCATCGATATATTGTATCGAGATATCTTTAGCTATATAGTCAAGCACCTTTTGTTCCATTTCTTTTATATTAAAGTCCGGTTTTTCGGGGAACGAAATTATAAAACCATGTCGTACATCTCCATGCGAAAAAGTTGTAAACGTTTCGTTAGGGATTAAAATTTCAAGCAAATCTTCGGCGGAATGTGCCATCTTTCGGTAGACGACTGAAGAGTGAACCCTATCCGCAATCGGTTGGGGTTCAGGTCCAAAAATAGTCGGCCGTGTGACAATTATTTCGGCACCAACCCCAATCAAAAGGTTGGCGTTGCGTTTTAGTATTGGATAGATAAGCTCGAAATGCTCAACAACGACACGTCGTCCCGCAGCTATCGCGTTGTTTATCGCGTCCGCAAGTTCATACAGTTGGTGGAAACCTGTCTCAAATCTTATATCGAGATGATAGGTATGCGGTTTAAAAAAACCACCCTCTTCGATATCCATAATCGGAAGAGGCCTAACGTTTAAACCGTCGTCGTCGTTTGTTAGTTCAAGACCCGGAAACATGCCTTTGATAAACATGCTTTTTCCTGAACCCGCCTCCCCTATCAACCCAATTAAACGGTCTGTCGGGGTGAGGTATTGTTGGGCGATTTGGTTTCCGAGTTCATACATCCTGATGCTTCCCCTAGGCGCAAAGTATACGCTGAAAAGATGGTTTTGGCGAACACCAAGCACTTGTTGCATTATGTCGACTCCTTTCTTTGTTAATTAAAACTCAATCCCCAAAAGAGGCGCGTGTTGTTGTGCTCCATATACATCGGTTTCGCCAAGGTCTCCGGAAGATATCGGGCGTTTTATTGTGACTTTTATTGCGCTTGCCGGGGTGAACTCGACTATGCTTATAATCTTGTCGGGGGTTATTTTATAAAGTTTGCAGATAAGTTGTTCATTAATTATCTTTTTTTCGCAAAACATATCAAACACACTTTTTTCTTTAAACATAATATCAAATGTAAGTTCAAAAGGTCCTGCGTTTTTGCTTCTTATGATCGTTGTAACATCGGTTAGTTTTGTCATTCTTGGGATTTCCTTTCTTTGATTTAAAATAGCTATGTCTTCGCACAAACAATGCGCAACTGACTTAAGAACGAGATAAATATATCCTCCCCTACGGTTATCTGATTTAGCGAAATCAAAACATGTGACACGGCAAGAGCAGAGCCCTTGCCCTACAAACTTCGCTATATTAAGGTTGTTTTCTGAAATATTTGATACTTTTCACCCACAAGGCCAAAAGGTAAAAAGCTGAGTAGATAATAAAAATGAAGCTGATAACATCAAAGATATCAACCAAAGTGCCAACGACACTTCCTTTTCCCTCACCCCAAAAGTGTACATCAGGAAAAAACATCATATTTACTGCCATAACCAATAGTCTAAAAATGCCATAATAAACAATTGTTAAAAAAACGTACGATTGGAAATAGTATTTAAGGTCAACATTCTTTAAGAATTTTTGATACAAAACAAGAGCTACTATAACAAACACAATGCCGACCCAAGGAAACATAGACATCATTGCAGTGTTATTTTCATTTTTATTTGACCAATAATACATAAAAACATTATAGAGTAAATTTATGACGTAAAGAAAAGAAAATTGAATTATTATCCCTTTGAATTTACTATGTGAATTAAATTTAAATGATATTAAGTTCATAATAACCTCTCATTTTTTCTGTGTGAATGGGATAAGAATTGATGGGCGGATAAGGTATTTGCCCGTACGACCACCAATTGAGGTTTGGTTTGCAGCGGCAAATGCGGAGCGACGAGGGCGTCGCTCCCTACTATCTTGTGTCATCCAAAAGTTTACATGAATAGTTTTTCATTTGCCCTCTCAGTCAATCCGAGATTGACAGCTCTCCCAAAGGGAGAGCCGAGGGAATGGCTCTCCCTATATTGAAAACCAAAGGTTTTCAAATTGGAGAGACTGCACGAAGTGACTGAGAGGGTACTTGTAAAGTTTTGATTGACACAAAGTACTACGTGCACCATTTGGGGTTTGTTTCGTGACGGCAAATGCGGAGCGACGAGCACCATTTGGGGTTTGGTTCGGGTGACGAAGGCGGACGACCACCGTTTTATAGAAAAGTCAAAAACCGAAAATCTCATTCAAATACCGCCACGAAGTGGCGCACCGACACTATTAACTATTAACTATTAACTAATCAAATCGCGGCGTAAGCCGCACCGACATTCCTCATTCCTCATTCCTCATTCCTAATTAACCCCAACTGTCTCTATCGGAAAAAGCGTTTCATCTTGTGAAATCTCAATTAGATGATAGATACTAAAATTATAGACTTCTCCTGCGTGGAAATCGCTTGGCGAATAAGGAAAGGCTAGGTTTCCGGCAGTTGCTTTTCTTCCCTCATATCCATAATGGAGCATCGTTGATCTGGCAAAAGCACAGATAGTGTCTGCGTTTTCCTGTGTGTTTGCAACCGCTTCGATTATAATTCCAAGCTCTTTGCTGTGTTCGGTGGTCGGATTTGGTTCAAGTTCGGCCATTACGCCGTTTTTTCCGTAAATAGTAAAATTAAGATAGTATTCAAGATTTTGGGCTTTGAAGTTGTCGGCTACTCTTTCTTTCACCGCAACTGTAATATCATCTATCCCTTTTATCATTATAGGGTCACGAGTTCCGGCAATCGAAACGGTTCTGTATCCAACACATTTTGCGCCCTCAAGTTTAACGGTGTTTTTTTCGCTTTCAACAAAACGGCTTCCCTTGACGATAACCGTGTTGTCGGTGTCTTGGATAAATTCACATTTCGTAAGATCAAGATGTCCGCCGGGACCCGGCAGGATGTATGGGTTAGTTTTTTCATAAAGTGTGTGTGCCGCAACCGAAGTTGTTGTGCATTTTCTTATCGGGTTAAGCGGTTCAAGTTTGAAATAATCTTCGCCGAGATATCCGAACATACAATCCGACCCGCTTCCGGGGTTGCAACAGATAGAAGCGCATTCCAAAATCTTTCCAAGGTGGATAGCAAGCCCTTTCGGATATCCCTTTGCGATAGCCGGAGCGGCGAAAACTGCCGGATCATATGCACGTCCGGCAAGCACGACATCGGCGCCCTGTTCCAACGCTTGAATAAACGGCTCAATACCCATCTGGCCGACGATATGTGTAGTTTGTTCAACGTCTTGTTTTGTAAGCGGTTGGACGTGGTCAAGTTCTGAAATTTTTCCATCGTCAAGCGCTTTTAATATCTGTGGTTTAGTGAAATCGGAATATATAAGCGCAAGTTTAAAGTTAAGCGATCTTTCGTTTGCAATCTCGAGAACAATGTCGCGACACCAATCAAGATGTGGCTTTGCTCCGCTTCCGCCACACGACCCAACAACGACAGGAATTTTGTTTTTTATACCTGCTTCAAGCATTATTTCAAGGTCACGTTTAACCGCGCCACGGTCGGTAAACGATATTCCGGAACCTAGGTAATAAGGTCCTGGGTCGGTTGAACCGGCGTCAACGGCGATTAAATCGGGGTTTCGTTTCATCCCCTCTTCAAAGGAAGAAAGCGGAAATCCATATCCCAAGATAGCGGTGGTTGAAAGTATCTTGTATTCTTTTTTCATAATGAAATAACCTATCCTTTCGAGTTCAGAGCGTTGTTAAGCGCGATTATTCTTTGCATCTCGTTGTACACAATCATATATCCCTCGTCCACGCCCATTCCGGGTTTCGCTAAGATTTGGTCGGGCTGTGTTGCCATTGCGAGCGCAACACAAACTTGAGCCGAACGATCGGTCTCGTTGCACGTTCCGCCTTGATATGCGCCAATGCCTTTTTGTTTACAGTATAAAACGGCTTCAACCGTGTTGCTTATTCCGCCAAGGTCAGGCGTTTTAATCTGAACCATGTGTCCGGCTTTGTTGTCGGCAAAATATTTGATATCTTCAAGCGTGTTGCACCATTCGTCCGCAACTATCTCGGCGTTTATGCCCTGTTTATCGATAATTTCGGTTATAGCTTTAAGAGCTAACATCTGTTTTTCGCGGTCCTCAACGTCCATTGGTCCTTCGATTCTAAGTTTAAACGGCGCCGCAATCTCGCTTAGATTTTTGATGTATTCCGCCATTTTCTCATAGTTTTCGTTTCCAAAAATCTGACCTATCGTTCCGTATACATCTATGTGAAGCACCGGATTATACTGTTCATCGGTACGAAGTTCTATGATTCGGTCGCGCAGCCATTTAACATACTGTTCTAAAAGTTCGCCGTTTTCGCCTAGTTTTGTTTTAACGTTGTTTATAAGCGCATGTGGCAAAACTTCCGCGCATTTAATAATCATCTTGTCCGAGTTGTCATATCGGCTGTCGCCCGATTGTGTAAATATCGGTATCGGTTTTTTTGAAATTTCGCAACCATACTCGTCTGCAATAACTTGGCTCATAATTCGGCCGCTTGCTTTTGCAACAGCGTCCAATATACTTTGCGAAACGCCGTATCTTATCGCAGTGTGAAGACGTTTGCCGTCGATAGTTAGGCTTTCGACAAGTTCTGAAAGTTGTTTAAAACTATCCGCTTGTTTTCCAACAAGTTTTGGTTTAACAACGGTTTCAATTATTGGAATAAAATCCTTTGCCAAAAACAATGGATCGCGCCCACCCGCTCCGCTATATTGAACGGCGCAACAGTCGCCAAACGCAATCTGACCGTCCTCTAAAATAATCATAACCGAAATAGATTCGCCCGCTTGTCTAATCGCGGTGAACCCCTCTGTTTTAGGCTCGCCCTCGTATGCCGAGCCGTTAGCACGAGCGCCGGCTTTTATTGCGCGTTGATCATCGAAAAAGAACCCTGTTCTTCCGGGGGAACAAACAACATCTATAATCTTCATTTGGTTTAAAACCTTTCGTTAAACTTTTCTTGGTCTTCCAACAAGGCTACCCTTGCTTATTGCATATACATCATCGATAACCATCTGGAACGTCGCTTCGCGTTTTTCAAATTTCGCGCGAGTTTCGATCTTGCTTTTATTAAAGTCTAAAAGTTCTTTTGAAAGATGAACATTTCCCGGGTTTAAAATTCTTATCGCGCCATCGTTATCACGGGCGGGGAGAATCTTTCCTGCCGTGTGTTTGCTTGGCGCAAACGGAATGTCAATTGCGCCGGTTTGGAAAGCAAGCACCGTTCCAACCGCAACATCCCCTTCGCCAAGTTCCAAACAACGGTCTACTATACAGCGTGTTTCGGCGGCTATCGTTTGTTTTTCTATATCAAGTTCCGAGTTGTTAAGAACTTGGTCTTTAAGCATCGAAAGCATCTGTTTTGTGCACCTTAATCCTTGTGCGTTTGCTTCCATTGTCGGAATTCCCATGGCTTCGTGTGGCGTTTTGACGATTACTTTTGTGACTTTTGAAAGCGCCGCCACCGCGCTTCCCCACGAAATAACGCTAAACGCTTTGGCTTCGTCTTGTGGAAAACTTCCCATCCATTGGTGGAGAACCGTTGTAACAATAACATCTTCATATCCGTGTTTTTTAAGATATTCGTTTGTAAGGGTTTCGAGCACCGATATAGCCGCGACGTCTTGAACCAAATTTCCACATTGTCCATATCCTACCGTTATGTTTTTAACGCCCTGTTCCGCTGCCAACAACGATTCTAAAATAGCGACCGAATGTGAGATACAGGGGGGCACAAGCGTTCCTGTGAGCGGTCCGAACGGTTCGCGGTTTATCGAAATTCCCGCTTCCTCATATATACCGGTCAAGCGGTCGACATATTGCCAGTCGAGTATCGTTTGTTCAAGTGTCACGTTTTTTGCGTACGGAATGTTATATGAAATTCCGCCGCCCTCATAACTTGTGAAACCTCCTGCATATGTTATCTCGGTTAAAAGCCGTGCATCGGGGGTTCCGTGTCTAACTTGAACAGGGGTATCGATAGAATCGATTATCTCTCTACAACCCGAAACGCCATGGTTAACCGCCGGAAAGCCGTTCAACATCGATTTGTTATTTTTGATCGATTCAACGATTCCTTTTTGCGCGTCGTCATATCGGTTAAGACGAGTATAGCTGTCAACCGTTGTCGGCAAAAGATCCGCTTCGCCTTGGTTTTGTAGGTGTGTGAGAAGTTCAATATGTTTATCTATAAGCGCAACCCCCGCCCTTGGTTGAACAAGCGTCGTACCTTTTTGTTTTGCATCAACTAACTTCTTTGAAAAAATTTTGCTGTCCGGCATAGATTTATGATATTTAAAAGCTTCCTCGATATCAACATCTTTTCCTGTGGGCCAATGATCTAATATTTCTTTTCTAACCGATTCAAATTTATCTCTCGACCAGATTTTGTTTTTAAGTTCCATTGTTTAAAACAACTCCTTTTTGATTAATGATAGTGCAAGTTTTGGGTTGTATCCCGAAAGCAAACCCATGCTTGCAAGTATATATTTTTTGTCTATTATAGCTTTTGGGTTGGTTGGTTTAAGGGGTTTTGGAACAAACGGATTTTGATTTTCCTTTGTCTCGACAGATGCCGCCGTAAACTCAACCATCTTTTGTTGATGTTTCCCGTGGATTAATGCTCCGCCTGTAAATATGACATTTTCAACGTCGCTTAGGTCTTTACCCTCTTGTACAAACGCCATTCCGGACGACGTGTACACCGTTTCAAGCGTTCCGACATGTCGCATAACTCCAATATGTATAGCCCCGCAACAAAGCGCAAAATCGAGTTTTTGAAAATTCTCGTCCATCGGAAGAAACCCTTCGTTTCCGACAAGTGAAGTTAACATCTCGTCAAGTTGCTCCTGCTCTAGTTCACCTACTTTACAAAGCCATTCCTTACCAACCGCTTCGGCAACCCCCACTGCGCTGTATCTCATACCAAGGTCACCTTCAACGGTGCGCTTTATAAAAGGTTCCGGAAGCCCTTTGTACATAACGTTTGCGGATTTTGGCGTTCCATACCCAACGGAATATACATCGGTGGTCGCTCCTCCAACATCAATTGCCAATAGTTCGCCGACACCTTTGTAATCTTTTTCGCCTTCAATCCCCGTTCCAAGCAGTTTGATTGCGTTCATTACCGCCACAGGGGTTGGCATTACGATTTCGGACAAAAGTGATTCGGTTTTAGTTAAACCTTTGGCGTGAACGATACGTTTTAAAAAAATCTCTCGAATTTTCTCTTGCGTCGGAACGATGTTTATCTCGTCGATTTTCGGCATAACGTTTTCACAGATATATGTTTCTTTATTCTCTAAAAGTTCTCCACAACTTGTTGAAGCGTTTCGATTTCCCGAAATCAAGATCGGAAAATCCTTTTTACAGGTTTTAATCATCGTTGCATTGTGTACAATACAATCGGTGTTTCCTCCGTCCGTTCCTCCGACTAAAAGAAAAATTTCGGGAGGATTTTTGTCGATTTCCTCGACATCCTGATTTGTCAGCTTGTACGAAAAAATTTTAACAAGCTTTGCCCCGGCGCCGAGGCTTGCCATTTTTGCGGCTTTCGCCGTGAGTTCCGGAACAAGTCCCGATGCCATCATGCGAAGCCCACCGGCAGCAGAAGAACAAGCAAACGTTTTATCAAACGACATCTCCCCTATCTTGGCTTTTAGCTTTGAAAGCGCATTTTCAAGGCCTTCGCCAACATCGGTTGAAACGGTTGTGAAGCTTTGCTCGGTTCCGACAATTTGCTCTTTATACTCGTCAACCACCGTAACCTTTGTGTATGTACTTCCGAAATCTATTAGAAGAATGTTTCCCAAAAACAACCCCCCCACAAATTAATTCGTAATTCGTAATGCGTAATTCGTAATTTATGAGGCTATCTGTAGAACCCCTCAATCACAGGAATGAATTGCTCCGGTATAGTATAACACCAAACAGTACCTGGCTCATTATAAGAATAGTCTATCTCTGTGGTGATATACCATTTTCCGTCAACTGTGCCCATATATCCAACAAACTCTGTTGCAAGAGGACAATCCTCATACCCAACATAAAGTCTACGCATCTGCGAACCGTCTTTTTCATACTCACCGATATCATCAGTTTCATATTCAAAATCTGTTGTAGCTTGCTCCATAATAATAGATATCGTATTAAAAAATCTCTCGTCCTCAATTAGCTCGTTGTTCCAACTTGCTGTTGTTATTTTGCCAAAAGTAGGGATGTTATAGTCTTCTCTTACAAACAACGTTTGGTCTAAAAAACTCCTATAGACAACAAATGTATGCGTTTTGTCTTGTTCAACTTCTTTTACCTCATCGGCTTTAAATGTTTTTGCAATAGGTTCTCCTTCTGTATATCCGCCCGCAACAGTGCTTTCATAACGAACACCATTCCATATTAAAGAATCCCCCGGACGTTTAATCGTTTGTCCAATAATAAGATGTACATCGAAAACATACCAAATAAAAGCGAAAAAGGCTATCAAAATAATTAGCAACAATTTATGCTTCTTTTTCATACACACACCTTTCTTAATAAAACGACTATTATTAATTTTACAAAGTACTACAAAGCCAAAAACCAATGACAAAATCAAAATATTTCGCCACAAAGTGGCGCACAATCATTCCTAATTCCTAATTCCTAATTAACGCCGAGGTCTTTTCTCAAAAAATCTACCGTTATTTCGGGATCGGTTCCGGGGGGAAACGCCCTGTCAAACCCCATTGCAAGAAAACGTTTTTCAACCTCTTCAAACGGTTGTTTTCCAACCACAATGTTTCCGCCAACGTAAAGCAAGATTCCCGAAAGGCCCATTTCTTCACATTTTCCACGAAGCCCACGACAATCTAATTCGCCATGTCCGTAAAGAGAAGAAACAACAATTGCATCTGCCGCCGTTTCGATTGCGGCTTCGATAAATTCCTGTTGCGAAACCATAACCCCAAGGTTTATAACCTCGAATCCTTCCTGCGTAAAAACAGCGTCTAGGATTTTGTTTCCGACAGCGTGAACATCGGCACCGATTACTCCAATAACCAATTTCTTTTTGCTCATAGAATCCTCCATTTAAAATTTAAATTGTTCTATAACTATATAGTATATTGTTATAGAACAATAGTCAATACTCTTTTTGTTAGTTTTATATTAATTTGTTAAGTAATACAAAAAAACAAAAAAAATATAGTGGGTGGAGCTACATCATAATTATAATGTAGCTCCACCCACTATCGGTTTTATTAACTGTGTTTGCTATTTGCTTACTAACAAAACATTAGGTTATTTCAAGATCGATTGTCTATAAGCTTCGCTTTCCCAATTTGCTATGAAATCTTGTGCCGAACTATCCATCGACCTTGGTGTTTGGTTGTTTATCTTGAGCGTCGTGTGTATAAACGACACAGCCGCAAAGATCTCGGTTTGCGCATCGGTAAGCGTTAGGTATACCTGTTGGTCGGGATATAACGGCTTTACAACGTTTTCATAATAGCTGCCAAAATCGCTTTCCGAAACACCGTAGTATTTTGCGAACTTTTCGTTTATTTCGGTGTGCAACTTAAGCGCTTGTTCCGCTGTGTCGGCGGTTACAACAAACCCGTGGTTTTCAAGAAGCACAGCTTCGACTCCGTCGAACAGTTTAGATTTTATGTATTCCGCAAGTTCCTGTCCCGGGTTGATGTATGGAACGGTTATATATTTATAATCGCTCATAACCTGTTCAATTGCCGCTTGTCCTTGTTCGGAGCAAAGCGCAAGGTTAACATAAACCGGATGGGTGTGTATAACATATTTTTTTAAAAGCGCGTGGAAGTTTGCTTCAACCGAAGGACGAAGAGGTTTAAACCCCTCGGCTTCGGTCACGTCTTCAAGCGTATCCACTTTAACAACGGCAAACCCGCTGTCCTCCGTTACGTCGGTTAAACGGAAACCCGAAGCTTTAATAGCCATAAGCCCGTCGCCATATTTGACCGAAGTGTTTCCGCCGCCGCCTTGTGTGTAATCGACTCGGCTTCCAACCTGTTTTGACATCATGGAAAAATCTTTAAACATAATTTCATTTCCTTTTTTATTAAAACAGGGGTCGAGGCACAAAGCCCGACCCCCTTTGCTTAATTTGCTTTAATTAACTATTAATAGACTGTTTTCCATTCTTCGATGTTTTCGCCGTTAAATTCAAATGGAGCGCCTAATATGATTTCTGTTCCGCCGTCGGCAGCTGCGACAACTTCGTATGAAGTTCCATTAGCTGCTGTAAAGGTTTGTCCAACTTCACCTGTAAGGCTTCCATTAGTCATTTCAAGCAAAGCATAACCTGCAAGACGACCTAAATCGATAGGATTCCAAAGGAACATGTACGGGCAAGCGGGGTTTTCGCCTGTCATGAATTCTGCCATTTCGGAAGGAAGACCAAGACCGGTTACGATAACTTGACCTTCAAGGCCTTCGTCGCTTACAACTTTAGAAGCCGCCGCGATACCAACAGTTGTCGGAGCACAGATAACTTTAAGGTCAGGATAGTTGCTTATCAAAGCCAAAGTTTGGTCGACAGATTTTTGATATTCGTCGTCACCATATGCAACTTCAACAAGGTTTAAGTTTGCATATTGATCATCTGTCATAATTTCTTGCATAGCTTCAATCCAAGCATTTTGATTTGTAGCTGTCGAGGTAGCCGAAAGGATAGCCCAATCGCCTTCTCCGCCTGTAAGATCTTCAACGCCGTCAACAAGCGCTTGTGCAACTTCAACAATACCCGCTTGGTTTATGTGGGTCAAACGGCTTGCCGGATTGACAGAAGAATCTAGTGAAATAACGTTGATACCTGCGTCCATAGCGGCTTTTGCTGCTGTTTCGAGAGCATCAAAGTCGTTTGCCGCAATAGCAATTCCGTCAACTTGTTGTGCAACGAGCTCATTGATAAGAGTAATTTGAGCTTCCGCTGTAATTTCTGCTGGATGTTTGATGATTGGTTCTGCGCCGGCATCAGAGATTACTTCTTCAAAGCCCGATGCTGTACGTTCATTAAACGGGTTGCCTGCCGATTTTGTTATAATGGCATACGTTCCGCCTGCTTCAACTTCGGGAGCTGTTGTTTCGCCTTCGGGTGTCGGTGCGGGCGCCTCTTCTGTTGCACATGCAACAAACGAGAACACCAACATCAACGCGAGAACTAATGCTAATAGTTTTTTCATAATCATTTTTTTCCTTTTCTTTTGTTTTTTATGTGAACACATTTTGCATGTGGTCATCATTAATTTGTGTTTTTTAACTTTGATTTAAGCTTGTCTTTAATGCCAAAGTATGCATCTTTAAGTTTAAGGTTTGGTATCATGACAACGATGATTAGAATTGCACCGATTATCATCAAGATAGTTTGCGAGTTGACGTTAATTAAACCAAGTCCATATTTAAGGAGCCCAACAGTGAATATCGCTATAACGGTTCCGGGGAAGTTTCCTTTGCCGCCAACCGTCGAGATGCCTCCGAGAACTACCATCGAGATCGCCTCAAGTTCATATCCCGTTGCTATGTCGGAACGAACCGTTCCAAGCCACGAAGAATAGAGAACTGCGGATAGACCACACGTTAATCCGACAAGGGTGAACGCTATTAAACGATTTTTTTGAACAGGTACGCCGGCATATTTTGCGGCGGTTTTGTTTGCGCCGATAGCATAAAGTTGCCTTCCGAACGCCGTTTTGTGAAGAACAATTCCAAAAACTGCCGCTACCAAACAAAACACGATAAACGAATACGGCACAACTCCAAGTTTTGCATAGTAAAGGTTGGGGAACCACTCAACATCGTGGAGGTTGCCGGAACTTTCGCTTCCGAGTATCATCTCGCATATTCCACGGTATAACGTCATCGTCCCAAGCGTTACTATCATTGGGGCAAGCTCGGTAAATCTTGTTAAGATAAATCCGTTTATAAATCCGCAAACGGTCCCACAAGCTATCGCCAAAAGTATTGCAAACGCCATTGGAACTCCGGCGTTGTAGGATACTGCAAGAACTGTTGCGGAAAGAGCAACGGTTGAACCAACCGAAAGGTCGATGTCTCCAAGCACCAATATATACGCCATTGGGAACGCTATGAATCCTCTTGCCAAAAACGTATTGATTGCCGTGAACAGATTGTTTGCGTCAAGATAGTTGCTTGAAATCGAAGCGTTCATTATGTTGACACCCAAAAACAACAGAATAAGCAAGAACTCCCAACGCAGGAATGTCGATGCAAGGGTTTTTTCTTTTGTTGCAATAATCTTTCTTTTAACCTGATTTTCCATTAAATTTCTCTTCCTTTCAGGTTGTTTTTATCGATAGCTCGTTGAGCCAATACGTTGACTACTATGGCAATTAGTATAATTGCGCCTTTAATTGCCGTTTGCCAAAACTGTGAAATCCCGATAAGTGGCAAAGCCTTGCTTATAACAGCCATCGTTACCGAACCTAGGAAAACCCCAACAACGCCGCCTTGACCACCCGAAAGGCTAACCCCACCCAATACACAGGCGGCTATTGCGTCCATCTCCATTCCCATGCCCATGTCGCTTTGAGCCGAGGCATAAAGCGAGGTGTACATCGCGCCAACAAGCCCGGAAAACGCGCCCGCCATTGCATAGACCACAAACTTAATGTTGTCAATTTTGATACCGCTTACAACGGCGGCTTCGGGATTTGAACCGATAGCATATATAGTTCTTCCAAACCTTGTCCATTTCATCACGAAAAACAAAACTATGTAGCAAACCAACGCTATAAACACAAGGTTGTTCATTAATCCAAACGTTAGTGTTTCGGTTTGTGCAAAATCTTTAAATGAAGACTGGAATTCATACGCCGAAACCCAACGGCTTTCGGAAACTATGTATGTGGCGCCTCTGAATATGTTTGTGAACCCAAGCGTTGCTATAATCGGGATAACTTTGCCTTTCGATATAACAAGACCGACAAGCATTCCGCAAACCGTTCCTATTGCAATGCTTACGAGGAACATTACAAGCGTTGAAGAATAAACACCGTCTCGCATCATAAGCGAGGCACACATTCCGGAAAACGCAAGCGTTGCTGAAACCGAGATGTCGATTCCGCCTATGAGCAAAACGCTCATCATGCCAAGCGAAAGCGTAATCGTTGTGGAATAGTTTTTAAACATATCGCCGATAGTTTTAGCGGTTAAAAAGTCTGCGTTTCTCATCTGAATAAAAACGCAAAGCAAGATCAAAACCAAGAGAAGGCTTAGCTCTCTTGAACTTGAAAGCTTTTTCAAAAAGGTATTAAACCCTGTTTTTTGCATAATACATCCTCTTTATTCTATTGCTTAATTGTTTTTTTGGATTTATGTCGTTTCATCGCAAGTTCAAGAATTTTTTCTTGGTCGGCTTGTTCCCTTGAAAGTTCCCCCGTGACGCGTCCTTCGCACATTACAAAGATTCTGTCACACATTCCGAGTATCTCGGGCATTTCGGAACTAACCATGATTATCGCAAGTCCTTGTTTCGCAAGGTCGCCCATTATCTTATAAATAGAAGCTTTCGCCCCAACGTCGACACCTTTGGTCGGCTCGTCCATTATAAGGACTTTCAAATCAGTGTTCAGCGCTTTTGCAACGACAACCTTTTGTTGGTTTCCGCCCGAAAGCGAACTTGCTTTATCAAAGATAGTAACCGCTTTAACGTCTACATCTTGCGCTAGTTCTTTTGTTTGTTCGAGTTCGTCTTTAATGTCAACAAAAAGTTTTTTGACATATCTTTTAATCTCGGGCAACGATATGTTTCTTCCAATACCCCAATCCAAAATCAAACCTTGAAGTTGCCTGTCTTCCGGCAATAGACCGATTCCGTTTTTAATTGCTTCACCGGGACTTTTTATCGTTATCTCTTTTCCGTTAAAATGTATCTTTCCGGAACTTAATTTTTCAACCCCAAAGATAGTCTGCATAACTTCGGTTCTTCCGGCTCCGACAAGCCCCGTTATTCCGACAATCTCTCCGGCTTTAACATTGAAATTAACATTTTTGAAAAAACCTACCCTCGAAAGATCCTCAACCCTTAAAACTTCGCCGCCAATCTCGACTTCCGGTTTCGGGAACAACTCCTTAATCTCGCGACCAACCATGTGTTTAATCATCTCTTCAGGGGTGATGTTGTCGATGTCATAACACCCGATATAGTTGGAGTCTCTAAAAATTGTCACACGTGATGCTAAACGATAGATATCTTCCAGTCTATGCGAAATAAATATAATCGATTTTCCGTCGTCACGAAGTTTTTCTGAAATTCTATAAAGTTCTTCCGATTCGTTCTTTGTAAGTGCTGCCGTCGGCTCGTCCATTATAATTATTCGCGCGTTCATCGAAAGAGCTTTCGCAATCTCGACCATCTGTTGTTGTGCAACGCTTAAGCTTCCCATTATATCGGTTGCTTTAAACTCTGCGTTTAAATTGTCCAAAAGCTCTGTAGCTTGGGCGTTCATCTGTTTCCATTGGATTATGCCGTTTTTAATCTTTTCGTGACCCATAAAGATGTTTTCGGCAACCGAAAGATGTGGAAAACTCGTCACGTGTTGATATATAGCCGCAATGCCTTGCGAAGCTGCTTCTTTCGGATTTGCTATTTTAACCTTTTTTCCGTCCAACTTCATCTCTCCGCAATCGGCAAGATGAACACCGGTTATAACCTTTATGAATGTCGATTTCCCCGAACCGTTTTCTCCCATTAATGCGTGGATTTCGCCGGGCTTTAAATTAAATTTAACTTCATTTAAAGCTTTAACACCAGGAAACGATTTTGATATTCCGGAAAGCTCCAGTATATATTCAGACATCAAACCTATCCTCTCTTTGATTGAACGTTTTTGAAATAGTCGTCGATGCTTTCAATAAAGCCGTCTTTAACCTTAACGTCTTTTTGCAAACAATAATAATCCCAAACTGCGCCAAAAGGCATTGTTTTTCTTTCTTCGTTCAACGCCAAACGTTTGGTGAAATCACCTTCAAGTTCGGCTTTTCTAAGCGATTCAAAATCACAAAGTTCTGCATTAAGCGCCGCTTTTCTTGCGTTTCTCATTCCGATTGCCCACGCGGCAACTCGATTTATCGAAGCGTCGAAATAGTCGAGGCCAATATGTGTTTTTGATTTATATCCGTGTCCGACTATTTCATCGAAAATGCTTTGAAGTTCGTTGTCATATGTAATCACGTGGTCGCTATCCCAACGAACGCCACGGCTAACGTGTAGAAGAATATAATCGACAAACTGTAAAACGGAACTTATCTTTCCGCTTATCGTTTCGGTTGGGTGAAAATGTCCCGAATCAAGAGTATATCCGATGTTTCGTGAAATTGCATATCCAAGCGAAAATTCGTGGCTCGCAACTGTATAACTTTCAACGCCAATTCCAAACAACTTGGATTCTACAGCACACGGAACGAGTTTTTTGTCGATATCAACCGAAAAGATTTCATCAAGAGACTTAATCATTCTTTTGCGCCAACTAGCAGCATCTGCACAGGTGTCTTTAAAACCGTCCGGCATCCAAAAGTTTATAGCACAAGGTTCGCCGATTTGTTTTGCAAATTCAAGGCCGATTTCGCGGCAACGTTTTCCGTGTTCTATCCAAAAGTTTCTTTTTTTATCATCGGTTGAGGAGAGCGAAAAATCTCCGTCCATCATTGGATGTGAAAAATATGTTGGGTTAAAATCAAGCGCTAGTTTATTTTGTTTTGCAAAATCAATCCAACCGCCAAACTGTTCCACTGTATACTGGTCACGGTCTACGCTTTTTCCGTTTTTCTCGGCATAGCTTGCGTGAAGATTAAGCTTTGTTTTTCCGGGGATAAGCGAAACTGCTTTTTTGATGTCGTCCCGAAGTTCATCGGCATTTCTGGCTCTTCCGGGATAGTTTCCCGTTGTGGAAATTCCTCCGGTCAAACCGCCGACACCGTCGAAACCTAAAACATCGTCGCCCTGCCAACACTGCATAGAAACCGCTATCTTGTCCGCACGCTCGATAGCGCTTTCAACATCGATACCTTTTTGAGCATAAACTTGTTTTGCATATTCAAAACCTTGTAGTATTGTTTTTTCTTGCATTATATTTTTTCTCCAATATTCCTAAATTTAAAAATCTATTTATGATAGAAAACCTGTCTCAACAGAACCGCAGTTCCTGTTTTTTCGTCAATCTCCATCTCCATGACGTCCTTCATATAGACGTTCCATCTATCGACAACTTCGCTTTCGGCTTGGATTTTAGAAGCTTTTTCGATGCTTTCACATTCGTAATATCCAAACAATTCATCGTTTACGTTCCAAATAGTATAGTTGTGAATTCCTGCATTATTTAAAACTTCCGTCATCTCGGGCCAAATCTCGTCGTGGCGTTTGATGTATTCATCAAGCATTCCGGGCAAAATTTTTGCTTTCCAAGCAAACCTCTCCATATACTTTCTCCCTTTATGAAATCGATTTCATAAATCGTTAAAATTTTTTGAAACCGTCTAGTCGAAACCTCTTTTAAAAGATATAAAAATAAATCAAATTCCAACTGTAGTTTCAAAAATCTAATGATAAAAAATGATAATCGTTGTTTTTGAATTTCGAATCACAAGACATTGAAATCGATTTCAAAAACTTTATGCTTATTTTACTCAAACAACATGTAATAGTCAAGGTATTTTCATAACTTTGTTGATTTGTTTAATGTTTTTTGTATTTTTTTGGGCAAAACAACTATAGATTTTGTTGTACATCAAGTTAGCTTGTAATAACTCAAATATTATAGTATACTGATTAACGGATTTGGAGATAATTAATTATGAAAAAAAATGTTTCAACAATTTCAGATGTAGCAAAGCTTGCTAAAGTTTCGAAATCAACGGTGTCACGTGTTATAAATGACATAGGTATCGTTAAAGACGAAACCAAACTTCGCGTGGAAAAAGCGATGAAAACGTTGAGCTTCGAACCAAACCCCTTAGCACAGAGTATGCGAAAAGGAACCACATATACAATTGGCATCATAATTCCCGACTATGCCAACGTGTTCTACGCCACGATGTATAACGAGCTTGATAATATATTAACCGAACATGGTTTTCGTTCGATCATATGTTACACAAAAGGAGATCAACAAAACGAGAAAAAAAGCGTAACCGACCTTGTGCGTCGCAACATCGATGGAATCATCATGTTTTCATACAACATCGGAAGCGAGGACAGCGGATTTTTTGAAAAACTTTCGAAAAAGGTGCCTATAGTTTTAATGGACGAATCAGGAAAAAACTGTGACATCTCATGTGTGTACACCGATGGATACGAAGCTTTTTATAACTTGACTACTTTATTGATTAAACGCAACCATAAAAGAATAGCTTGTATAAGTTCTTCGGTTTATGCAACGGTTCCGCGACTTAAAGGATATCTTGATGCGTTAAAAGATAATGGGATTAAACAGGACCGCGAACTTATCATCCCTTCCGACTTTAGCATGGTCGGCGGATTTGAAAAAGCAAAAGATTTTCTTGCCCTCGACCCTCGCCCAACCGCCATTGTTTCGGTGGCTGACTATCCTGCGATTGGGATGGTGTCGGCTTTGACACAGCAAGGAATTAAAATTCCCGAACAAATCGAGGTTATATCGTTCGATAACATCGAGTTTTCAAGCTTTTTGCACCCAACACTAACCACAATTGCCCAGCCAACAAAAACTTTGGCACAAGATGCGGTTGAAATTTTGATGAAAAAAATCCACAACCCGTCGACACTGTTAGATATAACAAGGGTAGCTTTAAAAGGAGAAATTATCTATCGAGAAACAACAAGGAACTAGATATTTTAATATCTTCTTTGAATATACAAAAAAAATGCAGTCGTCTGTCGACAGCATTACCCCCTACCGGGGTTTTTTTTGTTTTTATGGCACAAATACAGTTTTTAAGTTCAAATCTTTATATCTCACCAAATCGTTGTATGTACAATTGAATAAACTTTTAACACTTAATTAGTGCAAAGTTCTGAAATATAGAATAAAATCGATATCATAATTTGAAACTGTGAAATTAAACGAAAAGCCTTCTATGTACATCTTGTACAGTTTTAAATTAATAACTACAACTCATTAAACATAATCAAATACAGTTTAAACAAAACATTTAATTATTGTTTGTTCATATCGCCATAAAATCAAATTAATTAAATTTTTCACAATTCATTGTGCAAGTTAAACATTAACACTTGACAACGCAAAAATTTTTGATATACTATACACATCGAGTGGTGATACCACCGAACCACTCTACCATTCTACCAATCTAAAGCATATAGATAACAAACAGGGGTATAAAATGTTAAACGAACAAGATAACAACCTAATCAAATTGACCCACTCAGCAGAAGACCCGTATAAATACTATAATGCGGTTGTTCCACCGGTCTGCTTGACATCGCTTCATGTATATGACACTTTTGAGGAATATGCAAACATCGATGCCACAAGACAAGGGGAATATGTATATGGCAGAAGTTCTAACCCAACCGTTTCTATCTTGGAAAGCAAGTTAGCACAACTTGAAAACGGAAAAAAAGCTTTGGCCTTTTCTTCCGGAATGGCTGCGGCTACTTCGGCGATAATGGCTGTTTGCAAAGCCGGTGACCACATCATATGTTTAAGAGATGTGTATCAACCTGTTAAACGGTTTTTAAACAACTATGCCATTCCAAACCTTAACATAACGGTTACATATGTCGAAGGTGTTGACCTTGTGGAGGTCGAGCAAGCGATAAAACCAAACACTTCGCTTATAATACTTGAAAGTCCCGCAACATTTGTGTTCACAGTATTCGACATAAAGGCTATCGTTAAAATTGCAAAAAAACATAACATTAAAACGTACATAGACAATACATACTGTACACCGTTGTACCAAAACCCTCTCGACCTTGGTGTTGATATAGTTATGCACACGATGTCTAAATACATAGGTGGCCACAGCGACATAATCGGTGGGGCGTTGGTTTCAAACGATGAACAGCTTATGATAAAAATCGCAACTCAAATACGAGAGTGGTATGGCGGAATAATCGGCCCTATGGAAGGTTGGCTTGCGATGAGGGGACTTAGAACGTTAAGTGTCAGAGTTGAACAACATTACAAAAATGCAATGGCGGTCGCAACCTATCTTGAAAACCACTCAAAGGTTAAAAAGGTTAACTACACCGGTCTAGCCTCCCACCCACAAGCAGAGCTGATCAAAAATCAGCAGTCGGGACACACGGGGCTTATGAGTTTCGAACTCGATGCGGCACCGGAAAAAGCTGTTGAACTTATCAACAACATGAAATTATTTGGAAAAGGATGTTCATGGGGCGGCTTTGAAAGCCTCGCTCTTTGTCCTTTATATAACGCAGACAATGAAGAACTTGAGTTCTTAAACTTGAAGGAAAGCAGAGGGCTCATCCGAATTCATTGCGGACTAGAGGGCGAAAACAACCTTTTACAAGATTTAGAAAATGCATTTGCAAAAATTTAAAAAAACGAAAGAGGAAAATCATGAAAAAGAAATTGCTTAGTTTAACACTCGTGCTGGTAATGGTAGTTTCGTTATTCACAGCTTGCGGAGCTCCCACAACCGAACCCGAAACTTCGGGAGAACAAGAAACGGCAACCGCGGAACCGATTAGATTTTTAGATGTTTCGCCAAGCCCCGCTCGTCAAGAATATTTCGAAACCACCTTCGCAGCTTTTGAAGCCGAAACCGGAATTGAAGTTATGTATGAAAGCGTTCCTTGGGACGACGCAGCAAACAGACTAACAGTTCTCGGCGCTTCTGGTCAACTTCCCGATGTTATGAACGTTTGGGCAGGTTGGCTTGGACAGTTCACCTCGGCCGGTTGGGTAGCGCCGCTTGATGATTACATCGGCGACTCAAGAAGCGAATTCACCGATCTTATAACAAACGTTATATGGAAATCGGAACAAGAACTCTATGGCGCAACATACACAGTTCCGGACGGCGTTATGGTTAAAGGCGTTTTTGTTCGTGAAGATTGGGCGAAAGAAGCAGGATATGAACTAGACCCCGACGCAGGCTGGACATATGAAGAATATTTTGAATTTGTCGAAGCAATGACAGACGAAGAACAAAGACGTTACGGAACATCATATAGGGGCGCTAGAGGCGCATTCGATCCTATCATGGTTCACCTTCAAGGTTACACAGGCGGAAGAATGTATGACGACGAAGGAAACATTTTAATCGACAGCCCCGAAGCTCTTGAAGCTTTTGAAAGATGGACAGGCCTATATCTCGACGGACACGCTCCCCAAGATTCAGTTAACTGGGGATTCACCGAGATGGTTGACAACTTCACAGGCGGTTTGACAGCAACGCTCATCAACGACTCGGAAGTTGCCCCCACATGCGAAGCAAACATGCAACCGGAACAATGGACAGTTATGCCCATGCCGACAAGCCCGGACGGAAAAATCTACAACACAGTTAACAGCCCATATTCGTACAGCATTTCGGAACAAAGCACAAACAAAGATGCCGCATGGCAGCTAATCGAGTTCTTAACTCGTCCCGAAATCAACATCGAATACTGCAAAATGAGCGGACTTATCCCTGTTAAAAAAGACGTTGCAGATGACCCAACATACGGTGAAGACGGACCTTACAGCGCATTTGTTAAACAACTTCAAAATCCCAACCTTGTTGTTCCAACATCGTTCGGACCGTTTGATTACACAGACATGCACCAAGGCATGATGCACGAAGAAGTCCAAAAATATCTTCTTGGTCAACAAGATTCCGAAACATCACTTACAAACATCACAAACGAACTTGAAGCTCGCATGATTGCATACCTTGCCGAAAACGAAGGCGCAATGGTAGAAACTCCTAAAGCTATCTCATAATCACCTTTTATAGATCTATTTGAGGAATAACTCTTGTGGGTTATTCCTCAAATACTATAATATATTTCAGTCCACTGTATTTAAATTGACTTCAACAAAAAAAGGAATTCGTGTAGTATGAAAAACAGAAAAACACTTAACAAGAATAAGACGAATTTTGAACCGTATTTATTTTTATTACCGACTGTGTTATTGTTGTTGTTTATGTTTGGCTATCCCCTTATAAACAACTTTATTATGGCTTTTCAAGATTATAAATTAACAGCACCGAATGATATTGAATTTAACGGTATCAACAACTTCATCAAACTCTTCACCGACCCAACAACCGATATCGGAATGGTGTTTTGGAATTCTATCGTTTATGTTGTTGTATCGGTTGTGTGCCAATTTTTATTTGGCATGACGTTAGCACTTGCATTAAAAAAGAAGTTTAGAGGACGCGGTTTATATCAATCGATCGTGTTTTTGCCGTGGGCATTTTCCGCATTTGTAATTGGTATAATGTTCCGTTGGTCTTTCAACGGTGAATATGGCGTCGTTAATGACATATTGATTAACCTAGGACTTATCGAAAAACACATTGCGTGGCTTGGAACGCCGGGGCTTTCGCTTTTGGTGGTTATCCTCGCCATGATTTGGATGGGTGTTCCGTTCTTTGCGATAATGTATCTTGCGGCACTTCAATCTATTCCGGCGGATATCTATGAAGCTGCCGACATCGATGGTTGTGGAGCGATTAAAAAATTCTTTTCGATAACGCTTCCCTACATAAAACCAACAATAATAATGACGTTACTTTTAAGAACTATATGGATATTCAATTCGTTCGATTTGATTGTTGTTATAACAAACGGAGGTCCGGCAAGTAGCTCGCAAACACTTCCGTCATACATGTACACCAGAGCGTTTTCAAGCTATGACTTTGGTTTGGCTTCTGCTCTTGGCGTTATTTTGATGGTTTCGCTGATTTTATATGCTCTGTTCTTCCTTAAAATAACAAACTATAACAAGGCTGGTGACTTCTAATGAACAGAAAAACACAAAATATTCTAGTTGGAACGTTAAGATTTATAATTCTTGCGGTGTTCCTTTTAATGGTTGTTCTTCCGATATATTGGATGGTCATAACGTCGCTTAAAACAAACCCCGAAATTATAAATGCGCACGAGATAACATATTTCCCAAAAGTTTTCACGTTTGAAAACTACGCCTCGCTTTTTGAAATGTTCAACTACAACGAACTGCTTAAAAACAGCGTTATCGTGTCTGTTTCAAGTGCGCTTTGCGTAACGTTTCTTTCGATACTTGGCGGCTATGGGTTGGCACGATATAAATTCAAAGGAAAAACATCGGTTTTGATTTTTTTCCTGTTAACACAGATGATCCCCGGAATTTTAGTTATCATTCCTCTATACATAATGTTCGCGCAAGTGGGGCTTATAAACACCCATCTTGGACTAATTATTTTCTATCTCATCGCCAACTTGCCGTTTTGCGTTATAACGATGCGATCTTTCTTTGAAAGAATACCATATACGTTGGAAGAAGCCGCAAAGGTGGACGGTTGCACAAAGTTTCAAAGCCTTTGGAAGATAGTCTTGCCGATAATGCTTCCCGGAATCGTTGCGGTATTCGTGTTTGCGTTTATAGGAGCGTGGAACGAACTGATTGCGGGAACCATTTTCATCAGCACCCCGGACATGTGGACAATTCCTGTTGGGCTTAAATCTTTGATAGGTAAGTACAACGTTCAATGGGGCGTTTTGATGGCGGGTGGTGTTCTAGCACTTTTGCCAACCGCGATTATGTTCGCTTTAATGCAAAGATTTGTTGTCGAAGGGTTGACAGCAGGGGCTGTTAAAGAGTAGAATTAATGTAATTTGAAAAAAGCAGTTCATATGTATTAAAATACGTATTAAAGACGCCGAGGCAAAGCCACATGGTGAATTTATATAATATAACTGCCATTTGAAAAGATGGCAGTTATATAGTTGTTTTACCGCATATTGATGGGGAGGGCGAATTAACTTGGTGAATGAATTTAACATTAAACCGGTTGAAAAAGATTTAATATATTTAAAAATCGCTGACTCGATTTATAATTACATTAAAAACAACAGTATAAACCCTGGGGACAGAATTCCTTCCGAACGGGTTTTGGCAACACAGTTTAACACGGGCAGAAACTCGGTTCGAGAAGCTTTGAGAATTCTTGAAAATCAAGGCATAATAGAGATTAAGGTTGGGAAAGGTGCGTTTGTTTCCAACGCTTCGTCGTCCTATTCCCTTTACATCAACTTGATTAAAGTCAACTATGCCGAACTTCTTGAAATTCGTTTGTTTCTAGAAAGACATGTTTTTAACCTTGCCATCAAAAACATAACCCAACAACATCTCGAAGAGATGGAAGTTCACATGGCAAACATGGAAGCCGCTGCAAGCCAAGGAATCTATTCGACAGAGGACGACAGAAAATTCCACGGAGTTCTTCTTAAAGCGTGTAAAAACAAGACGTTGTCACAGCTTATAAACAAGATGGCAGATTCTCTCGACGACTATTCCAACATAGTCACCAATCGAAGCAAGGTTTTTCTTGAAACGATTCCACACCACCGCGAGATCTTAAATGGTTTCAAAAACAAAGACTTAGATTATATCAACAAGGCATATCAAAAAATCGAAGAACTTGACATGATAGCGCTTAATTCAATTTCAAACGGCCAACAGGTTTAATCTATATTTAACAACTCCTTTCTTGTTATACGCGGTTAAAAAACTCGCTACAGTTATATTAAAAACAAGATATCTTGTATCACAATATTTTTAACCCCCAGTATTACCGGGGGTTTTTTTGTATGGATTAAGCTAGCGCTAATGCACAAAAACAGTCGTAGGGGAACTGTCCCTTACGACTGTTTTTTATTTAATCTTTTTTTATTTTTTGCGTCGGTCGTTGCCGAAATAACCTGCACGTGACAACAACTTGTTATCACCACATTCTTTCGATAACTAGACCTTCGCCTCAACCATTCTGTCGAAATCGTCCGTTATCTCTTTGGACGGCTCTTTGGTTATTAGCGAAGCGACGACTATCGCAATCGTTGCAAGGATAAACGCCGGAACAAGTTCATACAACCCTGTGTTAGCAAGCGCCGGAATATTGACCCAGGCGATGTCGACCGCAAAACCGGTGATCATTCCGGCAGCAGCGCCCGCAAAGTTCATCCTGCGCCAAAACAAGCTTAAAAGCACAACCGGTCCAAACGACGCGCCAAAGCCACCCCACGCATATTTAACAAGATCCATAATAGAGCTGTTGGGGTCAAGCGCCAAAAATCCGGCAATTATGCCGACAACTACTATGCAAACGCGTCCTATTAAGATGTTTGTTTTTTCGGGTAGTTTTTTCTTGAAAACAACGCTTGAGATGTCGTTTGATATAGCGGAACTTACAAGAATAAGCTGTGAATCGGCGGTTGACATTATCGCCGCAAGAACGGCGGAGATAAGTATACCGGCGATAAACGGAGCAAACGCGAAAACGTCAAACGCTAGTTCGATAAAAACGAGTTCCGCAACAGCGGAAGATTCCGCCAAAGCGTCGCCGAGATATTGACGGCCGAACAAACCGATTAAACAAGCAAACGTCAGCGCCAACACAACCCAGACAGTTGCAATTCTTCGCGAAATCTTGATGGTTTTTGCGTCTTTTGCCGCCATAAAACGAATTATTACATACGGCATACCAAGATAACCCAATCCCCAAGCAAGGTTGCTTATGACCGAAATGGCATCTATCGAATCGCCCGATGCCGTTTGGAAAATGCTTAAAAATCCGCTACCTGCCGCCGCAAGATTTTCAGAAGAAACCACGGGATCTATCTTTCCGAGTACAAAAAGCGGAACCAAGATAATCGCTATAAGCATCAAGATACCTTGAAAAAGGTCGGTCCAACAAACCGCTTTAAACCCACCGAGAAAGGTATATATAATTACTATGACAAGGCTTAATATAACCGCGAACTGATAGTTCATTCCCGGAAAAACAACGGTGAAAAGCTTTCCTCCGGCGTTTAATCCCGAAGCGAGATACAACGTTATAAACACAAAGATAACAACGCCACAGATAAGTTTAAGTATACCCTTGTCGTCTTTAAAACGATTGCTGAAAAATTCCGGAAGGGTTAGCGCGTCCCCCGCTATAAACGAATATTGACGAAGTCTTTTGGCAACCAACAACCAGTTCAAGTATGTTCCAAGACCAAGGCCAATAGCAATCCACGTTGCGCTCATGCCCGAAAGATATACCGCGCCGGGAAGCCCTAGGAGCAACCAACTGCTCATGTCGGAAGCTTGCGCCGAAATGGCGGTTACCCAAGCGTTGTTGGAGCGTTCACCCAAGATGTAGTATGAGAGCGTTTCGGTTCTCTTGAAAAAGAAAAAACCGACAAGCAGTACTATCAAGAAATAAACAAAAAATGATAAAGCGACTGCGATGTTTTCCATGTTTTCCTCCAAATGTTTTTTAGTACTTTACTATTATAAAGCAAAACATAAAAATACACAACATAAAAAAACAAAAAAAGACACTGCACCAAACTTTAGAATGGTAAAACAACGTTAATTTACAACGCTTTTGTCCACACCCCAAATATTTAAAGCTTGTGTGCTGTGTCTTTTGTTAAATTATTAAACGTTAAACTCGCGTTTAAACCCCCGAATTTTTCGCCGCCTTTCTTCGCGCTTGTTTTTTCCTATTTCGGTCTATCCTTCGATAGAGATATTTCATAGCATCCGAAAGCGTTCCTATCTCGTCGATAAGCCCGACATTAACCGCCTTTGTTCCGTCGAGAACCGTCCCAACGTCCATCACAAGCTCGCCAGTTTTTAAAAGAAGCTTCTCAAAACTATCGGGTTTTATGTTGCTGTGGTTGGCTATAAAGTTGGTTATCCTGTCCTGCATCTTTTCAAAATGGAGCATCGTTTGCGGAACACCGAGAACCGTTCCGTTGTGGCGAACGGGGTGGACCGTCATCGTTGCGGACGGCACGATAAACGACCTGTTAGAGGACACTGCCAATGGAATTCCAATCGAATGTCCGCCGCCGAGAACTAGCGTGGCGGTCGGTTTTTTCATTCCGGCAATAAGCTCTGCTATTGCAAGCCCCGCCTCCACGTCGCCCCCCATCGTGTTAAGCACGACAAGAAGCCCTTCGATTTCGGGGTCTTCATCGATCTCTACGATGAGCGGAATTATATGCTCATACTTTGTTGCTTTTGCGGTAGACGGAAGGTTGTTGTGCCCCTCGACTTGGCCTGCAATCGTTAGACAATGGATAGGATATTCCCCCTTTGTCTTTTCGACCGCGCCAAAATCTTTGATAAACTCCATCTTGGTGGTGCTGTCGTCCTCTGCCGGCGCGTCGTCCAATGTTTCGTCGGAATTTTGCATATCATACGGTGTCATAAAAAACTCACGATTATCCAGATAATTTTTATAGTCTTTACGCCTGTTGTACCCGCCATATTGATAATTCGACATCTCGGTACTGTTGTCGTTTGGATCATAAAAGTTTAAAGTTCCGTTGTTTTGAGCATATCCCCCGTAAACCTTGCTTTTTGCTTTTACATTTTTTCTTTTTGCTTTATTTTTTTTAGCCGATTTCATAATTACACAATCCCTTACTTTTATTTTAAAACTTGAATTTATAGGTAGCTGCACCGTTGTGTCTTAATTCAATGCATTTATGAAGATATTATGTTCATAAAACAATAATTAATACATAACAAAGAGTGTTAAATTATTGACAAGATTGTTAAAAAACTGTATAATTTGTTTAAAATTGATTTTAAGATAACATCTTAAAACCCACCGATATCCACAATTTAAAAAACGCAAATGAAAGGTATTAAAAACATGAGTGACACGATTAAGCAAGCGGTTGAAAAGTTTGAACAGCTTTTGGTTCAACAACAACAACGACACCAAAAGATGAGCCAAGAAAAAGATTTTATCGATTTTTCCAAACTAGACAAGATTATTATCGGCATATGCGGCGGCGACGGAATAGGCCCCGCAATAACAAACGTTTCGGCAGATCTTTTGAAAACTATTTTGAAAGACGATGTTGAAAAAGGAAAGATCGAGTTTAAAGAGATCGACGGCTTGACTATCGAAAACAGAATTGAAAAAAACAAAGCCATTCCGGACGATGTTTTGGAACAGTTAAAACAGTGTCACGTCATACTTAAAGGTCCGACAACAACCCCAAGGGCTACCGACGGCGTTCCAAACATCGAAAGCGCAAACGTGGCTATGCGAAAAGAACTTGATCTTTTTGCCAACGTTCGCCCCGTTAAAGTCGCAAGCGAGGGAATTGATTGGACGTTTTTCCGCGAAAACACCGAAGGCGCCTATGCTTTGGGTTCAAGCGGCGTCGACATCGACGGGCTTTCGGTTGATTTCACTGTGACGACAGATTGTGGAACAGACAGAATCGCGCGTCTTGCGTTTGATTTTGCAAGAAAAAACAACAAAAAACGCGTTTCGATAGTTACAAAAGCAAACGTAGTTAAAAAAACCGACGGCAGATTTTTGGGGCTTTGTTATGACATTGCGAAAGAATACCCCGAGATTACAACGGACGACTGGTATATCGACATAATGACCGCAAAGCTTGTCGACCAAAAGAGAAGACGTGATTTCGAAGTTATGGTGTTACCCAACCTTTATGGCGACATATTAACCGACGAAGCGGCAGAGTTTCAAGGCGGAGTTGGAACGGCGGGTTCGGCGAACATCGGAAAACGCTACGCTATGTTCGAGGCTATCCACGGTTCGGCGCCGAGAATGGTTGAAGAAGGGCGCGACATATACGCCGACCCTTGCTCGATGCTCCGTGCCACCGTCCTTATGCTTAACCATATAGGATATCAACAAGAAGCGCAAAAGCTTGAGAAAGCGCTTGATATATGCATGTTCACCGAAAAGAAACTAACGATAACCGGAAGAGACACCGGCGCGACAAGCGCACAGTTTGGCGAATATGTCGCAAAAACAATGGGCGAAATATATTAAAATGTCGCCGGAACGGCACTCCACCATTCCTAATTCCTAATTTCACATTCAAATCTCGCCACGTAAGTGGCGCACCTTAACTATTAACTATCAACTATTAACTCCACATACCGATATTATTAAGGAGGCTACAATGGCAGAGAACAAAGATGTTTCTATAACGGTGGTAAGGCGACTTCCAAGATATTATAAATTTTTATCAAACCTAAAGAAAAACGGCGTTCAAAAGATTTCGTCCAAAGAGATAGCCAACCGAATGGGATTAACCGCGTCACAAATACGCCAAGACCTTAACTGTTTTGGCGGTTTCGGACAACAAGGATATGGCTATAATGTAGAAGCTCTTTCAAACGAGATAGCGTCGATTTTACATCTTAATCAAAACATAGATGCTATTCTTTTGGGGGTCGGAAACCTTGGTAAGGCGCTCGCAAACTATATGTCTGCGCAATCCACCGGCGTGTCGCTTATCGGACTTTTCGATAAAAATCCCGAACTTGTCGAGTCTAAAGGGCTTGGGTATAACGTAATGGGCCTTAGCGAACTAGAGGAATTTTGCAAAAGGCACAATCCAAAGATAGCGATACTTTGTATACCGACCGATGCGGCAGAAAAAACCGTTTCAAACCTTTCGTCGCTTGGAATTACAGGCATATGGAACTTTTCTTCGTTAGATATTCAAGAGTCAAATGAACTAAAAGTTGAAAACATGCATCTCGGAAACAGCCTCATGACGTTAGGGTTTAAAGTCCACAACAACCGTTCGGGAAAAGAGGAGGACTAGAAAAGAGATATGGCTAAACTTTTTTATCGATATGGCGCCATGAACTGTGGAAAAACAACCGCAATGATACAGGTTGCACACAACTACGAAGAACGCGGAATGAAAGTTTTTGTAATTAAACCGATGATAGACACAAAAGGAAAACAACTTTTGGTGTCGCGCATTGGGGTTACGCGCGCGGCAGATTATCTGACAAAACAAAACGACGATATATTCGCTGTCATAAAAAAACAAAACGAAATATCGCCGATATCATGTGTACTTTGTGATGAAGCTCAATTTTTCAGTGAACAGCAAGCAGAACAACTTTTTTGGGTTACGGTCGAACTTGACATTCCTGTAATCTGTTATGGCCTTCGAACCGATTTCCAGATGAAAGGTTTTCCCGGAAGCACGCGTCTTTTGGAACTAGCGCACAACATCGAAGAGCTTAAAACTATCTGTGAATGTGGAAGAAAAGCGCTTTTAAACGGCAGAATGGTAGGCGGAAGCTTTGTGTTTGAGGGAATGCAGGTGGCAATTGACCACGAAAACCAAACGGAATATCGCTCGCTTTGCCCTCAATGTTATACAAGAATTAAACACGAAAGCCTTAGTAAACAAAAATAAGTTTAAGTTTAAGTTTACTTAAACAAATAAAGATAACAGGCAGATATGATATGGAAGTATCGGCAATAACTGTCTCGCAATATCGCGAGGCGATAGAGGTTGCGGCGCAAAGCTTTGACAGGTTTGATGCCCCCGATTACAGCGACTACGGAAGAACTAGTTTTCTTGCGTATGCTTCTTTTTGGGGTTTTTCCTTAAGACAACTAAAAGGACATGTCGCTTTTTGCACAAAATCAAGCGACAACAAGATAAGCGGTATGCTTGAGATTAGAGAACATCGTCATATAACGATGTTGTTTGTGTCGCCCGACCACGTCAAAAAGGGGATTGGAAAAACCCTTGTGGCGTTTGCCGAACAACATATCAAACTGTCTAACCCAAGTTGCGACAAAATCACCCTTAATTCGTCGCCATATGCGTTTGAGTTTTATAAAAAAATGGGGTTTTCCCAAGCAGACGAGTTCAAAGACGAGGGCGGGTTTGTTTATATTCCGATGGAAAAAGAGATTTAGATGAAAGTAAAGGGCTGTGACAATTTCGTCACAGCCCTTTCACAAAACTATTTCACTATTTTTTTCATAACCAAAGCGTCATCGACAGGGTCTTTATAAAAATTCTTTCGTTGTCCGACAACGTTAAAACTCAAGCTTTCATAAAACAAAACGGCGCCCTTATCTTGTTTTCTTACTTCAAGAGTGATGTTTTCGCTGTTGTTTTGCACAACTTGTTTTTCAACATGTAAAATAAGCCCCCCGCCTATACCACAACGGCGGTGGGCTTTTTCTGTTGCTATCTCGTTGATGTGCGCCCCGTCTTGTGACAGGTGGAAAAGACAAAAGCCAACCGCTTCGTTTCCTTTTTTCGCAACCAACACGTGCGCGAAATCATAATCCAACTGTTCTGCTATCTGCCCTTTGCTCCACGGGTTGTGGGAATTATTTTGCGCAACTTTTGCTATATCGTCGATATCTTGTATCGACGCGCGTTTTATCTCTATCATTTCGCTTCAAACCACGTCTTGCCCAAACTTACTTCAACTTCGACCGGAACCGAAAGACAGCCTGCCGCGTTTTCCATCTCTTGTTTAAGGATAACCGCTGCCTTTTCGCTGTCGCCGGCCGACGCTTCTACGATTAGTTCGTCGTGGACTTGAAGTATAAGTTTTGCGTCTAATTTTTGCGCTTCAAGTTGCTTTGCCACTCGTATCATCGCAATCTTTATAATATCTGCCGCCGTTCCTTGGATTGGGGTGTTCATAGCGAGGCGCTTGCCCGAAGCGACGATCATTTTATTTGAACTTTGAATTTCGGGTATGTTTCTGCGCCGTCCAAAAAGCGTCGTGACATATCCTTCTTTTTTTGCAAAGTTTATCGCGCCGTCGAGATATACTTTAACTCCGCTATATGTCTCAAGATATCCATCGATGTATCTTGACGCCTCCGCCACCGAAACGTTGATATCTTTCGAGAGCGAAAAAGCCCCCATGCCGTATACTATCCCAAAGTTAACCGCTTTCGCTTTGCGCCTTAAATCTGCGTTTATCATGTCACGCGGAAGATTAAAAACCTCGCTTGCGGTTTCGGTGTGGATATCGCGGTCGTCTTTAAACGCGCTTTGCATCTTAACGTCGTCACTTATCGAACTTAAAACCCTAAGTTCAATCTGGGAATAGTCGGCGTCCAAAAGAAGATATCCCTCTTTTGCTACAAAGAAACTTCGCATACGACTTCCAAGTTCGGTCCTAACCGGAATGTTTTGAAGGTTTGGGTCGCGGCTGCTTATGCGCCCTGTCCGCGTCTCGGTCTGTTTAAATTCGGTGTGTATTCTTCCGTTTTGGTCCGCCGCTTTGACAAGCCCTTCGACGTATGTCGAGTTAAGTTTTTGATAGCTTCTATATTTTAAAATATGTTCAACAATAGGGTTTTCGCTCCTTAACGCTTCAAGCGTTTCGGCGTTGGTTGAAAAACCTGTTTTGGTCTTTTTGCCGGGGTTTATCTTTAGTTTGTTATACAAAATTTCGCCAAGTTGTTTCGGGCTGTTAAGGTTAAACTGTTCCCCCGCAATCTCGAACACGGCGTTTTTCTCGGTTTCTGCCATCGCCGAAAGTTGTTCGCCAAAAGCGACTATGCCGTTTGTGTCGACCAAAAAGCCCTCGTGTTCCATGTCACAAAGAACCTTTGAAAGCGGCAGTTCAATCTCATCCAACAGTTTTTTCATATCCTGTTGCACGACAAGGTTTTGAAGTTTTTTGTATAACCCGCTAACCTTTCCGGCTTCCTCCAACCCCTCGCACAAAAATTCATTGTCCGCGCCGTATTCCGTCGCAAGTTTTTGCAACGAATAGTCGTTTGAAAGCGGGTTTAAAAGATATGCCGCAAGTTTAATGTCAAACACTATGTTTTCGCACAAAACGCCTGTGTCAAACGCTTTGTTGTATATCTTTTTTGCGTCGTACACGACAAGTTCAATGTCTTTTTTTTGCAAAATTTGTTTAATCGTTTTGTCGTCCAGCGAAAAAACTTCGCCCTTTTCAACCGCGTAAAACACCCCGTCGTTTTCAACCACCACAGGTTTTTTAAAGTTTTCCACATCTTGTTGTGTCGCTTGTTTTAGCGCGACGTTAACAATGTCTTGCCCTTGTTTTTTCGTATCGGTGTTTTTGGGCGCATCCCCTGAAACATCAAACCGCGCAAGCATAGAAAACATCTCGAGTTTTGTCAAAAGTTCGGTGGCTTTTGCCTCGTCTTTTTCGGTCGGGATATATCTTTCAAGGCAACTTTCGATTGGCACATCACGGTTAATCGTGACAAGTTTCCGGCTTAGATATGCCATGTCTTTGTTGTCGCTTAATTTTTGTTTAACGCCTTTTTTTATCTCGTCCGACTCGATGTTTTGATACACTCCGTCAAGGTCGCCGAACTTTTGAATTAAATCAAGAGCCGTCTTTTCTCCGACGCCGGCAACCCCCGGAACGTTGTCCGAACTGTCCCCCATAAGCGCCTTAACGTCGATTAAAGCGTTTGGTAAAACGCCGTATTTTTCTAAAACCGCCTTTTCGTCGACCGCTTCGGTGCCTTGTTTTGTCGTTATCAAAAGCACCGTTGTGTTGTCGTTTATAAGTTGAAGCGAGTCTCGGTCTCCCGTTGCAATAAAGCAGTTGTCGCCGTTTTGCGTCGCAAGTTTAGAAAGCGTTCCCAAAACGTCGTCTGCTTCGAAACCTTCTTTTTTTATGATGTTATAACCAAGGGAAGTTAAAAGTTCTTGTAAAATTGGCATCTGAACAGCTAGCTCTTGTGGCATGCCTTTGCGGTTGGCTTTATAGTCACAGAACATCTCGTGGCGAAAGTTTTTGCCGCGAACGTCAAACGCAATCGCAACCGCCTCGGGATTTGTCGAGTCGCAAAGTTTTAAAAGTATGTTTAAAAAACCGTATATTCCGTTGGTGAAAACCCCGTCTTTAGTAGACAAAAGTTTTATACCATAGAACGCACGGTTTAAAATGCTGTTTCCGTCTATGCAAAGAATTTTCATAATACAATCCTTTTATAATTCGTAATTCGTAATTCGTAATGCGTAATTTGTAAAACGGCAAAGCCGTTTTTTTAATGAGGAATGAGAAATGAGGAATGAGGAATGAATGTGTCGCACTTCGCGCGACAATTGAATACAAACTTTTATAAAAGTTTCGTTTGTTTATGATTGGTTTGTAGCGACAAATGCGGAGCGACGAGGGCGTCGCTCCCTACGTGCACCATTTGGGTTTGGGTCGGGCGACGAAGGCGGACGACCACAGGTCGCCCCTACGAGCACACATTTAAAACTATTGGTAAAATCTACAATCCCTTGTCATTTAAATTGCGGCGTAAGCCGCACCAACACTATTCACTATTCACTATTCACTATTCACTATTAATTATAAAAATACCGCCACGAAGTGGCGCACCGGCATTCCTCATTCCTAATTCCTAATTCCTCATTCAAATACCGCCACGAAGTGGCGCACCAACATTCCTAATTCCTCATTCCTAATTCCTAATTAAAAAAAACTAGCTTTCATCATACTTTTCACAGATCTCTTTCGCGTCGCCATATTCGACAACCTCGCCTTTTTTAAGCCACAAAACCTTGTTACACAGGCGTTTAATCTGTTCTATTGAATGCGAAACTATTATGACGGTTGTGCCCTCGTCCATAAGGCTTTGAATGCGTTGTTCGCATTTTTTTTGGAACTTAAAGTCACCCACCGCCAAAACCTCGTCCACAATCAAAAGCTGGGGTTTAACTATCGTTGCAATTGAAAACCCAAGACGCGCTTGCATACCGGACGAAAAGTTTTTTATCGGAACATCTAAAAACTCGGAAAGTTCCGAAAACTCGACTATCTCGTCAAAAACATAGTCCATAAACTTTCTGCTGTATCCTAAAACCGAACCGTTGAGATAGATGTTTTCGCGCGCGGTAAGGTCGATGTCGAATCCGGCGCCCAGTTCAATAAGCGGAGACAACGTACCATATACCCTAACTTGTCCTTTAGTAGGCTTCATTATACCTGAAATTATCTTAAGCGTTGTGCTTTTTCCGCAACCGTTAAGCCCGATAATTCCAACAACTTCCCCTTGTTTAACCTCGAACGAAACATCTTTCAACGCAAGAAACGACTTGAAATGCAAGTTGCGTTTCATTATACGAATGAAATATTCTTTAAGGCTGTCTACCTTTTCGCTCGCCATGTTAAATTCCATAGTGACGTTTTTAAAGTCTACCATTAAATTTTTTTGGTTGTCTTGTGTCATTAAACGTCACCTCCTATATATGAAGAATAAACTTGTCTTGAAGTTTTTTGAAAAGCAACAACCCTATAACGGGGAACACCAAAGCATAGCCGAAACATATAACGTTCATCTCGATTGTTGGAAACTGACCATAGATTACGACCGCCCTAAAATATTCGACATACCACGTGAGCGGATTGATGTTCACAACAAGCCCCAAAAGCCCCGCCGAAACGGTGGATTTAGGGTAGATAATAGGTGTTAGGTACATCCAAGCCATTATTATAACGGAATAAAGATGTTTTAAATCTCTGAAAAAAACGCAAAGACAGGATATTATAAGCCCAAAACCAAGCGTGAACCCAAGAAGCGTTATAAGCGGAATCGGAAACAAAAGCATAGTTACAGACGGTTGTATTCTAAATATAAACAACATCACCACAATGGCGACAAGCGAAAAGCCGAGGTTTACAAAAGAATAGAGTATCTTTTCTATCGGAAATATATATTTCGGTATATAAACCTTTTTTATGAGTGACGCCGAATCGATTATCGAAAAGATAGCGCTGTTTGTCGCTTCGCTGAAAAAAAGCCAAAGCATCTGTCCCGTTATGAGATAAAGCGGAAAGTTTTCAATCTCGAACCTGAATATTCTAGAAAAAACAGCGTTTAATATAAGCATCATAAAGATAGGGTTTAAAAGACTCCACGCGACCCCGAGAAAAGACCTTCTATACTTTACTTTTAAATCCCTCACTATAAGGTTACTTAAAAGAAAGCGATATTTCATAAATGTTTCAACATAATCTCTCATTGTCACAATTCCTTTTTTGTTGTTACGCCACTATTACAAGGTGCTCTTTAAAAGTTAAAATATACAAACGAACTTCCGCCAAAGTTTCCAAACATCATAATCGCGATAAGAAGCAGATAACAAACCGCTATTCTTATTGGTGAACTCCATTTTTTCAACACGACCTCGGACAAAAAGTTTTCGTTTTTCTCGCAAAAAACGTCTACAATAAATATTATTACAACGCCGACAAGCGCCGCTATTAGTTTATTTTGTTCAAGACCCAAACTTCCAAATATGTAGCTTGGAATATAGTTTATCGTTAAAAAGCTTCTCAAAACTAAAATTCCATGATATAACGTTGGAACGTTAAAGAATATCCACGCAAAATCGACCATTATAAACACTATTATAGGACGACATATCTTTTCCCAAAAACCGTTTTGTTTTATTCCGATCTTTGATTTAATCGCGGCTCTTGGTTTATCGGTCATGTATGAAAGCACAAGGAAACCGCCGTGGAGCATTCCCCAAGCTATGAAATTAAGCCCCGCTCCGTGCCAAAGACCACTTACGGTAAACACTATCATCGTGTTTAGATAGGTCATGAAAACCCCTTTTTTGCTGCCTCCTAACGGAAAATAGAGATAGTCTCTAAACCAACTCGAAAGAGATATATGCCATCTTCTCCAAAAGTCTTTTATCGATCGCGCAAAATACGGACGTTTAAAGTTTTCGGGAAGTTCTATGTTAAACAAAAGCCCTGCGCCGCGCGCCATTAGCGTATAAGAATAAAAATCACAATAAAGTTGTATACCAAAAAGGAACGAAGCGATAAAGATCCTTAACCCGTCGCCGCCTTCGATTGAAGAAGGCGTGTAATGCGTCGACACAACCACAGCAAGGTTGTCCGCCACGACAAGTTTCATAAACGCGCCATACACAAACTGTGCAACGCCACTTCTTGCCGCCTCGACGTCAAAACCGCTATACGGCTTGTTTATCTGGGGCAACAACTTGTCTCCCCTCGGAATTGGGCCCGAAAGAAGGGTTGGGAAAAACGAGACAAACACTCCGAACGATATGAAATTACGTTCCGCTTGATATTTTCCTCTGTATATATCTATTAGATATCCTGTCGCTGTAAAGGTGTAGAAACTTAACCCTATCGGCGCGAGTATACTTATTTGTTGCGCAGATGCCACAAGGCTTTCAAAACCGCCTATCGAAGAAAGGAGGAAAAAAGCATATTTATATGTAACTAGCGTTCCGAAAAGCAAAACCAAAAAAATCGCGAGCGTCGCTTTTTTTACAGCTATGCTTTGTTTTTGCGCCACTTCTTGCAAAACCAAGCCGCCTATATACGACACTGCAATAATCCCGGCAAGAACCACGACAGAATGCGCCCCCAAAAACGCATAGAAAAATATGTTGAACAAAAAAAGCAACATGTTTTTATATCTATTCGGCGCATGATGCCAAACCAAGACCGTTATGCATAGGAACAAAAGAAAATTAAATGAAGTGAAAAGCATTGTTTTGGTGGTTCCTTTCTTAATTAATAAGCCTTGCCCCAATAAACAAGCGTGTTCGAGGGTTTGCCGCACACCACGCAACTGTCGCCCACCGCTTCGCCCTCGAACGGCATACAACGGCTTGATATCTCAAGCTTATCTTTAAGCGTTTTCTCACACTGTTTGTCGCCACACCACATAGCCTTGTAAAACCCTGTGCTTTCGTTTGTCGCTTTTTCAAGCGCTTCAAAATCGGCGCAAGCCACCGTTCTGTTTTTACGATTAGAAAGAGCCTTTTGGAACATTCCGTCCGCTATATCGTCAAGTGTTTTTTGAACCTGTTGTTCGATGTCATCAAGCGACACGGTAATCTTTTCGCCGTTGTCGCGACGAACAAGTACACATTGGTTGTTTTCGATGTCGCGAGGGCCAAGCTCAAGACGAATAGGAACCCCTTTCATCTCGTATTCGGCAAACTTCCAACCGGGCGAAAAATCGCTTACGTCAAGCTTTGCCCTAACGTTTTGTTTAAGCTTTTGGAAAACTTCTGTTGCCTTGTCTATAACCCCTTCTTTGTGTTGTGCTATTGGAACAACAACCACCTGTGTCGGGGCTATCGCCGGCGGAAGAATTAAACCGTTGTCGTCGCCGTGGGTCATTATAATCGCGCCTATAATCCTTGTGGACATTCCCCAAGAAGTTTGGAACGGATATTGAAGTTTGTTATCTTTTCCGGTGAACGTAATCTCGAACGCCCTCGAAAAACCGTCGCCAAAGAAATGCGACGTTCCGCTTTGAAGAGCCTTTCCGTCGTGCATCATCGCTTCGATTGTATATGTGTCTTCCGCGCCCGCAAACTTTTCCTGTTCTGTCTTTCTTCCGGCAATAACCGGAATCATCAGATGTTTTTCACAAAACGTCTTGTAAACTTCAAGCATACGAAGCGTTTCTTCAACCGCTTGTTCCTTGGTTTCGTGCATAGTGTGGCCTTCTTGCCACAAAAACTCGCGCGAGCGCAAAAACGGACGCGTTGTTTTTTCCCAACGAACAACAGAACACCATTGATTGTAAAGCTTCGGAAGGTCGCGGTGGCTTTGGATAACGTGGGCATAATGTTCGCAGAAAAGCGTCTCGGAAGTCGGGCGAACACAAAGACGTTCGGCAAGCGGTTCGCTTCCGCCATGCGTAACCCAAGCAACCTCGGGCGCAAACCCTTCGACGTGGTCTTTTTCTTTTTGCAAAAGACTTTCGGGGATAAACATCGGCATCATGACGTTTTCATGTCCCGTGTCTTTAAACATTCCATCTAAAATACGTTGTATATTCTCCCATATAGCATATCCGTATGGACGAAGAATAACGCACCCTTTAACCGACGAATAGTCGATAAGTTCGGCGTTTGTCACAACGTCGGTATACCATTTTGCAAAATCCTCATTTATCGAGGTTATTTTCTCAACTGCTTTTTTTTGTTTAGACATCTTTTCCCTCTTAAAAGTTTTTAAAGTTTTATTTTAACGTATTCTTAATAGTACCACAAAACTGCGTTTAAAACAACCATTTTGACATGTTGGATGTGGGCAAAAAACGGTGTTTTCGGCAAGAGCAGAGCCCTTGCCCTACATCACAATATTGCGTAAATTTCCAAGCGAAGCGAAACAAGGAGTATCTCCATGCGCCTCACTTACGGTGAAGTTTTTATATTTTATAGCCCGCCATACAGCTCTATGAATTTTTTTAACGAATTCAAGTTTTTATCTTTGTCGGCAATTATAAGATTTTGCATTCCGCCAATTCTTTCAAGCTGCCAATCGATGTTAATGTCGGGGTCGTCCCACATTATGCCGTCGTCGTATTCGCCATAGAACTTTTCGGCGCATTTGTATGACACGACAGATTTTTCAAGCACAAGATATCCGTGCGCCAAACCGTCCGGAATTAAAAGCTGTTTTTGGTTTTGTTCCGAAAGTTCAAACGCAAGCCATTTTTTAAACGTTTTGCTGTTTGGCCTTAAATCGACCACAACGTCGTATACATGCCCCGAGATACAACGCACAAGTTTTGGCTGTCCTTTTTCGCGTTGGAAATGTAGCGCGCGTATAACGCCTTTGTGCGACGTGGTGTAAAAAACCTCGGCTAGCGTATAATCTATGCCGTTTTTTTCAAAAACTTCTTTTGAATAGTCTTTGGTGAACATTCCGCGAATGTCGACCGCGTTAAACGGAGTTATCTCATAAAGGCCTTCTATGTCGGTTTGTTTAAAATCAAACGGTGTAATCATATTTTAGGTTTCCTTTGATACAAAAATATTGGGTTGCGGGCGACCGAGACGGGACGGAAAACTTGTCCCGTACGACTACCATTTGTCGGGTGGTTCGTGTTATGAGGACGGCAAGAGCAGAGCTCTGAGCATAGCTCTGAGCAGAGCTCTGAGCAGAGCCATTGCCCTACGGTTTGTCTATTAAGGTTTGTTTTGAGGGTACAAAGGCGGACGACCACAGGTCGCCCCTACGTCCACCGTTTTATGGAAAGGTCAAAAACCGAAAACCACATTCAAATACCGCCACGAAGTGGCGCTAATTCGTCGTTACGACGAACCATAATTACGCATTACGAATTACGCATTACGAATTACGCATTACGAATTACGCATTACGAATTACGCATTAC
>CAYJAY010000010.1:64560-67468 GCA_964368445.1 uncultured Oscillospiraceae bacterium
GAATTAATTCCTCATTCCTAATTTAAACAATTTCCTTCCACCAATCAAACGTGCGTTTGCACCCTTCGGCAAACGACACCTGTGCTTTAAACCCTGTGTCCTGTTCGGTTTTTTGGGTGCTAAACTGTTCTAGCGGCATGTCAACGCCGGTGAACGGAATATCTCCAAATATAAATTCAAGGTCGGGGGCTATCGCCGTTTGCATCTCAATCAAAAATTCTTTAAGCGGTCGCGCGTTTCCGCTTCCGATTACATATTCGCAAAACGGTTTTCCGTTTTCGCCAATCAACCTAAACGCCCTCGCCACGTCGTCTATATAGATAAAATCATAGTTTTGTGTGGCGGCTGTGAACTTTGGCGGCTCGCCTTTTATGCAACTTTGAATAGTTGTGTTAACCATCCTCGGGCTTTTTTCGCCAACGCCGTATGCGTTGGTTATCTTGGGGCACACGATATCAATTCCGATTTCGGCGGCAACCGACATGCAAACGGTGTGGGCAGCGAGTTTTCCGCTTCCGTATATATAACCAAGCCCGGGTTTGTTTCCGTCTTTATATGCGGCGGCTACCACCTCGTGTTCCATGATGCTTCCTGCCGGAACAAACCTTTTGCACCCGAGTTTTTTCGCGGTGCGCAGCGCTTGTTCGGTGTAGACTGCGTTTTGAAGTTGCAACGAAACATCCGCCCTTTGCGGACCTGCCGAACCTACCCACGCGAAGTGAAACAAAACGTCATATCGGTCACACGGCATGATTTCGCAAAGTTTTTCAATCTCTTTAAGCTCGCAAGCGAAAAATTCAAGATTTTTGTGTTTTGGTAGTTTTTCTTTAAACTGCAAGAGATCGGTTGCAAAAACTTTATATCCGTTGTTCAAAAGCTCGTCGATAACCGCAAGACCTATAAACCCACAAGCGCCCGAAACAATTGCTTTTTTCATTGTGTTCCTCCTATATATTCCGATATCTGTTTTTTGGTTATCTCTTCAACATCGCCCTGTGAATTTATAAAAACCTTGCTCCATTCAACCGTCATTTGAACCGCGTTGCAAATATCCATTTTAGGCGACCAACCAAAAGTATTTTTAATTTTAGAACAGTCAAGCTTTAAAAAATTCGCCTCGTGTGGAGCGTTTTTATCGATTTGAACTTGATACTCTGCGTTGCCCCATTGTTTGCAAAAAATCTCCACAAGCGTTTTGGTTGTGACGCAATCATTGTCGTCGGGGCCAATGTTATAACAGCCGGCAAGCGTCCGATCTTGATACTGTTCTCTCGCTATCAAAAGATACGCGAAAATCGGTTCAAGAACATGTTGATACGGACGAGTCGACTGTGGGTTGCGTATGACAATCGGTTTATCGTTGCTTGCAAACCGCACGCAATCGGGGATTATTCGATTGTCTGAAAAATCTCCGCCTCCTATGACGTTGCCCGCCCTTGCGGTCGATATAGCGCACGAGTTGTCCGAAAAAAAGCTCTTTTTATAGCTGTCGGTCACGAGCTCGGAACAAGATTTTGAGTTTGAATATGGGTCATAACCGTTTAAACGATCGTTTTCGCGATATCCCCATTCCCATTCGTTGTTCTCGTAAACCTTGTCTGTCGTGACGTTTAAAAACGATTTAACAGATGGGGTCGTTCGCACACATTCCAGTATATTAACCGTTCCCATTACGTTTGTTTCGTATGTATAAACAGGGTCGTCAAAACTCTCAAGCACAAGCGGTTGAGCCGCAAGATGAAAAACAATCTCGGGTTTTTGTTGTTCAAACGTTTTTTTAAGGGTTTCTTGGTCACGTATATCCCCAATAACGCTGTTTATCTTGTCTTCAAGCTTTAGCAAATCAAAAAGGCTTCGCTCATTTTCGGGTGCTAAAGAATATCCCGTAACGTTTGCGCCGGCAAGCGTCAGAACAAAACAAAGCCAGCTTCCTTTAAAACCGGTATGCCCCGTAACAAGCACGCGTTTGCCGTTGTAAAAACTTAAATCCATATCTAATCTTCCCACATTTTCCAAGGCGCGTTTCCTTCTTCCCAAAGATTTTCGAGTTTTTCCTTTTCCCTAACCGTGTCCATGCATTGCCAAAAACCATCGTGACGATACGCCATGAGGTTTCCGTCGGCGGCGGCTCGCTCCATCGGTTGTTTTTCAAGCACGGTGTCGTCGCCGTCTATGTAATCGATAAACGTCGGCTCGCACACCATGAACCCAATGTTTATCAAATTTCCGTCGCCCACCGTTTTTTCCCGAAACTCTTTAACCTCGCCGTTTGGCGAAACGTCGAGAACGCCGAAACGTTGCCCCGGGTTGTGCGCCGACATCGTAACGGCTTTTTTGTGGTTTTTGTGAAACTTTAAAAGTTTTGTTATGTCTACGTTTGAAACGCCGTCGCCGTATGTCAGCATAAACGTTTGGTCGCCGATATAATCGCGAACCCGTCTAACGCGCCCGCCCGTTTGGGTTTCAAGGCCTGTGTTAACAACGGTAACTTTCCACGGTTCGGCGATGTTGTTGTGGATAGTCATGTCGTTTTTGCCTTTTGTAAAATCAAACGTCACGTCGGAAGTGTGGAGAAAATAGTCCGCAAAATATTCCTTTATAACATGCTGTTTGTATCCGGCACAGATTATAAATTCGTTTACTCCATGGAAAGAATACAGCTTCATAATATGCCATATTATCGGCATTCCGCCAAGGCTTATCATAGGTTTCGGCTTGTGTACGCTTTCTTCCGAAATCCTCGTTCCAAAACCACCCGCAAGTATAACAGCTTTCATATAACACGTTCGCTTTCTATATTTGTTGTTTGTTAATTAAAAATTTACAATTAAATTATACATAATATATTACCACGAATATTAGGCATTTTAAAGCAATAATTTGAAATTTTCAACCATGCCAAGTATTT
>CAYJAY010000011.1:0-66568 GCA_964368445.1 uncultured Oscillospiraceae bacterium
GAATGAGGAATGAGGAATGAGGAATGAGGAATGAGGAATGAGGAATGTCGGTGCGGCTTACGCCGCAATTTAAATGACAAAGGATTAAGGATAGCTAAAGACTGTGGAGTATACAAAGCCAACTAAAAGTTGGCTGCGATAAATCGAATGGTTTTTTGTGACTAGATGTCTTTAAATGTTTAGCATAGTTTGTATGTATCTTAATAAATTGAGGAAGGAACCCCCCATTAATGGCATATTTTCAAACGATGTACAGCGGAAGCTCGGGCAACTGTACCGTTATACGAGATAAAAAGAAAGCTGTTCTGGTTGACATTGGGAAAAGCTGTAGGCAGACACTCGCCATGCTTAATCAAAACGGAGTGTCGGCGAGCGATGTCGGGGCGGTTGTTATTACACATGAACATTCTGACCATATAAAAGGTTTAAATATATTTTTAAAATACTATGGCGCAACGGTGATTGCCCCCGAAAAGTGTATATATCATCTTTTGAAACATGGACATTTACAGGAAAAAGATGATTTTGTTGTAATAAAGGACGGGGAACAGCTAGAGGTCGAAGGGTTGCTTGTGCAAGGTTTTGAAACGTATCATGACAGCGTTGATTGTTTTGGATATCGTTTTGAAACAGCGCTTGGAACAAAAGCAGTTGTTATGACCGATACCGGAAAAGTGTGTGACAGGATATATAAACAGCTTGAAGGCTGTGACATTGTTGGGATAGAGTCTAACTATGACGAGGGTATGTTGATGTTTGGGAAATATCCATTCCATCTTAAACAACGAATTAAATCGAATTTTGGACATCTTTCAAATCTAGATGCTGCAGAGACAATAGCAAAACTTGCGAAAAGCTACAGCACAAGGTTTGTTCTTATGCATCTAAGCCAAGAGAACAACACCCCCGAAACTGCGGAGATTACCTGTAACGGCATACTTGAGAACTTTGATGTTTCCCCGGCGGTTTATATAGCCGACCGACACGAACCGGGAGAAAGATTGGAGTTTTAAACAATGGTTACGATAACGATAATAGCAACGGGAAAGCTTTCGTCAAAGTTTTTTGCCGACGGTTGCGCCGAGTATATCAAGCGTCTTTCGGCGTTTTGTAAAGTTAACATAATCGAGCTTAAGGAACAACGTCTTTTGGGCGAAGGTAACGCGCTTGAACAAAAGGTGATTGAAACCGAAAGCGAAAACATATTAAAACTGATAGATAAGAAAAACGCAAAAAAAATAGCGCTTTGTGTCGAGGGGAAACAGATATCTTCTGAAAATTTTGCACAGATGCTTGAAACGACGGAACAAAGTTTTTCAGAAATAATATTTATAATTGGTGGTTCTCTTGGGCTTTCAGATCGTTTGAAAAACAGCGTTGACATTAAACTCTCGCTTTCAAACATGACGTTTGTGCACCAGATGTCGCGCATGATCCTACTTGAACAGATATACAGAGGGTTTACAATAAATAAAAACATAAAGTATCATAAATGAGCATATCTATATAACATCAACTTAGCCGCAACAAAACTTGCGGAGCGAAGGTGTTTTCGCTGGAACCGTGTTTGGCGGTTTCCTAAACATCAAAAAAAGCAGAGGTGTTATATAAATGATTGCAGCATCGGTCAACAAAAAACAGATTAAAAAAACAGCGCTTGTGTTACTTGCGATTATCATATTAATTGCTGTGATAATCTATGCGGCGGGGCTTGTAATAGGCAACCAAGGCGAAGGTGACATAACCGGCATACCGGGAGAAACCACAGAACAACGCGAGGCATATTTAAACTCTCTCGGATATGAACTCCACAACAACAGCACGGTAGCGGAAGTTGAAGTTCCCTCCGAGTTTGACGAAAGGTTTTATGCATATAACGAGATGCTTAAAACAACCGGTTTTGATCTTGAACCGTTTAAAGGCGAAACGATAAACAAATGTACCTACATCGTGACCAACTACGGCGACCACCAAACAGGGGTTTCGGCCATTCTTTTGGTTAGGCAGGGAGTGGTTATCGCAGGGCATATTTTAATTGAAGGTGAGACAACTGAACTTGCGCCGTTGTTTACGAATGGCGAAGTTTCAATCGAAAGCGAAGTTTCGAATATTCTACCCGATATTTCGGTGGAAACCTCGCAAACGGTCGAACAAGAGTTTCCGACAGAATAACAAATCAAACTTTAAGATGTGGTATGGCGAAAGCTGTACCATGTTTTGCGATCAAGCTTTTTGAGCTATAAATATGTATATATAGAGTTGATGAAATATTGGGCGAAAAAACAAATTAAATATCTGTTTTAATTCTTAGAATTGCTTGTTTAAAACATCTTGAAAAAATTCAAAAAAAATTCAAAAAAACCTTTAAAAAACTATTGTAATTGCAATTTGTTTTTGTTATAATAATTAGGCGACTGTAGCGATATGCTTTGACGCGGGAGGTTGCGGCCTTATTTGGTCGGTAATTTCCGCCGAGTATGTCCGTTCTCGAAACGGGCGAAAGCTCAAACTTAATATGCTGTGAGACATGATGAATGATAAATTCATCCACTGTCCGTATTTTTTAGCAGCCAGTAGGCGTGTAAACGCTTTACCGGAATCACTGATAATTTTACGGTGACGCCGGCTTTTAAAATGTACGGACATGGAACACCCGGCAAAGTGTTGAGATTTTGCTCCTCATAAAATAAAAGGAGGCAAAAATAATGGCAGTTGACAAAAAGATCAGGATTCGCATCAAAAGTTACGATCATCAATTGGTGGATAGCTCCGCTGAAAAGATTGTTGAAACGGCGAAAAGAACAGGCGCTAGAGTTTCTGGGCCGATTCCGCTCCCGACAGACAAAGAGATAGTAACAATTCTCCGTGCTGTGCACAAATATAAAGACAGCCGTGAGCAATTTGAAACGCGAACCCACAAAAGACTTATCGACATCCTCAAACCGAGCAACAAAACGGTTGAGGCTCTCCAAAGTCTTCAACTCCCCGCCGGCGTAGAAATCGAAATCAAGCTTTAAGCTAAATCGAGCCGTAACGGGTCATGTTGGCGAAATGCCAACCAATAACCTTTAAGGAGGACATAATCCAAAATGGAAAAAGGAATCATAGCAAAAAAAGTCGGAATGACACAGTTGTTTGATGAAAACAGCAAAGTTATCCCGGTAACCGTTGTAGAGGCCGGCCCTTGTGTGGTCGTTCAAAAGAAAACGGTTGAAAAAGACGGCTATACCGCGGTTCAATTAGGATTCGGCGAAGCATCGGCAAAGGGAACAAACAAACCTATGACAGGTCACTTTGCAAAAGGTGACGTTGCTTTAAAGAAATTCCTTCGCGAGTTTAAACTTGAAAACACAGATAGCCTTAACGTCGGAGATATCATCAAAGCAGACACATTTGAAGTTGGCGATGTAGTCGATGTTTGCGGAACGAGCAAGGGTAAAGGTTACGCGGGTAACATTAAAAGATGGAACACCCACAGCCTTAAAGAAACCCATGGTTCGGGTCCCGTCCACCGTCACCCCGGTTCAATCGGTGCATGTTCAGACCCCTCTAAGGTCATGAAAGGCAAAAAGATGCCCGGACACCTCGGTGTGGAAAGAGTAACAGTTCAAAACCTAACGGTTGTCAAAGTTGATGTAGAGAACAATCTCATAGCTATCAAAGGCGCAATACCCGGGCCTAAAGGTGGCGTTATCATCATCACTGACTGCGTTAAAAAATCTTAAGAAGGAGGGTTAATCGATGTTAAGTTACAAAGTATTAGATGTAAACGGCAAAGAGGTTTCTAAAATCGAGCTCTCCGACGCCGTGTTCGGAATTGAACCGAACAAAACAGTAATGCATGAGGCGGTTGTTTGCTTCCTTGCAAACCAACGCCAAGGCACACAAAGCACAAAAACAAGGGCTGAAGTTTCGGGCGGCGGCAAAAAACCTTGGAGACAAAAAGGAACAGGCCGCGCAAGACAAGGTTCGACAAGAAGCCCCCAATGGACCCACGGTGGTGTTGCACTTGGCCCCAAACCAAGAGACTACACAAAGTCGATGAACAAAAAAGCGAAACGCCTTGCAATCCTTTCGGCTCTTTCGTCAAAAGTTCAATCGGGCGAACTCGTCATCATTGACAAACTCGAGATGACAGAATACAAAACAAAGGCTATGATAAAAGTTCTTTCGGCGCTTGAAGCCACAAAGAAACCGCTTATCGTTATGCCGACCAAAAATGAATTCGTAGTCGGAAGCGCAAACAACATTCCGGGCGTTAAAACAGCTTTAACAAACACAATTAACGTATACGACATTCTAAACTCCGGCAAGTTCATCTTGACGGTAGACGCAGTTAAAAAACTAGAGGAGGTTTATGCGAAATGAAGCTTCCACAAGAAATAATCATTAAACCGATTATCACAGAAAAATCGATGAGAAACACAGCGGAAAAAAAGTACACCTTTAAAGTTGACAAAACCGCAGGGAAAATCGAGATTGCAAAAGCTGTTGAACAACTTTTCTCGGTTGAGGTTGCAAAGGTTAACACCATGCGCGTACCTGGTCAAAGAAGAAGAAGGGGTATGGTTTACGGATACACAGCCGATTGGAAAAAAGCGGTTGTTACCCTCACACCAAAATCCAAAGGAATTGAATTCTTTGAATCGATGACCTAGTAGCTCGCAAAGGTTTCAACAAACCGTAGGTTTCAACAAACCATAGGTTTCAACAAACCGTAGGTTTGTAACAAACTTTTAGTTTGTAGCGAACATTAAGTTCGTAAATTGTATGGGAGTCAGTCCCGCTAAGCTGATTAAGGAGAATAATAAAAAATGGCTATTAAAAAGTATAACCCGACAACCCCGGGTCGCCGCGGAATGACGGTTACCGATTATAGCGGATTGTCAAAAAACGGTCCTGAGAAATCGCTTCTCGAACCACTTAAAAAATTCAGCGGACGTAACAACACGGGCCGCATAACCGTTCGTCATAAAGGCGGCGGAAACAGAAGAAAATATCGTGTTATCGACTTCAAAAGAACAAAGTTCGATGTTCCGGCAACAGTTTTGTCGCTTGAATACGACCCCAACCGTTCTTCGTTCATCGCATTAATTCAATATGAAGACGGCGAAAAAAGTTACATAATCGCTCCTAACGATTTGAAAGTTGGAACAGTGGTTATGTCGGGTCCTTCGGCAGACATCAAACCGGGCAACGCGCTTTCGCTTAAAAACATCCCTGTCGGTACCTTTATCCACAACATTGAGCTTTATCCCGGAAAGGGCGCACAACTTGTTCGTTCGGCCGGAAACATGGCTCAGCTTATGGCTAAAGAAGGAACCCACGCTTTGATAAGACTTCCGTCGGGAGAACTTAGAAAAGTTCCGGTTGTTTGCATGGCATCGATTGGACAAGTCGGAAACACCGACCACGAAAACGTTAAGATCGGTAAAGCCGGTCGTACACGCCACATGGGTATCCGCCCGACAGTTCGCGGTTCTGTTATGAACCCGTGCGACCACCCCCACGGCGGTGGTGAAGGCAAATCCCCGATTGGCCGTCCGGGTCCTGTAACCCCTTGGGGCAAACCGACACTCGGATACAAGACCAGAAGCAAAAAGAACCGCTCCGACAAGTTGATTGTCAAGCGTCGTAACGGTTAGAAGGAGGCAAAGAAGTTAAATGGGTAGAAGTGTTAAAAAAGGTCCTTTTATTCAACCTGTGCTCTTAAAAAGAGTTAAAGAAATGAATAAAGCGGGCGAAAAACGTGTTCTTAAAACATGGAGCCGTGCCTCCACGATATTCCCTGATTTTGTCGGACATACCTTCGCAGTACACGACGGACGTAAACACGTTCCTGTATACGTGACTGAAGACATGGTAGGACACAAACTCGGCGAGTTCGCACCCACAAGAACATTCAGAGGCCACGCTGGCTCGAAAACATCAAATAACGGTAAATAGGAGGGAAAGTTAAAATGGAAGCTAAAGCATATCTAAACCATTGCCGCATCTCTCCGAGAAAAGTTCAAATCGTTCTTGATTTGATCAGAAACCAACCGCTCGAGAAAACAGTGGCAATCCTTAAATACACAAGCAAATCGGCTTGTGAACCTGTGTTGAAATTGGTTAACAGCGCAGCGGCTAACGCCGAAAACAACCATCAAATGGACAAAAATTTGCTTTATGTTGCGGAATGCTTCGTAACACCGGGCCCAACTCTTAAAAGAATACGCCCGAGAGCACAAGGACGTGCATTCAGAATCCTCAAGAGAACATCGCACATAACGATAGTTCTTAAAGAGAAACAAGTTTAGGAAAGGAGAACGAATATGGGACAAAAAGTTAATCCACATGGTTTGCGTGTCGGCGTTATCAAAAACTGGGACAGCCGTTGGTTTGCAAAGAAAAGCGAATTTTCCGATTTTATTGTCGAAGACAGAAAAATAAGAAAATTTGTTAAATCTGAGTTATATTCAGCGGGAGTTCCAAAAATCGAGATCGAACGCGATGCTGCAAAAGTTAAAATTACAATCCATTGCGCAAAACCCGGTATGGTTATCGGAAGAAGCGGTGCGGGCATTGAAGTTCTCCGCGCAAAGCTTGAAAAATTAACCGGCAAATCGATGAACATCAACATCGAAGCGGTCAAAAATGCGGACACAAACGCACAGTTGGTTGCGGAAAATGTTGCGGCTCAACTCGAACGCCGTGTAGCTTTCAGAAGAGCTATGAAACAATCGATCCAACGCACCATGCGTCTAGGGTCTAAAGGGATTAAAATCATGGTTTCGGGTCGTTTGGGCGGAGCAGACATAGCAAGAAGCGAAAGCTATCACGAAGGAACAATACCCCTTCAAACTCTAAGAGCTGATATCGACTATGGTTTTGCTGAAGCAAAAACAACATATGGAATAATCGGCGTTAAAACTTGGATATACAAAGGCGAAGTATTAAGCACAGCTAAAAAGGTTGTAAAGGAAGGAGGCAAGAAGTAGTATGCTGTTACCAAAACGCGTTAAATATCGTCGCGTGCATAGAGGACGTTTAAAAGGTAAAGCGACCAGAGGAAACAAAATTTCTTACGGTCAATACGGACTTGTAGCGCTTGAAGCGGGCTGGATTAAGTCCAACCAAATCGAAGCCGCTCGTATCGCGATGACACGTTACATAAAACGTGGCGGTCAAGTTTGGATTAAAATCTTTCCGGACAAGCCTATAACACAAAAACCTGCCGAAACTCGAATGGGTTCAGGTAAAGGAAGCGTTGAATATTGGGTTGCGGTTGTAAAACCCGGCCGTATAATGTTTGAAATAGCAGGGGTTGACGAAGCTACCGCAAGGGAAGCTATCCGTCTTGCTACTCACAAGCTTCCGATAAAATGTAAATTTGTTAAAAAAGAAGAGATGGGTGGTGAGCAGTAATGAAAGCGTCTGAAATTCGTAAGCTGTCGGCAAAAGAACAAGAGCAAAAATTAAAAGACCTTAAGCAAGAGCTTTTCAATCTTCGCTTCCAACATGCCATCAACCAGCTTGAAAATCCGTTGAGGATTAAAGAAGTTAAACATGATATCGCTCGTATCAAAACGGTTATGAGCGAAATTGCAAAGAGCGCTGAATGAGCGGGAAGGAGATACGAAAATGACTGAACGTAATTTAAGAAAAACCCGCATAGGCAACGTTGTCAGCGATAAGATGGATAAAACCATCGTGGTTGCTATTCAAGACAGTATTGCGCATCCTCTTTACAAAAAGATCATTAAACGCACTGTTAAATTTAAAGCACACGATGAAAACAACGAATGCCGTGTGGGAGACCGTGTTGAGATAACCGAAACACGCCCTCTTTCAAAGGACAAACGTTGGAGATTATCTAAAATTATTGAGAAAGCTAAATAAGCTTTTAAGCTTGAAAGGAGGACGCTTCTGTGGTACAGATGCAAACCTACCTCAAGGTAGCTGACAATACCGGCGCAAAAGAAATTATGTGTATTCGCGTGTTGGGAGGCTCCCGCAAGAGGTATGCCAATATTGGCGATGTAATCGTAGCATCGGTCAAAAAAGCCGCACCGGGTGGTACGGTCAAAAAGGGCGATGTTGTTAAATGTGTAGTCGTTCGCAGCAAAAAGGGTGTTCGCCGTGATGATGGTAGTTATATCCGTTTTGATGAAAACGCAGCAGTAATTATTAAGGAAGACAAGAACCCAATCGGAACCCGTATCTTCGGACCGGTTGCAAGAGAGCTTCGCGAAAAGGAATATCTTAAAATCCTATCGCTTGCTCCCGAAGTTCTTTAGTGGAGGAGAGTATAAAAAATGAATAAACTCCATGTTAAAACAGGCGACCTCGTCATGATAATGTCGGGACGCAAAAAAGATGACAAAAAACAAGACGATAAAAAGCGCATAGGCAAAATTCTTGAAGTTTCGCCCAAAGAAGGCAAAGTTATCGTCGAAGGCCAAAACATGGTCACAAAACACGTTAAACCCAGAAAACAAGGGCAAGCAGGCGGTTTGGTTCAAGTTGAAGCTCCGCTTTATGCAAGCAAAGTTATGCCCATCTGCCCGAAATGTGACAAACCGACAAGGGTTGGACACACGGTTGGAAAAGATGGAAAAAAAGTAAGAACATGCCGCAAATGCGGTGCATCGTTCAATAATTAGGAGGATTGTTAAAATGGCGAGAATTAAAGAGCTTTATACAAAAGAAATTGCTCCCGCTCTAATGAAACAATTTTCTTATAAGAGCGTGATGCAGATCCCGAAACTCGATAAGATAGTTGTTAACGTCGCAAGCGGCGAAGCAAAAGACAACGCCAAAATGATGGAAGCTATTGTGTCGGATCTCGGAAAAATTACAGGACAAAAGGCCATGGTACGCAACGCGAAAAAATCCGTTGCAAACTTCAAACTTCGTGAGGGCATGCCGGTTGGTGCGAAGGTAACTCTTCGTGGTGACCAAATGTATGAGTTCCTTGACAGATTGTTCAACGTTGCGCTTCCGCGTGTACGTGACTTTCGTGGAATAAGCGCAGACAGCTTTGACGGAAGAGGCAACTATGCCCTAGGTCTTAAAGAACAACTTATCTTTCCCGAAATTGATTACGATAAAATCGATAAAATTCGCGGAATGGATATAGTATTCGTAACAACGGCAAAAACCGATGAAGAAGCAAAAGCTTTGCTTTCTCTTCTCGGCGCACCGTTCGTCAGTTAAGGGGAGGAAAGAGAGTTATGGCAAAAACTTCAATGAAAGTTAAGCAACAAAGAGAAGCAAAATTCTCTACACGTGCTTACAACAGATGTAAACTCTGTGGAAGACCCCACGCATATCTCAGAAAATACGGAATATGCCGTATCTGCTTCAGGGAACTCGCGTACAAAGGCGAAATTCCTGGCGTAAGAAAAGCAAGCTGGTAAGGGAGGACATGAAAAAATGCATATAACAGATCCTATTGCCGACCTGCTCACACGTGTTCGTAACGCAGGAAGTGCAAAACACGAAACGGTTGATATTCCGGCGTCCAACATGAAAAAAGCTATTGCTAAAATTCTTGTTGACGAAGGATATGTCAAAGGAATGCAGGTCATAGAGGATAACATTCAAGGTGTTATCAGATTAACTTTAAAATACAACGAAGACCGCACATCGGCAATTTCGGGACTTCGCAGGATCTCAAGACCCGGTCTTAGAACCTATGCAAGTTGCGAAAAAATGCCCAAAGTTCTTAAAGGGCTAGGCATTGCTATCGTGTCAACTCCGCAAGGCGTTATGACAGATAAGCAAGCTCGCAGACAAAATGTCGGCGGCGAAGTGCTCGCTTTTGTGTGGTAGGGGGAATAAAACATGTCGAGAATTGGTAGAAAACCGATAGTTATTCCTGCGGGCGTCGACGTTAAAATCGAAGACAGAACCGTGACGGTTAAAGGACCGAAAGGCGAACTTTCGTACACCTATAATCCCGGAATGATTGTTAAAATGGAAGACGGACAACTTTTGGTTGACAAACCGTCTGAAGATAAGGTATACCGTGCGCTTCACGGGTTGACACGCACCCTTATCGGCAACATGGTTATCGGAGTAACCGATGGGTTCTCTAAAGAACTCGAAGTTCAAGGAATCGGCTATCGTGCCGCTAAACAAGGAAAAGACCTTGTTATGAACCTTGGATATTCACATCAAGTTATCGTAGCCGATACTGATGAAATCACAACCGAAGTTCCGGCTCCGAACAGAATTATTGTTCACGGAATTGATAAGCAAAAAGTTGGTCAGTTTGCTTCCGAAATCAGAGGTAAACGTCCGCCCGAACCTTACAAAGGCAAAGGCATACGTTATCTTGGCGAATATGTCATCCGTAAGGAAGGCAAAGCCGGTAAAGGTAAATAGGAGAGGAGCTTAAAAAATGATAAACAAAAAAGACAGCAATAAACAACGTCTTATGAGACATCGCCGTGTTCGCGGAAAAATCAGCGGAACAGCCGAGTGTCCGAGACTTAACGTTTTCCGCTCCTCGAAACACATCTATGCACAGATCATTGATGATGTTAAAGGTGTTACACTTTGTGCGGCTTCGACAATGGAAACCTCTTTCAGCGGTGCCACAGGCAACGCAGAAGCGGCTAAAAAAGTCGGCCAAATGATTGCGGAAAAAGCACTTAAATTAAAAATCGAAACCGTTGTGTTTGATCGCGGCGGCTACATCTACCACGGTCGCGTTAAAGCCCTTGCAGAAGGTGCTCGCGACGGCGGACTGAAATTTTAAGGGAGGTACGGGATTTTGGATAGAATTGATGCTTCAACGCTCGACCTTAAAGAAAAGGTTGTTGCGATAAACCGTGTTTCAAAAACCGTTAAAGGCGGACGTATTTTCAAGTTTGCCGCTCTCGTAGTAGTCGGTGACGGCAACGGAGTTGTCGGTTTTGGTCTCGGTAAGGCGGGCGAGGTGCCGGAAGCTATTCGTAAAGGCATCGAAGACGCAAGAAAAAATGTAATAAAAATTTCCCTTAGGGGAACAACAATACCACACGAAGTTGTAGGAAAGTTCGGCGCAGGTCGTGTGCTTTTGAAACCTGCTGCTCAAGGTACAGGCGTTATCGCCGGTGGTGCGGTTCGTGCGGTTGTAGAGGTTGCGGGAATAAAAGATATCAGAACGAAATCTTTGCGTTCCAACAATCCTTGCAACGTTGTTTCGGCAACAATAGAAGGTCTTAAATCGCTTAGAACTCTTGAACAAGTTTCGGCAGTTCGCGGAAAAGACCCGAAAGAAATAATAGGCAAATAGGAGGTCGCGAAAAATGGCAGAGAAAAAAGAAACCGTAGCAGCTGTAGAAGCAGCGGAAAAACCAAAAGCAGAGAAAAAAGCGGCCGCTAAGCCTGCGGCAACCAAGAAAGCCGCAACAGCAAAATCAACGGCAGCAAAATCTGTTGCAAAAGAAGCTGGCGAGAAAAAACCGGCAGCAAAGAAAACAACAGCAAAATCGACCGATAAACCTGCGGAGAAAAAAGCTCCGGCAAAGAAAGCGACGGCTACAAAAGCTGAAGCTAAACCTGCGGCTACAAAAACTGCTTCTAAAGCAGCTAAAACGGAAGATGTTGCAGTAGCAGCGTCGACCAAAGTAGCTTCGAAACCGGCGGCAAAGAAAACCACAGGAATAACGGTTAAATTAACACGTAGTTTGGCGGGCAGAAGCGACAGCCAAATTGCAACAGCTAAATCACTCGGTCTTCGCAGAATCGGAGATTCTTCGGTTCAGCCGGACAACGCCGCTACCAATGGAAAGCTTAAAAAGATTTCCCATATGGTAGAGGTTACAAGATAAAGGTAGGAGGAAAACAAAATGAAACTCCATGAACTTTCCCCCGCCGCCGGCGCTACTAAAAAAGCAAAGCGCAAAGGCCGCGGTGCGGGTTCCGGAAACGGCAAAACCGCCGGTTACGGACATAAAGGTCAGCTTGCCCGTTCGGGTCACAAGCCGGCATACTTCGAGGGTGGACAATTGCCTTTGGCACGTCGTTTGCCTAAACGCGGATTCAACAACATCTTCGCAACAATCTATGCAGAGGTAAAAATCTCTGATTTGAACGAAAGATTTGCGGACGGTGCAACGGTTGATACGCAAGCGTTAATAGATTCCGGCTTGATTAAAAAGACTTTGGATGGGGTAAAAGTGCTCGGCAACGGGGAACTCAACAAAAAGCTAACCGTTAAAGTTAAAGCATTCACAGCTTCCGCTAAAGAAAAAATCGAAAAAGCCGGAGGAACAGCGGAGGTAGTATAATTTATGTTTCAGACTTTCAGAAACGCTTGGAAGATTGATGATCTTCGCAAAAAGATTATATTTACTCTGATGATACTCTTGATTTTTCGCCTTGGTGCGGCAATTCCTGTTCCGTTCATCGATGCAGACGCTTTGGCGGCAAGCTCGATAAACTCGGAAGGAACTATATTTGAATTTTTCAATCTAATGACGGGCGGCGCTTTCTCGATGGCAACATTGTTTGCGCTTTCGGTTCAACCCTACATCAACGCCTCGATTATCTTAAACCTTCTCCAAGTTGTCATTCCGGCACTTGAAAGAATGGCTAAAGAGGGGGAAGAGGGAAGAAAGAAGATTCAAAAAATCACAAGATATTCGTCGATAGGCCTTGCGGTCTTGTTGGCGATAACCTACTTCGTTTTCCTTAGTAACCAAGGTGCGATAATGTACACAACCGGCTTTGAAGGTTTCTTTGCCGCTTTGGTTATTATAGTAACGCTAACGGCGGGCGCATGTTTGCTTATGTGGCTTGGTGAACAAATCGATGCAAAAGGTATCGGAAACGGTATTTCGCTTTTGATCTTCACCGGTATCATAGCAAGCCTTACAACCGCTATGGCACAGTTCGCTCAATACTTCCAAATGGCTCTCGGAACATACGAACCGTTCCCCGGGCTTGCGGTTGAAGCAAAACCATGGTATTTTGCGGTTCTCCCGATAATTATACTTCTTTTTGCGGCTTCGTTTGTTATGATAATCATAATGCACAACGCCGAGAGAAGAATACCCGTTCAATATGCAAAAAGGGTTGTCGGACGCAAGATGTATGGCGGAAACAACAGCCACATTCCTATAAAAGTAAATATGACAGGTGTTATACCGGTTATCTTTGCTTCGGCAATCCTCTCGGTTCCGGGAACTATCAGAGATTTGTTCCAGATAACCGAAGGTTTCTGGGGAGGTTTCCTCGGGTTGTTTTCACCGGACAGTTGGGGCTATGCGGCGCTTTATGCGCTTCTTATCGTAGCATTCAACTACTTCTATGTACAAATTCAGTACAATCCGATCCAAATGGCGAACGACATGCGAAAAAATTCCGGCGGAATACCGGGAATTCGTCCCGGCAAACCAACTTCGGATTTTATCGCAAAAGTTATATCAAAAATTACGTTAATCGGAGCTTTCTTCCTTGTTGTGGTTGCGACTCTTCCGATTATAATTACACAAGTAACAGGCATAAACATTGCGCTAGGCGGAACCTCGGTTTTGATTATCGTAGGTGTTGCACTTGAGATTAACAACACTCTCGAGTCGTATATGTTGATGCGCCATCACAAAGGTTTCCTAGAGTAGGGGTTTAAAGAGTATGAAGTTAATTTTGCTCGGAAGTCCGGGTGCGGGAAAGGGAACGCAAGCCGAAATTATAAGCGAACGTTTCTCGATTCCAATAATAAGCACCGGAAACATAATGCGTGAAGAAATTAAAAATCAAACCGAGCTCGGAACATTAGCCAAAAGCTACATCGATGAGGGTAAACTTGTACCTGATGACGTTGTTATCGGAATTATAAACAACCGTCTTAACATGGCCGACTGTGCCGACGGATACATCCTAGACGGTGTACCGCGCACAGTTGCCCAAGCGAAAGCTTTAGATGAGATGGGCATATTGTTTGACAGGGTTATAAGCATCGAGGTTCCGGACGAAAATATTTTGGAACGAATGACCGGCAGAAGGGTTTGCCCCGATTGTGGAAACAGTTATCACGTTGCACACAAAAAACCAAAGGTTGAAGGCATCTGTGACAGATGCAATGCAAAGGTTGTAACGCGTAACGACGATAAAGAAGAGACGGTCAAGGAAAGACTTCACGTATACCATGAGCTAACCGAACCGCTCAAGGACTATTACAAAAAACTTGGAAAGCTTAAAATAGTCGAAGGAGTCGGCGAAATATCCGATGTTTCGAGAAGAGTTTTCCTTGCTATCGAAGGTTAACAACCTATGGTAGTGTTAAAAACGGCGTCCCAGGTTGCTTTTATGAAGCAAGCCGGGGAGATATCCGCCGGAGCATTAATCGTCGCAAAAGATCATCTTAAAGTGGGCGCTTCCACCGCCGAAATCGATAGGTTGATCTGCGAATATATTAGGTCTTATGGAGCTGAACCCTCGTTTTTAAACTACAACGGTTTTCCGGCCTCATCGTGCATTTCGATTAACGACGAGGTTATACACGGAATTCCAAGCAACCATCGCAAGATTAAGGACGGGGACATAGTCAGCATCGATGTGGGTGCGAAATATCGCGGCTATCACGGCGACAACGCGGCAACTTTTGAGGTAGGAAACGTTAGCGAATTGGCAAAAAAGCTGGTTAAAGTTACACGCGAAAGCCTTGACAGAGCTGTTGCCGCCGCGGTAAAAGGTAATCGAATTGGTGACATTGGTTTTGCGGTGCAAAGCCATGTCGAACAAAACGGTTTTTCAGTAGTTCGCAACTACATCGGACACGGTCTCGGAAAAAAACTCCACGAAGCACCGGAAGTTCCAAACTACGGCACGGCGGGGCGGGGCATGCGCTTGGCTCCCGGCATGACGATAGCTATCGAGCCAATGGTGAACGCGGGGGGATTCGAGGTTGATGTTTTGGACGATGACTGGACCGTTGTTACAAGCGACAAAAGTTTGTCCGCACATTTTGAGTATTCGATTGTCATAACAGAAAACGAGCCAATTATTTTAACACCTTGGCAGGAGGCTTTATGACAGAAATTCAAAAAGGAATGATGGTCTTTTCAAAAGCAGGACACGACAAAGGGCGCTTTTATGCAGTTGTCGATTTTGACGACACGTATGCTTATATAGCAGACGGCATGGAGCGAAAACTTAACAAACCGAAAAAAAAGAAGTTTATGCATTTAAGCTTTACTAAAACCGTGTTCAACCCACAAGATCTTGAAACCGACAATAAACTCAGAAAAGCGATTAAACTTCGTTTTTCGCAAGGCTAACAAAAGGAGAACTGAAACTTGTCTAAGGATGATGTTTTAGAAGTTGAAGGCATCGTTAAAGAGGTTTTACCAAACGCTTCGTTTTTGGTTGAACTCGAAAACGGTCATAAAATTCTCGCACATATTTCCGGAAAACTTCGTATGAATTTTATCCGAATATTAGCGGGAGATAAAGTGACGGTTGAGATGTCTCCGTATGACCTTACAAAAGGTCGAATCACATGGCGTTCTAAATAACGCACAAACAGTTTAAGCATTTCTTGGAGGTAAACATTATGAAGGTGAGACCTTCCGTTAAACCTATCTGTGAAAAATGCAAGATAATTAAAAGACACGGTCGTGTTATGGTTATCTGCATTAACCCGAAACATAAACAGCGCCAAGGTTAGGCGCATAACATTTACCGGAGGTAATATTTAATGGCGCGTATTGCTGGTGTAGACCTGCCTAAAGACAAGCGGGTCGAAGTTGGATTGACCTACATCTTCGGAGTAGGTATCAACGCTTCTAGAAAAGTCCTCAGCGAAACTAAAGTTAACCCCGACATAAGGGTTAAAGATTTGTCTGACGACGACGTCGCAAAAATCCGCGAATACATAGATAAAAACCTAACTGTTGAAGGAGATCTTCGCAGAGATACAGCTCTTAACATTAAGAGACTTATCGAAATTGGTTGTTATCGTGGTGTTCGCCACCGCAGAGGACTTCCTGTCCGCGGTCAAAGAAGTAAAACAAACGCAAGAACTCGCAAAGGTCCCAAAAGGACAATTGCTAATAAGAAAAAATAGGAGGAAAAACGCTAAATGGCAGCAGCAAAAGGAAAAAGAGCGTCTGCGGGTACTCGTAAACGCCGCGAAAAAAAGAATATTGCTAGCGGCGCTGCTCATATCCAGTCGACGTTTAACAACACAATCGTTACTATTACAGACGTAGCGGGAAATGCTATTTCTTGGTCATCCTCCGGAGCATTGGGCTTTAGAGGTTCAAGAAGATCAACCCCCTACGCAGCGCAACAAGCCGCAGAAAGTGCGGCAAAAGCGGCTATGGAGCACGGCATGAAAACCGTAGAGGTTTTTGTTAAAGGTCCGGGAAGCGGAAGAGAAGCCGCTATTCGAGCTCTACAGGCTGCAGGTCTTGAAGTCAGCATGATTAAAGACGTAACCCCTGTTCCCCACAACGGATGCCGCCCGCCGAAAAGAAGGCGCATATAATTTAAAAGGAGGACAAAACCTTATGGCAAGATATACAGGTGCTGTGTGCAGGTTCTGCCGCAGAGAGGGTGAAAAACTCTTTTTAAAGGGCGACCGTTGTTATTCCGATAAATGCGCGTTTGCGCGCAGAAGCTACGGACCCGGCCAACATGGTCAAGGACGTAAAAAAGTTTCGGAATACGGTACTCAGCTTCGCATGAAACAAAAAGCAAAAAGATATTATGGCGTTCTCGAAAGCCAATTCTCAAAATATTTTGAGATGGCTGAACGTCAAAAAGGTATGGCAGGTGAAAACCTTTTGAGAATTCTTGAGAGCCGCCTTGATAACTTTGTTTATCGTTCGGGCTTTGCAAACTCGAGAAAAGAAGCAAGACAACTTGTTCTTCACCGTCATTTCACAGTTAACGGCCAAACCGTGAACATTCCGTCATATCTCTTGAAAGAGGGCGACAAAGTTTCGGTTAAATCAACCGACTGTGATAAAATTAAGGATGCCATCGAGGCAAATTCTGCTCGTCCGAAACCTGTTTGGGTTGACGTGGACAGCAAGAACATGACGGCTTCGGTTATCCATCTACCCGAGCGTTCCGAAATCGACTTTAATGTTGAAGAACACTTCATCGTTGAGTTGTATTCAAAATAAGCATTTTAATTAAAGCAATATTGGGAATGCACACAAACGACGAACACTTCGTCGCATGGAGGGTTTATATTATATGATGATAGAAATAGAAAAGCCCCGAATCGACACAGTTGAACTGTCGGAAGACGGCTCATACGGTAGATTTGAGGTTGAACCGCTTGAAAGAGGATTTGGAACAACACTTGGAAACGGCCTTCGCCGCGTGCTTCTTTCGTCGCTTCCCGGCGTTGCCGCAGTTGCGATTAAGATAGACGGTGTTTTACACGAATTTTCTACCATTAACGGGGTTAAAGAAGACGTTACCGAGATCGTTTTGAACGTTAAAGGAATAACGGCTAAACTCCACGGACAAGGACCTAAAACGGTTTATATCGAAGCGGAAGGTGAATGTGAAGTCACCGCCGGCAACATTAAATCGGACGCCGATTTCGAGGTTTTAAACCCCGATTGGCACATCGCCACTCTTGGTAGCGGCGGAAGACTTGTTATGGAACTTATCTTTGACCACGGAAGAGGTTATACCTCTGCGGACAAAAACAAACAAAGCGAAACGGTTGGAAATTATATCGGAGTTATTCCGGTGGACAGCATCTATACCCCTGTGCTTAAAGTAAACTATACAGTTGAAAACACACGTGTAGGTCAAATAACCGACTTTGATAAACTTTCGCTTGAAATCCAAACGGATAAAACTTTGTCTGCAAAAGAAGCGGTTTCAATGGGAGCTAAGGTTTTAACCGAGCATCTCAACCTATTCAGAAATCTTTCTGAAAACGTTCCGGATACCGAAGTTTTGGTTGAAAAGAGCGAAAAAGGAAAAGAGCATGTTCTTGAGATGGTTATCGAAGAACTCGACCTTTCGGTTCGAAGCTTCAACTGTCTGAAAAGAGCAGGTATTAACACGGTAGAGGATCTCACAAACAAAACAGAAGAAGACATGATGAAGGTCCGAAACCTAGGTTTGAAATCTTTGGAAGAGGTTATTCAAAAGCTCGAGTCCCTCGGCTTTAGCCTCTCGTCAAGTGACGATAACTAAACACTAATCCAGTAAGGAGAAGAGAACGATGGCAGGCACAAGAAAACTCGGCAGAACAAGCGACCACCGCAAAGCGATGCTTCGCGCAATGGTAACGTTTCTTATCGACAACGGTAAGATCGAAACAACCGTAACACGTGCGAAAGAAGTTCGTTCGGTTGCCGAAAAAATGATTACTCTTGGAAAATCCAACGAGTTGCACGCCAAGAGACAGGTGTTCTCATACATCACCAAAGAAGCTGTTGCAAAAAAGCTTATTGATGAAGTAGCTCCCGGATATATGGACAGACAAGGCGGATACACACGTATTGTCAAGATTGGTCCTCGCCGCGGAGATGCAGCCGAGATGGCAATCATCGAGCTTGTTTAATCTAAGCTTTTAAAGGTCTCTTGTAGATTTTATAAATTAAAAAGATGGTGTAACAAAATGAAAATTTTGTTACACCATCTTTTTGCGTCATAAGGTCACGAACAAGAGTTTTTTACAAATACTTTTTAAAGCGTTAGAAAAACATAAATTTTTTTAAAGGTATATTTCTTTTTAATTCGCGAACAATAAAATTGTCAAAACTATTAAGGAGAAATAATATGACACTTAAAAAAAGCGAAACATTTAACAACCTAATTAAAGCATATGCCGGGGAATGTCAAGCACATGTGCGATACCAGTTTATATCGTATGGCGCAAAGCAGGCGAAACTTTTCGAACTTCAAAAAGCTGTTGATATGATTGTACTAAACGAATATAACCACGCAAGAATGTACTACAGCGAAATTCAAAAGGCCGACAAACAAACGCTTGACAACCTTGAGGTTTGCGCCGGTTATCCGTTTAAAGAAAAATGGAACCTTGAAGACAACCTTAAATTTGCCGCAGAGGACGAAGCGTCTGAGCACGAAAAAATCTATCCCGAATATGCAAAGGTTGCGCGCAAAGAAGGTTTTGAAGAGATTGCAAAACTTTTTGACCTTGTTGCAAACGTAGAGGAATGCCACAAAAAACAACTTACACAACTCCATGAACAGCTCACAAAAGGAACGATGTATAAACGCACAAAGGCGATTAAATGGAAATGTGCTTGTTGCGGTCACGAGGCAACGGCTAAACAAGCATGGGAGATTTGCCCGCTTTGTAAAGCGCCACAAGGGAACGTCATGCTCAATTTAGAAGACAACTAACAACGACACGGAATATCTGTATAATCTGTTTAACAAAAAAGGGCGCTCAAATAAAATGTGTAGTTACATCTTATCAGACCGCCCTTTTTGCTGTGTGAATTATCCATTAACTAAATTGAGATTATTTTTCTCTTTCTGATCTGTTTTTTTCTCTGATATTTGTTTTGCTTTTTTGTTTTGAAGTTTTGATATAACTGTCATAACAACCGTGAACAACACTAGTACAGCTATCGAAACAACGATTCCAAGTGGGTTGTCTTGAATGTTGCCTGCCGTATGCCCTAAGTAAACATATACTGCCGTTCCGGGGATCATTCCGATAAGTGTCGCGACGGCATAGCTGAGATATTTTATCCCCAAAACTCCCGAAAGGTAGTTTACCGCATTAAACGGAAACAGAGGAATAAGACGCGCATACATCATGAAAACAAACCCGTTTTGCTGTGCTTTTTCGGTTGCTGTCTTGATAAACGATCCGTCTTTAAAATATTTTGTGATAACGTCTTTGCCTAGTATCTTTGCGACGAAATATGCGAGGTGACATCCGAGGTTAGAACCGATAACAACCAACACAAGCCCCCACCAAAATCCGAAAATTGTGCCGCCAAGTATCGTGAGCGCCGAGCCCGGAACCGCAAAAACGACCGCAACGGCGTAAGCCACTATAAATATAAATGGTGCGTATGGGTTTGACTTAATAGATTCTAGAAACAAAAGCAGACTGTCTATGTTAAGGTAGTCCCTTAAGAGAAAAGCCGCTACTATAAGAGCCGCAACTATTGCTATTTTAATCTTCATTTTTTTTATTAACCCTTTCGTACATAATTATTTTATACATTCGTATAATGCCGGTCAAAAATACAAGCGTTATAAACACAAGTAAAAATATATCAAGCAATTGTGGAAAGATAAGCATAAGAGTAAACACTATAAATGTCTCGGTTCTCTCGACTATTCCAACATCATAGTGCATGCTTTTTTTGCCTTGGTTTTGAAAAAGCGAACCGGCAAGCATGAACGTCGAGAAATTGAAAAGAACACTTACAAAAAACAAAAGATAGATAAGCGCGTTTTGAGGGGCATAAAAGAAAAACCCCAAGATGACTGCCGCTTCCACCATTCTGTCGAATACCAAGTCGAGATATCCACCAAGTTTAGAGGTTTTTCCGGTTAACCTTGCAACCGTTCCATCTAGCACATCGAGAGCGCCCGAAACCCAAAGTAAAACCGCCGCAATCGGAAACTTTGAGAACGCTATAAAAACCGCCGAAACAACCCCGACAACAAACGCAAGCGTTGTTATTTGGTTTGGATGTAGTTTTGTCAACATACTGTATTTTGCGAAACCGTCCACGCATTTTTGTATATGACCCCGAGCTCTTGTGTCCAACATAAAAAAATCCCCCTTAAAAATGTTTTTATCTTGTTACTACTTTTTTTATTAAAGACATCTGCCAAGCTTTCGCCGATTGCTTAAAATCGAGCAACGCGAGCGAACTTATAATCTCGCTTTGGATGGGATATTGATATCTCAGCGACATGGCGGATGAAAGCTTGATCTTTTTGCTCACCATCATTGAAAGTAACGGTAAAAGATCGCCCGCTTTGTCCGAGACTATCGACGCCCCTATAACAACTTTTTTTCTGTCTAAAATAACTTTAATGTATCCGTGTCGGTCGTCGTCTGTTTTTGCGCGATCGTTTTGCGAGATCGGGAGTTTATATGTATAGCCGTAAACCCCGAGCTGTTTTGCTTGTTGTTCAAGATATCCGACATGTGCAACTTGTGGAACGGTATATGTAGTCCACGCCATGTTGCTATAGCTAGCCTTGAACATGTTCAAGATAAGGGCGTTTTTAACCACAACTCCGGCTTCATATCCCGCCGCATGTGTGAACAAAAATTTGCCTTTAACGTCTCCGCAAGCGTAGATATTTTTGACGCTTGTCCTCAAATAGTCGTCAACCTCGACAAAACCGCGTTTGTCCGTTTTAACGCCAACATCTTCAAGCCCGATATCCTTTGTATTTGGCGTTCTTCCAAGCGCGACCAAGAGAACATCACACGGTATATCGGTTTCGTTTTCGCCCGATAAAACGCGAACAATCGTCTCGTCATCTTTCGTAAAAATTTCTTTTATCTCGCACCCTAGAAATAGTTTGACTCCGTCGTTTATTAAAGCTTGTTGCATGATAGGGCCCGCTTCCGGTTCGTCTTTTACAAATAGGCCGTCAAGCCTATCGACGACCGAGACGTCGCTTCCAAGATGGCAAAAGCCTTGACCCAGTTCAAGGCCGATGGGTCCTGCTCCGAGAACCACCATTCTTTTGGGTAACTGCTTAAGCTCGAATATATCTTCGTTTGTGTAATATTTAACGGTATCCAGTCCTTTAATCGGTGGTATCATAGCGGTTGAACCGGTTGAGATGACGATTTTTTTTGTTTTGAAAATCTTGTCGTCGACAGATATCTTGTTTTTTGAAACTATTCTACCTTTTCCAAACCGAACGTCGACCCCAAGACCCTCGAAACGCTCTTTAGAATCGTGTGGCTCGATTTCTGCTATCACGCTTGCCACGCGAGACATTATATCGCTTAACGATGTGTCGTACTTTGGTTTTGAAAAACCATAGTTTTGGGCGTCATTCATGCTTTTCGCAAGATGTGCCGATTTCAAAAAAGTCTTGCTTGGAACGCAACCATAGTTGAGGCAGTCGCCCCCCATTTTTCGATTTTCAACCAACAAAACACGAGCGCCCATAGAAGCCGCCGCCGAAGCCACCACAAGCCCGCCGCTTCCTGCGCCGATAATAGCTATATCATAAATTTTATTATCGCCCATTTTTCCCCTCCTAAAATTTGGTTTAATTTATTATATAGTCATATCATATATAAACTATTAACAAACTGTCACTAAATCTTAACTTTTCTTATCAAGTATAATTTTAGAAGGATAGACTGCATTTTTGAATAAAGTTAGATATATTATATCATCAAAAAAACTATTGACATACTGTGTGACATACACTATAATAATATACACAGTAATGTAGGAGGAATAATGATGGATGAATTAGATACAAAAGAACTTGTAAGCTCTCTCGTTCTTGAACTCAGGCGTGGGGTGGTCATTCTTCTGTCGCTAGGACAGCTTAAAACCCCAACACATGGATATAACCTTGTTAGGCAGTTTCAACAAAACGGGATACCGGTTGAAGCAAATACTCTCTATCCGCTTTTAAGGCGGCTTGAGACACAGGGGCTTTTAAAAAGCGAATGGGACACATCGGGAACAAAACCAAAAAAATTCTACACCACTACCGAAAAAGGTGAAGAGGTTTTTTTGACAGTGAAAAAACAATGGAAAGAATTTTCGCAAAATGTTGAAAATTTATTGGAGGAGAAAGATGGATAAATTAATTGATAAATATATTTTCGGGTGTATACGGGGGTTGCCCAAAAAGATGAGAGAGGACGTATCAAACGAGATACGCTCGCTTATATCAGATATGTTGGACGATCGTTGTGGCGAGGTTTTGCCGACCGAAAAGGATGTTCGTGTGGTGCTTGCCGAGCTTGGAACCCCGCTTGAACTTAGGCAAAAATATGTGACATCCAAAAGCGAAAGTTTGATAAGCGGAACATATTTGTATGTATTCAAAAGAGTTTTCTTTATTGTAGCCGCTGTTTTTTGTTCGGTTCTGACTCTAGGGCTTATTTTTTATTTTATTTCAGACGGATTTTCCTTTGAAAAATTAAGTTCGACTATTGGTTCTATCTTCACAGGGCTTCTTGCGGCATTTGGTGGAACAGCGCTTGCGTTTGCGATGCTTCAACATTTTGGGGTGGACATCGATTACACACGCAACATCGACAGTCTCGAATCTCCTCCCAAGACGGGCAAAGACCCAAAGGTGGTTTCCAAAGTCGATGCAATAATTGAGATAGTTGTTGGAATACTTATGCCTATTGTTCTGTTGATGTTTAATGATATATCGTTTTCCATCGAAAGTTCCGAAAACCCCGGCGCGCCATATGTTTACAGAATTATAAACCAGCCGGCATTGCTTGAATATTTCTATCTTTTTATAATTTCAGTGGGCTTTGGAATTGCAAGCGTTTTATACAGTCTTCACCAACGTGTATACAACAAAAGAGTTTTAATAGTAAACGTTGTCACCAATTTAATTCAACTTGTTATAGTAGCGTTCATATTATTTGAAACAACTGTGTTTATTTTCGGAAACTTTAAAAGTTTAGTTATGTGTGCGTTTATTTTGTTTGCCGTTATAGACTCCGCGAATGTTGCGTATAAGGTGGCGAAATATAAATAAAGCCTACTGAATAACAAGTTATTCAGTACAAATGCTGTGCATTTGAAACAAAACACGCATTTTAAGCGTGTTTTGTTGACTTATCTTGATGCTATCTGCTGAATTTTCGCCATAGGCGAAAATCAGTAGGCATTAAATAAGACTGTGACAAAATTGTCATAATGCACAAAAAACAGTAGGGGCGAACCTATGTGTTCGCCCGAAATCAATGGTAAATCCAAGGTTTCGGGCTCTCACGCAGGATCGCCCCTAATATCTTGTGTCATCCAAAAGTTTACATGAATAGTTTTTCATTTGCCCTCTCAGTCAATCCGAGATTGACAGCTCTCCCAAAGGGAGAGCCGAGGGAATGGCTCTCCCTTTGGGAGAGCTGTCACGAAGTGACTGAGAGGGTATTTGTAAAGTTTTGATTGACACAACGTACTAATACTTTTCAAACTTTTAGATTTTGCAAGTTGCATTCAATTTAATTTTTAAGCTGTTTTTACCTGTTTACACTTTTGCTTAAGGAAAAGAAGCAACCCCTCAAATGTTCCTTTGGTGAAAGAATTTTGTTCTATCATAATTCCGTTGGTCTTTCCAAACATAAGGACACAAGAATTTTTTAGGATATGTATGGCGTTTATCTGGTTATATTCCACTTCGATTTTAAACGTTCCCTCCGACAAAGATATTTTATCGTCGAACAAAACAAACGTTTCGTGTTTTTTTCCGCCATTTAAAGCGATCTCGTTTCTTTTGTAATCCTTTAATGTGATAAAAGGTGTTAACGCTGTTGTGATTATGACGATAAAAGTAGCGGTTAGAAAAACACCGAATTTTAAGATGTCTTGGTCAAGTGCTACCGTTATACAAAGCAAAATTCCAACAACAGAGATTATACAACCCATTATAATTAGCTTTTTGCATATAATCTTAATAATATATTCTCTAATCATTTTGTCGTTGCTGTAGTATCTGTTTTCAAACATAATCCGCTCCCTCTTTTCTTTAAAACTGTTTTTTCACTGATAATATTATAACATTATTATAGATTTCAAAATAAAATAAATTATGAACAATTTAGTTTGTTGACTTTACATAGATTTAACAAAACAACGCTTTTACACTTTACAAAACGTCTATAAACTAAGAGATGTCAAAATTATTAAAACTAAATGAAAAAGGAAATCACAAAAAATGAAAAAACTTATCGCAGTATTAACAATTATTGTTGTTGCAGCTAGCTTGTTCACAGCTTGCGCTTCGACAGAACCCACAAGCACAGAAAGCACCGACGCCGCACAAAGCGGAAAACTTGCAACGGGCGGATCGACTTCGGTTGAAGCGGTTATCCAATCGATGATGGAAGTTTACATGGAAGAAAACGACGTTAGCATCACATACGCTCCGACAGGCTCGAGCACAGGCGTAGCAGGCGCAGCAGACGGAACACTTGATATCGGACTTTCAAGCCGTGGACTTAAAGACGACGAAAAAGCAACGTTAACAGAAACTGTTTTCGCACTCGACGGCATTGGAATTATCGTAAATCCGGCAAACACGGTTGAAGACTTAAGCCTTGAAGACCTTGCAAGCATCGCAAAAGGTGAAATCACAAACTGGAGCGAAGTTGGCGGAGCAGACATGGAAATCGTTATGATAGGCCGCGACTCGGCTTCCGGCACACGTGACGGATTTGAAAGCATCGTAGACGTCAAAGACCAATGTGCATATGCTGAAGAACAAGCTTCGGGCGGCGGCGTAATTGCAAGCGTTCAAGCTAACGAAGGCGCTATCGGTTACACCTCGGTTTCTTCAATCTCGGACAGCGTTAAAGCAATCACAATCGACGGAGTAGCTCCTTCGGTTGACACAATCAAAGACGGTTCATACAAAATCCAAAGACCGTTCGTGTTCGCAACGTTAACAGATGGAACCAACGCAACAGCACAAGCATTCATGGAATGGGCAGTGAGCCCCGCAACAGAACAACTTATCCTAGACGCAGGCGCAATTCCTGTAGCATAACAAACTAAGATAAAAAATAGCAAGAATCTCTCGACACCTTTTGTGTGTCGGGATTTTCTTGTAAAAATATAATGGACGGACATTAAATATGAAATTTAAATATTTTATCGAAAAACTAATGAATGTGGTTTTTTTGATATGTGGACTAACGGCTATTGCGTTTGTGGTTTTGATTTCTTTATATATGCTTTTTTCCGGCATTCCGGGAATTGCCAAGATAGGACTTTTCGATTTTCTTTTCGGAAGAGTTTGGAAACCGACGGCCGGCGAGCCGGAATTTGGAATATTCCCTATAATTCTTTCAAGCATCTACGCTACCGCAGGCGCTACGATACTTGGAATTCCAATCGGGCTTCTAACGGCAGTGTTTTTGTCAAAGGTTGCAAGCCCTAAAATAGCTTCATTTGTACGCCCGGCGGTTGAACTGCTTTCGGGAATACCAAGCGTTGTATATGGGCTTCTTGGCGCTCTTCTCCTTGTGCCGGCAATCGCCGAAATCTTTGACCTTCCGAAAGGTTCGGGGCTTTTTGCGGCTATCATTGTTCTTTCGGTTATGATACTGCCGTCGATTATCTCGATAAGCGAAACGGCTTTAAACGCTGTCCCCGAGGAATACGAACAAGCAAGCCTTGCGCTTGGCGCAAGCCACATCGAAACGGTGTTTAAGATAAGCATACCCGCCGCGAAAAGCGGAATTGCCGCCGGAGTTATCTTGGGGATTGGTCGCGCGGTTGGCGAAGCTATGGCGGTTATGATGGTTGCCGGGAACGTCGCCAACATGCCAAAGCTTTTCGAGAGCGTTGCGCTTCTCACGACGGCGGTTGCAAAAGATATGGGATACGCGAGCGGGCTACATCGAGAAGCGTTGTTCTCGATAGCGCTAATTCTCTTTATTTTCATACTTCTTTTAAATATGGTTATGAACCTTTTGATTAAAAAAGGAGGGCAAAAGAAATGAGTAAAAAAAGAAAAATTCAAGACAATATCTTAAAAGGATTTATCTACATGGCGGCAGGCTTTACTGTGTTGCTTTTAGCTTGTATAATAGGTTATATATTATATAGGGGGCTTCCACATATAACGTGGGAACTTCTATCAACCGCGCCTAGCCACCGCAACAAAACAATTGGAATACTTCCAAACATTTTGAATACATTTTATGTTATACTGCTATCGCTTATGATAGTCCTTCCGATTGGAATTGGCGCGGCAATATACCTTACCGAATATGTAAAAAGCAAAAAGTTTTTGGCGTTTATTGAAGCTACCATCGAGATTTTGGCGGCTATTCCATCGATAATCTTCGGAATGGTGGGAGCGTTGTTTTTCGGTCAACTCATGGGTTTTCAGTTAAGCCTGATGTCGGGAAGCCTTACTATGGTTATCATAATTCTCCCGACAATAATACGAACAACACAAGAAAGCCTTAAAACGGTTCCACAGCACTATCGCGAGGGTGCTCTGGGGCTTGGCGCAACCAAATGGTATATGATACGAACCGTTGTGCTCCCAAGCTGTATCGACGGCATTATAACGGGATGTATACTCGCGGTTGGGCGCATTGTTGGCGAAAGCGCCGCGCTTTTGTTCACCGCAGGGCTTGCGGCAGGAACGGTTACCAACATCTTCGAGGCATATTCCAACAGCGGAGGCACCCTTTCGGTTGCACTTTATATGTATGTTGCGGAACGTGGAGAGTTTGAAGTTGGATTTGCCATTGCGGCAATTCTTTTGATACTTGTGCTTTGTTTGAATTTTGCGACAAAGCTTGTGCAAAAAAGGGTGCGCAAAAAATTGATATAACTATGATAAAATATAACAAAAATTAAGGAGCAGTATGGATAACAATAAATCTACTATTATAGAAGCCGTTAACCTAGATTTATACTATGGTGAATTTAAAGCGTTAATCGACATAAACATGAAAATTCCGGAAAAAGAGATAACGGCGTTTATCGGTCCTTCCGGTTGCGGAAAATCTACATATCTAAAAACACTTAACCGAATGAACGACCTTATAGACACTGTCAGAATAGACGGAGATGTGTTGTTCGACGGCAAGAGCATATTTGACAAAGATGTCGACATAACAGAGCTTAGAAAGACTATCGGAATGGTGTTTCAAAAACCAAATCCGTTTCCTATGAGTATATACGACAACGTGGCATATGGCCCAAGGCTTCACGGAAAACATACCCACGCCGAACTCGACATGCTTGTCGAACAAAGCCTTCGTTCGGCGGCTATCTGGGACGAGGTTAAAGACAGGTTAAAGAAAAACGCCTTAAGTCTTTCGGGCGGACAACAACAACGTCTGTGCATAGCACGCGCCCTTGCCGTTCAACCGAGAATTCTTTTAATGGACGAACCAACAAGCGCACTCGATCCAATTTCAACCGCAAAGATCGAAGAACTTGCAATCGAACTTAAAGAAAAATATACTATAATTATAGTCACCCACAACATGCAACAAGCCGTTAGGGTTTCGGACAACACGGCGTTCTTTTTATTGGGCGAGGTTGTCGAATACGGCGACACCGAAACGTTGTTTAGCACACCGAAAGACAAACGCACAGAAGAATATATAACCGGGAGATTTGGATAATGAGAAAGATATTAGACCAACAATTGGAGCTTTTAAACAGCGAACTTATAACTATGGGATCGTTTTGCGAAACCGCAATTGCGAAATCGGCAAAAGCTCTCATAGAGGGCAACACAAAGCTAGCAAGCGAGGTTCTCGAAACAGCGACACAGATAGACCAAAAAGAACGCGATATCGAAAGCCTTTGCATGAAGATTTTGTTAAAACAGCAACCTATTGCACACGACCTTAAACTGGTTTCATCCGCTTTAAAGATGATAACCGACATGGAAAGAATAGGGGATCAAGCTGAGGACATCGCCGAGATAGTCTCGATGGGAAAGATAACGACCGACAAAAAGGTTTCGCATATATCAGACATGGCGACCGAGACTATCAAGATGGTGACATCAAGCATCGATTCATATATATCGAAAGATCGCGAAATCGCGCTTGGCGTAGTCGAGCAAGACGACGTAGTCGACAAGCTTTTTAACGAGGTTAAAACCGACCTTACCGCGTTAATTCGTGAGGGCGAGAGCGCCGAATCGGTTCTAGATCTTCTTATGATTGCGAAATATCTTGAAAGAATAGGCGATCATGCAACCAACATAGCGGAAACGGTTTTGACATGTTTGGACTAATTTAGAATTAACAATTGTTAATTCTAAAATTAGGAATTAGGAATGAGGAATTAGGAATGAAGGAGCGGCTAACGCCGCGATTTCAAATTCTCGCCGGAACGGCGAACATTAATTACGAATTACGAATTACGAATTACGAATTATGCATTGTGTATTACGAATTACGAATTAAAAAAGGAGCATTCAAAATGATTTTTTGTGTTGAAGACGAACAAAGCATACGAGAACTTGTTGTGTACACGTTAAACAGCACGGGGTTCAACGCAAAGGGTTTTAGCAGTTCAACCGAGATGTTTGCGGAACTTGAAACGACAGTTCCCAAACTTGTAATTCTCGACATCATGCTTCCGGGCGACGATGGGCTAACTATTCTTAAAAAGTTGCGCGAGCAAAACGAAACAAAAGATATACCGATTATGATGGCGACGGCGAAGGGTAACGAATACGACAAGGTAGCGGGACTTGACCTTGGTGCGGACGATTATCTCGTTAAACCGTTTGGAATGATGGAACTTGTCGCACGTGTAAAGGCGCTACTTAGAAGAACGACCAATTCCGGTTCGGAAAAAAGCATAACGGTTGGAGACATAACTGTTGATACAGTTAAACACAGCGTAACGGCAAACGGAAAAAACATAACGCTCACGCTTAAAGAATTTGAGATTCTTTGCATGTTGATTGAACAACCCGAAAGAGTGTTCACACGTGACAACATTTTAAGCAGGATATGGGGCTTTGAATTTGACGGGGAAACGCGAACGGTGGACGTTCATATGAGAACCCTTCGTCAAAAGTTAGGGGAAGCCGGAGCGCAAATTAAAACAGTTCGCGGCGTTGGGTATAACCTTGTTGGAGCCGAAAAATAGAATTTTTTATTTATACAAAATTGAAAAAAATACAAAGGAGTTGCACATTAATTGAAACGCAAGATATTTAGATTGTCATTTTTAAGCTGTGTCGTAACTGCGTTACTCACAAGTTTGCTTATTGAGCTTGTTCTTTTTGGAAGCATAACAGACAGCATGGAACAAGATGTCAAACAAGCCGGCTTTGAATATCGCGATGTTCTGAACGAAACCGAAATGTTGGGGGCAGAGTTTCTCGCGAGCGTGCCACATGGAAACCTTCGTGTGACGCTTATAACGTCGGCTGGGGAGATAGCGTTTGACAACCGTTCGGACACGACGGAAAACCACGCAAACCGGCCGGAGTTTATCCAAGCAGTTGAGACGGGAATTGGGTCGTCCACAAGGTTTTCCGATACTATAGGTCAACAAACATTTTATTACGCTATTCTTTTGGACGACGGAAACGTCATACGAGTTTCGCGAACTATCGACAGTGTGTTCACGATAGTTGTGGGCAGTTTGCCTTATGTGTTGCTTGGCATACTCGCTGTGCTTGTTGCAAGCATATTGATAAGCAAAAAGTTTACGTCGTTTGTTGTCGACCCGATTAACACGATAGACGTCGAAAATCCGTTAAAAGCAAAGGCATATGAAGAACTTTCGCCGCTTTTGTTAAGGATAGACAGCCAGACCGTTAAACTTAAATCGCAGATGAGCGACCTTGAAAAGATGCGCAACGAACTTTCCGATATTATGGAACAGATGGAAGAGGGTTTGATAGTTTTAAACTCAACAGGCAAGGTTATAAGCATAAACAACGCTGCCGCCGACATTTTAAACTGCAAAAAAGATATAAGCGTTGGCAGATACATGTTGGAACTTAACCGCGACGAGGTTTTCCAAAAGATAAATAAAGCGGTTAACGACAAAACAAACTTTCAAACAGAGTTTACAAAGGGTGAAAGCATTTACAATATTTCGGTGTCCAACATAAAATCGGGCGGAAGCATCTTGATGTTTGTCAACGTGACCGAGAGATACATGGCGGAAAAGATGCGAAAAGAATTTTCCGCAAACGTTTCGCATGAACTTAAAACTCCGCTTCAAACTATCACCGGTTCGGCGGAACTTCTGAAAAACAACATGGTAAAACAAGAGGATATCCCACAATTTATCGAAAGGATACATTCCGAAGGTTTGCGCATGACTTCGCTTATACAAGATATAATTAAACTCTCACACCTTGATGAAAACGCGAGCGGTATCCAAAAAGAAACGGTGGATATCTTTGAAATAGTCAGCGATTGCGAACTTGAATATAAACAAAAGGCGAGCGAGAAAAACATATCGTTCGCGGTGTCTGGCGAAAGCTGTTTGATTTTGGGGACAAAACTCGTTCTTAAAGAATGTATCTATAACATAGTAGACAACGCGATTAAATACACAAACTCGGGCGGCTCTGTCGACGTTAGCGTTACAAAAAATGAGCAGTTTGTAAAATTGTCGGTGAAAGACAGCGGAATTGGTATCCCGAAAGAGGAACAGACACGCGTTTTTGAAAGGTTCTATCGCGTCGAAAAAAGCCGTTGTCGCGACAAAGGCGGCACAGGGCTTGGGCTTTCGATAGTTAAACACGCCGTTTTAATCCATGGCGGAGAGATTTCGCTTGAAAGCGAAGAACAAAAAGGAACGACGATTACGATAAGTTTTCCTAAAGTATAGTTAAAAGGATTTGATTTACCTAATAGTTTTTAAAACTAGTCAATAAAAAACAGCGGTATAACGAGAAATTCTCGATATATCGCTTTTTTTTGTGACAAAACGTAAAAATTAAAAAATAATTGAATTTATTTTAAAAAAACAGGAAAAAATACTACAACATATGTTATTATATACTATGCTAATATTAAAATTAAAATCGAAAAATATATGAAACGGAAGTGTTAGAAAAAATGAAATTCTATCTTGAAGGACAGGACAAGATATTTGAGAGTTTAAAGACTTCGGATATCGGTCTTACCGAAAGCGAGGCGAAAAAACGCCTTGAGACAAACGGAAAAAACAAACTTGACGAAGGTAAAAAAATAAGTGTTTTTTCTCGTTTTGTGAAACAACTTATGGATCCTATGATAATAATTCTTATAGCCGCCGCCGTTGTGTCGGGTATAACCTCTTCAATCGAGGGACACGGGTTAACCGATGCTGTAATAATCCTTGCGGTTGTTATTATTAACTCGGTGCTTGGGGTCTACCAAGAAAGCAAAGCGGAAAAAGCCATTGAAGCTTTGCAACAGATGTCCGCCGCCACAAGCAAGGTTTTGCGCGGAGATACTATGATGACGGTTAAAAGCGAACAGCTTGTTGTCGGCGATATAATTATTCTTGAAGCGGGAGATGCCGTCCCGGCAGATGCTCGAATAATCGAGAGTGCAAGCTTGCAGATAGAGGAAGCGGCGCTAACCGGCGAAAGCGTTCCTGTCAACAAGATGGTGGATGCGCTTAATCTTAACGAAGGCACAAAAGACATCTCTCTTGGCGACCGCAAAAACATGGTGTACATGGGAAGCACCGTTGTATACGGTAGGGGCAAAGCGGTTGTAACCGCCACCGGAATGGCAACCGAGATGGGCAAAATAGCCCACACACTTTCGATGGTGGTCGAAAGTAAAACTCCTCTTCAAAAGAAACTCTCACAGTTAAGCCACGTTTTGACATATGTCGTTCTCGGAATATGCGTGTTCATCTTCGCCATTGGTGTTTGGCGCGCCGGCAGTTTCACGTATGATGCCGTTGTTTCAAGCTTTATGGTTGCCGTTAGCCTTGCGGTTGCGGCGATTCCCGAAGGCCTTGCAGCCGTCGTTACGATAGTGCTATCAATCGGCGTCACAAACATGTCTAAGAAAAATGCAATCATACGTCGCCTGACAGCGGTTGAAACACTCGGCTGTGCCGAGATAATCTGTTCCGACAAAACAGGAACACTTACACAAAACAAAATGACGGTGGTGGAAGAGTTCACACCGGACAAAAATCTTTTGGGTCTTGGCATGGCGCTTGCAAACGACGCAAACATCGGCGCTTCAGGTGAAGCGAAGGGTGAACCCACCGAATGTGCGCTTGTTAACTATGCAAACAAACTAGGCACAAACAAAGCCGAAATCGAAGACGATTACCCAAGGATTGGCGAAGCTCCGTTTGACAGCATGAGAAAGATGATGTCGACCGTCCACAAAACAAAAGACGGAATTGTTCAATACACAAAGGGCGCGCCCGACGAGCTTTTAAAGTGTTGCACACACTATCTTGGCCAAGACGGAAAAACCGTTCAACTAACCGAGGAATATAAAGCGCAGATTCTTTCGCAAAACAAAGAGATGGCGAACAAGGCGCTTCGTGTGCTAGCGCTTGCCAAAAGAGACCACCAAACCGAACCGTCCGACTTCTCGCCGACGGCGCTTGAACAACAGCTTTGCTTTATCGGATTAACCGGCATGATTGACCCAGTTCGCCCAGAGGTTATGGACGCGGTCGAAGAGTGTAGAAAAGCCGGAATTCGCCCGATTATGATAACGGGTGACCACAAAGACACTGCGGTTGCAATTGCAAAGTCGCTTGGGATCATAACCGACGAATCGCAAGCGATAACCGGCGCGATGCTCGAAGAGATAAGCGAACAGCAACTTAACACCGATATCGAAAAATATTCTGTCTATGCAAGGGTTCAGCCGGAACACAAAGTTCGAATTGTCAACGCTTGGCGCAACAAAGGTTTTGTTACAGCGATGACGGGGGACGGCGTTAACGATGCCCCAAGTATCAAGAGCGCCGATATCGGTATCGGCATGGGCATAACGGGCACCGATGTCACCAAAAATGTTGCCGACATGGTTTTGACCGACGACAATTTTGCAACGATAGTGGGCGCGGTTAAACAAGGCAGACGTATCTATGACAACATCAGAAAATCTATCCAGTTTCTTTTGTCCTCCAACATGAGTGAGGTTATAAGCGTGTTTGTCGCAACGATGCTAGGGTTTGTTATTCTTCAACCAATCCACCTTCTTTGGATTAACCTTATAACCGATACGTTCCCAGCGCTTGCGCTTGGAACCGAAAAGGAAGAACCGGGCATCATGAGCCGTCCTCCGCGTAACAAAAACGACGGAATTTTCTCGGGCGGTGTCGGAGTTGATATTATATACCAAGGTTTCTTGGTTGCGTGTCTAACACTGTTCTCGTATTTTGTTGGACACTATATCGAATCGGGCGTTTGGGAGATTGCAAACAGCGACGACGGTATAACGATGGCGTTCCTTACGATGAGCCTTGCGGAGATATTCCACAGCTTTAGTATGCGTTCGCAAAGAAAGAGCATCTTCACACTTAAACATCAAAACAAACTACTTTGGATTGGCGGAATAACAAGTTTAATCCTCACTATCTTTGTTTTGTATATTCCGTTCTTGCAAACTGCTTTCGGTTTCGAACCTATAAGCGTTGTCGAATTTGGAATTGCGGCGGGTCTTGGTTGCCTTATGATCCCGATAGTTGAAATAGTCAAATTCTTTCAAAGAGCAGCAGCGAAAAAATAAATTACACAAAAAAGCCTATCGAGCAACATCTGCTCGATGGGCTTTTTTAATCTTACAGATTTTGCTAATATAAATTTATGATAAATCCCCCAAAATGTCAAATACTATTGCTTTAAGGGGGGTTCTATGCACAAAAAAAATATATTTAAATTAATAATAAGCGGAGCACTTTGTGGATTTTTGAACGGCTTTTTTGGAAGTGGTGGCGGAATTGTTTCGGTGATTTTTTTGCGAAAAATAGTTTCGGATGAAAAACAAGCTCATGCTTGTTCAACGTTTGTCATGCTTGTTCTAAGTTTTGTAAGTCTTTTTTTATATTGGAACGGTGGTTTTGTCGAGGTTGAACAGGCAATATATTTTGTCCCACTCGGTTTGGTGGGTTCGGTGATAGGTGCTTTTTGGCTTAAAAAAATCAACTCGTTGTTGCTTAAACGCATCTTCGGAGCACTTCTTATAATTTCGGGGGTTGTGATACTTTTAAGATGAATGTTTTTATAACTTCGGTGGTTGGTTTTTTGTGTGGCGTTTTCGCCTCGATGGGGCTTGGCGGAGGCTTTTTGTTTGTTTTATACTTTGCACTGTTCACCGACACACAGCAACAGTCCACACAAGCGTTTAACCTATTGTTTTTCATTCCGATAGCGTGTCTATCGCTTTTTTTTCATTTTAAAAATAAACTTATTCAACCAAAACCGACTATTGTTATGGCGTTGTCCGGCATACTATTTGTTTTTTTCGGATTTGCGATTGCAAGAAATGTTGAAAGCGAGGTTTTACGAAAGATGTTTGCAGTTTTCACAATCTTTGTCGGGGTTAAAGATTGTGTCGGGAGCAAAAAAACAAAAAATAAGCCGGTCAACATCAAAAGTTTATCCGACAATATAAAAAATTAAAAGAATACTATCGAATTTTACACTGTCTTTTTATGTTAGATTTAGCTTGAAATAAAAGAAATACTACATTTTTGCACTATCGGTGTAAAATGACGAGCGAAGCAAGTCAAGGAGTATTTCCTAAATCTTCACAGAAGGTGAAGTTTATATAAATATATGTTTGAAAAAAATTATAAATATGTTAAAATAAAAGATAAGCGAAAAATATTTGTTTTAAACTAATCAAACAAAAGAGGTAGTATGACTGTTTTAGAAAGTATCTTTCAAGGGATTATACAAGGCTTAAGCGAGTTTTTGCCGATATCAAGCAGTGGACATCTTGCTCTAACGGAACATCTTTTTAATTTTTCAGATGAAAACTATTTGTTTTTCACCGTTATGTTGCATCTTGGAACGTTGGTTGCGGTGTTCATAGCTTTTTTTGATACGATTAAAGAAATGATAGTTCAAGCGTTCAAGATGATGGGGGATATTTTCACTCGAAAGTTTAGCTATAAAAAAACCAACGAACAACAAAAAGCGGTTATAATGGTGCTAATAACGCTTGTTCCGCTTTTCATATTTGTGTTTTTTTCCGATATCATCGAGGTTGTATCAACCGACAACGACATAATTGTCGAGGGTCTTTGCTTTTTGTTTACCGGCATAATGCTTCTCGTCGCCTGTCAAAACTCTAGCGGAACAAAAACCGCAAAAGACATGAAACCACTCGACGCCGTTGTGATTGGACTTGTGCAGATGGTGGCGACGCTTCCGGGGATTTCTCGGTCGGGGTCGACGACGTCGGTTGGAATGCTTCGCGGACTTTCAAAAGAATTTGCGGTTAAATTTTCGTTCATCATGGGAATACCGGCAATTCTCGGCGCGGGGTTGCTTGAACTTTTGGATGCACTTGAAGAGGGTATAACTATCGAGCCAACAGTTTTGGCGGCAGGATTTCTCGCGTCGCTTATCTTTGGGCTTTTGGCTATAAAGATGGTTCAGTGGCTTGTTAAAACCGACAGGTACATCCTGTTCGCATACTATACGTTGACAGTTGGAAGTTTGACTGTTACAGTTGGAATTGTTGAACATATCATGGGCAAAAACATTGTTGAGATAGTGGCCGGGTTTGTTAGGTAGTTTAAACTGTATTTTGAATTTTTGTAAATTATAATTTTTGATTTAGGAGAGAATAATGGCGACCACCACCAGAAAAGGAAGACCCTCGAAAGCTCAAGCGGAAAGAAGAAGAAAAGCGGACGAGGCAAAAAAAGCAAGAAGTAAAAGATATCAACTAGCTTCGGTTATCCTGTTTGGAACGTCGGCTATCGCTATGGCTTTGACGTTTGTTGAGGGAAACGAAGGCTGGACGGCGTTAAGTTCGGTTTTGTTTGGATTGTTCGGTTTTTGCGCCTATTTTATAGGGCCGCTTTTGCTTGCTCTTGCCATAGTTTGTACATATGAAAAACAAGTTTCAAACGGAAAACTTATTCTTGCTCTTTTAATAATCCTGTCGGTTTGCGGAATGTTTTTGATCTTTTCAAACACACAACTCGAAGGAGACGATATATTTCAAAAGATAATAAATCTCTATGTTCTCGGAGCGCAACACAAAGGCGGAGGGGTGGCGGCAGCCATCTTTGGGCTTTCATTTGTGGAGCTTTTCGGCAAACCTGCCGCCAACATAGTAATCACAATTATTTTGTTTATACTAGTTATGATTCTTGCAGGAAAAAGCCTTGCAGATGTTATAAACGCTATTAAAAATCCAATTGATAGAGGACGCGAGAAATGGCGCGAACAACGAGAACTTTACAACGAGTTTCGCGAAGAGTTTGAACAAGAGGAACTTGAAAAGCAACAGACCGCGTCGCTTGCTAAAGCACAAAGAACCGCGCCTATTGATATACCACTTGACGTCCCAAAACCCGGAGGCAAGCGCACAAATACTACGCCGGTGACCGAGAGTTTCACAAGTTCATCAACAAGTAAGATAGACATAAATCTTGACATGTTGCCCGAAGTTAAAAGCAAAGTTGACATTGGTTTCGATGACCCAATCGAGGCGGTAGATCTTACAAGAATAATGCCTATAACCTCGATAACGGGACAGCGCAACATCGATATCGACCTTGGCGCGTCGACAAGGGTTATGCCAAACCCCGACGAGACCACGCGGTTTGACCGACAGGTCGATTCCGACAACGCAAGCGATAACAACAGCACGGGCGAGTTTGTCAAACAAGCGTTTGACCTTGCGGACAGGATTGGCAAACCAAGCAAAGATCTTTTTGCGACGTTTGGAAGCGAACAGGAAACAGCAAAGGTAGATGCACTTATAGAACGCGCAACAAAAAATATCGAACCACAACAACAAACGCAACAACCACAACAGGAATATCGCGAGGAATACAGACAAAATACGGGACCGATAGCCCCGCCTTTCAGAACTGAGCCGGAATATCTTTTTCCTCCGCTTGGAATGCTTGAAGCACCGAAAAAAAGTTCGTTGCACGATGCAACGGCTGAACTGCGCGCAAATGCGGAATATCTTGTAAGCACTCTCGACAGCTTTGGCGTTGGGGCGACGGTGGTTGACATATCAAGGGGACCTACCGTAACACGGTACGAGCTTCAACCTCAAAGAGGGGTCAGAATCAATCGTATAGCAAACCTTGCGGACGACATAGCGCTTAACCTTGCGACGGCAGGTGTTAGAATTGAAGCCCCAATACCAAACAAAGCCGCCGTTGGAATTGAGGTTCCGAACAAGCAAAAAGACATGGTTATGCTTCGAGAGGTTATCGACAGCAAAGAGTTCAAAGGTTCTAAATCTCCGCTTACCGTTGCGCTTGGAAAAGACATAAGCGGCGCGGTTCAGATAACCGACATCGCAAAGATGCCACATCTTTTGATAGCCGGAACGACGGGTAGCGGTAAATCAAAATGCTTACATTCGATGATAATAAGCCTTATATATAAATCTGCGCCAAAAGATCTGAGGTTTGTTTTTATCGACCCGAAGATGGTCGAGTTTGGCATTTACAACGGAATACCGCACATGCTTATACCTGTTGTAACCGACGCGAGAAAAGCGGCGGGTGCCCTTGGCTGGGCGGTAGGCGAGATGTTAAAACGATATAAACTTTTCTCGGAAAACGCCGTTCGTGACATAGACAGTTTTAACACTAAGTTGGAAAATGCAGAAAAGGCGGGAATGCCTTTATATTCTTCGACAGAAGAGGACGCAGAGCCGCTTGAAAAACTCCCGAGAGTTGTCGTAATCATAGACGAACTTGCCGACCTTATGCTGGTTGCGCCCAACGAGGTAGAAGATTCTATCTGTCGTTTGGCACAGATGGCAAGGGCGGCGGGTATCCACTTAATCATTGCAACGCAACGTCCGTCTGTAGACGTAATAACCGGTATAATCAAGGCAAACATAGCGTCTAGGGTTGCGCTTTCGGTTTCCTCCGCAATCGATAGCCGAACGATTATCGACACGGGAGGGGCGGAAAAACTTTTAGGATACGGAGACATGTTGTTTCGGCCGATGGATCTTCCTAAAGCAATTAGAATTCAAGGTTGTTTTGTGTCAGACGGCGAGATAGAAGAGATTATTAACTATCTAAAACAAAACGCTGTGGCGGAATACAACGAAGAAGTTTTGACCGAAATTGAAAAACAAGCCGCAATGGAAAAGAGCGGAAAAGGAAAAAAAACTTCAGACAATTCCCTTTCAGAGGACAGCGATGCTATGCTTGAAAGCGCCGTTATGGTTGTTTTGGAAACGGGACAAGCGTCAACTTCGTTGCTTCAACGTAAACTTAAACTAGGATATGCAAGGGCGGCGAGGATTATGGATGAGATGGAAAACCTCGGCATCATAGGACGCGCGGAAGGAAGCAAGCCTAGAACCGTCAACATCAACGCAATGCAATGGAACGAGATGAAACAAAATCTTTTTGGGTAAGCAACAGAGATAGAACAACATAAAGGAAGGAAGCAATTTTTATGGAAAAATATCTTGGCGAATCTATTCCAAAACTGGGTTTTGGGCTTATGCGGTTGCCGATGAAAGAGGACAAAATAGACATCGAGGCGACCAAGGAAATGGTGGACACTTTTCTCGAGAACGGTTTTAACTATTTCGACACGGCGTATGTTTACAACAACGGAGAGTCTGAAAAAGCGACAAAAGAGGCGCTTGTAAAGCGATATCCACGGGAAAAGTATAAGCTTGCGACAAAACTTCCGGCGTGGGCGGCAAAGACAGAACAGGAAGCAAAACAGATGTTTGAAACTTCGCTTGAAAGGTGTGGGGTTGAATACTTCGATTTTTTTCTATTGCATAATTTGGGCGATGAAAGAACCGCGATGTTTGATCGTTTTAAATTGTGGGAGTTTCTTTCACAAAAGAAACAACAAGGGTTTATAAAACATCTCGGTTTCTCGCTCCACGACAAGGCAGATGTTTTGGACGAAATCTTGACCGAACATCCCGAGATGGAGTTTGTTCAACTTCAAGTTAACTATGCCGATTGGGAACACCCTTCGATTGAGACAAGAAAATGTCTTGAGGTTGCAAAAAAACATGGCAAACCGGTTATAGTAATGGAGCCTATACGTGGGGGACTTCTCGCTAATCCTCCAAAGGCGATTAAAGAGTTGTTTAAAAGCGAAGATCCTAATGTTTCGTTTGCGTCGTGGGCGATAAGGTTTGCGGCGTCGCAAGAAAATATAGTAACGGTACTTTCCGGAATGTCCAACTTCGAACAGATGAAAGATAACATTTCATACATGAAAGATTTTAAACCTTTGTCGCAAAAGGAACTTGAAGTTGTTATGAAAGCGGAAAAAATTCTTTCCAAGATAGAAAGAGTTCCATGTACCTCGTGCGGATATTGCATGAAAGGTTGTCCAAAAAGCATACCGATAATGGGAACGTTTAGCGCATATAATATCTATAAAATCTATGATAACATCGAGGGTGCGAAGGGCTCATACAGTTGGGTGACGTCAGGAGGCATAAAAGCCTCGGATTGCATCGAATGCGAAGAGTGTAACAAGGTTTGCCCTCAACATATTGACATAGTTAATGAGCTCAAAAACGCAGCGCACTTGCTTGAACGATAATACATAACAAAAAAGGGAACAGCGTAAAACTGTTCCCTTTTAGCAATGTTAAATTATATTATGCAACTAACCTATGCAAAATATCCGGAATAGATAGTCGAAGCTTGTTCGATATTGTCCGCAATAACAAATCCTGCGTACACTCCGTTTTGATATACTCTGGCTGCCTCTATGCGTGGCAACGCTTCTGTTGCATAGTCTTTATAGATAGTTAAAAGTTCGTTTTTTCGAGCTTCAAGTTGAGTAGCTATCTCTTTTGCGTCGCTCTCTGAGTTGCAAACAAACACGCCATACTCTTCGCCGGTGTATTCGGCGGAAACAAAGTATTGATAACTTTCGACAAGGTTAAGGTCAACCTTTATTATGCTTGTCATCGTTTGGTCGTTGGCGGCGGTTGGGCTGCTAACAAAAAGATCAGCTGCTTGAAGTTCTCCAATTAAAGTCGCTGTGTCTATTTCAACGGTTTCTCCACAAGCGACAAACGCAAACGAAACAACAAGTATAAGCGAAATGATTAATATTTTTTTCATGCATAGTTCTCCTTAATAACAATGTGAGATTTTATATAATCGAGCAAAGCTTGATATGCAGAAGGGTTAAGCCCAATGCCGTTGCCCGCGTTATATTGTTCAAGCAATACCCCATTTGGGGATAAAACGGTATCAACATCTATATAGTAAACTTTTTGAGCTACCGCAACGTCTTTGATAAGCGCGTTGACAGAGTTTATCTTGTCGAGATAGTATGCCTCGGTCGATTCAATAGCACCCTCCGAAACCGAAACAAGGTTTAAAAGGTATATATCGGCGTTTGGTTGTAAAAGTTTTATTTCGGAAACAAACGACATGTATGAGGTGTAAAATGCCGGAATTTGAACATCTTGCAACTCGTTTACACCAAAAAACAGATATATATTTTGGTAGTCGGCGTCGGTTAAACGTTCTTCAATGGTCAAGCTTTCGCCGTCTGATCCTGTAAAGTTTGCGCTCAAAGCATCGGACATTTTGATGTTGTCATTATACGCATATTCTATCTCGTCGGGGTAGTAGAGCTCGAGACCGGCAATACGGAAATCTCCAAAGATTATCGATTTTGAAAAGTCCGCGGACAGTTCAACCGCATTTGGAACCGGGTCGTGATAGTTGTAGGGTTCTATGTATGCCGGAACAGTGTCGTTTTGGAGGAACTCCGGGCCAATTTGAACCGGGGTTACAACATCTTCACTGTTTTCTATTATTGCCCCAACAAGTTTTGTTATGCCAAATATGATAAGGAAAAGCAAAATCCCCGTGATTGAAAACGCAATTATCCTTCGACGCATGCGTTTTTTTCGGCGAATTCGCGCGTTAATTTGTCGTTTTTTTGCTAATTCTTCAGGTGTCATCATCTGTTGCAATTCAACCCTTACTTTTTTTATTTGGTATAGTATAGTTATATACCTAACACAAATTCTACTATATATAGGGGTGGATTGTCAACAAACAACATGATTTTTGTAATGTTTGCAAACGTTAACAACTTTCCCTACAGTATAACATTTATGCGCCCGGGACAATGTCTAACGCTGTCGATTAAATTTTTCTAGATGGTGAACACCGAAATGAGTGCAAATACCGCTATAGTTATGAGTGTGTTAATTGAAAATGTGGTCGAGATATAGTCGCTGTCCTCCCCGGTTTTGGCGTATATTGGGATAACGAATGGGGGAGGAAGCGAAAACAAGATAGCAAGCGCTATCATCAAATCAAAGTCAAACGGAATGAAGCTAAATAATATATAGCTAGTGACGGCAAACAACGTGCCCATTATAGCAAATCTTAGCAAGATTGTGAGCAACACGGGTTTAAGCAAGCGTTTTTTGAATGACAACTCAAAACCAACAACTATCAAGATTAAAAATGCAGTTGGAGCCGAGATAAACGCAACGACCGAGCTTAAAATTTCGCCTATCGGAGAAGAGGAAACGACCGACGAAAGGCCGGTTATGCCAAAGATGATGCCAAGGGTCATTCCGACAAAAGGAGGATTTTTAACAACGTCAAAAACCGCTTGTTTTGCCGACATCTTTACGCTTGACAACGTTCTTAAGAGTGCTAGGAATATAGTGAACACAAAGATAGACTGGCCAAGGTCGACCACTGCGAACACATGTGTTTTGTCGTCGCCGACAAGAACTGAATAAAGCCCGTAACCAAGCATTCCGGCCTCAAATCCTGTCACGAGGTATGGCAGAAAAATGTTGTTAAGTTTAAAGATCTTGACAATGCTATAGCCGATTAAAAGCGCTATTACACAACTTGAAAACACAAGTACAAACACGAGAAGTGTTCGCGAGGTGTAGTCTGCGCCATAAAAAGCGTTAAACAAAACGACCGGCAACGTTATGTTACCAATAATTGATTTAAGCGCAAGATGTCCGGTTTGGTCGAAGAATTTTTTGCGAGAACAAAGATAACCTATGAGCAAAACTATAAGTACCGGAAGAACTTTGCTCGCAATGCCTGAAATAAAAGCCATGTCTAGTCTCCTTGAATATAAAAATTAAAAAATATTAAACATTTTAAGGTTGTTGGCTTAATTCTTCACCGGACAAATCGCCATGCAAACCCCGCACACCGCGCCGCGTCCAATGTCCTTAAACGCTTTTTTCATGTGTGTGCTGCAAAGTTCAGGCAAAACCAGTTGTTCTCGCGTTTTTGAGACATCAAAATCTTCGCCGAGGATTGCACCAGACGGACAAGCTTTTTTACATCTGTCGCAGCCTAGACACAGATCTAGTTGGTCGCTATTGTCGCAAGACTCAAACGGAAAATCACAAAAGATCGTGCCAAGGCGAACGCGCGGTCCCCATTTTCTGTGGAGAAACAAAGCAGAACGCCCAACCGAACCAAGTCCCGACAAAACCGCCGCTTTTTTATGGGAATAGCGTCCGACATAGTTCCAGCCGTCTTTGTTGACCGTTTGGCTTGCCGGTATTTGTATATAGCGATATCCGTTTGATTGAAGCAAAAGCCCGATTTGCAAAAGAATGTTGTCTATATACGCGTTAACCGTTCTATAATGGTTAAAATATGTGTGTGTTGGTTTATCGGTTATCTCGTCGATAACGGCATTTGAAAGTGGAACAGCTATCGAGATTGCACTTTTTAACGAGGTATCGCTGTCGTCGATTGTACAAAACCCAACGTCAAAAATGCCAATATCGAATATTTTTGACAAAAGTTCGTGTTGTTCCATAACATACCTTCGTTTTTTAAAAATAGTAATTTTCAAATTGTTAAGTATTAAAAAATAGTATATACTTATACTTATGTTAAATTAATTTAATAAGTTTTAAATGTGAAAATCGTAACCATTATAACACAAAAAATAATTTTTTGGAGAAAAACTTTGGAAAACAATCAAAAAAAACGATTTGAATGGCTTAAAATAATTCCGACATACTCTAAACGGTCGGGGATTCTTTTTGTTTGCTCGGTTGCCGCCGCAATAATCGGCATATTAATAAGCTTTCTTATTCCGCAACTTGTCGGCTACGGCGTGGACACGGCGGTTTTAAAGGAACAAACTCCGTCGCCTGTCTACAGTTTGTTTGACAACTTTTTTTTGCAAAGTGAAAATCTTTTAGTTTCAATTGGAATATGTGTTTTGTTCTCGGCGGTTTTCAGCGAATTTTTCAATTTTGTCTCAAGGCTTTCGCTTGCAAAAGCAACCGAGAGATTTACCGAAAATCTGCGAAATGCGCTTTTTTCTCACACGTTAAAACTTCCGTTTTCGTGGCATGACAAGACGATGACGGGGGATATCATTCAACGATGCACCGCCGATGTTGAAGTTGCGCGCGAGTTTATTTCAAAACAACTTATAGACGTCGCAAGAACTGTTATCTTAACCGTTGTTGCGCTTTCGGTTATGTTTGCAATGAATGTGTATATGGCGACGATAGTGTTGCTTTTTATCCCTGTGGTTTTGCTTTATACAACTTTTTTCTATGGAAAAATATCTACAAAATTTTTGAACGCCGATGAACTTGAGGGAGACCTTTTAATTCGTGTACAAGAAAACCTTACAGGGGTTAGGGTTGTGCGCGCGTTTGGGAGAGAAAAACATGAACTTGAGGTTTTTGACAACAAAAATGACGCTGCTATGAACGCATGGATAGACCTAGGATATGTCTTTGGCTTTTTTTGGGGAGCTTCCGACGTTGTGTCGTATACACAGCTTGTCATTACTGTTGCGTTTTCGGCTTATTTTGCCGCCACTGGACAGATTACGCTTGGCGAGATGCTTGTGTTTATAAGCTACTCCCAAACTATCTCGGGGCCTGTTCGAAACTTTGGAAGAACTATCGGCGAGATGAGCAAAGCCGGGGTTTCGTTTAAAAGGATAGACGAGATATTGTCAGAAAGTTTTGAACAAGACGATGAAACCGCAACCGAGGTTATGCCAAAAGGCGATATAGTTTTTGACGACGTGTTTTTTTCGTATGGCGAAAAAAGTGTCTTAAACGGTGTTTCGTTCACCGCAAAACAAGGAAAAATACTTGGAGTTTTAGGGGACACCGGTTCGGGAAAAAGCACTTTAACATATCTTTTAAACCGCCTTTATGATATCGAACAAAACAAAAACGGAAGCATAACGATAGGCGGAGTGGACATAAACACAGTCAAACTTTCGGTGCTTAGAAAAAACATCAGTTTGGTTTTACAAGAACCGTTCTTATATTCAAAATCGATTAAAGACAACATAGACGCGAAACAAGGTTCAGCGTTTGAAAAGATTAGCGAAGCTGCAAGGATAGCGGATGTAGAAAAAGACATTCTAGCCACCTCAAACGGATATGATACAATTGTAGGGGAACGCGGAGTCACCCTTTCGGGTGGGCAAAAACAAAGGATAGCGATAGCACGCGGATTGATGCAGGGGGCTGACATCATGGTGTTTGACGACAGCTTGTCGGCGGTTGATATGGAAACCGACGCGAGAATAGTCTCGGCATTAACCTCAAGCAAGATAAACGCAACTATTATCTTAATCTCACACAGGATAACTACCCTTAAAAAAGCAGATGAAATTATCGTTTTATCCGAAGGCAGAATAGTGGAAAACGGAACACATGAACAACTTATAAGTAAACAAGGCCTATACTATAAAACGGCGATTACCCAAGACAGCGCAACAACAGAAAGGAACGGTTAAACGATGGAAACAAAAGGTCTTTTAATATGGAAAAGAATTCTTCCATATCTTAAACTATCGTCAAAACCATTTGCGGTTGTCGTTATATTTATGCTTATCTCGGCGGCGTCCGAGGCGACCTTTCCGCTTTTTATAAACTATGCGGTGACAAACTTTGTGAACCTTTCGACGACTAATGGAATTGTTTTGTTTGGGATTTGTTACTTTGCTGTTATATTAATCGGTGGCGCTTCGGTCGTGGTGTATTGTAGATATGCTCTAATTGTCGAATCGACGATAGCAAGGGACATAAAGCGAGACTGTTTTATAAAACTTCAGACGCTCCCTGTGTCATACTACAACATGAATTCGGTCGGTTATATCCTTGCAAGGGTCATGAGCGACACTAGCAAGATTTCCTCTATAATCGCGTGGGGTTTCATAGATTTTCTTTGGAACTTTATATATCTTGTTTTTGCAACCGTGTTGATGTTTATGTTGTCGCCCTCGCTTGCAATTATTGTCGCGGCGGTTCTTCCTATTGCGTTTGTTTTGTGTTTGTTGTTCCAACAAAAGATACTTGTTGCAAACCGTGAGATGAGAAATCAAAACAGCATCGTTGTTGGACGGTATAACGAGGGAATTTCGGGAGCAAAAACTGCAAAATCGCTCGTTATCGAAGACATACAATCGCTTGAATTTCAAGGCGAAACAAACAAGCTTTATAATTCTTCGGTGTACACAGCAAAACTTAACGCAATTTTTATTCCGCTTTCGTTGTTTTTTGGTTCGGTTGCGCTTGCGGCGGTTTTGGTTAGGGGCGGCTATCTTATGTCGGACGATCTTGAGATCGTCGGAATTTTTGCGGCGTTTATCTCGTATGCCGTTGCGGTTATAGAACCTATTCAACATCTTGCGCGAGACATAAGCGAGATACTCGCGGCTCAAGTAAACATCGAACGTGTGACATCGCTATTGGACGAACAAGTTTCGGTTAAAGACAGCGAACAAGTTGAACAAAAATATGGCAATTGTTTCGAGACAAAACCCGAGAATTGGGAAAATCTTAAAGGGGATATCGAGTTTAAAGATGTTTGGTTTAAATATCCCGATGGGACGGAATATGTTCTCGAAAACTTTAATCTTTCGGTTAAAAAAGGTTCAACCGTTGCTATAGTGGGGGAAACGGGAGCGGGCAAAAGCACGCTTGTTAACTTACTTTGTAGATTTTTTGAACCTACCAAAGGTCAGATATTAATTGATGGCAAAGATTACAAAGACCGAAGCCTTAACTGGTTGCATTCAAACATAGGTTATGTTCTTCAAAATCCTCATCTTTTTTCGGGTACGATAGAAGAAAATATTCTATACGGAAATAAAACTGCTACAAAACAACAACTTGAAACCGCAATAAACCTTGTTTCGGCAAACAAGGTTATCGACAAGGCACAGGACGGTTTGCAGACCGAAGTGGGCGAGTCGGGCGGATTTTTGTCGGCAGGGGAACGCCAACTTATCTCTTTTGCACGGGCGGTTATAGCCGACCCTCCGATATTTGTTTTGGACGAAGCTACCGCAACTATCGACACCGAGACAGAACAGCTTATCCAAAAAGCTATTGACGAGGTGCTTTTGGAACGCACGAGTTTTGTCATTGCGCACAGGCTTTCAACAATTCGTTCTGCCGACGTGATAATAGTTGTTCGCGATGGGTTGATTAAAGAACAAGGAACCCACGAGCAACTTTTGCAAAAGGGCGGATATTATTCACGACTTTACAAAACGATGTTGGAGAAATAGGAAAATATTAATAACTGAGAGGGTGTGACGAAAATTTCGTCACACCCTCTCAGTTTACTAATTTGTATCGTTTTTATTAAACGATTTATCGTTGTTTAAGATTTTAATTTTATCTTCACTTGATATGCAGTTTTCTTCAGCTTGCAATTGTGATTGCTTTAATTTTTCAATTATTTCTGTTATATCGTTGAATAATTCAAGATACGCTTTTTTGTAGTTCATACATAACCTCGATTTGATATAAAAAATACAGACATCGATTTCAGACCAATATAACGGACGATGTTTATTTAAATAATAGCATAAAATAAATGTAATTGCAACCAATACTGGTCAATTAATTTATGGAGTGTGTTATGAACCAAAAACTTCGGCGCGATAGAAACATGGGTGTAAACTTAAGAAAGTTACGAGAAAAAAGCGATGTTTCACAGGAAAAGTTATGTGTTAAACTACAGCGTATGGGCTGTGACGTTGGGCGTAGCACCTATGCGAAATATGAAAACGGTGAACTAAATATACCGATTAGCGTTATCGTTGCACTTAAAAAGATCTATAGTTGCAGTTATGATGATTTTTTCGAGGGTCTAGAATAGACTGTTGCTTTGAATGTGTTTAGATATTTTTAAAAGGAACTGTGATGAAAATTTTCACCACAGTTCCTTTTCAGTTTTTTCTTATCATCAATCTAACAACTCTTGGTCGGTTGTATCGTTGGACAAAAACAAATGTTAAATCAACCAAAGCCGCCAAAATCGACGTTGTGAGAAACACAAAATAAGACCCAAACCAAACGGTGGTTACCATTGGCGCAAACGAAAGCACCACAATAACCTCGTGTACAAGCTCTGAAACACAGATAGTTTGAACAATCTGTTCGGGGTTGTTTTTTTCGAGGTCGAACGTCTCGGGGTTGTAGGTCGGCATATGCTTTTTAATGCGCTTTATCTTTATCGCTTTATAAAAACGTTGTTCTGTTTTGCTCGATTTAAACCAAAAACAGGAACAATCGATCTTTCCCTTTAGCAGACTTTCAACCGAAATCCCAACCACAAGTCGCATTAAAAAATGATACAAAGTCACCCCAAACGTTATCGCAAGTGTTTTGAAAATCTCTGTTTCAAATTGAAGATACAAAACAACAAAAATCAAAGTGAAGATACCACAAAACACAGTGGCACTGTTCATCAGTCGCTTCAAAACAAACTATCCTTTGCTGGCCACTTTAACAACATTTGAAATAAGTAGAGCCGTAGTAACCGCGCCAATTCCGCCGGGCACAGGGGTTATAGCGTCGGTTATCTGCTCGACGTTTACAAAATCCACATCGCCGCACATTCCGTCATCATCAAAATTTATCCCAACGTCGACCACGACAGAGCCTTGTTTTATGAAATCCTTTGTAACCATCTTTGCTTTGCCGGCACAAGCGAACACGATGTCGGCGGTTTTGACCTCGTCTGCAAGGTTTTCGGTTTTGGTGTGGCATATCTTAACGGTGGCGTTTTCTTTTAAAAGCAACATAGCAAGCGGTTTTCCGACAACAAGGCTTCTTCCAACAACCACAGCTTTTTTGCCTTTAAGCGTAATTTCGTAGTGTTTAAGGATTTCAACCGAAGCTTTAGCTGTGCACGGGGCAAAACAGGCTTCACTGTCGGTGAACACACCGGCAAGCGAAAGGTCGCATATTCCGTCGACGTCTTTTTGTGGACAAAGAGTGTTGCGAACGGCGGTTTCGTCGATATGTTTCGGAAGAGGACGAAACAAAAGGCAACCATGGATAGCGCTGTCATCATTTATTATTTCGATTTCTTTTATTAAACTCTCGGTTGATATGTCCTGTTTAAGCGTTATCGACTTAACCGAAACGCCGTTTTGTTCACAACGTTTTATCAAACTTTTTTCATACGATATATCGTCCTCGCGCTCCCCAACTCGAACAATTGCAAGGGTTGGGGGCGTTCCTTTTTCATGGAGCATTTCGGCAGTCTGTTTTGCTTTTGCCAAAATCTCGCCGGCAAGCGGCGCGCCTTTTAAAGTTAAACTCAATTTATTTCTCCTTTTTGTTTAATAATACTACTGCAAGTCCTTATGAATATACAATCTAGATATATAGTCAATAGCATCTTCTACTAAGATACCGTAGCTATTTGGTTCATAGTCTTTATTGATTCCCTGTTCAATAAATTCATCACAAAGAATTGATTGAATTTGATGATAATCCGATATATCAAGTCCTTGCAGTCCGTGTTTATCAATTTTTATTTTTAATAATATGTCGCTATTTATGCAATCATAAATTAATTGTTCTAATTGTGCTTTTATCATGTTTTAACTTTTCCTGTGTAGATAATGGAGTTTGCAATAAATCGTTTGTAGAGGTGACCTATGGTTTGCCGGTTTTGGGTTGGTTTAGACGACTAAGACGGCAAGAGCAGGGCTCTGAGCAGAGCCCTTGCCCTACGGTTTGTTTTTTTGATTGGTCTGGCGACGATGTAGGGGACGGGTTGCTGTCGCGGGTTCGGTTCGTTGATTTTGGCGTCGTTCCCTACCAAAACCGGCTTTTCAAATCCTGTCGCTTGCGACACCTTAATTACGAATTACGCATTACGAATTACGAATTAATTTCTCATTTCTAATTAAACTAAAACAGTCCGCTTATTACGCCGTCGCTCGACACATCGATCTTTTCAGCGGACGGAACTTTAGGAAGCCCCGGCATCGTCATAATGTCGCCGGTTAGCGCGACAATAAATCCGGCTCCGGCCGAAACTTTAAGGTTTCGCACGGTAATGGTGAAGTCTTCGGGCGCGCCTTTTAAAAGAGGATTGTCTGAAAAACTATATTGAGTTTTTGCAACGCAGATAGGAAGGTTAGAGAAACCCATCTCGTCGAGTTGTTTTGCTTGTTTTTGTGCCGCTGGCGTAAGCTCGGCTTTGGTTGCGCCATAGATTTTTGTTGCAATGGCGTTTATCTTTTGTTCGATAGACATGTCATCGCTGTAACTTAACGTTAGTTCAGACGGATTTTCACAAAGCTCAACAACTTTTTTTGCGAGTGCTTCGCCGCCCTCGCCACCTTTTGCCCAAACTTCCGAAAGGGCCACGTTAATTCCAAGCTTTTTACATGAACTTTCGACAAGAGAAAGTTCTGCTTCGCTGTCGGTTGGGAAACGGTTTATAGCAACGACACAGGGTAGGGAATATACATTTGTTATGTTTTTGATATGCTTAATAAGGTTTGGAAGTCCTTTTTCAAGATAGGAAAGTCCCTCTGTTGAAAGAGACTCTTTCGGGCAACCTCCGTGGTGCTTAAGCGCACGAACGGTAGCGACAACTACGACGGCGGAAGGGGAAAGCCCCGACACGCGACATTTTATGTCGAGGAACTTTTGAGCCCCAAGATCTGCGCCAAAACCGGCTTCTGTTATCGTGTAATCGGAAAGTTTAAGCGCAAGTTTTGTCGCTAAAAGTGAGTTGCAACCGTGGGCGATGTTTGCAAACGGCCCGCCATGGATAAGCGCCGGCGTGGCTTCGAGCGTTTGAACAAGGTTGGGTTTAATCGCGTCTTTTAAAAGCGCGGTCATCGCGCCCTCGGCTTTAAGGTCTTTTGCGGTGACAGGCTTGTCGTCACGCGTGTAACCTACGATTATTCTTGAAAGTCTAGCTTTTAGGTCGTCTATATTTTCCGAAAGGCAAACGACAGCCATGATCTCGCTTGCAACGGTTATGTCGTAACCATCCTCGCGCGGGATTCCGTTAACCTTTCCGCCAAGTCCGTTGGTTATGCTTCGAAGTTGTCTGTCGTTCATGTCGACACAGCGTTTAAACGTTATCTTGCGAACATCTATGTCAAGGCTGTTTCCTTGGTATATATGGTTGTCGAGCATGGCGCAAAGTAGGTTGTTTGCCGCGCCAATTGCATGGAAATCCCCCGTGAAATGCAAATTTATGTCCTCCATAGGGATAACCTGTGCATAACCGCCGCCGGCGGCGCCGCCTTTAATTCCGAAAACAGGCCCTAGCGACGGTTCGCGAAGAGCGACCATGACATTTTTATCAAGCCTTTTAAGCCCGTCCGCAAGCCCCACCGTTGTTGTGGTCTTGCCCTCGCCGGCAGGTGTCGGGTTGATGGCGGTCACAAGCACTAGCTTTCCGTTTGGCTTTTGTTTCATGTCCTCTAAAATCTTTAGGTCTATCTTTGCTTTATTGTTTCCGTATTGTTCAAGATACTGCTCGGGAATCTTTGCGTTTTGCGAAATGGTTTTGATGTGTAGAGGTTTAACGCTTTGAGCTATTTCGATGTCGCTTTTCATTTGTGTAACTTCCCCTTTTATGTTTAATCATTTATAGAAAAAAGTATACTTTATATATAAAAATTTATCAATGCTTTAAAATGGCATTTGTCAAAAAAACATTTGAGAATTTTAAAAAAAGCTATAACTAAAACTAAGAGATATGGTATACTTTATAAAAAATCAGCTATCGGAGATTAATTATGCAAGAAATAAACGTAAACGATATACTAGAGCATCTTAACCAACTGGCGCCCCCTGAAACCGCGTTTGAATGGGACAACGTCGGGATTATGGTGGGCAGTAAACAAAAGACAGTGAAAAAAGTTTTGGTGACGCTCGACGTCTCTCTTGACGCTGTGGACGAAGCGGCACAAAAAGGTTGTGATTTAATCGTTTCACACCATCCGCTTATATTTAATCCGCTTAAATCGGTAACCGACATGACCCCGACCGGCAAAGCGGTTATAGACCTTGTTAAAAACGATATATCGGTTGTTTCGATGCACACAAACCTTGATAAAGCAAACGACGGAGTGGCGTTTAACTTTGCAAAATCACTTGGACTTGAAGGGATATATAAATCGCCGTTAGATAAACTCGAAGTTGTCCACTGTGGAACGGTTAAACAACAAACAAATTTTGAAGACTTTGTCCAAACGATAGGCGAAAAACTCGGAACAAAGGCAATTAGGTTTTCAAAAAATAACGACTTTGTCAAAAAAGTTGCGACGGGTTGTGGCGCGGGATATGGAATACCCGAAAGTGTTGTGAAAGAAGGGGTGGACACGTTTGTCGTTGGGGAAGCAAAATATAACGATTATCTCGACAGCGCGTTTTACGGAATTAATATAATAGATGTCGGACACTTTGCAAGCGAAAATGTCGTGGTTCCCGTTTTGCAAAAAAAGCTTGAACAGGCGTTCCAAAAAGTGGAGTTTATTATATCAACCGAACACAAAGATGCGATGTCTTCGCTATAGATGAAAAATATCGAAACAAGTGCGAAAATCATGTTTTTATGTTTGACAAATGTCGTAATTTTAGGTATTATAAACAAGTTAATATTTATTATTAAAGAAAATTTAAAAAAGAGGAAACAATTATGGAAAATTTTGGTTGGTTATCCCTGTTGCCACCGATAATTGCTATCGTGCTTGCTTTGATAACAAAACAAGTTTATGCATCGCTTTTTATCGGAATTTTTGCGGGTTCGCTTATATACGCGAACTTTAACCCGTTGCTTGCGATAATTAATGTTTTTGAAATCATGACTGACAGGATAGGTGGAAACGCCTATATAATCATCTTCCTTGTTGCGCTTGGAATGGTGGTTGCACTTGTTTCAAAGGCAGGCGGTTCAAAAGCTTATGGAAAATGGGCAGGCTCAAAAATCAAATCCCGTCCCGCTTCACTTCTTGCAACAAGCGGACTAGGCGCTCTTATCTTTGTTGACGACTATTTCAACTGTTTGACAGTTGGCAGCGTCATGCGCCCCATAACCGATAGCCACAAAGTTTCGAGAGCTAAACTTGCATATATAATCGATGCTACGGCGGCTCCAATCTGCATCATCGCCCCGATTTCAAGCTGGGCGGCGGCGGTTGCGTCTTCTCTTCCGGAAGACAGCACAATTGATGGTTTTAACCTTTTTATCCGCACAATACCATATAACTTCTATGCGATTTTAACGCTCATCATGTTGGTTATCATGGCTCTTTGGCAGTTTGATTACGGCCCGATGAAAAAACACGAACTAAATGCAGTTAAAAATAACGACCTTTTCTCTTCAAGCGACAGTTCGTACAGCGCAGAGGAAGAAGGAAAAGAAAACGGTTCAATCTGGGACTTGGTTGTTCCTATAGTTGCTTTGATAGCTTTTTGCGTCACCGGAATGCTTTACACAGGCGGCTTCTTCTCGGGTGTTGATTTCATAACAGCATTTGCTGATTGCAACGCTTCACTCAGCCTTGTTCTTGGAAGCACAGCGACGTTGTTCCTCATGTTCTTGCTTTACATACCGAGAAAAGTTATCTCGTTTACCGATTTTTCTGACAGCGTTATAACCGGTTTCCGCGCAATGGTTCCGGCGGTTGCTATTCTTGTCATGGCTTGGACATTAAGCGGAATCACAAACGAAAGCCTTGGAGCTGGGTCTTTTGTTGAAAGCGTGGTTGGAAACAGCGCTTCGACAGGAATAGGTGGAGCAGTTCTTCCGGCTATCATGTTTATAATTGCTTTGGGTCTTGCGTTTGCAACGGGAACATCTTGGGGAACGTTTGCAATCCTCGTTCCGATTGCGGTTGGACTTTTCCCCGAAATGCAAGAAATTCTTGTTATATCTGTTTCGGCTATCTTAGCAGGGGCAGTTTGCGGAGACCATTGTTCGCCGATATCCGACACAACAATCATGGCGTCGGCCGGTGCTCAATGTAACCACATCAACCACGTTTCAACACAGCTTCCATATGCGTTAACCGTTGCGGCTGTCAGTATTGTGGGATATATCATCGCCGGTATTACCCAGAATGTTTGGATTGCGTTGCCGGTATCTATCGTGTTGATGGTTGCAACCCTTGTTGTTTTGAGATCAAAGTTTAAAGATAAAGAAACAAAAAAGGCATAGTAATCTTCACCTGCGGTGAAGCTCGTGGAAATACTCCTTGCCTTGTTTCGCTCGGCATTTTGCACCGATGGTGCAAAAACGTAGTATTTCAAGTTTCACTTAATATAAGTTTAACGAGAGGGCATTTTGCCCTCTCGTTTGCATTTTTAGTCGTGTAATGATAATATTAATGTAATATAAGTTGTAAAAAAAGAAAACAGAAATTTTGGTGAAAGAAAAGATATGGGATTTTTAATAACGGTAGCGATAATTTTGGGCGTAGTTGCGGTCATTGGCCTGACAGTTAAAAGCATTATCAACAACATAAAACAAAGCGGAATTTCTGAGATTATCGACATGGTGAGGGAAGCTGAGGTTCAATATGACACGACCCCAAAATCTATAAGCGGAGGGGACAGGATATATCTCCCGAAGATTTTAAGGGACTATCCCGATTTTGATGTTGAAAAAGCAAAAGCCGAAGTGGAAAAAACTATTTCTCTTATATTTCATGACATCGAACGTCTCGAGGGCAACGCGCTTATATCGGCGCAAAAATTGATAACACATTATAGTGGAAACATAACCGCTTTAAAGATACATAATACGGCGATATCGAACTATATAAAATCGAAAGAAAGCGCGACGATTAAGTTTCAAACAGCTTTCGAGATTAAGGAAAACGATAAACTTAATCAAGAGCGATATGAAACGGAATACGCGTTGTTTTTTAAAAGCAACGACGAGGTAGTTTCGTTTAGTTGCGAAAACTGCGGAGCTCCGCTTAGTTCTTTGAACAACAAAACCTGTGCATACTGTGGAAACTCAATAGCGTTTATGCAAGAGCGAGTTTGGGTTGTTAACAGTATAATCATGAGATAAAATTACAGGCGCAAAAAAACCAGCAGGTGGCGTGCACACTGCTGGTTTTTTTGTATATATTTGTAGTTATCTTTCTTTTGAAAAAACTCCCCATAAAGAAAACGCAATACCCGCTATTAACAAAACTGTTCCTAACAAATAAATCGGAAACATTCCTAAATCAAAGACCGTTTGCCAATAGCGTCCGAGTTCGGTGTTCCATTCCGTCGTATTCTCTAAACTTACGATTGCGTTTAAAGACGAGAACAAAACCATTATCACACCGGTTATCTCAAAGCCTATGCCTGCTACAACTTTTTTCATATTTTTTGCTCCTTAATACTTTCATTTTAGTAACATATTATTATTATATTATAATATACATTTTATTAATTTTTTTCAACTAAATGGGGTAGACAAAAGTTTTTCTGAAAGCTTTGCTATCTCGTCTTTTGTTACATCAAAAAAGAAGAAATAATAAACAATCATGTCATCATAGCACACGACATATCTTTCAAGATACGGCTCATTATTCTTGTGCATCTGATAAACCTTGTTTGCTCTAAACTCAGCTATTTCAACTTCTTGGTATAACCGCTTATGTTCAAGCGGTGTCTCGTCACGTTCGCTGTCGTCCTTCAAAAGTTCGTTTAAAAGCGTATTATAAACGAGAGGAACTTTAACCTCTAATATTTCATATTGAAATTCCTTGTCGGTGTCCACGCCGGGGGCTACGTCTTGCGAAGCGTTTATATGGCGCAAAAACAGAGTTTCGTTATCTTCGTACAAGCTATAGGAATATTTTATCTCGCTATCTATCTCGGTAAAGTCCTCGAGTTTTAGCGGAATGTCGTCGTTATATACTTTAAACCTAAACATGTTGGTTGTGTCGTTTTTAAGCTGGGAGTCTATTATCTCGACAGGTTCTCGTTCGTTTATACCAAAGCTGTATCTTAAAACAAGCGTTGTAATAGAAAGCAAAGCGGAAACAGTTATAAGCGGAATGACAGTAAAAACAACTATCCTGTTTACTTTGGCGCTAAACTTTTTCTTTTTGAGAAATGCTTTTAACCCAAAACTTAACGCAAAAAGCAGTATTAAAAATATTACATTGTAGACGGCATATATAACCGAAACACCTGTCGCGAACAACACTGTCCAACTTATAAGAATTATAGTTGAAAGTGTAAGGCTAATTAAACTTATCTTTCGGCTATAGAGTGGCTTTAGTATCTCTCCGCCCGATTTAACCGATTTTGTCGAACGACTTCGCCAGATATAATATCCGGAAACTATCAAAACAAAATGGAGCAATAAAAGAACAAACAAAACTGTTATGAAGATAGAGGTGTAGTCGGAAAGAAGATATATGGGTCTGTTGAAAAAATCGTATACTTTCATCAAAAGTTGCATAACCGAAAGGCCGCCAAGTAAAAACATCGAGGGCAAAAAGTTTTTTTTCATCGAACGATGTATAGATTTAAGCGTTATTTCGGGGTCGGTTTCGATAGGGACGGGGTTTTTCTCGTTTGAATAAAATATCTGCATCTGGGCGAGTTCCGCCAAAAGAACCCAACCCGAACCCTCGCAAAGTTCCAAAAATTCCTGTTGGTTTGCCGTTGGAGTTGGGTTGAAGTCAGACGCTTCGTGGAAATAGGTCACAAAAAATTTTGTGTCGGACGGTTCAACTATCTTATATCGCCAATAGAAATTTGTCACCTTGTCAAGCATATAGCCACTTTTCGCCATCTCTTCAAGGTGTTCTTTTATTCCGTTAAAGTCGTAAAACACATGGTTGTCAAACATCTCATATTTGAATTTTTTCATAACGCTTAAACTTCCTTTTTTATATAATGGTTAAAATCTTGAACCAACATTTCAAGCCTTTTTTTCTCGTCTTGAAGAACCTTTGTTCCGAGTTCAGTTATTATATAGTTTCTTTTGCGCCCCTCCACCGAGGTTTCGCGTATCATTTCGGTTTTTAAAAAACTTTCCAAAAGGGTATAAAGCGTTCCGGCGCCGACCGTAACCCTTTCGTTTGTTATCTCCCTAACCTTTGTCATTATGTCAACACCACTGCTTTCGTTTTGAAGACAAAGCAGAATATAAAACATCTGTTCGGTTAGCGTGCTAAATTTTTCTCTTGGCATAGTGCACCTCTTTGTATCGAATATCGATAATAGCTATGTCTGAATTCTAACATCGAATATCGATATTGTCAACGACTATTTTTAAAGTTAACAAAAAATACATTTTTTTGGCGCTTAAAATGACCGATTATTACCAAAAACGACAAAACAATATAATATGTATTGACATTTTTTTTGCTACAATGTATAGTTGATACTGAGCGAAAAGCGCCTTGTAAAAAAGATGCGCTATAGATGTTTTTTTGTGCTGTAAAACCACAAAAATTATGTTGGTTTTGTATAAAAAAACATTTTTTTAAAGATAGCGAAAAAAGGTCAGCGGTTGTTTTGACACTTAAAGTGCGTCTTGCAAATAATTTACATTTGATTTCAAAAGGACACAAAAGGACACAAAAAAATTGAAAAATTTTATATTGGAAAAACTTTTAGAATCAAGCCTGTCTCTTACGTTGGAAAGGGATGGGGATTTGTTGTTGCTCGATATTTTAAAGACTGCAATGGAGATAACGGGTTGCGATGCCGGAACGCTTTACGTCAAAAACGAAAACAAGCTTGACTTTAAAATAATGATAACTAAATCGCTTAATATATATCAAGGTGGAAGATATCAAGAGATATCGATGCCACCTGTTGAAATTTTGCCCACAAATGTTTGTGCAAAAGCGCTTATAGATTGTTCTGTTATAAATATTCCCAATCTTTCGAAAAACACACAGTTCGAGTTTGAAGGGCCAAAACGATATGATAAACTGACAGGGTACAAAACAAAATCTATGTTGGTTATCCCGATGGTTTCAAATAACGATGAAAAGATCGGCGTTTTGCAACTGATGAACGCGCTTGACAGCAGAGGGAAAGTTATTCCGTTTGACAAATCAAACGAAGTTTATATAGCGGCGCTTGCGTCTATGGCGGCCATAAGTATTAAAAGTTTGCGCCACAAAGACGAGATGAGAAACCTTTTGGAATCGCTTGTTGGGGCGCTTTCTACGGCCATTTATATCAGAACGCCATACAACGTGACGCATACATTAAACATGGTTAAATACAGTGAAAAGTTCATAGATTGGCTCAACATGAGCGACTATCCTTGGAGCTTTAACATCCAACGGAAAAGAGAGTTTATTTTAAGCGTTTGGCTTCACGATGTTGGAAAGTTAACCATTCCGCTTAATATAATGAACAAAAAAGACAGGCTATCCCTTCTTTACCCACGTATTATTAGTCGCTTTGATATGATTAAAGCAGTTGCACTTATCGAACAAGAAAAAAATAAAGTTTCTGCAGACAAGGTTTTTAAAGAGGTAGAACAAGCGAAAAAAACGATAGATTATGTCAACACTGTTTCGTTTCTTGACGACGAAGGAAGAGATGCGATTTTAGAAATTTCGGAAAAAACCTATGTAGACATATATGGAAAACATCAAAAATGGTTGGAAGATGAAGAAAAAACGGCACTTTTAATCAAAGTCGGGACGCTTACCCTTAAAGAGAGAAAAAAGATGGAACGCCATGTTGTGATGACACAACAAATCCTTGAAAATGTGAACTTTGGAGAAGAGTATAAAAACGTTGCAAAATGGGCAAGCCAACACCATATGTTTATGAACGGCGAGGGGTATCCTCCAAGAAAGTATGGCGAAGAGTTGGAAAAGGAATCGAGATTGCTAACCATAATCGATGTTTTTGACGGGCTTTCGGCAGACGACCGACCGTATAAACCGCCAAAACCACTTGATGAAGTAATAAGAATTTTAAAAATGATGGAAAAAGAGGGTAAACTGGACGGAGAAATTCTCGACCTGTTTATCTTAAGTAAAGCTTGGGAGAATTAAAAATAATGCAAAACAAACTTTTCAAAATAATTTTAACGATAGTTTCGCTTGTTATATGTGTGGCGATGCTTTCGGGTTGTGGCTTGACGGCGCTAACCGTTGGAGTTGTTAGAACTGCTACCATGCTTGTCGATGGCAACGATAGTGTTGTTGAAGTTTGGTCAGAAAGCGAAAGCACACTTATCTATTCTGACGACAATCAAGCGATAATTGCGGCGGTTATAAGGGCTTCTTCGATAGTTGGAGATATAAATGTTTTTAATGAGACAGGCGAGCCTACAACTTTGTTGGAGGACATGAAACTTCTCAACAACTATACAGTTGAAACAGAAAAAGATAGCCACCTTTTTATGGATCTTGATGAAACTAAAGTTTTAAAACTTGACGAGCTCAGCGGCTGTGCCATAGAGAAGGCTAAAAAAAACCTGAGTGTGGAACTCATAAAAGGACGAATGTTTTTTAATGTCACAAAACCTCTTGAAGACGACGAAACGTTTGATATAGTAACCTCTACTACAGTAACAAGTATCAGAGGAACTTCGGGTTATTTTATAATCGATGATGACGACGAACAAGATATTGAAATTGGTCTTTTAACCGGAACTTTAGAGATAAAACTTACAAATCCGAGACCGGGCGAAAGCGATATCGTTATTCTTGAAGCCGGGTATATTATAGATATCGAAACAGACGACGAGGGATATCAAATATATTCAATCTACAAAATGGACTATGACGATAATTCAAATTTTGTGTCCGAAACAATTGTACAAGAAAACCTACAAGAAACTATTAGTCAAGTGATGGGCGTTCAAAGTTTTGAACAGCTTACTGACGGCGTTCAGACTCCACGAGCAGATAATGACGACGATGACGACGATGACGGTTCATCAAATTCAAGTGGAAGTTCATCCTCTTCAAGTTCGAGCGGAAGCTCGTCTTCTTCGAACAACAACGACGATGACGACGATGACGACAATGACGGTTCTTCGTCAAACTCACGTCCCTCAAGTTTGAGTTCAAACAGCAGTTCATCATCTCAACAGCAACCAAACGACGATGACGATGACGATGATGACGATGATGACGACGACGATGACGACGCCAGCAGCAACAGCAGCTATGTAAGCAACAGCCAATCAAGCAGCTCAAATAGCTCTAGTAGTTCAAGTAGCTCGAGTTCGTATTCACAACAACAGTCATACGATGATGATGATGACGACGACGATGACGATGACGACGATTATGTACCGGCACCGGCTCCGGCTCCAGTAGCAACACCGGCACCAGCTCCTGCTCCGGCTCCGGCTCCTGCTCCAGCTCCTGCACCAGCTCCGGCTCCTGCACCAGCTCCGGCTCCGGCTCCGTCGGATGATGATGACGACGACGATGACGACGACTAAACAAAACTTTCAAGAGTTGTTTAGTTGACAAAAGTGAAGAGATGTTAATAGTATGAAAAAAATTCTAATTTCAATTGCAGCGGCGTTAGCCGTTGCAATTGTCATATACAGCACAATTAAATCGGAAATTCTTTTGTCTGTATCAAACAATTTTTCCGATTTGGTTTATCAAACCGAACATTCTCCCGATAGCAGAATTGTAATTGTTGGAATTGAAGAGGAATCGTTAGAACAGTATGGGAATTTTCCGTGGGACAGGGATGTTATAGCAACCGCTATTGAGACATTAAACAGTGACCCTGAAAACCGCCCGGCAGTTATCGGGATAGATATATTGTTTACCGACCAAAGTGATAATGACAGCATGTTGTTAGAGGTTACCTCAAAGTATGACAACATAGTTTTGTCTTCTTATGCCGAATTTGAAACAGAACTCATAACGCTTGACAACGGAGATTTTTATCTTGATGATTACTTTGTGAATGAGTTTTACCCGCCGTTTAGAGAACTGGATCAAGCTGCGAAAAGCGGACATGTTAACGCAATGCTTGACAGTGACGGAGTTTTGCGTCATGCAATTTGGGAGATTGAGCTTTCAAACGGAGAAACTGTCCCTTCGTTCAATCAAGTAATAGCCAATCATTATCTATCTGTGACGGGCGAGGGAGCAGTTGAAAAACCACCCACCGACAGCAAACAGCGATGGTATGTGGTTCAACAGTCGGCGCCAGGGAGTTATTATGACGGCGTTTCGGTTGCGGATATTATAGGCGAAAAGATCGACAGCTCGTATTTTGCGGACAAGATAGTTTTAATCGGACCATACGCGCGAGGGCTTCAAGACGACTATCATACCCCAATTTCGTCGACAGAAAAAATGTATGGCGTCGAATATCAAGCGAATGCAATATCGGCGCTGTTGACAAACGACTTTGTTCACGAAGTTCCTTTTGACATTGATATAATAGCAACTATTGTTTTGATTTTGTTGCTGTGGAAATTTTTTTATAAAAGAAAATTTATTCCTTCGTTTCTTGTCTGGCTTGCAAGCTGTGGTTTGTGGATTGGACTTTCGATTTTATTATTTAACGCCGGGTATATTATACCTCTTGTATATTTCCCGATGTTTGCAACAATTGTTTTTGTGGCGTCGGTTGGTTTTAACTATGCTTTAGTTCTTTTGGAAAAAAACAAGGTGGCAAAAACTTTTGAAAGATATCTCGCCCCCGAGATAGTTAAAAAACTTTTGTCGGGGGACAAAGATTCTATCCAATTGGGTGGAAAAGCTTCCAACATAGCGGTTTTGTTTGCCGATATTCGAGGGTTTACACCGCTTTCGGAAAAACTTCCTCCGCAAAAAGTGGTCGAGATAGTCAACAGCTATCTTGAGATTTTCAGCGACTGCATATTTAAAAACGAGGGAACTGTTGACAAATATATAGGAGACTGCATAATGGCTTTTTGGGGCGCTCCGCTTGAACAGCACGACAGCAGCTACAAGGCGGTTTTGGCGGCGGTCGAGATTGTCAAAAGATCTGAATTTCTGTCTAAAAAATATCAAGAGGAAATTGGGCACGAGCTTAAGGTCGGGGTCGGAATTTCTTTTGGAACTGCGGTTGTCGGAAACATTGGAAGCGGCAGAAGGATGGATTACACGATAATCGGCGACACGGTGAACTCTGCGTCGAGACTTGAAAGCGTCGTTCCGGGCGGAACAATCTATGTAGACAAAAATACGGTGGACAATGTCGGTTCTCGATTTGATTTTGAAAAGATAGAGAATATTACCCTTAAAGGAAAGTCAAAGGGTTACGAGATATTTCGAGTTGTTATGTAAACAACCCCTGTGTTGTGCAAAGTTAAATTTCACAATATGGATTAGTAAAATTAAAATAGAAAGGCATATGTTTTTATGCTTAAAAAAAATCAAGAGATACAACTTGAGATAACAGCGCTGTCGAGCGATGGAAACGGAATTGCGAAAATTGAAGATTTTGTTGTGTTTGTTCCATATACCGTGGTGGGCGATACCGTTAAAGTGTTGATTGTTAAGGTTAACAAAAGTTTCGCGTTTGGAAAGGTGCTTGAGATAGTTACACCAAGCGAGAACAGAATAACGCCAAAATGCGAATTGTTCACAAAATGTGGTGGATGTTCGTTTTTAAACATGACCTACCAAGAGGAACTAAGGCAGAAACAAGGATTTGTTACATACAGTCTTGAAAGAATAGGCAAAGTTAAACATGAAGTGTCGGAAATTATAGCTTCACCGATTACGCAACAATATCGAAACAAGGTTCAGTTTCCGTTTAAACAACAAGACGAAAGCGTCATGTATGGGTTTTACGCGCCAAGAAGCCATAGGATTGTTCCGATAAAAAACGGTTGTTTACTCCAACCGTCGGTTATGAACGAGATAGCAAAGTTTTGTGCTGAGTTTTTTAACGTTAACGATATTACATGTTACGATGAAACAACAAAAAAAGGGGACATACGACATCTTTTAATTCGTAAAAGTGATAAAGACGGAGCGATAATGGTCTGTTTTGTAATAAATCGCAACGGACTTTCTTGTGAAAAGTTTTTGTGTGAACAACTTGTGGCAACGTTTCCCGACATAAAAACGATAGTTATTAACGTAAATAGAAACGACACCAACGTAATTTTAGGGGAAAAATGCCGGACTGTATATGGCGATGGATACCTAAATGATATGTTGGCGGGTGTGCCAACTAGGATTTCGCCACTTTCTTTTTTCCAGATAAACAACGCTTCAGCAAACCTTTTGTACAATCAAATAAAACAATTAGCAGGGCTTGACGGCTCTCAAACCGTGCTTGATCTTTATTGTGGAGCTGGAACTATCGGTCTTTCGTTAGTAGGCGGTGCAAAAAAGCTATACGGAGCAGAGGTTGTTCAACAGGCGATAGAGGACGCAACATTTAACGCAAAAAGCATGGGGGCCCACAACGCCGAATTTTTTTTGGGCGACTCAGGCGAGATAGCAAAGAAACTTCAAAACGATAACATAAAGTTGGACGTTATAATAACCGACCCCCCGCGAAAGGGTTGCGACGAACAAACGCTCGAGACGATTGTTTCGCTTTGTCCGAAAAAAGTTATAATGGTGTCGTGCAACGCGGCGACGCTTGCAAGGGACGTGAAATATCTTGTAGACAAAGGATACCAAATCGAAAATATACAACCGGTCGACCTTTTTCCGAGAACAAATCATGTAGAATGTTTAATTTCGCTAGCCGGCAAAGATTGACTATATAATGTGAAAACAAATTATGTTGAAAAGGGGCACATCAATGAAGATCTTCAACTTGCTAATTAAAATTATTCCAACAAAATTTTTTGATCTTGTCGCAGTAGAGAGGTTTCTTAACGAGACCGAGAGAAAGGGGTATAAACTCAAAACGATTTTCTTTGATTGTGTCGCGGTTTTTTACAAAAGCGAGCAGACTGAAGGAAAACTGTTTGTGCTTCCGCTAACTTCCAACCCGGCGAACAGCAGTTTAAAGCGTGTGCAGTTAAAAGAAAAAGGGTTTGTATACCAAACGAAGTATTGTTTTTTTGCAAAAGTTTTCAGAAACAAAGAGTATGACGGGGATTTTTATTCCGCTTATAAAGATGACTTTGAACGTGAACTTAAAAAACTTGGCGTGTTGTCTTTGTTGAAAACAGCTGTTTTGGTTGTTGGTTTTGTTTTTGTCTGTTTTATGCTGTTTGACTCTTTAATGGAGTATGGTTTCTACATACTTCAGTACCAAAATTTAGCGAGTTTGGTTGTTTCTCAATCGGCTTTATATTTTTGGGGATTTGTTCTTTTGGTATACTATTTATATATGTGTAGCTGTATTTTTTCCGAGATATCAAGTCGTGTACAAAATGGACAAAAAAGATCAAAGCATCTTTCGATTACACTTTTTGTTTTAAATCTCTTGTGTATGATTGCGGCGCTTTGGTCACTTCCGGCGATAATTATACCGATTATAGAGTTTTACAATTAATTTGTAAGATTCTACAAAAAGAATTTGTGGTGAAACTTTTAAAACCGATGGCGTGTAAAGTCGACTTTGTGTAATTGCTATTTCCCAAAGATGCATTAGGGAGGGTAAGCGGATAAACAATGGTGGCTGTGTTTTTTTTGCTAGAACAGTGCCGGATAATGGTATTAGTTTAATTTAATTTATTAAACAAAAAATGTTAATATTTATTCAATAAATTGCTGTTAATATTAACCTTAAAGGCTTGAAAGGTTTTGGAAAAGAAACGAGGTGCATCATGAAAATCTTTAACAAAGTTTATAAAATTGTGCCAACTCGAATTTTCGACCTCTTGTCGGTGGAAAACTGGCTTAACCAACAAGAGAAAAACGGCCTTATTTTTGAAAGTATGACGTTTTATAACGTTGCGGTTTTCAAAACAGGCGAAGCACCAAAAGGAAAACTCTATGTTTTGCCGCTTTCAGACGAACCCAACAATCCCGAACTTAAAAGCACACCTATGGAGCAAAAAGGTTTTGAATTTATTGCGAGATACTGTAGATATTCAAGGATATATCGAAATGAAAACGTAGATATCGACATGTATAAAGATTATTCAGATGATTTTGAAGCGGAACTTAAAAAACAACATAAACCAAATTTAATGTCGTTTGCCTCGCTTGGGTTTTGCATATGGATGTTGTTTTCCTTGGTTCAAATGTTGCAGTCTGCTTTTTCAAGCAGTTCAGCATATTCGGCGATGGAAAAGACATCGATAACAGCTTTGCTATTAATAATGTTTTGTTGTCTAGTTGCTGTGTATATTTTCTTTAATCAACAATTTATATCATCGGTTGAAGCTGAGATGAAAAATCCAAGACAGCAAAAACCGCCCGGAAGGACGGTTTTAATGACAAAATTTTCGCTAGCTTGTGATTTTTTGTTGATGTTTTGCGTGGTTGGTGTTGTTTTGTGGTGGCAGATTGTACTTTAATGGGTATATATGTTTAGAATAAAGCAGGGACAATAATACGAATTGTCCCTGCTTTAATGTTGTATAGTTTTTTTCAAAATGGATATAGCCTATTTAAACTTAACTGCTGTGCCGTATGCGATGACCTCCGCCGCGCCCTGCATGATTGCGGAACTCGCGTAGCGAATGTTGACTATGCCGTCAGCGCCCAAAGCCCCGGCTTGTTCAACCATGCGCTTTGTCGCAAGAGCCCTAGCCTCGTTCATCATGTCGTTGTATGAACCAAGCTCGCCACCGACTAGCGTTTTAAAACTTTGCGTTATGTCTTTGCCGATATGCTTTGATTGAATTGTGCTACCCTTGACAATGCTTAATGTTTCGAGCTCCTTGCCCGAGATATAATCAGTATTTACTAAGATCATCGTTTTCTCCTCGTTTAATTTCATTTATTCGCTCTATTAAAACATAGATGCTAACCCCAATTGCACCGAACGGAATTACCCCGAACAGAAGTTTATACCAAATTGAAAGGGAATAATCAGAAAGACAAATAAGCGTAAATACAAGATAGTATAAAACTATTACCAAGGTGATGATTATCGGCGCGACAAGTTGATGATATTTTTTACCCATAGTTCAAATTCCCTTAATTGATTATACTGTATAAATTTTAGCTTTTGTTGTCGAAATTTATGTTAAAAAGAAATGTAATTTAATAGTACAATAGTTACAAATTAATGTCAAGCTTTCGACAAGGTTCGAGAGTTTTTTTTTGTGTTTTTATTTATGCTATTAATAAATAGCTTTTGAAAGGGGAATTTGTTTGACAAAGTTAGCAATAAAATATGGTTCGGGTGTTCTTTCGGCGAAACTTCCGCCCGAGATAGACCACCATACGTCGGAAGAGATAAGAAAAGAAATCGATAGTTCGGCGGTTCGATTTAATGCAAAAAAAATTATTATGGATTTTTCGGCGGTAGAGTTTGCTGATAGCTCGGCGGTGGGACTTCTCATGGGTCGCTATAAACTTATGGACGAGCTTATGGGGACGGTTGAGGTTGCAAATCTTTCGGGACAGTGTCGAAAGGTGCTTGAGATGTCGGGGATAGATCGTATCATTTCTTTGAAGG
>CAYJAY010000012.1:0-57069 GCA_964368445.1 uncultured Oscillospiraceae bacterium
AAAATTTGCCCGTTTTTAGCATCATGAGAACTATTATAAAATATATAGCAACGGCAACTATCAAAAAAAGTTGAAATGATAAAACCATAATGCACTATCCTTTCTTTTTCCTAACCGAACTGAACCTGTACATGACTACCGCTATTGAAACTTTCATCATAAAATATACCGACTTCATCGGGCTAATCGACGATATGCCGGCGGTTCTTTCGCGCATTACAACTGCACGATCCTGCACCTTGAAACCATTTACTGCGGCCGAAATTATAGCCTCCGGTTCGGGATAATCTTGGGCATAGTGTTTACAGAAAAATTCCGTCATACATTTGTTTGTGGCGCGAAATCCACTTGTTACATCGGTTACTTTTGTACCGGAACAGATAAAGATTAGATTTTTTAAAAAATTAATTCCGAATCGCCTCATAAATGACGTTTGGAACCCTTTTTTCTCGATAAATCTTGAACCGATACACATATCCGCCTCGCCGTTTACAACAGGTGTTATGATATCTTTAAGATATTTGGGGTCGTGTTGTCCGTCACCGTCGTATTGAACCGCTATGTCATATCCGCCCTCGACAGCGTATTTATACCCTGTTTGAACCGCTCCGCCAATACCTAGGTTAACGGGCAAAGAGATATGGTTTATTTTTTTTTGTTTTAATATGCTTGCGGTGTTGTCGGTGCTGCAATCGTTTATAACGATATAGTCATATTCCGGCACAGTTGTTTCAAGCTCTTTAACCACGCTTTCGATACAATCCTGTTCATTGTATGCCGGAATTATAACGATCACTTTCATGTAAAACACCCCTTTCGCTTTTATTTAAGACATCTTTTTTTTGGCAAAACTCATTTTATAGTTTAACCGCCAAAAAGGAAATCGATAACGTTTTCACCCGTTCCCGAAACTCTTTTATATATCTCGGTGTATCCACATTTTGTACATGAAACAGTCTGGAATTTTTCCGTTTGAACATCGAATAGTTTTGAAAGCGTTCCTCCGGTGGCTTGGAACTGGCCTTGTTCAAAACTCTCGTTTTGACATTTTGGGCAGATATAGTGTGCCATATAAATTCTCCTTAACGTTAAAAATTAATTATTTCAATAATTTTAATATCTCTGTTTTAACAAAATCCAAATCACTATTCGACAAAATCGGTATAAGTTTGTTAATCTCTTCGGCGCTCTTGTCCCACCACTTGAACTTTAACATAAGTTCAATCAGATGATCATCAAAGCGTTTCCTAATGGGTTTTGCCGGGTTTCCGACAACAATGGTATACGGCTCTACGTCGCTTGCAACAACGCTGTTTGCGCCAATAATTGCGCCATCGCCAACTCTAACTCCCGGCATTATTGTTGAGTTTTGTCCTATCCAAACGTCATTCCCAACTACGGTATCCCCCTTAACAGGCATCTCGCAAAGCGGCGGCACGTCTTGTTCAAAACCGTCAAATATATAAAACGGAAATGTTGAAACGGCGTTCATCTGGTGATTTGCACCGTTCATTATAAAGCTTACACCCGAAGCTATTTGACAAAACTTTCCGACAATTAATTTGTCGCCATAAAAATCATAGTGGTGGGTTACGTGTTTTTCAAAATCTCTGTCGGAAAAATAGGTGAAATCTCCGACTATTATGTTGGGGTTTTTAATCGTTGGTTTAACATAGGTAACTGTGTCAAAACCATCAACCGGGAATATTACGTTTGGGTCAGGAGTTTGGTTTTTTTTCATAAGTTACACCAAATTTATATGTTCATATTTAAAACCATCTTTTAAAATTGTCTCGGGGGCTATGTCAATCTCACCGTTACACCATGTAACTATGCCGTCAACAATTTTAGGATTTTTAAAGATTTCTATGTCTTTTAGCCTTAAAAAAGCAGGCATATTTAACAAAGGGGATACATCAAAAAGCCGCTCTTGATTATTATTAAAGCCTACAATCAGCATCATATCATCCAGTGCACTAACGCTCGTTACTTCTAGATATTCTGTTTCGGTATCTGCGTAAACAATTCCGTTAATTATTTTCATTAAAATATCTCCTTATAACGGTTTAATCTTATCAAAAGGTTTGCCTTGAACAGCATTATTCCAAGCCGCATAAACTTCTTCTTCGTTCAACGCAAGCCAACCTAAAACCATTTTAAATTGTCTAACAGGCAATGCACCACCTAAAAGTTCTCCATCTACTCCGATGGATGCTTTATATTCTCCGTAAAAAACATGAATATGTGGTTTATTGTGTTGAGCAACATCATTAAACAACATTTTTATTATTATACCATGAAAACGACATAACTCAGGCATACTTTACACCTCTTAACCAAAATCTTATTTCTTGTAATTGCTCACCGTCTCTTCAAGATAACCCACAAGGTTCTCTAAAAGTTCATCCCTGTCGAAATTGTTCTCACAATATTTTTTCCCGCTTTTCGCCATGTCAGACAACGTTTCGGGCGAAAATGTTCTTATCTTCTCAATAGCTTTAATCAGACTATTTTCATCCTCCGCTTTTGCAACTACCCCACAGTTTATCTTTTGAACTAGAGCTGCGCCTGCGCCGTTCATAAACGCTATTACGGGTTTTTCGGCATACATATATGTTTGTAGTTTTGCCGGAACGGTGTAGTTTAAAACCTCGTTATCTTTAAGCGGAACCAAAAGCGTGTCACATATCGAAAGATATGCCGGAAGATTTTCAGAATTTACCCAACCGGTAAAGATAAATCTATCCTGAACACCTTTTTGTTTTGCAAGATTTTTCAACGTCTCAAGTTCGGGACCGTCGCCAACAATAAGCCATTTGACAGCATTTTCCGTAACGTCTTTGTCATATTGAAGCGCCGACGCTTCAATAGTTTTTTCAAGCCCTTGTGCCTTTCCGACGTTCCCGGAAAACCCAATCACAAAATCGTCAGTAGTAAAGCCTAGTTGTTCCCTTGTAATAACGAATTCGGTTTTTTTTGGCTTTTCCGCAAAATTCGGGAAATAGTGTATCGGCATTTCAAGTCCCATCGAACGAAGTTTCCCCAAAAAGTCCTCGGAGCTTATTAATATAGTCGACGCGGATTTGTAAAGCCATTTGCTTACAAATCTAGATACCTTTTTAAACAAACTGTCTTTGCCATTCTCTTTCATTCCGAGAAGAAAATACATCGACTCGGGCCAGATATCAAGTATCCAAATAACATACGGAATATTTTTAAGTTTTGAAAAAACCTTTGCAGGAAGATTTTTAGACACGGGAGAATTGTTAAATACGAATATCGTATCATAGTCGTTTTTTAAAAGTTTTGGCAGGTGAAAAAGGCTATTAATCGCAAACGATGCACAGTTAAGCGCAAGGCGAATACTGCTTTCCGTTCCGCGCCTGATAACGTTTACACGTTCTATGTTTACGCCATTATGGCTTTTTTCTCCGTATTTGAACCAACCGTAACCGTCGTAGAACTTCCCTACCGGAACGTTTGGAACGCTTGTTAAAACATCGACCGAATGACCCATCTTGACAAGACATTCGCAGATTTCGGTTATTCGGAACGGCTCGGGGTAGTAGTACTGGGAAACAACAAGAACTTTCATGTTATTTTCTCCATGTATTCATGTTGACAATCTTAACAAAGCTCTCTATTATCTTTACAACTTTAACCGAAACATTTTGATCGTTATAATCCGGAATTTCTGCCAAAGGCTCGTCGTTTTTAAACATTCCTACGGCAAGTTCAACGGCCGAAACTATGTCGCTTTCGGTTATTCCGCCCACTACAACGGTGCCTTTGTCCAAAACCTCGGGGCGTTCGGTCGATGTCCTAATTAAAACGCCCGGAAAATTAAGCATGGCGCTTTCCTCCGAAAGCGTTCCGCTGTCCGAAAGCACACAAAAGGCATTTTTTTGCAGTTTGTTGTAATCGAAAAATCCGAACGGTTTAAGATTTTTAACGTTTTCATGAAACTGAAACCCTCGTTCAGTTATCCTTGCAAGGCTTCTTGGATGTGTTGAATATATTACCGGCATGTCGTAACGCTTAGCCACAGCGTTGACGGCGTTCATGAGCGAATTGAAATTTTTCTCGATATCGACGTTTTCTTCGCGGTGTGCCGACACAAGAATATATTTTTCGGGCAAGACCCCGACCTTCTCTAAAACGTCACTGTTTTCTATCTTTTGCTTGTTTTTTTCAAGCACTTCTTTCATAGGTGACCCTGTGACATAGATGCGTTCTTTTTTAAATCCCTCGGACAAAAGATATCTTCTCGAATGTTCGGTGTATGGCAAATTAACGTCGCTTATGTGGTCAACTATGCGGCGGTTTGTTTCCTCCGGAACATTCTCGTCAAAACATCTGTTTCCGGCTTCCATATGAAATATAGGTATCTTTAAACGCTTTGCCGAGATTGCGGCAAGCGCCGAATTTGTGTCGCCAAGAATTAACAGTGCGTCGGGTTTTTCTTTCGCCATCGTTTCATAACTTTTTGCGATTATGTTGCCCATCGTTTCGCCAAGATTTTTTCCAACCGCCTCAAGGTAGTAGTCAGGTTCGCGAAGTTCAAGATCCTCGAAAAAGACCTTGTTAAGAGTATAATCATAGTTTTGTCCCGTGTGTACAAGAACTTGGCTAAAATATCTGTCAAGGCATTTTATAACCTCCGAAAGTCGAATTATTTCGGGGCGTGTGCCTATTATAGTCATAACTTTAAGCGATGATTTATGCGCCATTGTTTAAACCTCCAAAAAATATGTGTCCGGATTTTGTTCGTCAAACATTTCGTTTGCCCAGATAATCAAAACCAACTCACTGTCTTTTGATATGTTGGTAATCGAATGTGTAAACCCTGCCGGAATGTCGACAATCTCGAGCTTTTCCCCCGAAACTTCAACCTCGAAAACGGTATTATCGTCAAGCTTTCTAAACTTAATTAACCCCTCGCCTTTAACAACAAGAAACTTTTCAACCTTTGTATGGTGCCAGTGGTTTCCCCTTGTAATGCCGGGGGCAGTTGTCGAAACGGAAAACTGTCCGTTACTCTTTGTTTTGAAAAACTCCGCAAAAACTCCGCGCTCGTCCCCTTTCATGTCAAGAGGATATTTCACAAGTTCTTTTGTGAAATAACTTAAATAGGTTGAATAAAGAGCCTTGTCCAGTCCGTCACAAAACTGCGGCATTACAAGACTTTTTTTACAATCATGAAACCGATATAATGTGTCGGCAATTTGGCCAAGTTCCCTCTTGTATGTGACAGGCAACAATACATATCCTTCGTCGTCTTTTGAAACTTCACTTGAAATTGCATTTTTGATAAGCTTCAAAAGATCGTCGATATATATAAGCTCCATAACCCTCTTTGGGTCGTTAACTTGTATAGGAAGATCGTTTGCTATGTTGTGGCAAAATGTCGCAACCGCGCTGTTATAGTTTGGGCGACACCATTTACCGAACACATTTGGAAGTTTAAAAACAAAAACATTTACATCGTTTTTCTTGCCATAATCAAAAACGGCTTTTTCCGCCGCTCGTTTACTTATTCCATACGCGTTATCAAGATCCGACTGGATAGAAGATGTTATTAAAATTGGGGCTTTGTTATCCCTTTTTTCAAGTTCCGATACAACGAATTGTGTGAAATTTGCGTTGCCTGTTTTAAACTCATCCTCGGTTGTTGGGCGATTAACCCCCGCTAGGTGAACAACGAAATCACAACATTTTATGTATTCTTGAAGTAAAGTTTCCGGGGTGTCTATGTCTGCCGCAAAAATTTCATAGCTATCAGAAAACCTTGACAGCTCTGCCACAAGGTTTCTTCCGATAAATCCTTTTGCGCCTGTGATTAAAACTTTCATTTTTAAACCAATCCCTCTTCATTAGAACCGTTTTGTTCGAGTTGTGCCTTTATATACGGAAGGTCTAACAGAAGTTTTTTGATTCCATCTATATCTAAGAGCTCCCCATTCGAGGTGTAGTCCTCCATAAGGCTGACTTCATCGTTACCCGACACGGTATATTTTGCATAGTTTAAGTCGCGTGTGTCGTTCGGAATTCTGAAGAAATCATCTATTCTTTGCGCCCCTAAAAGTTCCTCGCGCGAAATTAACGTTTCGTGTTTCTTTTCACCGTGGCGAGTTCCGATAACTTTAACGGAAGATTTGTTAGAGAAAAGGTCGTTAACAGCTTCGGCAAGATCTTTCACCGTCGAAGCCGGAGCAATCGGAATAAACGTGTCCCCTTGGTTACCGTTTAAAAATGCATACAACACAAGGTCTACCGCCTCGTCGAGCGACATCAAAAACCTTGTCATGTCTGGGTCGGTAACTGTTAAGTCAAGCCCGGCTTTAATCTGGTTAACAAAAAGCGGAATAACCGATCCACGTGACGCCATTACGTTGCCATAGCGTGTTATGTTAAACACCGTTCCGCTGTCGCCAACACTTCTAGCGTACGCGCGAACAACCTTTTCTGCCATAGATTTCGAGATACCCATAGCATTAATCGGGTAGACGGCTTTATCGGTCGAAAGAAGAACAAACCTTTTAACTCCCTTTTTAAAAGCAGCTTTAATTGCATTTTCTGTGCCGTTTACGTTGGTTCTCACCGCTTCCATTGGGTAGAATTCGCACGAAGGAACTTGTTTTAATGCGGCGGCGTGGAAAACATAGTCGACCCCATGCATGGCGGTGTCAAGACTTTCATAGTCGCGAACATCTCCTATATAAAACTTAACCTTCTCGTTTTTAAGTTTAGTACGCATGTCATCCTGTTTCTTTTCGTCTCGCGAAAAAATTCGAATTTCCTTTAGACCAGAATGTAAAAACCGACGAAGAACAGCGTTTCCAAACGAGCCTGTTCCACCCGTAATTAAAAGCACCTTTCCGTCAAAATCATTGCTTACACGTTTTAAAAAGTTATTGTCCTGCGACATTTTCTCCACCGTCTTTCTTTGTATGTTAAAATCATCTTTGTCGTGCCAACGACTATATCAACCCGTCTTTAACGTTTAATATCTCAAGCGCTTGTTTAAAACTCGGTTGCTTTTTATCCTTTTCCGAAAGCAACGGTTCAATGTTGTTGGTCGGCCAGTCTATCCCAATGTCGGGATCATCAAACCTAATCCCAAGTTCGTCTCCCGCATCATACAATCTTGTGCATTTATAAACAAACTCCGCTTCGTCAGACAAAACCATAAAACCATGCGCAAACCCTTCTGGTATATAAAACTGTCGGTTATTTTTTTCCGAAAGAATAGCCGATGTCCATTTCCCAAAAGTATCGCTGTCTTTTCGCATGTCAACCGCGACGTCGTAAACCTCGCCTTTTATGACGCGAACAAGCTTTCCTTGCGGATTATTAACCTGCATATGAAGTCCTCGAAGCACGCCTTTTTTGGATTTCGATTGGTTATCTTGCACAAATGCAACATCAAGGCCGTTGTCGTCAAAATCCTTTTTGTTGTAGGTCTCCATAAAATAGCCTCTGTCGTCGCCAAGTTTAACAGGTTCTATTATCATAACCCCTTCAATAAATGTCTTAGTAAATCTAAACTGTCCCATATTTTCCTCTTTTAACTAATCTATTTTATAACCGCCAAAACAGTTGTTAACATAACTTTTATATCTTTAAAAAAACCAAAGTTTTCAATATAGTTTAAATTAAGTTTCATCTTTTGCGGAAGTATTTTTTTTATATAAATCTCGTCTGGATTTTGCGCGCCCTCAAGAAGTTGTTCTTCATCTTTAAAGTCTATGCTCGCCGGCGATGTTACCCCGGCAGGCAACAACAGTGTTGCAAACATCTCGTCTGTATAGTGCTCGACATATTTCATAACTTCGGGGCGTGTGCCGACAAAAGACATATCCCCCAAAAAAACGTTTATAACCTGTGGGATTTCGTCCAACCGTAGTTTTCTTAGAAAACCACCAACCTTTGTTATTCTGCTGTCTCCGCGAAGCGTTACAAGCGAACCTTTTTTTTCAGCGTCTTGAACCATCGATCGAAATTTGAAAATTTTAAACGTTTTCATGTTTGTCGTAACACGTTGTTGACGAAAAAAAACAGGGCCTTTTGAATCGAATTTGATAAACAACGCAATCAACACAAAAAAAGGCGAAAACAACAACAGTAACACAAACGAAACGGTTATATCAAAAAGCCTTTTAAAAAAAAGCGACGCTTTTCTTTTGTTCAGTATCTCATAAAAATACAAAACACGTTCGTTTTGCATCTGCTCGGGAGCATCTTTTATGTTTGCCAACATTTCAAATCCTCCGCAATTTCCGCTAGTTTTTCGCAAATGTATATAACTTGTTGGTCGTTCAACGTGCTGTAAAGCGGAAGCGTTATCTCGTTTTTATAAAGGTTATATGCATTGTCAAAATCTTTTATATCATGCCCCAAATTTTTATACGCGGTCATCATGGGAAGTGGTTTAAAGTGGACGTTTGCCGCAATCCCTTGCTTTGCAAGTTCTGTTATTATTTCATTCCTTTTTTGTTCCGAAATATTATCAAATCTTATCGGATAAAGGTGGTAATTTCCGTCATATTGCTCACTCGTTTGAGGATATGTTTTTATTCCTAACTTTAAAATATGCTTGTCATAAAGTTCGCTTAATGCTTTTCTTTTTTGGGTCAAGCCGTCATATCGCGAAAGTTGAACGCGCCCAATCGATGCCAAAATATCGGTCATGTTGCATTTGTATCCCGGTAAAATTATGTCATACTCCCATGCGCCGAGTTTTGTTTTAGCAAATGCATCTTTGTTTTGTCCATGGAGTGAATATAACATAAATTTTTTGTAGATCTCGTCACACGAAATATTTCCAACATCTTTAAAGCAAACCGCCCCACCTTCGGCGGTCGTGAGGTTTTTAACGGCATGGAACGAAAAACAAGCAAAGTCCGAACAGTTAGCAACGTTTCTTCCTTTATACATCGAACCGAAAGAATGGGCACAGTCCCCAATAATCGCAACTCTACCAAGCTGATTTTGCATGTCGCTTTCAGGGTTAAACAGGTTTTTCGCCTCTTCAACAGCAGCAAATATCCCGTCATAGTCGACCGGTATTCCTCCAAAATCAACCGCAATTATTGCTTTTGTTTTGTTTGTTATAGCTTTTTTAATCCCGTCTATCGAGATATGCGGTCTGTCCTTTTCGCTGTCAACAAAAACAATGTTTGCGCCGACATGGCACACAACGCTGGCAGACGAAGTGTAGGTATATGCCGGTACGATTACTTCGTCACCCGGTTTTACGCCTAAAATTCTAAGCGAAAGTTCAAGTGCCGCGGTTGCCGAGTTTAAACAGGCGGTTTTTGTCGCGCCACAATATTCTGTTATCTCTTGTTCAAATCCCTTTGTTTCGGGTCCTGTGGTTATCCAACCCGAAAGGACGGCTTTATGCGCATTATTTGCTTCGACTTCGGTCATATCGGGAGGCGAAAACGGAACTTTCATTTGTTAGTCATCCTTTTTTGGGAACTCACAACGTTTTTGTTGTTACTCTTAAAAATCAAAACTTACGTTTTAATTTTATCTTCAAGCTTCCCTTGTTTTTTATTGTTGTGTTGGTGTTATTTGAAATGTCGGAACCATATCGATAACTGTTGTCACAACCTCTTGGGTTTTGTTTTCATACGCGATCTTTTTAAGTTCCAAAAGTTTTTCAAAAAACTTATCTTTGTCTATCTCGGAAAGATTTCCAATAAAAATTTTGTTGTTTGAAGTATCTGTTATTCCCTCTTCGCTTAAAAGTAGTTCTTCAAACAATTTTTCACCCGGTCTTAACCCGGTAAAAACTATCTCTATGTCTCGATACGGAATAAATCCGGCAAGCCTAATAAGGTTTTCGGCAAGATCCAAAATCTTAACCGGTTGCCCCATATCAAGAATGAAGATTTCCCCTCCGTTTGCCATCTCGGAAGCTTTAATGACAAGGTTAACCGCCTCTGAAATCGTCATGAAATATCGAACTATGTCCGGGTGTGTAATAGTCACAGGTCCGCCTTGCGAAATTTGTTCTTTGAAAAGCGGAATAACCGAACCGTTTGAACCGAGAACGTTTCCAAATCTAACTGCGACAAACTTTGTTTTGCTGTTTTTGTGCATAGCTTGAATAACCATCTCACAGATACGCTTTGTTGCGCCCATGATGCTTGTCGGGTTAACCGCTTTATCGGTAGAGATTAGTACAAACGTCTCAACCGAATATCTATCCGCAGAAACCGCAAGGTTATATGTTCCGCAAACGTTATTTTTAACCGCTTCTTCGGGGCTTATCTCCATAAGGGGCACATGTTTATGCGCCGCCGCGTGGAAGATAGTGTTCGGGCGTTCGCGCTTTATTATCTCGTCAATTTTTTTACTGTCTCTAACCGATGCGATTAAAACTTCGATAGGTATGTTTGTTTTGTTTTGTTGTCTTAATTTTTGTTCTGTTTCATAAGTGCTGTTTTCATATATATCAACCAATATAAGTTTTTTTGGAGAACTTGCCAATACTTGCCTACAAAGTTCAGAGCCAATAGAACCGCCGCCGCCTGTAACCATAACAACTTTATCTTTAATGTTTTGATATACCGTTTTTTCAAGTTCTATCTCGTCACGTCCTAAAAGGTCCTCAACCCTAACGTCACGAACGGTTGCCAAAAGGTCTTTGCCGTCGCTTATAAGTTTACTTATATCGGGCAAAAGGCGCATGTCACAGTTTGTTTTAGCGCATATATTAAGTATACGCTTTTTTTCTTGTTCCGTTGCGGAAGGAACAGCGACCAGAATTGTGTCGATCTCACACATCGTTACGAGTTCGGGGATGTTCTTGGTTTCCCCCATAATCTTTATACCCATTATCGCGCGTCCTATTTTTTGCGGGTTGTCGTCCACGGCACAAACGATGTTATAATCTGTTGAAACATCTTTAAAAATCTCGTGCAACAACGTCGACGCCGCCTCGCCCCCTCCGACAACCATAACTCTTTTTCGCATAGAACCTGCGTTTGTGACCTTTGTGTTTCGTATCATTCGATATGTCAACCTCGAATAAAGGGTAAGCGAAGTTGCGAAAAGCGACGACACAAGGTAGATAGAGATTGGAACCCTTCTTTCGGTGTAGATAATTGTAGTAATAATCAAAAACGCTACAATAGCAAAGAAAGAAGCCATGGCACAACGAAAAAACTCGTATATCTCGGCATAGCGCCAAAGACTGTCGTACATCCCCATTACTATATAAACTATTTCAAAACAAAGCACAAACAAAACACAGCTTGAAACAAGCATGCTAAGATATACATCGATCGAGGTTCTTCCTGATATCAAAATCCATGTCATAAGATACGCCGCAGTAACACAGGTTATATCAAGCAACATTAAAAGACGCTTTCTATTTTTTTGGAAAAATCCTTGTTTCACCATATTGTTTCCTCGACTCGTTAAACTAATAATTAAATTAAATACATATTTAATATATTTTACAACAAATAAGCAAAATAATCAACCAAAACCGCTATATATAAAATACGGTTATTTTTATGATACTAAAAAAATCTCATATTTTGTCGCTTCGACGACGTTTTCAGACCTATTGCTACATTTAAAATCATGTATATTTGTTTTGTTGCTGTCACACAACGATAAAAAAAGAATAGTATGTGTTAAGACTATAACAGTTAGGAGGTGGCGGCCATGAAAAGAGCAACTTATATGTTACCGAGATACGCGCTTGCGGTTTCTCTTGGAATACTGTTAAGTTTTATTCTTCCCGAAACGGCCTTAATAATCGTTACAACGGTTATCTTTTCGTCTTCGCTAGCGGTCATAGTTTTGTATTATCGCTGAATTTAGGAGGTTGTTTACATGCAAATAGTAGTTGTTAAAAGCCCAAAAGCACTTAAAGGTATATTACGATTTGTCTTTAAGATAAAAAAATCCGAACAGTAGAAAATATTTATCCTTCTTTTCACGTGAAGCATGCGGAATTTTTTCGCATGCTTTTATCATATATCGTTTATTAGTTGCATAAACTTTGATAACGTGAAAAGGAGGATTTTTATGGACAACAATTTTTCTAAAACTATTCTTTCGTCAAGCGAGATAATCTGTGAAACAAATGTAGAACTTTCTGTCGAAGACGAACTTTCTATACCCGACTATCGCCCGTCGGTGTTTAAAGTTTTAAAGGTTATTTCAGAACCTGTAATCATGCAAAAACTTATAGTCGGCAGTCGGATAACGGTTGAAGGTTATGTCAAAGCAACCGTCATCTACCTTTCGGACGAAAAACCCGGCATTTTCGGAGTTGGAACAAGGCTTGCTTTTTCAAAACAACTCGACGCAAAAGAGGACGCGGGCGACGCAGGAAGCGTCTTTGCAGTTCCGAAAATTTCATATCTAAACTGTAGAGCAACTAACAAACGCAAACTAGACGTACGAGGCGCAGTTCAAGTCGACATCAAAGCGGTTAAAGAAAAATCTCTTGAGATAGTCGAGGGAAAAGACAAGGAAAAAGTCGAGTTTCTCAACACTTCGATAGCGGGTATTCGTGTGGTTGAGCAGGTCGAAAAAAGGTTCACAATTGAAGAGGACATCGAGATTGAATCTATCGAAGGGATGACCCCGGAACTTATACGCAACTCTAGCGAAGCTGTCATCGAAAGCGCCGTTTGTTTGGATGGTTACATCGAAGTTTCAGGATATTTTATCGTTTCAACAGCGTTTTCTTATTGTAACGACGAAGAATACTTCGTGCGACGTTTTGTCTATACTGTGCCGTTTAATCAAACGCTTGATGCACAAAACGCCAAAAGTTCGCTTGGCGCAATTGCAGACGTCAACATTATATCGGCATCGGTTCAAAGCGAACGCGTAAGCGGAGGGGTTAACGAAGTTTCGATAACTTCGGTCATAACCGCAGCCGCTATAGAGCCACAAACAATTTCGGCGGCTGTCGATGCTTTTTCACCAAAATATGAAATCTCTCTTGAAACAACATCTGTTACATTTCAAAAAGAAAATCTCGACATAGATTTAAAATTTGAAACATCTGCAAAAGCAACAAAAGCCGCCGGTCAAAAATTGATTGATTGTTTTGTGTCGAACGAAACTGTTTTTGCCGAAATTTCAGACAACGGCATTGTTAACGGCAAAGGAGATATCTGTTTAGTCCTTTCGTTTGGCGATGATGTAGAAACAAAAGAAACAGCGTTTAATTTCACACTTTCGTTAAACAAGGAAACAGAACCTTCTGCACTCGGCCTTAAACTTCCCGTCATCATTGAGAAACTAGACTTCATTGAACAAGAACAATCTATAGATATCCAACTAAGCGGATATATTAAGAGCAATAGTTTTTGTTGTGATAAAGTTGATGTTATAACACAAATAGATGTGAATCAAGATATCATAAAACAAAAATCCCCCTATTCGTTATGCGTGTACTATTCGCCCGGCGACGAGTGGGTTTTTGATATCGCAAAACGTTTTAATTCCTCGGCAAAGATAATTAAACAGGAAAACGGAATTTCAAGCGAACTTATTGAAAACCCTTTAATGCTAATAATTCCGAATCTTTCGGTTTAAGGAGAAAAGAAAAAATGGAAAACATTTATAGAGACATTGCTAAAAGAACAAACGGAGAGGTTTTTATCGGGGTTGTAGGTCCCGTTAGAACCGGTAAATCAACCTTTATAAAAAAGGTCATGGACACCCTTGTAATCCCAAACATAAAAGACAGCTTGCAGCGCGAAAGAACGGTTGACGAACTTCCACAATCGGCGGCAGGTAAAACAATCATGACAACCGAACCGAAGTTCATTCCCGAACAGGCTATCGAAGTCGAACTTGAGGACAACACAAATCTGCGACTACGATTGATTGATTGTGTTGGGTACATCGTGGACAGTGCAATAGGCCATATCGAGAACGAACAACCGCGCATGGTAATTTCGCCTTGGTATGACGGAGAGGTTCCGTTCAACATCGCCGCCGAAACCGGCACAAAAAAAGTTATAACAGAACATTCGACAATCGGTATCGTAATTACTACCGACGGTTCAATAACCAACATCGGTCGTTCGGAATATGAAGGACCCGAGCGCAGAGTTGTTAATGAACTTAAAATGCTTAACAAGCCGTTTGTCATGCTTCTAAACTGTTTAAATCCGCGTTCAGAACAAAGCATTGGTCTTGCTATGATGCTTCAGTCTGAATATGATGTTCCTGTTTTACCTATAAACTGTCTCGAGCTTGACGAGGTTATGTTAAAACGAATCTTAACACTTGTTACAAGCGAATTCCCCGTTCATCAGATAAATTTCAACCTACCGGGTTGGGTAAACTTCCTTCCGCGTGAGCATAAAGTTAAATCGGACATATACGGAACAATCCGATATTTTTGTTCAAACGTTAGCAAGATGCGGGACGTTGGGGTTTTAATCCCTGAATTTGAAGAATGTGAATCGGTTGAAACGGCGCAAAAAATTTCGGCAGACCTTGGAAACGGAACTATCGAGATTGAGGTAAGCCTTCCAAACGGCCTGTTTTACAAGACGATTGGCGAGATGACGGGAATCGATGTATCAGACGAGGCTAGTTTGTTCTGTTCATTCGCTGAACTTGCCGCTATGAAAGAAAGCTATTCAAAGGTTATAGCAGCAGTCGAGCAAGCAAAGGCAACAGGATATGGAATTGTCATGCCAACCATCGACGAACTTCGCCTCGAAGAGCCCGAGATTATGAACCAAGGCGGCAAATATGGAGTTCGCCTTAAAGCCTCTGCCCCGTCTATCCACATGCTTTCCGCCGACATCACGACCGAGATTAATCCAATTGTCGGAAGCGAAAAACAATCAGAAGAACTTGTCATGTATCTTCTCGGCGAGTTTGAAGAAAACCCGCTAAAAATCTGGCAATCTAACATCTTTGGAAAATCACTTAACGAGCTTGTCAACGAAGGGCTCCAAAACAAACTGACAAGGTTGCCGGCAGAAGCGAGAGGAAAACTCCAACAGACGTTGGAAGGAATTATAAACGAGGGTTGTAACGGTTTGGTTTGCATTATACTTTAAACTTTAAAAAAAATGTGAAATCGAAACATAAAGCATAAAACCGCCTCTTTAAGGGGCGGTTTTTAATGAAAAAAATTAAGTTGAACCCTATGGTATGTTTCTTAAACAGTATCAAATTATAACAAGCTGACGTCGCCATTTTATTGCTCAGTTATAGTTTAGAGTTATTTTTACTAGTGACAGACATAACATCAAAAAATGTTGCAACAAAACTTAAATTTTGCTACAACACTTTTTAAATATTTATCTAATGTAAATGATCTATTTTCCGCCTAATGCACAATCCTGTTTGAGTTTCCTTTGTTTTGCGGTTGTTGTTGTGACTGTTGGCGATTAGGATTGGAATTTTGTGCGGTGTTTTGGTTTGTCTGTCTCGGTGGTTGACCATTATTTCCCGTCGGTCGCCCTTGCCCGTTGCCGGATTGTTTCGCTGTTGACGGTTTGCGTTGTTGCTGTTGAGGCGGTCTGTCTTGAGCGCTGCCACGAGACGTGCCGTTTTGCTTAGGCATTTGCATTGTTATGCTGCTTGTGTTTGATTTTTGTTTTGGGGAACTATTTTTTTGCGAAGAACTTTGTTTGTCACCAAACATAGGAGGATAGCTCGCCTTTTGAACGGGTTCCCTCTTTTGAGATTGGAGTTGGTCGATGCGCTTGTTCATACTCTCGTTTTGAACATTAAGTTCATCAACCTGACGTTTGAGGTTAAGCGCGATTTGTTGGAAATTTTTCTTTTCAGTGTCTATACTTGCCGCAAACGATTTCAAGTTATTGTTTTCACTTTGCAACTTGTTAAGCGTCGAAAGAAGTCTTTCGTTGTCGCCTTGAAGTTTATTAATCGTTGCAAGAAGGTTGCCTTTTTCGTTTGCAAGCCCCGTTGCCACCATTCTGTTGTCGTTAGCAATCTTTTGAGCGCTTCCCGCATTGTTTTTAAGGCTGTTAACCTCTGAAGCCATCTGTTCCAGTTGCTTTTTAAGCTTTTGGTTTTCAACGGTGACAGCGTTGATATACTCGGAAACCTTGGTTTGATATTCTTGCCAATCCTTTTCGCGACTGTCGAGATCATTTTTCTCTTTGAGGTTTTGTTCAATCTCGTCAAGCAACTTTTTGTTTTCTTCAAGTTGTTTTTCGCTTTGTTGGTTCAAAAGCTTTGTCTGCTCGGACAGTTGTTTGTTTGCTTCACCAAGATTATTGTTATCCTGTGTAAGCTTTTGAACTGTCTCGTTAAAGTTTTTGTTTTCAAGTAAAAGTTTTTGGTTAGCTTCGCCAAAGCTCTTGTTTTCTTGTGTAAGGGATTGATACGCCTCGCTGAGGCTTTTGCTTTCTTGTGAAAGCTTTTGATAAGCATCGTTTAAATTTTTACTTTCAACCGAAAGGACTTGGTAGGCGTCACCCAGATTTTTGTTCTCTTGCGAGAGTTTTTGGTTCTGCTCCCCTACTATTACATTCTCTTGTGTAAGTGTTTGGTTAAGCTCGCCCAAATTCGCCAACTCTTGTGAAAGCCTTTGGTTTTGTTCAGAAACCGCGTCTTTCTCTTGCGAAAGTCTTTGGTTCTGTTCAGAAACCTCAACGTTCTCTTGCGAGAGTCTTTGGTTTTGTTCAGAAACCTCAGCGTTCTCTTGCGAGAGTCTTTGATTTTGTTCGACAATCTCTGCATTATCCTGCGAAAGTTTTTGGTTTGTCTCGTTTATCGCGATACTTTCTTGCGAAAGAGATTGATTTTGTTCTATTAGTTTTTGATTTTGCTCTTTTAAGATATCTTCTTGCGACTGGATTTCGTCAAAGCTTCTCTTAAGCTTTTCGTATCTGTCCGCTATTTCGGCAAGCTGTTTTTGCAGTTCGGTATTTTGCGCTTGTTTTGTTTCATCAATACTTACACACTGCTGTTGCAACTCGTTGACCTTTGCATAAAGACCATTTGCCTGTTCGACAAGTATGCTATATTCCTGTTGAAGTTTTTCCAAATTCAACTGAAGATTAGAACGTTCGCTTTGCAATGCAGATCGTTCGTTTTGTGCAATACTTAGTTCATTTTTAAGGTTGTTAAGTTCAGTTAAAAGTGTCTTTTTCTCGCTTTGCGACGAAGATATGCTTCTTTGCAACTCGGTTGTCGCTTCCACAAGTTTTTCATTTTCCGACTTTAAATTATCATAACTTAATCTTATAGTTTCGCTTTCTCTTTTTGCTGTGTCCGCCGAAACTTGCAACTGCAAACTTTGTTGCATGATGTTATAGGAATTCGACATAAGATCGTTGTTTTCACGTCTTATTGATTCGATGCTTCCTTTAAGATTTTCCGCTTCGGCTTTTGCAGTGTCAAGCGCGGTTCTAAGTGAAGAGTTTTCCTGGAACAACGTGCTCGATTTGTTTTCAAGCTGTACGCTTCTGCTTTGAAGCGTAACCGCTTGTGATTCATATTTTTTCACCAAGGCTTCCGCTTCATTATATGCTATTTTCAACTGTTGGTTTTCGTTATTTAACTGATTTGCTTGATTTGCAAGCACAGCTTTTTCATTTTCAAGCATAGCTTTGCTGTTTTCAAGTTCTGTTTTTTCGCTTTCAAGTATAGCTTTGCTATTTTCGAGTTCTGTTTTTTCGTTTTCAAGAATCGTTTTGCTGTTTTCGAGTTCTGCCTTTTCGCTTTCAAGCATAACTTTGCTGTTTTCAAGCCCAGCCTTTTCGCTCTCAAGTTCTGACTTTTTGCTCACAAGTTGCGTTTTTTCATTTTCAAGTTCAAAACTTTTTCTTGCAAGTTCGGCATTTATCTCTTCAAGCTGCTTACTTTTAGCTTCAAGCTCGGCACTCTTACTGGCAAGTTCAAAGTTTTTATTTTCAAGCTCTAAGCTCTTGCTTTCATACTCGCCATTTTTATGCTGGAGTTGCTCGCTTTTGTTTTTTATTTCGATAAGTTGTGCTTCATATTTTTTAGCCAACATCTCGGCTGAACTTTTCGCTACCCGTAAAGACTCGTTTTCGTTGCTTAAAAACTGCGTTTGTTTTTCAAGCTGAACCGTTTTTTCGTTTAGTTCTTGCGAAAATTTATCAAAACTTAAAGTTTTATTTTTCAAAGTCTCGTTTTCAAGTTTTAAAATTTTATAATTTTCTTCCAACGCATTAAGCGAAATTGATAAATCTTCGTTCTTTTTAACAGATTCAGCAAGTTTGTTTTGAATTTCAGATCCTTCTTGCTTAAGATGTTCGTTATCTGAAAACAAAGATTTTGCACTTTGTTCGGCTTTTTTTGAATTTGAAACCAGTTCATCATAACGATTTTTATAATCATCCAACTGTTGTTGCAACAACGCATTTTGCTGTTCAAGTTCAGGGTTTTGCGATTGAGCCTCGTTAAGTTGGGTTAACGCGTTGTTAAGCGAACTAATCTTGTTTTTAAGCTCGGAAGCCGCATAATCTTTTTGTTGGATAAGCGTTTGCATCTGGTTTATCTGGTTGTCGCGTTGTGACATTTGAGAATTAAGTTTGCGAAGGTTTGCAAGCGCCGAATCACGGTTGTTGCGTTCGATAGCAACAGCCTCTTGAAGCTTGTTAATCTCACGAATATAGTTCTCAATCTCGGCTTTGCTCGCTCCTTGCATACCGGCTGCTGCCGATTGTCGCGCCACATTAAGTTCACCCGTAAGGGCGTTAACTTTCTCTTGCAACATATTGATGGCTTGTTGGAATAGTTGCTCGCGCTCTTCAATCGCCGCAGGGTCAACTCCGGCATTTGCTTGGTCTGACAAGTTATCATATCTGTTTTTAACGTCGCTCATCTCGGACAAAAGTTTTTTGTTCTTTTTTTCAAGATCCGAAATAATTTGATATAGTTTGCGTTCTTGCTCTGCGGCATCATGACAAAGATCGTCGATATACATCAAAACCGCTTCTTTATCAAAACCTAACATTGCTGTTTTAAACGCGTCCGCTCCGCCGTTTGTCGAGTTTGATAACAAGCTCCTTGTCGAAAACGTTCCCGTCTCGTATGTAGAATCTGAACTGTTGTCATATCTGTCCGGATTATAATCCATGATGCCACCTCCTTTTTTATACATATATTATTTTAAACTTAAAATGTTAGCTTAAAGATGCTTTTTAAAAACTACGCTTGTTTATCATTTAAAAGCAACCTTACCGCTTCAATAGTTACAAGAATCGCTTTTTCGGTGTCGTGGTCCTCTTTGTTCCCAAGGCCTTGTTTCTCGCGTTCTTGGTTCCAAACACAATGCATAACCGCCCCGGCTTTTACCCCAAGTGTTGCCGAAACGACAAATAAAGCCGCCGACTCCATCTCAGAAGCTAGCGTGCCACCCTTTATCCAAGCGTTCCACTTATATAGTAAATCGGGTTCTGTCGGCATTCTTTCGGGAGCATGTTGCCCATAAAACGAATCTTTGCACTGGACAATTCCAACATGGTGTTTATACCCCAAGTTTTGTGCTGCCTGTTTTAAAGCAGTTGTTATATCAAAATCTGATACGGCCGGAAATTCTATTGGCATATATTCTTTAGACGTACCCTCGAATCGTATCGAACCGTTAACCACCACCACGTCACCCGCTTCAACTTTGGTGTTAATCCCTCCACACGTTCCAACTCGAATAAAGCTTTCAACACCAATCATCGCGAGTTCTTCAACGCAAATAGCGGCAGATGGTCCGCCTATGCCGGTGCTCACGACCAAGACTTTTTGACCACAAATCTCGCCTAAATAGCTGTTGTATTCTCGATTAAACGCAAGTTGTCTTGCATTTTCAAGATGTTTTGCTATCTTCGGAACTCTTCCGGGGTCTCCCGGGATAATTGCTATCTTTGCGCCTTCGATGTCTTGAACCGAAAGGTCTATATGATACATTTTTTCTTTTTCGTTCATGGCTCTACACCTCTCTTTGCACATCTTTGCCACAGGTTGTTGTTTTATTCGTTTGGCAACTGCCTACTGTTAAGTATGTCCAAAATAGATTGGTAATCGTTGTCGTCGCTGTCGTCAAGTTCAAACGTTTCAAGCTTTTTTTCAGGGCTTTGGTCTGCGCTTGAGGAATAGAGCGGTCCCTGGTCAAACCCTGTTGCGATTACGGTTAACAGCAACTCATCTTTGAGCGATTCATCAAGAGCAATACCCCAGATGATGTTTGCGTCTTTGTCCGCCGCCTCAGTTATCATAGAAGCCGCATTTTCAACCGCTTGAAGGTCTACATCGGAAGAAGATGTTATGTTGATAATAACACCCCTTGCGCCATTGATTGTGGTTTCAAGAAGCGGGCTAGATATTGCAGAAATCGCCGCAGCCTCTGCTTTGTCTCGTCCCGAACCTTTACCGATACCCATGTGTGCGTTGCCCGCACCTTTCATGATAGAAAGCACGTCCGCAAAGTCAAGGTTGATGATTCCCGGAACGTTTACAAGGTCTGATATCGCTTGAACGCCCTGTCTCAAAACGTTGTCCGCCATCTCAAAGGCGTTTGTAAGCGTTAGTTTTTCGGCAGAGATATTTTTTAGACGTTCGTTAGGCACAACCACCAACGAGTCCACGTTACGTCTGAGTTCAGATATTCCGTTTTCAGCCGTCTCCATCTTTTTTTTGCCTTCAAAATGAAACGGTTTAGTTACAATACCAACCGTTAAAATACCCATATCTTTAGCAATCTCGGCAATGACAGGCGCAGCACCAGTTCCTGTTCCACCACCCATTCCGGCGGTTACAAAAACCATGTCGGTTCCGTTCAGCGTCGCGGCTATCTCCTCTCGGCTTTCTTCAGCGGCACGCTTGCCCTTATCAGGGTCCCCACCGGCACCCTTTCCTTTTGTTAGCTTATCCCCAAGCTGTAGCTTGTAGTTAGCCTTGCTATATTTCAAAATTTGGCTGTCTGTGTTCATCGCAACAAACTCAACACCCTGCATCCCACATTCAATCATTCGATTAACGGCATTGCCACCGCCGCCACCAACACCAATAACCTTAATGTTGGTTGCAAATGCAGATTCATTATCAAACGCGAAGTTCAAAAAAAGCCCTCCCTACATAGAGATATCTATACCTTTATTTATATAAGATACCATATTTAAATGCAGTTTTCAACATTTAGTTGAAAAACTATTAAAAAAAATTTCATTTTTTTGTGATATTAGCGTCAATCATTGTGATTTACATCCAATTATGCAAAAACTGTCTATTGTTCCGGTTCGTCTTGTTCCTGTTGCTCTTCCGGTTCTTGTTGCGGTTCGGGGGTTGGTTCGACATAGACTGTCTCGCTAAAAAACGCTCGTCCGGCTATCGAAATATCTAGACTTCCGGTTTTGCTAGCGTCGATGTTGTTTTGCAAAGTTTCAAGCGCAATGAGCAGTTTATATTCGGCATCTCCCGCCGTTCCGAGAAGTATACTTATTCTGTCTTGATAGTTTATCAAAATATTAAGTTTGTCCGATATATCTATCTCGGTTATTTCGCTCACAGCATTATTTTGATCTAATATGTCAAAAATGGTTACAAGATGCATAACCTTTTCAGGGTCTTGGTCAACCAACGTTTCGCCGATTACATATTCTGTCGGGTTAAGTCCCAAAACCACTATGTTTTCGTTTTGATCGTTCGAAACATCCGCAAGCACTTTCATTCTCTTGGAAACGGTTATAACTCCCTCATTCGTAACAACGTCTACGTTTTGTTTGGACTCGATAACCTCTATCTTTATTTGATTTGGAAACTGTTTTCTGACTGCTGCTTGTTCTATGTATGAAAGTTTTGAATAGATATCTTTCTCGGAATTATCAGACGATATGAACAAAAGATTGTCGCCTTTTTCAATCCCAGACGCCGCAATTATCTCTTGTTTGGTATAGACGTCGTTACCAATAACGGATATCGTCGCGGTTTGGCAGATAAACAAAGCACAAACAAACAGCCCTCCGACAAAACAGACAAACCAAAACAGTTTAACCTTTGCGGACAATCTTCTTTTTCTCTTTCTTTGGTTGTAATCGTTTCTTTGTTGTATAGAAATCACATTCCCTTTTTATTTAGTCTCAATCAACTTTACAATTTCGTTATAGATTCTTTTTGAACTGTCGGTCTTCGCCCTACTCCTTGCGTTTATACCCATGTTTATAAGTTTTTGTTTATCACTTGCAAGTTTAAAAATCTGTTGTGAAACATCCTCAAAGTCGATTTCTTTTTCTTGATATAAAATTGCGGCATCGTCGTTTTTAAGTGCCAAAGCGTTGTAGTATTGATGGTTTTCCGCTACGTTCGGAGACGGAATTAAAACAGACGCTCTTCCCGACGCTTCAAGTTCACTTATCGTAAGCGCCCCCGCCCGACAAATCACAAGATCGGCCGCCGCAAGACATTCGGGCATGTTGTCTATATAATCGACTATCTTGATGTTTTTCGAGTTTATGTCCACGCCATATTGCTCTGTACTTTGGGCAAATGAGGTTTTGTCGTAACCTCCCGTTGCGTGGATATGAAAAATGTTTTTGCTGTTTTGATGTTTTGACATCAGACAAGCCGACAGTCGGTTAATAGTTCGAGCGCCCAAAGAGCCACCAAAAGAAACAATACAAACCCTGTCTTTAACGTTCCATTGTTTTCTTAAAACCTCTCTGTTTGCGGTAAAAAACTCTAGCCTTATCGGGTTTCCCGTAACTACGGTTTTTTGTTCAAGCCCCAAAGCAGAACTACCCTCGTTTGACGCCGCAAAAATAATATCAACATTTTTGGATAAAAGTTTTGTGGTTATCCCGGGAATTGCGTTTTGTTCTTGTATCGCTGTCGGTATCTTCATCTTGGCAGCTTTTCGCAAAACCGGCCCGCTGACATATCCGCCACAACCTATTACTACGTCCGGTTTAAACTGTTTATAAAATTCTCCTATCTTTTTTTCGGATAGTATAACACATTTAATCGAATTTATATTAAACAGTATATTTTCTAAAGATACCTTTCGCATAAACCCGTGCATCTCTATCGGAAACAGTCTGTATCCGGCTTTTTGCACAAGGTCTTTTTCCATTCCGTCCTCGCGCCCAACAAAAACTATCTCGGAATCTGGTTGGTTTTTTTTAATCTCTCCGGCTATTGCAAGCGCCGGGTTTATGTGTCCGGCTGTTCCGCCGGCGGCTATGACAACTTTCATATGTTATTCCATTCACCTAAAATTAGTCTCGGACGCCCGCGAAATCGAAAGCAAAACCCCAACTTCAAGAAGTAGTATGACAAGCGACGTTCCCCCTTGACTGAAAAACGGAAGGCTTATCCCTGTATTTGGAACGGTGTTTGAAACAACCGCTATATTAAAAATGGTTTGAATTCCCACCTGTGCCGTAATTCCAAGCGCGACTAGTGCTCCAAATTTATCCCGTGCTTTTAACGCTATCGAAAAACCTCTGAAAATAAAAAGCATAAACAAAACTATAACAAAAACTGCGCCAACAAACCCCAGTTCTTCACACGTTATCGCAAATATAAAGTCGTTTTGGGGTTCCGGGACATATAGATGTTTTTGACGAGAGTTTCCAAGCCCCAAACCAAAAACTCCACCCGAACCTATTGCAATGAGCGACTGAACCGTTTGATATCCATATTCGTGGTTAAACGGGTCAAGCCAAAGACCTATTCGGTCTTGTGCTCTCGCTATGATAGGATTGGTTGACGTGCTCGATTGTTCGTAAACCAAATCACCATCGACAATCGCCGTTTCGCTTTGCGAGCCGTCTATCATGTTCATCGCAAACAAAACAAGCAAAACAAGCCCCAAGACAATTAAACCGCTGACAATAAACCACCTAAGTTTTGATCCTCCGGCAAACATCATTACAAACGCTATCGAGATAATAATTATTGAACCCGAAAGGTGGGTTTGGTTTAAAGTTACCGCCAAAAACAAGCCTACGAAAAAAAGCGGTTGAAAAAAACCGTATTTTATTTTTTTCATTCTGTCGGGGTATCTTGCAACCAAAGAAGCTATCAAAACAATTGTGGCAAACTTTGCAACTTCAGACGGTTGGAACGTGAAACCTCCAAAAATTATCCACCTTCTTGCTCCGTTTATCTCGGGCATAAAAAGCGTTATTATAAGCATTATAAGCGAGATAAAATAGATAATCCAGTTGGATTTTTGAATTATCCCATAGTCTACCCTCGACACTATAAACATGCCTATTAATCCAATAATGGCATACACTAGTTGTGAGCTTATATAATGATACGCGTTATCTTGATAATAAATGGCGTTTGCATAGCTTGCGGAAAACATCATAATAAGACCGAAAACCACAAGAATTAACGTCACGATAAGCAACGGCATATCTACGCTACCCCTTGCGATAAAATTATTTATTAATCCTTTTCGTCTGATTGAAGTTCTTTCCAAATTATCACCCTATTTAAAATAATGTTACTGCGAAAAATGCCAACGCACAGCCGACAACGGTTATAAAACAAAACAAAAGCACAATAGCTATTTCGGAATATCCGCTCATCTCAAAATGATGATGGATAGGGGTCATCTTAAATATTCTTTTACCTTTGGTTATTTTAAAATATGAAACTTGAATCATAACCGAAAGCGCTTCGCAAAGATATATAATACCAACAAGGACAATTATCGTCGGGAACGAGATCCCAAACGACATGGCAACAACCGCGCCGCCCAAAAACATCGACCCCGTGTCCCCCATAAAAACTTTTGCAGGATAGAAGTTCCATATAACAAACCCAATACACGACCCCGCAATAGCTGTTGCAAACAGTCCCGTTCCGAAATATCCAACAAACGCCGATATAATGATAAACCCGAGCGAAACAAAGAAAGTTACGCTTCCCGCAAGCCCGTCTATACCGTCGGTCAAGTTAACCGCGTTAACAAAAAACGAAACGAAAACTACCATTATAGGAAAATAAAAAATACCAAGTTCGATAGAACCAAAAAAAGGAATTTCAACCGCCGTGCCAATGCCCGCAAAATAATACATCGCCACCACATAGACTGTTGACACAAAAAACTGTAAAACTAATTTACCTTTTGCGGTGAGCCCGAGGTTTTCTTTGTGTGCTATCTTTGTGTAATCGTCGATAAATCCGATTAATCCAAACGCAAGCGCCACTCCAAAACCTGAAAAAAGCCTTATGTTTTCAATCTTATACTGATCGTTAAGAAACTCGGGCATATCTATTATAAGCGTTATATATCCGACAACAAGAGCGACAGCAGAGCCTAAAATCATCATAAGTCCGCCAATTGTCGGGGTTCCTTCTTTATTTTGGTGCCATACAGGGCCTATTTTATTTATAGTTTGGCCATACTTAAGACTTTTTAACCATGGGATAAGGAAATATCCTGATATCCCCGTTAGCCCTATTGCGACAAAAGCGCAAACAAGCATTGCTGTTTTATTCATTGTATCCTCCGATTATAATACCATTTTGCTCGTGTCAGAAACTGACGCTTATCAAAGACCGACAGGTATTTTTTATGTTAAACATAAATATTTTTATTCAAACTAGTCTACCGTTCTATCTCATAGAACATCTCGATTACTTCTTCAAGTTTAAGTCCTCGGCTTGCCTTGAACAAAACAACGTCTCCCGAATGTGCGGTCTTTGCAAGATATTTTGCAACTGCGCTTTTGTTCTCGAAATGCTCAACACAGATTACCCCGGCGGCCCTTGCGGCGTCGGCGCAATATTTCATGTTTTCGCCATAACACAAAAGAACATCTACTCCACATCTTGCCGCGACAACCCCAAGAGATTTATGAGCATCGCGGGTAATCTCTCCAAGAGTTAACATATCCCCCAAAACCGCTATTTTAATTCCTTTGCTTTGCATGGTGGAAAGCGTTTCAAGCGCGGCTTTCATAGAATCGGGATTAGCATTGTAACAATCCTCGATAACGGTTATTCCGTCATGGTACACTATGTTTTGACGCATTCCGGTTGGACGATAGTTTTTAAGCGCCTCGGCGGCGCGCTTTGGGTCAAGGCCTATCCTAGTTGCCGCGGTATATGCCGCAAGCGCGTCAAGAAGGTTGTGTATACCAACGGTTGGAATCATCGCTTTAAATGAACCGCTTATTCTGTCGCTGATTGTAAATTCTGTAGACATTGCTCTTGTCATGATATTTTTTGCAACAACATCCGCTTCAAGGTTGTTTACTGCATAAGTAACGGTGTCGACTTTAAGATCGTTCTTTGCCCTTAAAAGCATCTCATCGTCACCATTTAAAACAAGAATTCCATCTTTTGAAAGTCCTTCAACAATCTCGAGTTTTGCTTTTAAAATATTTTCAATCGAGCCCAAAGTGTCGATATGAACAAGCCCTATAGCGGTTATAATCGCAACTTTCGGTCGCGCCGCAAGTGTGAGCTTTTCAATCTCACCGCTAGCACACATCCCCATCTCAAGAACTGCGAGCTCGGTTTCTTTATTCATGTTAAATATAGTTGTCGGAAGCCCAATTTCATTATTAAAGTTCCCTTGATTTTTAAGTGTGTTTCCGAAACTTTCAAAGATAGCCGCGAGCATCTCTTTTGTAGTTGTCTTTCCGACGCTTCCTGTAACACCCACAACCTTTGGATTAAACTCGGCGCGGTAGTTTCCCGACATCTCAATAAAGGCATCCTTTGTGTCGTTTACAACTATCTGTTCTATCTCACTTTCGCTCCTTCTTGAAACAACCGCTGCAACAGCTCCGAGCGAAAAGGCTTGTTTGACATAGTCGTTTCCATCTAGTCGTTCGCCGACTATAGCAACAAACACCGAGCCTTTTGTAACCTTTCTTGAGTCGGTAACAACATCAACCACAAGCGCCTCGGGATTGTTTGTAATTCCAACACCTTTTATTAAATCTTTTAACTTTATCGGAACCATTTTTATGACCGTCCTTTCTTCTGCTCGAAACCTTCACCTTTAAAAGTTAATTTGCGAAATATTCCTCTACTATCTCACGTTCATCAAAATATATCGTACATCCGTCAAGCACCTGATAATCTTCATGCCCTTTGCCACATAACATTAAAACATCATCCTTTTTAATGTTATCAAGCGCCCAAATAACTGCATTTCTTCTGTCGGGATGCGCCGTGAATTGGACATCACAGCTTTCAATCAGCTGTTTAATTTGGTTTATCGTAACCATTGGATCTTCGGTTCGAGGGTTGTCAGACGTGAGCACCACTATATCGGAATAGCGACACACCGCCTTTGCCATGTCGGGGCGTTTTGCCGCGTCTCTGTCCCCCGCACAACCGAACAGCGTTATCATTCTGCCTTTTACAAACGGCTTTATCGAACTTAAGAGATTTTCAAGGGCGTCTCCTGTGTGGGCAAAATCACAGATAACTGTTTTGTCATCTTTTGAATACAAAACCTCACATCTTCCTTTAACGCCTCGCGTGTTGGAAACCGCTTCGCATGCCTCTTTTTTGTTTATTCCAAGTGCAAACAGACTGCACACTGCAAGCATAGCGTTTTGAACCGAATAAACCCCCGGCATGTTAACCGAAATTCTTTCAACAAATCCAGTGCCGTTCAAAATAAACTTCGCGCCGGAGATAGAATACTTTATATCCTTTGCTGTATAATCCGAATCGTTCAAACTTACCGAAACGGTAGTTTTAGATATATTTATCTCGCTTTCAAGTGCCTTCCCATAGTCGTCGTCTATGTTGATAACGGCGTGTTTTGCAAAGTTAAACAAAAGTTTCTTTGCGTTATAATAATTTTCAAACGTCCCGTGATAGTCGAGATGGTCTCGTGTCAAGTTGGTAAACACGGCCACGTCAAAGTCAATCCCAAAAAGTCTCCCTTGTTCTAATCCTTGGGACGATGCTTCCATAATAATATACTCACAGCCGGCTTTAACCATTCTATCCATAAGCGCCGCAAGATCCCATGGCTCGGGAGTTGTAAACTTTGCCGGTATCACCGTCCCCGCAACCTCACAACATATCGTACCAACAAGGCCACATTTCCTCCCTAAATTTTCAAGTGCTTGTTTTATGATGTTAGTGATGGTGGTTTTTCCGTTTGTTCCCGTAACCCCAATAATCTTTAACTTTTCGTTTGGGTTGCCAAAAAAAGCTTGACAAAGTGCCGCGTTTGCCGCCCTTGTGTCTTTAACGACAATCTGCTTGTCAAGCGAAAGATCTCGCTCACAAACAACAGCACAGGCCCCATTTTCAAGCACCTGTTCGGCTATAGTATGCGAATCGAAGTTATTACCCTTTAAACAAACAAACAACGAACCTTTTTTTACTTTTCTTGAATCAATAACGATGTCATAAACTTCACAGTTCGCAACCTCGCCGTTAAACTCGATTCCTTTTATTATATCATATAATTTCATTATTTTCTCCGAATATACAAAATTAAAAAAATAATTCGTATATTAAAAACTATACCGCGTCATCTTGCGTAGTGGTATCCACAAACTCAACCGTAACAACCGTTCCAACCGGAACAGAAAACTCTGCTTGATAGTCTTGTGAAACAGCAATTGCTTGATCTGAAACGGGGCCTAACATCTTTATGTTAAGGTTAAATTCTTTAAGAAGATCGGTAGCTTCGGTTATCGTAAGCCCTAACACGTTTGGAACTTCAACAATCTGTTCCTCTTCTATCTCTTCTGTGTATAGTATTACAGAAGACGAACGCGGGGTTGCCTGCCAAGCTTCGGGAAACTGTCGCAAAACCTCTGTTCCCTCGCCCACAACAAAATACGAAAGTCCAACGCTGTTAAGTCTTGAATACGCGGCGGTTAACGAATAACCCTCGACATTTGGAACCGACACATCGACGTTTTGTATCTCGTCTTCAGTGTAAACAGGCTCTACACCAAGATAGGAAAGCGTGTTGGACATGACCGAGGCTATGACAGGCCCTACAAGTGTTGTACCATAAATTGAATAGCTGTCTGTTTCATCAAACAATATTAAGCAGGCTATTTCGGGGTCGTCTGCCGGGGCAACAACGCTAAACGACGCAACATAAACCCCCTCTTCTCCGCCGAGTTTTTGCGACGTTCCACTTTTTCCGCCTAATCTGTAACCGGCAACATACGCATTTTTTCCACCCGCAAGATTAATAACCTCTTGCAAAAGTCCCGTCATCGTTTCAGACGTTTCGGCGCTTATGACCTGTCGCTTGACTTCTGTCCCGAAACTTTCAATAACATTTCCGTCATCGTCCACTATCTCTTTGACTATATGCGGTTCGATAAGATATCCGCCGTTTACTACCGCCGAAAAAGCCGTTATCATCTGTATTGGGGTAATTGCGTTAGATTGACCAAACGAGCTACTAGCAAGCTGTACTATGCCGTATTCGCTTTCTCTGTAATATATGCTTGACGCTTCACCCGGAAGGTCTATCCCTGTTTTTTCGGTCAAGCCAAAAGCCCTAAAATAATTATAAAAATTTTCTACCCCCATGTCTATACCCATCTGTATAAACGCAGGGTTACAGGAATTCACAAGAGCCCCTTGGAAATCAAGAGTTCCGTGTCCGTCAAGGTTTGCGCAACTTATCGAAACGTCGCCCGTGACGTGATATTCGCCGGAGCAATGGTAGGTGTTGTTAAGTGTGGCGTTGCCCGTTTCAAGCGCCGCCGACGCTGTTACAGCTTTAAAAACCGAACCCGGCTCATATAGTTCGAGTATCGCTTTGTTGTTCCATTGAAGTTGTTGTGCTTGCGACGTTGCCGCCGCTCTTTCTTCACTGTCGGTAATCTCCTCTATTTGAGCCCGTGTTTCATCGTCAAATATGTAAAACGGTTCGTTTGGATCAAAATCACCTTTTGTCGCCATAGCGAGTATCTCGCCTGTGTTGACATTCATAATTATTCCACTTGCACGATTTTTAACTTTATGTTCCTTAACCGCCGTCTCAAGCGCCGATTCCAGATAATGTTGTATCATCTCGTCGACGGTTAGAATTAGGTTGTTTCCTTTTTGAGCGTCATAAACCGTCTCGTATTCATAATCCATATCTCTTCCAAGTGCATTTTTAGCCGAAACAACCCTTCCCGAAACTCCGCTTAAATAGTCGTCGTAATATGCTTCGATCCCCGAAAGCCCATAGTTGTCTGTTCCGACAAACCCCAAAACTTGAGCTAGAAAATTCCCATACGGATAATATCTTTTTGTATCTTCGTTAAACGCAATTCCTCTTAAACCCTGCTCGGAAATATACGCCCTAAGTTGGTCTACAACCGGCTGGTCAACCTTAAGTTTAATAATCGAATAATATGTGTTTTCTTCGCATTTTTCAAGAACGGTTTGTTTATCAACCTCTAAAAACATCTCCATGGCGGTTGCCACAGCTTCACGTTGTTCCACTTCAATCTCAAGCGGAGAGATGGCCACCGTCCACACAGGCGCACTTTCCGCAAGCACGTTCATGTTTCGATCGTATATAGTTCCTCTGTCCGCCGCTATCACGGTGTCACGAAGTTGCTGAGACAGTGCAAGCGAGCTATATCTTTCATAGCCTACAACAGATATATTAAAAAGCACAAAGATCAAAAAAATAAAGCAACCGGAAAGAACTGTAATGACAAACGCAATCCTTCTCTTCATCCCTATTTCGTCGTTCACATTATTTCTTTTGTTGCTCATATATATGTCTATCCTTTCTTCACTGCGAAACTTTTTCGACAATGTGATCCTAGTGGCTCACATTAGAATCGCAACGTTTTAGGCGCTATTGCGCTATTAAAAAAAGTTCAAATCACACGATTTGAAAACACAAAACCAACTACTAAAAAGTCAATTATCAACCTTTTTTCCTACGCTCGGTTTTAGTGTTTTCAACTGTATTGATATATTATAACAAATAATGCTTTTTTAGTCTATTTACACATCCTTTGCAAAACACTTTAATAAAAACTCTTTGCCAAAAGTTCATTTTTTTGTTGTCTGCTAATTACATTTTATTATTTAACAATTAAATCTATTACAGAATTCCAAATTTCTTTAAGTTGCTCGTAACCTGTTTCGGGTTGTGAGGCAATCTCTATCTTATTTTGGTCGTTAAGTTTAATGTATGTGACTTGATTTGAGTCACGTTTAATCAACCCCAGTTCGTTTCTCGCATAATCCTCGATTGATTTAAGCGAAACCATGCTTTCAAGTTGATAGTTATAATAAGCATTTTCGCTTTTAAGCGCATTCAGTTCGGTGTTTGCGTTGTTGACATCGGTTTGAACTTCGATAAGCCTTGTTCTACTGTTTACCGTTAGCGCCATGAAGAAAATCAAGATAAGCGCCTCCAAAACAACAACTAGGTTAATCTTGTTTTTTTTGCGCAATGCTTGCTCTTTCTTTGTTGGTTTCACTTTTAAAACCCTAATGTTCGGAGCATAGCTGTCTTGCGAAAAGCTGTTAAGATCATACGCTACGTTTGATTTCATCTTTATAACCATCCTTTCTTAAATATAAAACTTTGTTTGCAACATTTGTGTGCATTTTCGTATAGAAATTTCAAGTTGTACGACTTAAAGTCGCAATACAAAATATTACTTTAAAGTTTCTCAACAATTCTAAGTTTAGCGCTGTGTGAGCGATTGTTTTGTTCAAGTTCTTCACTTGAAGCTACTATAGGTTTTTTTGTTATAAGTTTTGCTTTCGCTTTTCCATTACATATACAAACAGGGTATTCTTTTGGACAGGTGCACGAAATCAACAGCGAGTTAAAAAACTGTTTCACAATCCTGTCTTCGGACGAATGAAAACTTATAACACAAAATCTCGCTTGTGGGTTCATGATATCAAATATCTCTTCAAGGCCTTTTTTTAAAACATTATACTCGTCGTTAACCGCTATCCTTAGACCCATGAAGGTTTTTTTTGCCGGGTGTTTTGATTTTCTTCGATAGGACGGCGGAACAGACGACAACACAATATCAGAAAGTTGAGCTGTCGTTTCAATAGCATTTTGTTCGCGAACAGCTATGATTTTTCTTGCAATAGGCCCCGCAAATTTTTCTTCGCCATATCCCCCGATTATCTCGCAAAGTCGCTCAAACGTCGCGGTGTTAACTATCTCCTCTGCCGATATTCCGCTTTGCGACATACGCATATCCAACTCGCCGTCAAACCTGTGGGAAAACCCACGCTTTGCTGTGTCAAGTTGATGTGAAGACACCCCAAGGTCGAGCAAAGCTCCGTCTATCGCAACATTTTTTTCAAACAACTTTTCTTTCGCTTGAGAGAAATCCGAATGTATAACCTCGACATTGTTGTTTTGTTTAAACCTTTCTCTAAGCACAACAATCGCGTCGGGGTCTTTGTCAAAGCAAAAAAGCCTTCCGTCTTGGTTTAAGCGTTTTTGTATCTCGAAAGAATGCCCGCCTCCTCCGGCGGTTCCATCTATATAGTTTCCGTCTTTTTTAATGTTAAGCCCATCGATAGTCTCTTTGAGAAGCACCGGGAAATGTTTGAAATTTATCTCTATCATATTATAAATCCAGTCCTTCCATTTGACTGTCGAAAACGGCGGAGTCTATCTCGCTGCTGCGTTTAATCCATTTTTCTTTATCCCATATCTCGGCTCTGTCCATGACGCCAATTATCGCTATATCTTTATCAAGCCCTGAACGTATCCTTAAATTTTCGGGGATTAAAATTCTCCCTTGCTTATCCGGTTCGGCACAACACGCGTTAGAAAACAAAAAGCGTTGAATATCTCTCGCCTTGGATAGCGATTGATTTTTTAGCTTTTCGCATACTTTTTCCCACTCTTGCTCGGAAAAAACAACCAAACAATCGTCCAACCATCGGGTTATGAAAAAACGTTCTCCAAGCTCTTCACGCAGTTTTGAGGGAAATATAATTCTTCCCTTAACATCAATCGTATGATAATATTCGCCGGTTAACATCTTTCACACCCCCTTTGTTGAAAACTCTGTTGAAAACGTTTATAACTCACCACTTTCAACCACTTTAAGCCACCAACCGCCACTTAATGGGTATTATACTCTATTTTACAGATAAAATCAATAGAAAAATTAAAGACATAAAAATAAAAAACATCCGTTTTATATGCGTTGTAACTTCACAACGATAAAAACGAATGTTTTTGAAATGTTTAGTTTTATAATTGAATATAATGTATCTTTAAAAATAAAAATCCGACAACTAAGTCTAGTTCTTGTTTTCAAAAAGAACTTTGTTTATATCGTCTATTATCGGCAAAGCCTCATCATATTCATATGAGCTTATATGTTCTTGAATGGATTTTAGCAAACTTGAAACCTGTTCGCCCCAATCGAATTCGATAAGTTGACCCAATATATTTTCTATCTTTGTTATCTCGACAAACTGAATAGCCTCAACAAGATTTGGAAGCTGTTCTTTTATAACCGCTATCTCTCCTTTTGATTTGTCGTTATCTTCCACCTGTAGCGATCCTAAGAAATCTCTTATCGCTTCGAGTATATGATTAAAATCATCAAGGAAAAGCTCGACATTACTGTCGATAAACGCAAGATCGAAATCAACAGCGGCTTGTTCAAGCCTTAAAGCTGCGGCGGAAAGTTGCAACGCACCAATCGAAGCCGAGGCGCTTTTAATCGCGTGAACTTCGGTTCTAAACGCGTTTATGTCTCTGTCTTGATACATCTCAAATATCTGCGACTGTTTTTTAAGTCCGTCGGAATAATATGTCCTTATGATGTCAACATAATTTTCTATGCTTCCACCCAAAAGATTTATGCCGTGGTCTACATCGATGTTTTTTATCTTGATATCTGTTTCAATAACCGCAACTGTTTGGGTGGCTATTTTGGTAAACTCTTGTTTTTCTTTTGGTATCCATTTAAGCAAAATATCGTTAAGCTTGGTTGTTTCGATTGGTTTTGCCAAAAAGTCGTTCATACCTTCGCGGAGAAAAAGCTCTTTTGTTCCAAGTATCGCGTTTGCCGTCAACGCCACTATTGGGACGTTTTTAAAATAATCTCCCTCTAGTTTTCTAATTGTTACCGTTGCGTCAATCCCGTCCATGATTGGCATCATGTGATCCATAAACACAATGTCATAAACATTCTCTTTAATAAGCTCGACCGCTTCTAGCCCGTTCATCGCCGTTTCAATTTTAAAGCAATACGGTTTCATAAGTCCTTGTGCAACTTTAAGGTTAACCAAGTTGTCGTCAACAACCAAAATGCTTGCAGTGGGGGCAACAAACCTTAATGTGGAAAGAGTATCTTTGTTGCTTGATGTTATATCGTTAAATATATCTGCCAATTGAATGCATGAAATCGGAAGATGAATGCATTCATAGTCCGCGCCAAAATCCATCTCTCCGTTTTCCGCCAAAACAACAATCTTTGAATTAAGCTTCTGACGCTCTTTTAGTGATTTCACCTTGTTGAGATGAATCGACGGAGTTAAGATAAAATCATATTCAACATTGTTCAAAGTGTCATAAAGCATAGACTGATTTTGACAAACCACACAATCAACCCCGAGATTATCCATGCTTTTCACTATTGATTCGATGTATTGTTCACGCGCATCATATAAAAGAACTGATTTTTGTTGTTTAACTTCCGCAATAGGTTTATAGTCTAGATACTCTTGTTGGACAACAATTGTGAAAGTGGATCCTTTTCTGTAAACGCTGTCAAGCTTTATCGACCCGTTCATCATCTCGCAAAGCCTTTTTGTAATCGCAAGTCCAAGACCTGTGCCCTCGATATTTCTGTTTTTCTTTGTGTTAACCCTTTCAAACTCATCAAAAAGATTTTTAGCATCCTCTTCTTTTATTCCAATTCCGGAGTCGTACACCGCAAATTGAAGTTCAATTTTCCCGTCTACGTATTCGCCCGTAACGTTAAGACCAATATACCCCTTAGAGGTAAATTTAATGGCATTCACAAGCAAGTTAATGAGAATTTGTTTAATGCGTATCTCGTCGCCTATAAGCTTTGTCGGAAGTTTGCTGTCGATATAGGTAAAGAACCCAAGTGACTTATCTTCAAGGCGCACCCTTGACATGCTTATAACGTCGCTTAAAGCTTCCGCTAGGTCGTATTCCGAATTAACAATATCGAGTTTTCCCGATTCAATCTTTGAGAAATCTAGTATATCGTTTATTATAGCAATCAAGTTACTTGACGCATTTTTAATTCCCAAAGCGTATTCCGTTACTGTATCTTCTTTGCTTTCGCGCAAGATTATCTCTGCCATTCCCGAAATTGCGTTCATCGGTGTTCGTATTTCATGGCTCATATTAGCAAGAAAGTTGCTTTTTGCTTGCGAACTCATAAGCGCTTCTTCGTGGGCTAGCCGTAGTTGTTCGTCAAATTCAACCTTTTGTATCGCGTTGGCGAATATAGTTCCGCTTATCGAGATCATGTTTTCCTCGACATCGGAAAAAACACGTTCATTTGCACAATCGTCTATGCCTATAAATCCCCAATGTTCGCCGTTTATATATATCGGTGAAATGATAAGAGATTTAATCCCTTGGAGCGCCATAAAAATATATTCAATAACCGAAAGATCTTTAGATAAAACATTTACCATCTTTTCGTTTTTCAAATGCTCATAAATAGTTGGAAGATGTTTATTATACGAAACAAAATCCCCCGGTATTATATCACCCATAACGGTATCTATAATCTCTCGTTTGCTCATGCCGCTGTACATTTCGCTTGAAAAATCCGCAAAATTAAGTTCCTGCATCTTTGCTATCAGTTCATTTTCATCTAAAACAAAATCAAACTGTGAACGGTGGGCGGGGTAGCAACAAAGTTCGCCGTCTATCTCTTTGTTGCGCCAAATAGAGATACGGTTGCTACTTGTCGCTTCACACAACTCGTGTAGACACTGTTCTATAACTTCGTTTATATTTTGGCTCGAATTCAACGCTACCAGTCTTTGCGAAATATTGTTTACCGCAATCAACATTCTGTCTTGTTCCACAAGAGTTTTTGCACGTATAGCAATTTGTTCTTCAAGGTTCAGTTGATAGTCTTCAAGCTTTTCCAATGCGCTTTCAAGGTTTTCTTGCGAACGTTTCAAACTATCGATGTTAAGGTGTCCGCCAATCAGCCTTGTGGCGTTTCCTTCCGAATCCCACGAAACAATCGTTCCAATGTCCTTGGTCCAATGTGGTGTTCCGTCTTTGTGAATCATTCTGATTTCACATTCGTATTTTGCGGTTTTTCCGCTTACGTAGTCATCAAGATTGGTCAACGCCGTTTCAAGATCCGCAGGATATATCATGCTTTCCCACTCTTCAAGCGAGCCGGTGATATCTTGTTCGGTATATCCAAGCATTCTTAAGTATTCTTTGTTATATTCGATTTTGTTTCCGGCAATGTCCCAATCCCACGTGCCAAACTCCGCAGCATTAATCGCAAGGTTTAAAATTTCTGTACTTTCACGTAGTTTAACCTCTGTCGCTTTTATATGAGTAATGTCCTGAAGCACGCCACACAACACAAGCGGTTTTCCGTCTTTGTCATATTCCGTGACTTTTCCTTTGTCGTGCCCCCAAATTATGCTACCGTCTTTTTTGACCATGCGAAACTCAGCTTCATACACTTCGCATTGTCCCGAAACATGCTTTTCAACCATTTCGTTTGCATATTCAAGGTCGTCCGGCAAAAGCATGTTTTCCCATGTCGAAACGTCAAACTTCAACTCGTCTAACTCATATCCAACTATCTCGGCCCACTCTTTGCTATATGTAACATGTCCCGTTTCAAGATCCCAAACCCAACAGCCTATCTTAGTTATCGACATCATCTCGATCATCTGTTTTTCGGTAAGTTGAAGTTGTTCGCTCATTGGTCGCCTCCATAAGCATTCTCTTGTGAAATTTCTTTAAAAGTATCGGCAACGGTCATGAAAACCGAAACCAATTCGGGGTCAAAATGGGTTCCGCAATCTTTCAAAATAATATCAACCGCCTGTTCATGTCTCATTGCGGGCTTATATGGTCTAACCGAAATAAGAGCGTCATACACATCAACAATAGCCATAAGCCTTCCGCTTATCGGAATTTCCTTTTCTTTAAGCCCCAACGGATAGCCCGTTCCGTTCCATTTTTCATGATGAGTTTTTGCAAACTCTGCCGCCACTCTCAAAAATTCAAAATCTTGGACATCTCGCATCGAATAGGAAATCGCTTGTTCCCCAATTATGGTATGTTTTTTCATGATGTTAAACTCATCTTCGGTAAGTCGACCTTCTTTAAAAAGAATACTATCCGAAATTGAAATCTTCCCTACATCATGCATCTGGGAAGCATGAGCATAAAGTTCGGCATCTATGTTTTGCATCTCCTCGGAGTACACGTTTTGTTGCTTAACGCTATCTATCAAAATCTTCATAAAAGTTCTTGTTCGATATATATGTCCACCGGTAGAGCCGTCTCGCTTTTCGACCAAATCGGACAGAGCATGAACCACCGCATACTGCATCTCTGTTATTGCGCTTGTTTTTTCTTTAACCATCTTTTCAAGATTATTGCTGTAGTTTTGAAGTTCATTTTGTTGATAGGCAAGTTTTACGTGTAGTTCAACCCTTTTTTGAAGTAAAGGAAACGAAAACGGCTTTATTATATAATCAACCGCTCCGAGGTTTAGCCCTTCAAACTCGCTGTTCATATCCCCTTTTGCGGTTACAAATATAACCGGTATATCGCAGATTGGCACAGGCATTTTTTTAATCTCTTTTATAACGTCAAAACCACTAAGCCCCGGCATATCAACATCCAACAAAATAATGTCAGGCCGTACTTTTGCCAGAATAGCAAGCGCCTTTTCTCCATTAGGAATGAGAACTACGTCATAAAGTTCATCCAATGCTTTTCGTGCAATGTTTAAATTTGTGACGTTATCATCCACAATCATAATTTTATTTTTTCTTTTTTCGGACATATCGCCTCTCCGCAACTTAAAGTTTAATTGTTTTGTCAGATTTTGTTTGTTCGTCAAATAATATCATATACAATATATTCTATTTTATATACATTAAAAAGTCAATTTTAAAATGTAAAATTTTATATTTTTTGATATATAGTTAAAACATTTTGAAAATCATAAAAAGAGTCCGCAAATCCTTTAATATATAGGTTTTTTCGGACTAAGATTTGTTTGATTTTAAGTGGCTTAACTATATTGTTCACAAAAAATTTGAATTTTAAAACCAAAAACGGATTTACAAAAAATCATAAATCCGTTTTTTATTAAATTAATTTAAATAAATAGCATCTCAAAAACCAAACCGCAGTCTATGCTGTGGGAACTGTCTCCGGAGTTTGCTCGGCTGGGGTAGGTTCCGGAACAATAGGTTCGGGAGCCGGAGGCACAGGTTCGGTAGTCTGCACCGGCGGTTCTGGCGCAGCAGTCTGCACCGGCGGTTCTGGCGCGGTAGTCTGCGCCGGAGGTTCGGGCACGGTAGTCTGCACCGGCGGTTCAGGGACAGTAGTCTGCACCGGTGCCGGCGTTTGAACCGGCGCGGGTTCAGGCGTTTGAACCACAGGGGCCGGAATGATTATATCATATGTCACAGTAAACGTAACCGTTACTCCTGCCGCTGAATAGCTTACATTGACGTTTGTTATATTTCCGCCGGCAAACTGTCCAAGGATTGAACCAATTATAGCCTCTTCCATTCCGGCAGAAGCGTCACCGCCCGAAGCTGTGTAGCCTACGGCAGGCCCCGGAGACGTTGTTTCTCCGGCGTTGAGTCCCCTTTGTCCGCTTCGCGCAACTATCTGCGACGTTATATATCCTATGTTTAATCCTGTGGTTACATTTCCTGTGCCGCCATCTCCGGCAGGAGGAACGGTTGGAACAGGCGTTGGCGGATATCCTCTGTTTGGAATGTCTTCAAGCGGCATAGGCCTTGTGTCCTCTGTGTCAAGGCTGTGCGTCAAAAGATAGTCGACCAAATCTTCGACAGCCTCTCTTGTGAGATGCAATCCGTCGTTGTCAACATATTCTTCTTTGATATATCCGCTTTCGTCAACCAAAAGCTCGTAATAGTTAAGATATCTAAGCCCTCGTTCTTTTGCCAAATCAAGCAAAGCGGCATTGAATTCGTTAACCACCTCGTTATTAAAAGCTTTGTCAATGTAGTCGCCAATCGGGTGGATTGACGCAATGATTACATCGCTGTATGGGTACACCTCTTCTATCGCGTCGAGAGCCTCACCATAGTGTTCGATAAACTCGGTCACCGAAAGATCTTTCAAATCGTTTGTGCCAAAATTAAATATAATTCTTCTTGGCTGAACAATCTCTATCGCTTCGGGAATAGTAACTGCTCCACTTATCCCCGAAAAATAGATGCAACTTTTAGTTAAAAACTGACGTATTCCCATTCCATCCCACGCAAGGGTTTGAGAATATGGAACTGCGTCAAAAGTTTGAAAACGATTGGTGTTGCTGTCTCCGATGAAAATGGTTTCTTCAAGATATTTTTCTCCGGCATTTGGGGTTTCTTCCAACAAAACTCCCTCATACTCGTCTTTGTCGATCACCTGGACCGGTATCGTTTCAACCACAGGCCCCGGGTCTTCCGGAATTTCGGATGTCGGCGCATTTGATCTGTTAGAAAGAGCAACCGCAATAAACCCCGCCACAATAAAAACAATGAGCGCGATTATAATGTTTGAAGCATTTTTTTGAACAAACCCGACAAAACCTTTCTTTTTCGGTTGTTTGCTAACCGAAACTATCTTTTCTTCTTTGTTTATCTTGTCGGTTAAAATTTCAAGTTTTTGCGATATCTTTTTAAATTTTTCGGTACTGCCCTTAGACCCCGACGAGGAGGTTTTAGTGTCGACTATTCCAACATCTTTTTTGAAAACCATTTAACACCTGAATTATCGTTTTATTCTTATTATAAACACTGTGGAAATCCACACAGCGAACTCATATAATATTTGAAACAATATCATATGAGTTCGACTCTAAAACTATCTATTTTTTTGTTGTTTTTTTCTTTTCGGGTTGTTTCTCTGTTTTTTCTTTGCTTTCTTCTTCCTCTTGTTTTTCCAATTTTTCTCCGTGTGAGCTACAACTTTCACAGTCACATTCGAAGTCAAACTCTAAAGTTTCGCCACAGTTCGGGCAAAGAATGTCACCCTCTAAAAGTGTATCCTCATCTATACAGATGCTCTCGCTACATTTCGGGCAAACAACATCATAGAATGTTTCGTCGTTATCGTCATCATAGTCGAAATCATCGTCATCCCCAAAACTCACCTCGTCCAAAAATTCAAGCTCATCTTCAATTGAATCAAGGCTGTCGCAAACCGCGTCGTACCCTTCGTAAAGGTTGTCTATTTCGTCGTTTATGTCTTCGATAGAAGAAGCAAGCGACAACAAAACTTCCATCATTGTGTCAACAACTTTTTGCTCTTTTTTCCCAAACTTTAAATCAGAACCTTCCAAAAGGCCTTCGAGGTATGCAACTTTTTCTTTTATTTTCATAAACTTCTTACCAATCCTTCCATATTTCGACTTTGTTTAATTTTCCACACATCTACTGCAAAACCGTTGTGCTACACTAGTTGTGTTACACCATATGTGTTACACTCTTTCGATGTACTCGCCTGTGCGTGTGTCGATTTTAATTTTATCACCGATGTTGAGGAAAAGCGGAACCCTTACTTCTGCTCCCGTTTCGACGGTTGCCGGTTTAAGGGTGTTGGTTGCTGTGTTTCCTTTGAAGCCGGGGTCGGTTTGAATAACTTCAAGTTGAACAAAGTTCGGGGGTTCAATTCCAAACACCTTTCCTTTGTACGAAAGTATTTTTATATCCTCGTCTTCTTTAACAAACTTAAAGCTATCGGGAAGATCTGCTTCGGAAATAGGAACTTGTTCGTATGTTTCATTTTCCATGAAATAGTAAAGCCCACTGTCGTTGTATGAATATTTACATTCCCTACGGTCGATAAACGCACTTTCGAACTTATCGGTCGGGTTAAAAGAACGATCTACAACCGCACCCGAAATTACATTTCTTATCTTTGTTCTTACAAAAGCCGCGCCTTTGCCGGGTTTAACATGTTGAAACTCTATGATTTGAAATACATTTCCTTCGTCCTCAAATGTTACACCATTTCTAAAATCGCCTGCTGATACCATTTATATTTCTCCTTAAAATAATTGTCCTAAATATTCTATCATAAAACTATTATGATTTTCAACTATATAACATAATAATTAACTCTAGCCAATTATTATGTATTGTTAATTGCTAACTATCGCTATTTTTTCAAAACTTTATATAACCATTAATTGTTCACTTGAAGTCGTGAAAACCGAAAAACCGTCGTTTGTAACCACACCAATGTCCTCGACGCGAACCCCAAAGTTCCCTTCTAAATAGATACCGGGTTCAACCGTCATAACCGTTCCAACGTTCAAAATTTGATTTGAAACATGTGAAAACGCCGGGGTTTCGTGGATTTCAAGCCCCACCGAATGTCCAAGGCCGTGGCCAAATTTATTTTTGTATTCGCCGCTATCTATAAAGTTCCTTGCCGCTGCGTCGATGTCGCTACATTTTTCGCCCGGTCGTATCATTGCAATAGCCATGTTTTTTGCCTTTACCACCGTTTTATATACGTCTTGTTGTTGTTTTGTCGCTTCACCGATAAAAAAAGTTCGTGTCATATCAGAACGATATCCGTTTACCGTCGCGCCAAAATCCAACAATATAATATCTTGTTTTGAAAGTTTACATTCGCTTGGCCTACCATGTGGCAAAGAGGTTCTTTGTCCAAAAAGGACAATAGTTTCAAACGACGCACCCGAACTTCCGTTTTGCCTCATTATATATTCAAGCCTCGCCGCAACCTCGTTTTCTGTGACACCGGGTTTTATATGTTCCAAAAGTTCTAAAAAAGATCTGTCCGCAATGCTTTGCGCTTTTCTTATGTCGTTTAACTCTTGTTCGGATTTAACTGTTCTTTGTTCCTTTATACAGATTGTAACCTCTTTTTTGGGGACAAATTCAATCTCATTCAAACTTTCCTCAAACCTTTTCAAAGTAGAAAAAGTTATATCATGTTCAAGGTAAACTTGTTTTATCGAATTGTTTGACAAAATCTCTTTTGCGTCGTCGTAAAAATTAGAGGACAAGACAATCTGTGCGAAACCAATAGCTTTTTTTGCCGCTTCAAAATATCTTGAATCAACCAAAACATAGCTGTTTCTTTTTGTTATAATCACCAAGCCTGCCGAAGAGACAAATCCTGTTAGATATCTTCGATTGAATTTATCGCTTATGATAATTGCTTGGTCATGCTCTATAAGTTCACAAAGCTTTTTTGTTTTTTCATTCATTTAAATATTCATTCCTTACAGCAAACTGTAATAATAATTTCTCATATATGCCGCGTCCTCCGCCTGTGTTCCGTCCGATTCACATATCACAAAAGGTGTTAATTTTTGTTCTGCAACAAGTTCTATAAACTGCTCGGGGGACGGCCCAAAAGTTTGATCATCAAACGTAAGGTGTCTTTTTTCTCCGCCCGCAGTATATTCTATTTTGCTGAAATGCACATGCATATTTTTAAGACGCTCGAGGCCAAGTTTATTCTCAATGGCGTTGAAGATAGCTTTGTAATCGTCTTTAGTTTTTATTCCGCCAAGAGTTCTTGCGTTAAGATGTCCAAAATCTATGCACGGCATCAATCTTTCGTCCACCTTACACAACTCCAAAACCTCTTCAAGCGTTCCAAGCTGGTTTATCTTCCCCATAGTTTCGGGGCACACAACAACGTCGGAAAATCCGTTTTCATCAAGCTGCATCAAGCAATATTTCAATGTTTCGGTCGCATATTCCAACGCCTTTTCCCGTGTTAGTTTTCCGCAAGAACCGGAATGAACTATAATCCTTTTGCTGCCCATAGCCGAGATTGCGGCGGCGCTTTCAAGGAAATATCTTGCGCTCCCTGTCCTTTTTTCTTGCTCCACACTCGAAAGAGATATAAAATATGGCGCATGCAAACTCAACGTTATGCCGCCTTGTTTACACGCCTCTCCAAATTTTTGGGCGCTCTCTTTAGATATCTTAACCCCTCTGCCACATTGATATTCAAACGCATCAAGAGGAAACGTTGAAAGATATTTCGGAACATCTAGGTTAGATTTATAGCTTTTGCCAAAGCTTTCTGAATTTCCAGCAGGACCAAAAAGCGCATATTTATTATTCATCGACTGCCTCCATCATCAAGGTTTTATATCCCTACAAAAGGTTCACATTATCTCTTCAAACGGACAAGGTTTTGCAAACAAATACCCTTGAGAAAAATCGACTTCACGTGAAGATATAATATATTGTAACTTTTTGTTTTCCACAAACTCCGCGATTGTTTGTGCCCCAATTCTGTCGGCAAAATACTTCACCGTGTCCAAAACAATCACACTTTTTTCGTTGGTCATAAGGCTTCCAATTATTCCGCCGTCGATCTTGATGTAGTCCGGGTCGAGTTTTATAATCGTCGCGAGCGTCGAATACCCTGAGCCAAAATCATCAATAGCAAGTTTTGCCCCCAACTTTTTAATCTTCTTGGTAAACTCAAGAAGAATGTCAAGTTCTTTATAGTTTTCCGACTCCACAAGTTCAACCACAACATTTCCAGGGTATTTATGATTTTTTATCTTTTTCACAAACCACGTTCTAAAGGAATATGACTGTATATCATAAAGCGAAACATTTACAGAAAAAGCTTTGTTACTATATTTAAAATCCTCAAAAACCTGATCAATAAGCAACCGGCTTATGTTGCCATAATATTTATATCGCTTTGCAATGTCCATAAACACAAACGGAGTATACACTGTTCCGTCTTCGTCCACTATCCTCATTAATGCTTCATATCTATCGATCTCGTTCGTTTCATTATTATGTATCCCTTGATAGTATGGAACAACAAGATTGTTTTTAATCGCCCGACTAATAAGTTCAATCACGCGAACTTCTTCGTCCAAATAGTTCGAGTTGTCTATGTTTTTATCAATAACAAAGAAATTGTCCTGTGTGTTTTTATAGTTAACCATGGCATTAAGCCCAACTTCGATTAAGTCTTTATGCTCTAACACAACAGCAAACCGCAAAACGCCCGAGATGCCGGCTTTGCGCGAAGTTGAAAACGCAAACTGGTCATATAGATTTTGACACAAATCTATAAACTGGCTGTCCGGCACATTCTTATCTATCGTAACTATAAACGTCTTATAGTTTAACGCATATACATATACGTCGCGTCCCACAGAAAGTTTATATTTTTTCACCTTTTGCTTGACAATTTCAAGTATGTCACGGCTACCGGAATAGTACATTTCTTGTCCGGCAAACGCAATATTTGTGTCCGCTGTTTGGTTTTCGACAAGGCAAATCTTGTTGAAACCTAGTTTTTCCCTGTCTTGTTCAAATTGATAGTAGTTAGGCAGATTAAAATTATAATCAAATTTTTCGCTTTTTGTGTAGGGTGTTAATGAATTAATCTTTTCAACCAATCTTGAACTTTCGCTTTTAAGATATTCAATCTCTTTTTCTTTTGCCTTGTGCAATATCCCTATATCGGTTTCAATCAGTTCAATATCTTCCAAAGCCTTGACATCGGGGATTATATAACTGTCGTGTTCTGCAATTCCAACAAGGACATTTGCCCCGTTGTGCATATAGTTTAAACCATTACGATTTGATATTTCGCCAGACAAAAACATTCCACAAACGTTATATTTTGCAAATGGTTTTATTTCCCATTTTGCACAATTATTAATATATACTTTTCTAAAAAAACATGCATATGAAAACAGATATTCAACCGAAGCTTCGATAATCTCTCCGCACGTTTCGTAACACTCTTGAATTGTTTTTCTGGGGTTTAAGTATCCTATTCTAAATTTTGTTCTGTCGGTAGTTGTGGAAGAATGATAGAAATTCAACTCTTGTTTTTCCGAATCATGTTTCACAAATCTTCCAACCAAACCCTCTTCATCGAGAATAAGCGGAAAGTTTACCAAAAAATCTTCTTTGGCAATCTTGTTCCAATCGAAAAAATTGTTCTTTTGGTTGTTGCTAATCCCAAGAAAATTATAAAACCAACCCAAAGAATTTTGATTTTCAATCTCTTTAATTGAAATGCCTTCCACTTTTGACATTTCAAACTGTTGACTTATTATATCCATCGATGTCGAAACTTTGACGAAATTCTTGATCTCTCGATTTATCGTGGAAAAAGCAATCATTCCTTTTTTCACGATACCTTGTTCGGTAAACACAAAAGCATTTTCTCCCTTGCTTTCGATTTCGCTTGCAAGTCCGCCCACCAATTTAATATTATTCTTAAATTTGTTTGTTTCTTCTATAAATCTGCTCGCCGCCGGATAAAGATCGGAAACCAATAGATGAACCAAAAGATTTTCATCGCCGTTGTAGTCTTTGAAACAATCGTGAAGCTCTTTTGCAACTTCTTCGGGCTCTTTGTTTTCCCAATAAATCTGTTCAATTTTAATCGTAGATTTTTCATATACGTCTACGATTACAAGCGTTTCATTGTCATGCTGTTCACCATTTACCACAATCGCAACCGCCGAAGACGCCCCAACAATTTTTGCATTAGGCAAAACATCTTTTATATCGTTTGCCGTTTTAACCGCGGTTTCGATGTCCATATTTGCCGTGAAAATCTTTACGAAACACTCTTTGTTTTTGTTTACATTGTTCCTTTCTAAAAGATACCTGAAATTTTTGATATCACTATAAATCTCTGCTATTCTGAACATTTTTTTCTCCTGCAATAAGTTGAATTTTCACAACCCTTGCAACCGGCTGACTGTCCAAAAAATTGGGTTAAGTCCCTTGGCTTTGCGTCGCTATTTTTCAATAGTTTTGCCAAAATAGGTGCTGTTTAGGTATATAAATCGAATGTCTTTTGTGTAAAACATGCGATAGATATCGAATGGATCTTATGGTTATTAATTTCTTTTCTAATCAAAAAGCAAAAATGACGAAAGGATTTTTGCCGAATATGCCAAACTATTTATCTCTTTTTCGTTCCACACCCTGTATCTTGTACAGTCGTCTAATCCCAAGAAGAGTTTAACATAACCTTTAGATTTTATTTGTATATGAAGGAACGATTTTATATCTTGTTCCGCCATAAGTTCATATGCGCCCTCGGCTTTCAACGTTCTTAAATCGTTGCAATACAAAACCCCTTCATCGTTAGAATCTCTGAAAAAGTCTTCCAAAATTTCTTTTGTTAATCCTTGAAGGTTGTCTATCTCGGGGCGTATTCCGTCTTTACACCATTCATACGTGTTGTCATACGTTTTTCCGTCGTCTTTAGATTCAAATATATAACACCTGTCGACGTTTAAGGTTTTTCCAATAACTTTCATCGTCGCATCGATAGCGTTGTTGATGTTTTTCGCTTCATACAAAAGGTTGAAGATGCTTGAAATGAGGTCTGTATCAAAATATGAACTAACCATTCTGTTTGCGTTGTCAAGCGCAGTTCGGTTTTTCATCGTTCCGTCTAAAAAGTCTTTGCTGTATAAAGTGTAACAATCTTTTCCGCGCATCTTCGATTGATAGAGCGCCTTGTCCGCGGATTTATAAAGGTCTTCAAACGTTGTCCCATCGTCCGGGTACCTTGACACGCCAATGCTTCCCGAAACTTTGTAATCCTCGTCTTCGCCCGAATAGGTGTTTTGAAACGCCTCCGCAATCAACCTTGCCTTTTGTTCGATTATCTTTTGATTGGATATGTTTTCCGCAAAAACTATAAACTCGTCTCCGCCAACGCGCCCTATAATATCGCGCGAGCGGAACTGTTCTTTCAATTTCATAGCAATATCGCGCAAAACCAAATCACCAAAATGGTGTCCTAGGTTGTCGTTAATCGCTTTAAAGTTGTCGATGTCGATTATATACAACACATGGTGTCGCATGCTGTTTTCTTTTAAACTTCTTGCAATTGCACTTTCGGCAGAAACTTTGTTATAACAGTTTGTTAAAAGATCAAGTTTTGCTTGCATTTCAAGCTCGCGTTGTTCGTGGATGTCGACTATCTTTCCTATTACAAAGATTGGTTTTCCTTTGTTGTTAAACTTTACGTTGTAGACAATCCTGTGATATCTCGGCTCTTTACCGTCAAAAATCATCCTTATATCATATTTTTTAAACACTCCGTTTATCATGTTTTGATATATTTCCATAAATATATCTCTATCTTCTTCATACACAATTCCGGCTTTTAACGTCGCAAACGGGAACAGGGTTTTTTCGTCATCAAACCCCAAAATTTCCTTTCCTTTTCCGAAATATCTTATCATCGAAGTTCTAATATCAAGCGCAAAGAAAAGCTCTTCCGTTAACTGTGACATAACCCGAAACAACGTCTTGTCTGAAATTTGATCTAGGAAGTAGTTTTCGATGTTGGATGCATAGTCGCCGCCGGCAAGTTCGGAACGAAGGTCACGCGTGAACCCCGCCACCATATATTCGCCGTTTGCCCCCTCAATTCTTGAAAGCGAAATTTCGCTTGGAATCTCTTCGCCCATCAAGTTTCGATGCAACCATAAAAACTGGACATATCCCTCTTTAAACGCCCTGTCGACATATTTTGTGGCAAGTTCGGTGCTCAGTTCCCCGTTGGGTTGATATTCCGGAGAAAGCCTGAAAAAATTATCAAGATATTCTTGTTCATTATTAAGCCCAAAAAGCCTTGCCGCTTTTTTGTTGCACATCACATTTTCATTTTTGTTGTTCCACAAGTTTAAGCAAAGCGGGCTATCGTCTAAAATTGCTTTCATAATAGAACTTAAACTGCGCTCTTTTTTCACATTTTCGAAAAATATATTTAAATCATGTATATAAACATAGACATATTTTCCGCCCAACTTATCATCAAAGTTGGTTTTAAGCATCTTAATTTTTATCGGAATTTGTTCGCCTCTTATACTTCTTATGAACCAATCAAACGAATGGCTTCCCTCTTGATATGCTTTTTCAACGCAACTAGCAAACGTTTTGCCGTTCACCTTGTCTTGTGGATTTCCAAAAATATAGTTTTTGAAATCTTTTCGATATTGTTCAACACTTTCGCAACCAACCGCACTGTATGCGCTTTTATTACATACAACAAACTCTGCCTTGCTGTCAAGCAAAATTAATGAAGTTGGCGTTGCGTTTATCGACATCATAAAAAAGTCTATGAACTTTGGGGTCTTATTTTCGGACAGGACATCTTCCCAAGTATAATTGTTATAGTTAAAACTTTTGTTTAGGTCCATAAAGGTCTCCTTAAAACTACATAATCTACAAGTATTTGTTTTGATATTGTTGACATAATAAGACATTATACACTAGTTTAAAATTATACCATTAATATATTAAAAATTCAAACAAAATCTTGATTAAATGAGCACAAACACAAAAATTAACAGATATCGTGTGAAATAATAGAATTGTGAAGCAAATCCACACCCCTCAAATATTATTGATTGACTTAAAAAATATAATATGCTATACTCGTCCAAGCCGCCGACCGAACGGTCGGTCAGTATAATTTAGGAGCAAAAAATGATACCAAGTTACAGCGCAAAAAGGCCATATACCGTGTTTGTCGCGGTTGTTTTAATAATCGTTCTAGGGGTAATTTCGTTTTTCGGCATGACGACTGATCTTTTGCCGACGTTTGAGCTCCCCTATATTTTGGTAATAACCACATATCCCGGAGCTTCCCCCGAAAAGGTGGAACTCGAGGTCACCTCCCCTCTCGAAGCCGCCCTTGGAACGGCGGGAGGACTTAACAACATGACCTCGACGTCGAGCGAAAACATGAGCATGATAACGCTTGAATTTGTTCAAGAAACCAACATGGACAGCGCGACAATCGAGGTTTCCAACAGCATCGACCTTGTAAAAGGTTCTTTGCCCGAGACGGTGTCTGCGCCGATGTTTTTGCAGATGAGCGCCGACATGCTCCCGATTATGGTCGCAAGTGTCGACATGGGTCTTGACACAGAAACCGCCGACGTCGTGGAATATGTTGAACAAACGGTTATTCCGGCGTTCGAGAGGATAAGCGGGGTTGCTTCTGTAACCGCTTCGGGGCTTGTCGAGCCGAAACTTAAAGTGGAACTGGACGACGACAAAATAGCACTTTTAAACAAACAGTTTGTCGAGGATATCGAAAGCTCGCTCGACGAGGCGTATGACGAAATATCGGCAACTAAATACGACCTTGAAGAGGCACAAGAGGAATTGAGCGGAGGAGCAGGTTCTCCGCAGGATGAACTTGCAAAAGCAAACGCGGGGCTCACAAGCGCAATTTCAACCCTTAACGCAATGCTTGCGGAGAAACAATCGCTCGAGATAGACAAAGCGGCGTTTGAGGGCGAGAAAGCAGGTATGGAGGGACTTGTAGCTTTTACCCCTATTTACAATTCTATTGTCAGTGGCTTTCTTTCTAACCACATGCTTCCCCTAGCAACAGGTCATGGTTATACTTCTTTTACACAAATGACAAATGCAGAGTTTGACATTATCCAGCCTATTTGGACACAAACTTTAAATGTTCCAATCGACCCAACAGATCCTGATTCAGACACTTTACTTGAGGTACTAAGCCAATTTGGTGACCCAACCACATATAAAGGCATTGTCGAAATTGAAGCTATGTTTGCTTTCGCTCCTACAAGAATACTTGAAATCGAAACAGAGCTCCGCAACATCGACACGCGTCTAATGGTGCTTTCCGCTATGGAACCCGAACTTACGAGTGGCCTAAACGAGGCGCAAAGCGGATATGAACAGGTTGTGTCGGGGCAGATGGAACTCACTATTGGCCTTGCCGATGCACAAACGCAAATTCTCATAGGCTTAAACAGCATTGAACAGGTGCTTAACGACTTTGAAGCCACACGCGACAGCACGCTGGAACAAGCCGACCTTACTAACATCATAACGGAAGATATGATAAACGGCATTTTAACCGCAAACAACTTTAGCATGCCGGCGGGATACATCGAGGACGATACAGGCGAATATCTCGTAAAGGTCGGCGATGTATACGACAATATTGAAGAGATAGAAAACACCCTTTTGATGTCGCTTGACGCGACGGGAGACATTTTTATTGGCGACGTTGCGAGCGTTTCGCTCGAGAACGTCTCGGACGGGAGTTACGCTAAAGTCAACGGCGCGCCCGGAATTATATTGCAATTTCAAAAACAAAGCACCGTTTCAACAACCGCCGTAACCAACGAGATAGAAGATGTTATCGAAACGCTTGAAGGGGGCGGCGACGGCGTCCGCGTCGTTCCGCTTATGAACCAAGGCGATTATATCGACATGATTGTAAACAGCGTTATACAAAACCTTTTGTATGGCGGTCTGCTTGCCATTTTTGTTCTTCTTTTCTTTTTACGCAACATAAAACCCACAATTATAATTGCGTTTTCAATCCCAATCAGCTTGATGTTTTCGATTACGCTTATGTATTTCACCGATGTAACGCTTAACATAATCTCGCTTTCGGGGCTTGCTCTCGGGGTTGGGATGTTGGTTGACAACAGCATTGTTGTTATCGAAAACATCTACCGCATGAGACACACCGGCGTTCCGGCAAAAGCCGCCGCCGTCGAGGGCGCAAAACAGGTTATGGGAGCTATAACCGCCTCGACGCTAACGACTATTTGTGTTTTCTTGCCGATAGTGTTCACCGACGGCATCTCTCGTCAGCTGTTCACCGACATGGGGCTCACCATAGCATACAGCCTTGTAACAAGCCTTATCGTTGCGCTAACCCTCGTTCCGGCAATGAGCAGCCTAATGCTTGAAAACGTCGGAGAGCTAAATAAAAAAACGATGTTTGATAATCTAATAGAGGTCTACGCAAAAAGTCTTGCTTGGTCGCTTAAACATAAATCTGTTGTTTTAATTTTGGTGCTTTCGCTTTTAGCGGTTGCTGTAATCGGCACAACTGTTATGGGAACGGCGTTCATGCCCGAGATGGGCTCGCCCCAGATGAGCGCAACGCTTACTATTGACCCCGATGAACAAGATGTTGACCTGTTCTCGCTTTCCGACCAATATGCTTCCCAGATACTTTCTATCGACGGGGTCGACTATGTCGGAGCGATGGATCAAGGCTCGGCAGGGTTTGCCGGCATGGGTGGTGGCGGAAACAGCATTTCATATTATATACTGTTAAGCGAAGACTCGCCGTATGACAACAAAGCGGTCGAAAAGCTTATATGCGAAAAAACAGCATTTTTAAAGGGTGAAATATCGGTTCAAGCTTCCACCATGGACATGTCTATGATGACAGGTTCCGGCATACAAATCGTGCTTAAATCCAACGACCTTGATGAACTCATAGCCGAATCGGGCAGAATTGCCCAAATTATGGGCACTGTCGAGGGTGTTGGCGAGGTCACGACCGGTTATGAAGATGCCGACAACGAGATACGAATAACGGTTGACAAAGAAAAAGCTATGCGCAAAGGACTGACCGTTGCACAGGTCTATTCCGAGATAGCCTCTGCTTTGACGCTTGAAACCGATTCAACCGTCGTAAGTAGCGGAAACGACAACTTCCCTGTTGTTATTGTAACCGAGGGTTCAAGCTTAACAGTTGAGAGCTTGCCATACTACGCAATTGAACTTTCGACAGAAGAAACCGCCGAGACCCCGTCGATGTCAGACGAAGACGAAGAAGATGATGATGAAGAGGAACAAGAGGACGACTATGTCCTATTAAAAGACATTGCAACGATAACCGAGGAGACGACGGTTCCGTCGATAAATCGAGATAATCTGGCGCGATACAGTTCAATCTCGGCAACTATAGCGGACGGATACAACATAGGCCACGTCAGCCAAGACGTTGAACGAGCTCTTTCGGGGTACACTCCGCCCGACGGCGCAACGGTTGAAACCGAGGGCGAAAACGAGATGATTAACGACGCATTAACTGACCTTGTGTTGATGGTTTTGCTTGCAATCGTGTTTATATATCTAATAATGGTTGCACAGTTCCAAAGCGTTTTGTCGCCGTTCATCGTTTTGTTCACGCTTCCGCTTGCGTTCACAGGAGGGCTCTTGTTGCTTTGGATTTGCGGAATGGAACTTTCGGTTGTTTCGATGCTTGGGTTCTTGGTGCTCGCCGGCGTTGTTGTTAACAACGGAATAGTGTTTGTTGACTATACCAACCAACTTCGCGAAAAAGGTTCTGATATATATTCGGCCCTTATTGAGACAGGGCGTTCGAGGATTCGCCCAATTCTTATGACGGCGCTTACAACGGTGCTTGCGATGAGTACTATGGCGCTTGGCATGGGACAGGGCGCAGAGATGACCCAACCTATGGCTGTTGTTACGATTGGCGGGCTTATGTATGCAACGCTCCTTACGCTTTATGTCGTGCCCAACATCTATGCCATAATACATGACCGAAAAAGCAGACGAAACAAAAGGAGGGGTTAGAAAATATGATTGATGTAATCGAAAAAATTAACAGTCTTTCGCAAAAAGAGCTTTTGATATATGGTGCTGTGATAGAGTATATCAAAAGCGGAAGAAACCCCGGCGACATCACCATTTCCGAGATAGCGCAAAAGGCAGGCATTGGAAAAGGAACAGTCTACGAATATTTCAAAAGCAAAGAAGAGATTTTATTAAAAACAATCTTGTTTCAATTCGCAAAGAGCTTTGAACAAGCTTCAAAACTTCTCCAAAGCGGTAATCAGTTTAAAGAAATTTTCACATCTATGCTCGACAATGCATACTATGCGTTTGATGTTAAAAGCGCAAATTTCGGGGGAACGATCTCGATGTTTGCGTGTGGCGAAAAAATTTCCAAAGACAAAGAGGAGTTTTTCGACGAAGCAAAAATTTTCGTTCAATATTTCAAAGACAGCACAGACAAACTTCTGAACGAGCTTATAGATATAGGTGTTTCACATGGTGTGTTCACCCGCGTTCAAGACCGCGAGTTTGCGATGTTTGCGATAAGCGCCGCCATATCGTCCTTTATAAACTCGACACACATCTTTAAGGACATCAAAGGCGCGGAATACGAAAAGGCAAAACAACATGCGTATAAATTGGTGGTTGAAGCGCTGGGGTAGATAAAAGTTAATAGTGTTGGTGCGCCACTTCGTGGCGGTATTTGAATGTGGAATGAGGAATGAGGAATGAGGAATGAGGAATGAGGAATGAGGAATGTCGGTGCGCCACTTCGTGGCGAAATTTGAATATGGTTTTCGGCTTTTTGCATTTCTAAAAAATAGCAGACGTAGGGCAAGGGCTCTGCTCTTGCCACTTGGTGATGCCGCTGTAATTGCGGGAAACTTGCGGAAAACTTGCGGAGCGACGAGTGCGTCGCTCCCTACCTCTCTATTGCGAGTTTGTTGGGTAATTTTTAGTGTTCATCTTTTTCGACGCCCTCGGCTCTCCCTGTATTGAAAGCCAAAGGTTTTCAAATTGGAGAGACTGTCACGAAGTGACTGAGAGGGCAAATGAAAAACTATTCATCTAAACTTTTGATTGACACAAAATAGTAGGGGCGGATATCATCCGCCCGCCATTGGTTGCACAAAATATCATCCACTGCTGTTTCGATATTTAATCGGCATAAATGGTAATAATGAAAAATTTATTCCTCCGACTTTTGTTTAAGCTCATAGATATTGTTCTGTGAAATAAAAAGTTCCTCGGATTGCTGTTGTAATATTTGCAACTGCTCTATAATATCACTTATTCCGTTAAACAAAGTCAAATACATTTTTTTATAATCGTCCATATTATCACCTCAAAAATAAAATAACACAAAAGTGTTCTAATGTCAACATTTGTGTTCAAAGTTTGCTTCATTTTTTCATAAAATATTATTGAGGTATGATTTTATGAAAAAGAAGCAGTTAAGCCCAGAAGTTATCGGAAAAATTATAAGCGACTACAGAAACGAGAAAGGCATTACTCAAGAGGTTTTAAGTGGTCTTGCGGATATAGGCAGAAGCCATTTAAGCGCTATTGAAAGAGGCGAGCGAAAGCCGACACTTGAAACTCTGTTCAAAATAAGCATTGGGCTAGAGGTGCCTATGTATAAGTTAGTTAAATCTATTGAAGATGAACTGTAAAAGTTAATGTATAAAAACATATCATTATATATTTGATTTTGAAAACACACCAAATTGTAAATCTTGATATCAAAAACAAATCCATTAAAAGAGACAGTAACGAAATCAACATTTCGCTACTGCCTCTTTTACATTGCAAATAAGTTAAGTTTAAATTAAATTAACAAAAATATGTCATTCAAATTGCGGCGTAAGCCGCTCCATAACTATTCACTATTCACTATTCACTAATAAGCCCTTGTTCCATAAGGAATTCATACGAAACTTGGCTTGCGTCGAGACCCTCTTCGACAACTCTGCCGTTAAGCATGCTCATCGTTTCATCACTTAGCGCGTCAGAAAGCTGTTTCATAAGCCCCTCAACTTCAGGGTATTGTTCGTATACCTTTTCGTTTACAAGCGGGAACATATGATAGGGTGGGAAGAAACCTAGGTCGTCTTCAAGAAGCACAAGGTTGTTTTTTGCAATCAAACTATCGGTCGAGAACGCTGTTATAACATCAACTTCGTCGTTTTCAATTGCGGTGTACATAAGCGTACCGGTAAAGTTCGGCGTGTCTTCAAAATACATATCATACATCTTTGACATGCCAAGATATCCATCTTCGCGAACCGCAAACTCGGGCGAACAACCAAGAAGCAAGCGTTCCGAAACCTTTGCAACATCCGACATGTTTTCAAGCGAATATTGTTCGGCGGTTTCCGGTTTAACCGCAAGCACATATGTGTTGTTAAAGTTCAGATGATCGAGGGCATAAAGATTATCGGTTTCACGAACAGTTTTTCTTATCTTTTCAAAAACCTCTTCGCTCGACGTTCCGGGGGTGAACGTGTTTCCAAGAACTGCCGAATAAAGCGAACCGGAATATTCGGGGTATACATCAATTTCGCCCGAAGTTAGCGCGTTAAATGCAACCATCGTTCCGCCAAGACCAAGTTTTCTTTCTATGTTTAAATCGGTGTTGTATTCAATCATGTCGGCTATTAGGTTTCCGACAACGCGTCCTTCAACCGCTTCTTTAGAACCAACAACAATGTCGGGTTCTTGCGCAAGGCTGCTGTAACCCATGACCCCGATAATAACCGCAAACGTCGCGGCAACCGCAGCAGCGGTTGTTCTTTTGCTTCTTTTCAAAGAAGCAACTGCTTCGGGGGTGATGTTTGCCGATTTAAGTTGTAAGCTAATTGGTGTTGCGGCTTTTTCGACTTTCGACATAATAAAGTCCATCAACAACGCCAATATACAAGCAGGGATAGCGCCGGCTAACATCATCGTTGTGTTCATGGTATGTATGCCCGAGATAACAAGTGTTCCAAGAACTTCTGTTCCGATATAAGCGGCAATCGTCAAAAGACCAACGGCGGTTACCGAAGATATACGAATACCCGCCATAATAACGGGAAGAGCAAGCGGAATTTGAACTTTAAAAAGAATTTGTGTGTTGGTCATTCCGATGCCTTTTGCGGCTTCTAGTGTATCTCGGTTTATGTTCGCAAGACCTGTGTATGTGTTTTTAAGTATCGGTAGAATCGAATACAAAACAACAACAAAAACTCCCGGAACGGCGCCTATGCCAAGCAACGGCATAACAAGACCTAAAAGCGAAAGGCTTGGAATTGCTTGAATTACGTTTGCAATGCTTAAAACCGGTTTATTAAGGTTTTTGTAATTGAATATTATAATTCCAAGCGGAACAGCTATTAAAATAGCGATGGCAATTGCAATGAAGGTGTATTGAACGTGGTTATAAAGAAGTTTGCCCACATATTCGATATTTGCGCCGTAATAAGCAATTAAACTAGTCATTGTTCGCCACCTCCTCGTAATCTATAAACTGTTGGCTCAAGGTTGTGACAAGGGTACTTGTTGTTACAAGCCCGTTTAACGTTCCGTCTTCATCCACAACGGGTATGCTTGAAACTCCAAGTGCTTTAACCTTTTTCAAAAGCTCGACTATCGAGTCGTATTGGCTCGCAATAACTTTTGGTGTTTTAACCATCGTAGATACCGGAGCAGATTTATCTTGGCATTGCGCAAGGTCAATGGCCGTTGCAACTCCTATAAACTTGTTCTGGTCGTTTAAAACAAGTATTCTGTCAACCTTTCTAAGCCTCATGTTCTCAATGGCCTTTAATATCGGAACCTCCATAAACGTCGTTACGGGGGTAGTAACCATTATATCTTTTGCCCTTATATATTCGGGATTGCTCCAGATACGGTTGCGCCCGACAAACGTAGAAACAAACTCGTTTATTGGATTTTTCAAGATGTTTTCGGGGGTGTCATATTGGACTATATCCCCTTCTTTCATGATGCAGATTCTGTCCGCAATCTTAACCGCTTCGGTCATGTCATGGGTTACGAAAACTATTGTCTTTTTAAGTTTTGCTTGCAAGTTAACAAGCTCATCTTGCAGTTGATGTCTTGTTATTGGGTCGACCGCCGAAAACGGCTCGTCCATTAAAATAATTTCGGGGTCGGTTGCAAACGCTCTAGCAACGCCTATACGTTGGTTTTGCCCTCCCGAAAGTTGTACCGGATATCTTCCGCTGTACATCTCATAATCAAGCCCCACCATCTCGAGAAGCTTTTTTGTCGTTTTGTTTATCTCTTCTTCAGGAACCTTTTGAAGCTTTGGAATTACTTCAATGTTTTCCTTTATCGTCATGTGAGGAAAAAGCCCCGTTTGTTGGATTACGTATCCAATGTGTCGGCGTAGTTCAATAGGGTCTTTGTCGGTAATGTCCTCACCGTCTATATAGATTTTACCTTGTGTCGGGCGAATTAACTTGTTAATCATCTTAAGAGTTGTTGTTTTACCACAACCAGACGGACCTATGAGGACAACAATTTCGCCTTTTGCTATCTCGAAGTTTGCGTCGT